>CAZVYG010000005.1:0-125042 GCA_964631605.1 uncultured Verrucomicrobiota bacterium
CCGGTCCACATCTCCGCGCCGAGAGCCGCCCACGCTACTCGCTAATGATTGGGGGCAGTGATCGCCCGCCCCGACCAGACTTGCTTTGGGAAAGCCGCTGCGTACCCTGCAGCGGCTTTCTTGTAAACATAACCAAGCCGGTTCTGAAAGCCGCATGAATATATGGCCACCGCACGGGCAGATAACAGCGTGACACGACACCGCCGCATCCTGGTGACCGCCGGTTTGATGTTCTTTTTGATCTCGATCCATCACTTGGAAGCGCAGTTGCCGATCCCACGCGGTCGTCCGCAACTCAACGCGGCGCGAACCTCCTTCTTCGCCGACAATGGGCAGCCCCTGCGGGGGCCGTACACCTCGACGGAATGGACGTCGGCGGCGCCCTACGACCAGATTGCGAAAATCAAAGATCTGGGGCTCAATGCGGTTCATCTCTACGCGGAGGTCTTTGACCCGAATTATCCCGCCGCGGGCAGCACCGCTCCCGGCTACAACGCGGCCGAGGTGGATAAGATCGTGCAGCGGACGCGGGACTTGGGTCTTTATCTGGTCATGACCATTGGCAACGGGGCCAACAACGGCAACCACAATCTCCAGTGGGCCACCAATTTCTGGAATTTTTACGCCCCCCGCTACGCCAACGAGACGCACGTCCTTTACGAGATTCACAATGAACCGATGGCCTGGGGACCGTCTTATCTGACGGGCACCACCCCGGCGGGCACGCTGGACATGGAAATTGCCGCTTACCGAGCAATCCGCGCCCACGCGCCGCACACGCCTGTGCTGCTCTTCAGCTACGCGGTGCTGTCCGGCAGCGGCGGGGCCAACGCCGCCTTGACCGACATTCGGGCTTTCAACCAAGCCGTGTTCGGCAATCAGAACGCCGTCTGGACCAACGAGGCGGTGGCGTTTCACGGCTACGGCGGTTGGGAAGGCACGGCCACCGCCGTGGCGGCTCTGATCAATGCCGGTTATCCCTGCTTCATGACCGAGTTCGGCTGGCCGCGCTGGGGGACGAGCCGCGGCGTCTGCCTCGAGGTGGAACTGACGACCGATTTGGAACGACTAGGCGTTTCGTGGCTGACATTCCAGTATATCCCTCCCTCGGGCGTTTCGGATGATGTGACCCGGCCGGAGCTTTTCAAGAATGTGGTGGACAACGCCGGACTGTCCTGGACGCCCGATTACGGCACCTGGCCGGTGGCCCGCGGTGTCCAGGGGAACAACGGCCAGCCTCGCGCCACCGTCGCCAACTGGGTCAACAACGTCCTCACCGGCACGCTCCGCCTCCAGGCGGAGGATTTCGACTGGGGCGGTGAAGGCATTTCCTATCATGACACGGACAGTTCAAATAGCGGCGGCCAGTATCGGACCGCGGAGGCCGTGGATATCGCGGCGTGCAATGACACCGGCGGCGGCTACGCGGTGACCGGGACGTCCGACGGCGAGTGGCTGGAATACACGATCCTCGTCAGAGAACCCGGCTGGTATGATCTCCGGCTGCGTTATGCCACCCCGAACCGCGGTTGTGCCGTGGAAGTGATCAGCAACGCCCGCGACACGACCGGAGCGCGGACCCTGGCGCCGACCGGCGCAGACACCACGTGGGCGACGGCCACCGTGCCCGTTTATTTGGGATTCGGCCGCCAAAAACTGCATTTGCGAATTTCCACCGGCGGTTTCGACCTGAACTGGCTGGAACTGTCCCCCACGGCCACGGGGGTGATTGCCAATGGGACATACAGGATTCTGAACGCGGCCAACGCCCTGGCCATGGAGGCCGTGACCAGCAACAACACCGTCATCGCGAGCGCCGATTCAGGGACGGCATCCCAGCAATGGCACGTGCAGCACATGGGTGGAGGCCAATACAAGATCACTTCGGCTCTGAATGGCTGGAGTTGGAATGGCTCCGGCAGTTCTCTGGGGTTGGTGTCCTCCTGGAGCACCAGCGACGACCGCAACTTCATTCCGCTGCCCAGCGGCGGCGGCTTCCAGCGCTTCGTCATCGTCAGCTCCGGTTTGTGCCTGAATACCTCGGCCACCAACACCGCTCCGGTGCAAAAGCAGGAGTACTCCGTGGGCGCGCCTCTCCAGCAGTGGATGCCCGTCGCGACTTCCGCGCCCGCTTTTCCCACCGCCTTGAGTGCCGCGGCGTCGTCCCCCACACAGGTTACTCTCACTTGGAACAGTGTCGCGGGGGCGACCAGCTATCAGGTGAAACGCTCGGGCAGCACGGGCGGCCCTTACACGACCCTTGCCGCCGGGGTGACGGCGACGAACTACACCGACACGGGGGTTGCCGGGGTGAAATACTACTATGTGGTGTCCGCGGTTTGCGGCGGCGTCGAAGGCGCCAACAGCCTGGAGGCGAGTGTCCAGCCACCCTACCCGTGGGCGTCGCAAGACATCGGCTCTGTCGGGGTGGGGGGCAGCGTCACCTTCAGCAACGGCGTGTTCACCGCGGGCGGTTCCGGCGCGGACATTTGGGGCACGGCCGACGCGTTCCGGTTTGTTTATTTGCCTCTGACGGGAAATGGCGTGATCACCGCCCGCGTTCTTTCGGTACAAAACACCGACGGCTGGGCCAAGGCGGGCGTGATGATGCGCGCCAGCTTGAGCGCCAACTCGGCGCATGCCTTCGTCGCGGTCACCCCAGGCAACGGCGTGGCGTGGCAATCGCGTTCCACCACCGGCGGCAACACCAGCAACAACAACACGCCCGGCCTGAATGCGCCCTTTTGGGTGAGACTGGTGCGCAGCGCCAATACCTTCACCGGCTACCGCTCGCCGGACGGGGTGACGTGGACGCAGATCGGGAGTGCAGCGATCACCATGGGCACCACAGTGTATGTGGGCCTGGCCCTGACCAGCCACAACAACTCGAGCCTCTGCACCGCCACCTTCGACAACGTCACGGTGCCCGGCTGGCAGAACCTGACCGTGCCAGCCATGCCGACCGGTTTGGTGGCCTCGGCGGGGGGCGGGCAGGTGGACCTGACCTGGCTGGCCTCCAGCAACGCCACCAGCTATAACGTCAAACGCGCCCCCACCGACGGCGGCGCCTACGTCGTTGTCGCCAACGTCAGCACGACGAACTATAGCGACACCCAGTTGGCCAACGGAGTCGCCTATTGCTACGTGGTGTCGGCGGCGAACCTGGCCGGGGAGAGCGCCAACTCCGCCCCTGCCGACGTGCCGGGTCAGGTCGTGGCTCCCTCCGGCTTGGCTGCCACGCCAGTCTCTGCCACGCAGGTCCACCTGGTCTGGAACGCCTTCACCAATGCGACCAGCTACAACGTGAAGCGTTCGCTGGTCAGCGGCGGACCTTACACCCCCATCGCGGCCGGCGTCACGGCGACCCACTTCACCGACACCATCACACCGGACACAAGGTACTATTACGTTGTCAGCGCCGTGGTCGGGGGCAAGGAGACGCCAAACAGCGCGGAAGCGACGTTCGACCTGCCGTATCCGTGGCTGACGCAGGACGTGGGGGCGGTGGCAATCGCGGGCAGCGCCACTTTCAACAACGGCGCGTTTGCGGCAACGGCTTCCGGGGACGACATCTGGAACACGGCGGACGCCTTCCGATTCATCTATGTGCCGGTCACGGGAAACGTCGTCATCACCGCCCGCGTGCTCACGCTGCAGAACACTGACCCGTGGGCCAAGGCCGGTGTGATGATCCGGCAGAGTCTGACCGCGAACTCCGCCAATGCGCTGATGGCCGTGACCCCGGGTAATGGCGTGACGTTTCAATACCGCTCAACCCCGGGCGGAAACAACAACTTCACCAACAGCACCGGACTCGGCGCGCCTTACTGGGTCCGGCTGGTGCGCAGCGGTAATACCTTCATCGCCTACCGCTCGCCGGACGGGGTGGCCTGGACGCAGCAGGGAACTCCGGTGACGATCAGCATGGCGTCCACGGTGTACGCAGGGCTGGCACTCACCGCCCACAACAACGCCAGTTTGTGCGCGGCAACCTTCGACAATGTCAGCGTGCCCGGCTGGCCGGTGACGCTTCCGCCCGCGGCAGCGCCCACGGGCTTGACTGCCACCGCGGTTTCATGCCTCCAAGTCAATCTCGCCTGGAACGCCTCCACCCACGCGACCAGCTACAATGTCAAACGTTCGCTCACGGAAGGCGGCCCCTACACGGTCATCACCACCGGCCTTGCCACGACGAACTACAGCGACTACGGACTGAGCAGCGGCCAAACGTATTACTACGTTGTCAGCGCGGTGAACGCCGGCGGCGAGAGCGCCGACAGTGCCCGGGCCGTCGCCACAACGCTGCCCCTCAGCCTGGGCGCCCTGGTCCACCGCTACAACTTCAGCGAGACCAGCGGCGCGACGGTGTCCGACTCCATCGGTGGTCCCGCCTGGAACGGCACGTTGCCTAATGGCGGCGCGTTCGCCGGCGGCCAGTTGACCCTGGCCCCCGCCTCGTCGCAACACGTGAGCTTGCCCGCCGGCATCGTCAGCATTTTGACCAACTTCACCATCGAAGCCTGGGTGCGGCTGAACTCGACCTCCAACTGGAGCCGCATTTTCGATTTCGGTCGCAACACCACGAGCAACATGTTTCTCACGCCACAGAACGGCAGCTCCGGCCGGCTGCGCTTCGCCATCACCACCAACGGCGCTGGTGGCGAACAGCAGATCAATGGCAGTTCAGCTTTGGCCACAGGGGTATGGCATCATGTCGCGGTAACGCTCCATGGGAACACGGGCATCCTCTACCTGAACGGCGCCGCCGTCGGGACCAATGCCGCCATGACGCTCCGGCCTTCCAGTCTTGGTTTTACCGAGAACAATTATCTCGGTCGCTCGCAATATGCGGCAGATCCCTACTTCGACGGGCTGCTGAACGAGTTTCGCCTTTATGTTGCGGCGCTCTCCGCCGACGAGATCGCCGCCACGCACGCCTTGGGGCCGGACCAGTTGTTGAGCACCACTCCGCCGCAGATCAGCATCGCGGCGTCGCCGGATCACCTCACGCTGCGCTGGCCGCTGGCCTCCGCTGGCTACGTCCTGCAATCGCGCACGAACCTCGCCCAGGGCGACTGGATGAACGTCGCCTCGCCCGCCCCGCAAATCCTCGACGGCCAATGGCGGGTGACACTGCCACCGCCCACCAGCGCCACCCCGATTTTCTACCGATTGACGAAGTGAAACCGACAACGACGGACATGCCTGCCTTGAATGCCACCGCCCCCACCCACTGCCGCTGCCTCTGGACGGCCCTGCTGGTCCTGAGCGCCACGACCGCTGGGTCGGCGGATTCGCCTGCGCTCAAGGACGTTTTCAAAGACCATTTCATGGTCGGCACGGCCGTCAATCGCGCCATCACGACGGGCCGAAGCTTCCGCCGAAATCCGGAGCAGGTCAACGCGGACATCGCCCTGGTCAAGGCGCAGTTCAACCAGATCGTGGCCGAGAATGACATGAAATGGGCCTTGCTTCATCCGCGACCGGGAAGGGACGGCTTTGATTTCAGGGCGGCCGACGCCTTCGTGGACTTCGGCTTGAGCCACCAGATGCAGTTGGCCGGGCACACGCTCGTCTGGCACGCGCAGACGCCCAACTGGGTGTTCGCCGGCACGAATCCGCCCCCGAAAACTGCCAGCGTCGCACCCGGCCCCCTGGCCAACACGAACCCCCCGGATACCAGCCGCTCCGGGCGCGGCCGATGGGGTCCCGGCTTCGGCGGCGGTTTTGGCCGCGGCTTTTCCGGTCCGCGCGCGTCTCGCGAGGAGTTGCTCCAGCGCATGCGCGAGCACATTCACACCGTGGTCGGTCGCTACAAGGGCAAGATCAAAGTCTGGGACGTGGTCAACGAGGCCCTCGCCGACGGCGGCACAAACCTCCTGCGGCAATCGCTCTGGCTGGAGATCATTGGCCCCGACTTCATCGCCAAGGCCTTTGAATACGCCCACGAGGCCGATCCGGACGCCATTCTTCGCTACAACGACTACTCGCTGGAGGACCCCGCCAAACGCCGCAAACTCATCACGCTGATCAAGTCGCTCCAGGCGCAGAAGGTGCCCGTCCACGCCATCGGCTCCCAGGCCCACGTCAACGTCTCGACGAGCTTTGAAACCATGGACCGGGCGCTGACGGAAATCGCAACGCTCGGCCTGCCCATTCACATCACCGAACTGGACGTCAACAGCGCGCAGAGCGGCCAGCGCGGCACCGGCGCGGACATCGCCGACAACGCCGCGACCACCCAGGGCGGATTG
Source organism: uncultured Verrucomicrobiota bacterium (assembly GCA_964631605.1). Classification (GTDB taxonomy): domain Bacteria; phylum Verrucomicrobiota; class Verrucomicrobiia; order Limisphaerales; family UBA8199; genus JARKQH01. The sequence continues at coordinate 6,255 of CAZVYG010000005.1, forward strand.
GTGAGCGATGCCGATCGCAAACTGGCCGAGGCTTACGCGGGCATTTTCCGGGCGTTCCTCAAACACGCCAAACACGTGGAGGTGGTCACGTTCTGGGGCGCCAATGACGCGAACTCGTGGCGTGCGCAAGGCCGTCCCCTGCTTTTCGACGGCAACAGCCAACCCAAGCCGGCCTTCCATGCCGTCATTGCGGAGGCGCGGAAGGCGGCGGGCGCTCCCTAGGCAATGGTTCACGAACCCCAGCCGCTCTCAGCCGCCCTTCCCGGTCCCACCAGTGGCGCGCCGTCAAAGCCATTGACAAAAGGTCATCCCCCTGCCGCCACCCCGAGCCAGGAAAGCCAAACCGAGGCCCCGGTTGCGGCGCCCGTCACCTCATGAAAACTCACCGTCGCCGGCTTCTCCGGCAAGCCCCCTTGTGGTTGTGCGCCTGCAGCCTCGCCGCTTGGGCCCAGGCGACCGCCCCCCGGCTGGAGATTCTGGCCCCGGATGCCAGGTCGGGTTGGGTGCGGCTGAACAGCACGTTTCACAGCAACACCGTTCTTTGGTTGCAAGCCGGCACCCACCTCGGCGCCTGGCAAACGGTCGGAACCTTCCACAACGCTCTGTTGGCTTATCCCGATGCGGCCAGCGCGGAGTGGCCCTACCGGTTTTACCGCCTGGCCGCTTCGCCGCGCGGCTCCAATGACGACTGGAAGAACCAGATTCTTTTTCCCCTCGAGCCCCTTCGCTCGTCCAACGCGATGCAGAGCGTTACCTGGGTGAAGTTTGCGCTCGTGCTGGCCGAGCCCACCCGCATCTACTATCAGGACAGCCGGAAATTCCTGTTCCATTACGACTTCGCCACGCAGCGTCTGCCGCCGTTCCAAGGCATGGACCGCGCGGGCTTTGACGCCGTCTCCTTGTGGCGCACCAACCAACAAGTGGTGCTGGGGGCGGTGCTCTATCCGCCCTTGCCGACCACGGCGGAATATGGCGTGCAGTTCGTCGGCCTCGACCCCTACACGCCCGAGGAGATTGACCGCTGGTTCAAGCTTGTGCGCGCGACGGTTTACGCCTCGAACGCCGCAGGGGCGCTCTATATGCCTTCCTTCGAGCAGGCCGAGGTGGCCAGGACCAACGCAGAGGCCTTCGCCGCGCGCGGGATTCCCCTCGGCGCACTGGACCGCTGGGTGACCCTCAACCCCTGTTATTCCACAGGGTGGGCGCTGGGCCGTCTGAAGTATTTCGCCGCGGGGGAGGTCACGGCCGCTTTTGCCGATGGCCGGCTTGCGCCGGGGGACATTCTGCTGACCGACGGTGTGCCCGCCGACACCCCGATCATCGCCGGCATTCTGACCCTGACCCCCTCGACGCCGAATTCACACACGGCGATTTTGTCGCAATCCTTCGGCCTGCCCTTTGTGTATCTGGCGGACCCGGCGGACCAGGCCCGCGCGCTGGCGTTGGCCGGCCGCAAAGTCTTGTTGCGGGCGACGGTTAGCCAGGGTGTTGCGCAGATCAAGCTCCTGGACGTGGAAGGGGCGCTCGACCCTGCGCTGGAAGCGGAAATGCTGGCGCTGAAAGTCCCCGCGCCGCTGAACTTCCAGCCGCGCGAGGTTTACGGCGCTCTCTGGGCTTCGACCGACCTGCTGGCGCCGGCCGATATCCGGTATTTCGGGGGCAAAGCGGCCAATTACGGGTTGTTGCGGCGTGCCATCCCGACGAACTGTCCGGCGGCGATCGCATTTTCATTTGACATTTGGGAGGCGTTTCTCGATCAGGTGCTGCCGGGCGGGCACACCTTGCGCGCGGAAATCGCCGCGCGCCTGGCGCCTTACACGAACTATCCGCCGGACATTGTCTCCCTCAAAACCAACCTCGCCGCGATCCGTGACCTGTTCACCCGGACGGCGACCTTCAATGCCGCCCAGCAGCAGGCGATTCTCGACGCGTTGATTCCGCACTTCGACCCGCTTCGCAAAATCCGGTTTCGGAGTTCGACCAACGTCGAGGATGCCGAGCAATTCACCGGCGCCGGCCTTTACGACAGCTACAGCGGCTGCTTGCAGGATGATCTGGATGGCGACACCGCCGGCCCCTGCTGGTGCGATTCGGCGGAGCCCAACGAGCGCGGGGTCTTTCGGGCCATCCGGAAAGTCTATGCCAGCTTCTACAACGACGACGCCTTTCTGGAACGGCTCCTCCACCGTGTGGACGAAACCCGGGTGGCGATGGGCGTCCTGGTCCACCATTCCTTCCCGGATGAGGAAGAACTGGCCAACGGCGTCGCGCTGCCGACGTTCTCCTACACCGGCTACAGCACCAATATCAGCGGCGACTTGGTGACGCAGTGGGGCGCGGTGCCGGTGGCCAACCCCGACGGCACCTCGCTTCCCGAGATCGTCAGCGCCTCTCGCTACAATCCCAACACCTCGCTCACGCTCAAACAATACTCGTCGCTGCTGCCGCTGGGGGATTATGTCATGGACTGGCCGGCGGATTACCGCGCCTTCATGGATTTGTTTGCCGCCGTAGGCGTGGCGTTCCGACAGTTCCACCCGTCCAAAAACAGTTTCCGCCTGGACTTCGAATACAAAAAGGACCTGCGCCTGGGGCGCGTGGTCAAGCAGGTGCGCGAGGTGCCGCAAACCACCGCGACCAACTCGGTAATCCCTTTTCTGGTGCACGAGCCAGTTCTGTGCACGGTTCGCCAGGCCGAAGGGGACAACGTGTTTGCCAGCCACCGGCTCAAATCGGTTTGGAACCTTCACACGGCCAATCTGCGTCTGGCGCCCACCAACCTGGCGGGCGGCATTTACACCACCGGCACCTGCGAGTTCGTGGAAAGTGGCGCGATCCAAACGCTGACCGGCAGCCTCAGCACTTGGCCGAACGCGTCGAACGCGCCTTCGGGCACAATCAACTCCTGGACCACCGGCACGGGCGCCACCCGGCGGGCGTGGCAGCTTCAAACCGCGCTCATCACCAACGTCTCCGGCGCACAGCCGCCGGTGTTCACCCAGGCGGACTTTCCCAGGGAAGTCAGTGTGACCTATGCCACCCCGATGCCTGTGCTCGACTGGATGGGCGGGGCGGCCACGGTGACCAACGAAACCGTTCGGCTGGAACCGCGCCCGGCGCTCTCCCCGGACGCCATTCTCCAGGAACGGCTGCTTGTCCGCACCAACCTGGCGACCATTCAAACGAAGTTCTATTGGCCCAAGGAGCCCGAGGGCATTCTCATCTACACCGCTCCCCTCCTGCAATTCGCCGAGACCCGGATCACCGGCCTGACCACGGAGGCCATTGTGTTGACGAATGCCTACTCGCAGACGTACGGCCCGGGCCATCACAACTTTAGCGAGGAATTCATTTTCGAGCCCCGGCTCGAGCCGGGTTTGTCCCCCTCGACACTGGCCGAGCTGCAGGCCGCCAACATCCACTTGATTTACGTCCACTGGCAACTGGGGGGCAACACCACCTGGCGCGTGGTCGGCCTCGATAACAAAATCCGGCCGCTGTAATTTCTCGCAATCGCTGGAACACTGGTCATCAGCCGGGGACGGCGGGGAAAAGGCCGGCGGGCAACACCCTGTCCAAGCCCGTTCGCGGCAGATTTTGAACACTGTAGGCTCGACGGGTTGTCGGGAGGTTGGGCATGCTGGGAATCGAACCTTATGGTCACGAGACTACGACTGCACATCCTCCTGGCGCTGTTTTTTGCATTCGCCGCGGGCGCGGAGGCCCCGCGCGGTTACTACCGTTTTCCGGCCATTCATGGCGATACGATTGTGTTCACGGCGGAGGGGGACTTGTGGCGCGTCCCCGCCAGCGGCGGAGTGGCGCAACGATTGACGACGCATCCGGGAATGGAGTCGCACGCGGCGATTTCTCCAAACGGGACATGGGTCGCCTTCAGCGCCGAGTATGAGGGGCCCACGGAGGTTTACACGATGCCACTGGCGGGCGGCCTGCCCGCCCGACAGACGTTCGAGGGCGGCCGGGCGCTGGTGGCGGGCTGGACGCCGGGAGGGCGGGTGCTTTACGCCACCGAGTGGTTTGCCACGCTGCCCAACTGGCAGTTGGCAACCCTTGAACCGCAGACGGGGCAGAAACAAGTGCTGCCGCTGGCGCAGGCCAGCCAGGGCACGTTCGATCCTGACTCCAACACCTTGTTTTTCACCCGGCTGGCCAAACAGGGCAGCAGCACCAAACGTTACCAGGGCGGCTGGGTCGAAAACCTCTGGCGCTTCGCCGAAGGGGACGCCGAGGCGCAGCCCCTCACCGCGGATTTCAAAGGGACCAGCCGCAACCCGATGTATTGGAACGGCCGCCTCTATTTCGCGAGCGACCGCGACGGGGTGATGAACCTCTGGTCCATGAAACTGGACGGCTCCGACGTGAAACCGTTGACCCGGCACCAGGATTACGATGTCAAATCGCCGGCACTGCACGGGGGGCGCATCGTCTATCAGCACGGCGCCGATTTGCGCCTGTTGGATCTCGCCGCCGGCACCGATACCGTGCTGGACATCCGCCTGGCATCGGATTTTGACCAGCAGCGCGAGCGCTGGGTCCAGAAGCCGCTGGATTACCTCACCTCGGCCCATCTGTCGCCCAATGGCGACCGCCTGGCCCTGACCGCGCGCGGACAGGTTTTCGTGGCGCCGCTCGAGCAGGGCCGGTTCGTCGAGGTGCCGCGCAAGGCCAATGTGCGTTACCGCAATGCGCGCTTCCTGCCGGATGGAAAATCGCTGGTGGCGCTATCGGATGAAACCGGTGAGTGGGAGTTTTGGCGCCTGCCCGCCAACGGCGTCGGGCCCGCCGTCGCCCTCACCACCAACGCGACGCGCTTTCGCTTTGCCGGGGTGCCTTCCCCGGACGGCAAGCGGCTGGCCTGGGCGGACAAGGATCGCAAGTTCTGGGTGCATGAAATCGAAACCGGCGTCACCACGCTGGTGGCCCAGTCGCGATACCGCGGTTTCGAAGAATTCTCCTGGTCGCCCGACAGCCAATGGCTGGCCTACGTGGACCACGCGTCGAACCTGGTCCAACGGATTCACCTCTACCGGGTGTCCGATCAAACCCGCCTTGCGGTGACCAGTGACCGGGTCGAGAGCTTCAGCCCCGCCTGGTCCCCCGATGGCAAGTGGCTCTACTTCCTGAGCGACCGTGAATTGCGAACGCTGGTCTCGAGTCCCTGGGGGCCGCGCCAGCCCGAACCGCACTTTACCGAAAACACGAGGTTGTACGCCCTTGCACTGACCAAGGGACTGCGCTGGCCCTTTGCGCCGCGGGACGAGCTGCAGGCGGGGGAATCCGAGGACAAGAAAGAGGACAAACCCGCGAAGACCGACACGGCGGAAGACTCCCGCGCCACCGAGGAGGAGCCGGGCGTGGAAACCAAACCGGAAACCAAGGCGGTTGCGAAAGAACCAAAAGGAGTGAAGGTGAGAATTGACCTCGAGGGTTTGCCGACCCGCCTGTTTGAAGTGCCGGCGCCTGCAGGAAATTACCGGAACCTGGAAGTGACCGCCAAACACCTGCTTTGGCTCGCCCAGGACACGGGTTTTGACGCCAGGACACACCTCAGGCAGCTCGAGATCACGCACAAGAATCCCAAGCCCAGGACGCTGGTGGATGACGTGCGCAGCTTTGAAAAGAGCGGCGACGGCAGGAAGTTGCTCGTGCGCAAGGGCGATGCGTTCCACGTCATCGCCGCTGACAGCAGCGCGCCGGCCAAGCTCGAAGACCGGTTTAACCTCGACGGTTGGACCTTCAGCCTTACCCCGCGCGAGGAGTGGCGGCAGATTTACACGGAAGCCTGGCGGATGATGCGCGATTACTTTTACGACGAGGGGATGCACGGCGTGGATTGGCCGGCCATGCATGCCAAATACCTGCCCCTGCTGGCGAGAATCAGCGACCGGGCGGAACTCAGCGACGTCATCTACGAACTGGTTGGAGAACTCTCAACGCTGCACATCGCCGTCCGCTACGGCGACCTCCGGGAAGGCCCCGACCGCATTCAGACCGCGTCGCTGGGCGCACGGCTGGCTCGGGACGAGGCCGCGCGCGGCTGGCGGATCGAGCACATTTACCGGGCCGACCCCGATTATCCCGACCAGTTGGCGCCGCTGGCGCGGCCCGGGGTGGACATCGCCGAAGGAGACGTGATTACCCGCATCAACGGCCGCGCAACGGCGGAAGTGGCGCATCCGGAAATGCTCTTGCGCAATCAGGCGGGCAAGCAGGTCCTGCTCGAGGTCAAACCGGCCGGGGACGGGCCGGAACGGCGGGTGATTGTGTTCCCCATCACCGCCGAGCGCGAGGGCAGCTTGCGTTATGACGAATGGGAACTGACCCGCCGCGAGCGGGTCGAGGAGCTGGGCAAGGGCCAGATCGGCTATGTTCATTTGCGGGCGATGGGAGCGGCCGACATGGCGCAATGGACGCGCGAGTTTTTCCCGGTCTTCCAGCGCCAGGGGCTGATCATTGACGTGCGTAACAACCGCGGGGGCAACATTGACCCGTGGATTCTGGGCCGGCTGCTGCGGCGGGCGTGGTTTTACTGGCAGCCGCGCGTCGGCGACCCCTACTGGAACATGCAGTTTGCCTTCCGCGGCCATGTCACGGTCCTGTGCAACGAACGCACCGCCAGCGACGGCGAGGCCTTCAGCGAAGGCTTCCGCCGCCTCGGCTTGGGCAAGGTCATCGGCACTCGCACGTGGGGTGGGGAAATCTGGCTCTCGGCCCAGCGCTGGCTGGTGGACAATGGCATGGCCACAGCCGCGGAAATCGGCGTTTATGGGCCCGAAGGCACCTGGCTGATTGAGGGGCATGGTGTGGACCCTGACATCGTTGTGGACAACCTCCCCTTCGCCACTTTCAAGGGCCAGGACGCGCAGCTTGAGGCCGCTGTCAAGCATCTGCAGGACTTGATCGCGAAGGAGCCGCGTCCCGTGCCGCCCCCACCGCCCCATCCGGACAAGTCCTTTAAACCGGCCCGGTAGCGGCCGCGCAAGTTTCAACCGATCAAGCTAACCACTGGCGGCAAGGCCTCGCGGGCCACCGGCGACCCTCCCGCTTTCAGGGGTAATGCGTTTGCGCCCCCCCATTCACCGCCCCCCCGCCGCCGCCCTGCGCTCACGGCACAGGGCGGCTGGCCGCCCTCTCGCCGCCGCTTACGGCGCGACGACGCGGTAATAGCGTTGTGTGGCCGGTTCGGCCAGGTTGGTGACCGCCTGGCTGTTCGCTGGCCCAATGACCTCCGGACCCACAGCGGTCCAGACGATGTCAGTGCCGTTGTTGGTGCCCAGGCTCAGGGTCTGCAGCAATTGGTAGTGGATGCAGGCCTGCGCGTTCCAATAGAGGGTGGCCACCTGATAGTTCGTGCCGCTCAACACAAGGTTCGTCACCGTGATGTAGTTGATGACGATGTTGTTGGTCGGGCGCGGTTGCCGGATGACGACCAGGTAATCCTCCACTTCACCGTCCTGGGCCAACCCGGTGGGGCCGAGGCCGCCCAGCCCCGCGCTGGTGAGACGGAAGCGGGCAAAGTTGGTGCCCAGTTTGGCGGTGCAGGGAATCGGGAAGCAGAGGCCGTTGTTGAGGCCTGGGACCAGCGGCTGATTGACGAACACCTGCTCGCTCACCTCCCAGCTCCCGTTCCGGTTAAAGTCCACCCACCCGTCCAGTCGTCCACCCAGCGGGCCGGAAATCAGGTTAACATTGACGCAGGCCTGCGTGCCGATCAGCCACGGGGCGACGATTTGCACCCCGTCCTCGTCTGGCTGATTGTTCAGGTCGTCGCCCAAGGCCAGCGGATGCGGCAGGCCATTGAGCTCGCCGTCCTCGAGCAAGCCGAGGCTGAAGCCCGGGATGATGTAATGGCGGGCGCCGTTGCTGCCCAGGAGCGTGGGATAGGTCGGGTCGGGCGCGTCGCCGAAGTCCAGCTCGCCATCCACATCATAGTCGGTGATGTAGTAATCCTCCGTCTCACCGTACTGATAGGCGTTGGGCGGCAGGGGGCCGTCGCCGCCCGCAAGGCCGGAGAACCCCAGCGGACCGGGCACGGCCACCTCGGACAAGGTGATCCGCATCCAGATAGGCTGGTTTGTCAGAGACGGATGCCAGCAATGGAAGGGAGCGCTCATGTTGGTGAAGGTGCCGGGACCGGGGAAATTTACCGGCTGGTTCTGCACTGCCCACTCCGGCGCCGGCATGCCATCCGGGCACTGGAACACGTCGTTCCAGTCCCCGTCGCGATTCCAGTCGAACCACACGTTCACGAACATCGGCGGCACGAACACGGACGTGGCGGTGTAGGTAAAGGTGAGCATTGTTTTGCGGCAATGCGGCAGCGTCAGCGGCAGGACCACTCCGTCGTCCGCGCCGTCCTGATCGGGCCGGTCGGCCGGCGGATTGATGTTGTTGACCACATCCTGGTCCCAATTCATGTCCGCTTCCCACTCGCCGGTGACGTTCTGTCCGAGATAAGCCACGGCCCACGGCTGCATGTGCAAGGGGCCGAAGGGAGGCATACCCGCAGCGCCGCCATAAACCGTCGGGAAGGCGGCAAGCACGCCTGGCGGCCCGCCGCTCGGATAGGCGGTCATGTTGGCGCCGGCGTGGTTGCTGCTGTCCGGGGCGTCGCCCAGATCATGCTGCGGCAGTTCCTCGGTGCGCACCGCATAGTCCTCGACTTCACCATCGGGCGCCAAACCGGTATAGGTCAAGTTGCTGACCGTGCACAACCGGAACCGGGCAATCAGGTTCGTGCCCCAGACCGTGCTGGCCGGCACCAGGAAGGTCAGGTTGTTGGGCCCGGCCGCCAGCGGCACATCCGCGAAGATATGGTCGGTGGCCTGCGCCCAACTGCCGTCCCGTCCAAAGTCAATCCAGGCGTTGAGGAACGCGGGGGTGGAGGCGACCACCGTCACAACGGCCGGTTGGCCGGGCACCAGGGTCGGCAGCGCGACGCCGTCCTCATCCGGCAGCGACATGGGCGGGTTGATGTCGTCGCCCGTTGCGTTCGCGTTGGGTTGGCCATCCGATTCGGCGTCAATGAGACGGCCCAGGTTGATGCCCGGGACGATCAGGTGCCGGGCGCCATTGTTGGCGCTCAAGGTTGGATACGTGGGATCCGGAGCATCGCCCCAATCGAGCTCCTCGGTGGAGAGGGCGAAGGCCAGATTCATCCAGTTGTCCGGCGGCGGGAGTTGGGCATAGGGATGCCCGTCGCTGTACAGGAGGGGTTTCCACATGCCGGCGGCGGCATCAAACCAGCAAGCCGCGTCGTTCCACGGCATGTAGGTTGTCTTCCAGCCGAACAAGTAGCCTTCCTCAAACCGATACTCCACTCCCAGCCAATAGATGGTGTTGGCCTTCTGCTCGAAGGCTTGGTCGGCCGGGAAGTAGAAGTCGAACTGCCACAGGTTGGTGTCGGCAAAGGGTTGCCACAACCCGGTAGCCGGGTGGTGCCACCATTCGCCGTCAGTCTTCATGCCTAAGCCGGCCTGGTATTGGCCGGGGCCGAAAGTTCGACTCCACAGCAGTTGGCCGGGGTGACTGTATGGATTCGGCTGTCCCGGGCCGCCCGGCACATCCGAATAAATGCGCAGCGTAATGGTCATGCCCGCCACCCCCTCTGGCGGCAGGGTGTCACCCCGGAACGAGCCCCAGATATGTATGTCGGTGATTGGGCCGCTCTGCGTGCACAGGAAGTCGTCGGCCAGCTTGACCCGGTTGTCCACATCCACCCCTTGAATGCCCAACTCCGGCCGCTGCGACCACTTCAGCGGGTAGAAGGTCACTTCATAATCCTCCACCTCACCGTCCGGCGCCTGGCCGACGAACGTAAGGTTCGTCACCGTGCTGAGACGGAAGCGGGCGTAACTCTTCCCCGCCACCGCGTTGGGCACAAAGAAGGTCACCAGGTTGTTTCCGGCCACAACCGCACGGTTGACAATGACTTGCTCCCCTGGGTCCGCCCAGGAACCGTTCCGGTTGAAGTCGAACCACCCCTGGAGGAACCCGCGGCCGCTGCTGACCACTTGGATCGTCACCGGAGCATTGGCAATCAGCGCGATGGGGAAGGAGACTCCGTCCTCGTCGTCCACGCCCGCGAGGTCGTCGCCGCTCGCGCTGGCATTGGGTTGGCCGTCGGCTTCGGCATCCACGCCCGCGCCGAGGAACAGGCCGCCGATCACATGCCGCGCCCCATTATTGGCCAGCAGCGTGGGGAACTTCGGATCCGGCGCGTCGCCATAGTCGAGTTGGTCAATCTTCCAGAGGTAGTCCTCCACTTCGCCGTTCGGGGCCAGCCCGGTGTAGCTCAGGTTTGGCATGGTGCTGAGCCGGAACCTGGCGAACACCGGCCGGCCGCCCGCGGCGGTGGGCGGTACAATAAAGTTGACGATATTCGGCCCCGCCAGCGGCAGGACCAGGTTGTTGGCGATTTGGTCGCCCGCGTTGGCCCACGAGCCATCGGCGCCGAAATCAATCCACGCATTGAGAACACAGTTGGGAAGCGAAGCGATGACCTGGACTTGCGCGGGCTGGCCCGGGATCATCGGCGTCAGCAACGTCACGCCATCCTCGTCGGCCAATCCGGCCAGGTCGTCGCCGGTCGCCGCCGCATTTGGTTGGCCGTCCTGTTCCGAGTCAATCAGCGCCCCCATGAAGACGCCCGGCTGCGGGAAGAGCACCACCACATGCCGCGCGCCATTATTGGCCCAGTAAGTGGGGAAGGACGGGTCTGGCGCGTCGCCAAAGTCCAGCTCTTCGATCTTGACCCGGTAATCCTCCACTTCGCCGTCGGGCGCCTGGCCATAATAGTTCAGGTTGGTTTGGGTGCTGAAGCGGAAGCGAGCGAAAGTGGTGCTGCCCCGCGCCGCGGTGATCGGCACCACGAACGCAAGGCTATGGGTTCCCGAGCCGGTCAACGGCACATCGCTGAAGATTTTATCTCCCGGCTCGTTCCAGCTTCCGTCGGCGCCGAAGTCCATCCAGACGGACAAGTAACCCGTGCCGACAAAGCTGACGACCGCGGTGGCCGATTCGCCCGGGATGAGCGGCGTAGTGAAGACCACGCCGTCCTCGTCGGCCAGGTTGTTGACGTCGTCGCCGGTGGCGGTCGCGTTTGGCTGCCCGTTGGACTCCGCGTCAATCAAGTTGCCCAAATACAGGTTCGTGACAACATGCCGCGCGCCGTCGCTGGCCAGCAAGGTGCGGTAGGAATCCGGCGCGTCGCCGAAATCATTCGTGGCCACGGGCTGCTTGGCCGTCGTCAGGGCAAAGGCCAGGTCCCACGACTGGGTCCGGTCCGGCCACCAGATCTCCTCCCCTTGTTCATAGCTCATGCCGGGGATCGGCGCTCGGGGCTCATAAATGCGCACCGCGTCGTCGGGCGCCGGTGAGTTGCGGTCACGGGGGCGGGTTTTCCATCCCCACGGATAAGGCGGCGCCTGGCCGGTCTGATAGATGGCGGCGATGCTGACCCAATAGATGTTCGTGCCTGGCTGCTGCTTGAACCATTCATCCGGCAGCAGGTTCTGCCCAAACTCAAAGCAGGCCTCCGGTTTGCCTCCCTGCCGCGGGTCCAGGTCCCACCCCGCAAACTGCCAGACGAAGTTGGTGCAGATGACGGCATGCACACAAACCCCGGGATGACTGAACGGATTGTTCGGCCCCCGCGGCACGTCCGTCCAGAAGGCGATGTGGAACGCATCGGGCATTTGCGGCGGTTCGGCATTTGGCCAGCCGATGAACGACCCCCACCAATGGATGTCCGTCACCGGCTCTGCGTTGGTGCAAACCCAATCATCGGCCACGATTTGGCTCATGCCGTAAACTGAATACTCGTTCCAGCCGTCGAAGCCGTTGGTCAGCGCATACGGCTCAGGCGGCTGCGACCATTTCAGGACTTCCTCGGCCGGGCCGCCCACGCCCTGAATCTTGAAGGCCAAATCCATGGATTGCCCCTGGCGCGGGTGGAGCGACGGGTAGCGCAACTCATTCCAGATGATACCGCCCGGCAGAGGTTCCTGGCCATGGAGCCAGCAGGCATCGTCGTTCCAGTTCGTGGGGCAGGTCTTCCACCCAAAAGTCGGCGGCTCCGCCCCCACCATCCCAAGAGGCTGCGCCTGAACATCCAGCCAGTACACCACCGGGTTGGCTGCCGACCCCTCCTGGATGACCTCACCCAAAGGGATCGGGAAGTCGTAGCGGAAACAATTATGGTCGCCCACCGGCTCGTAAAAAGGCTCCGGCGGAGTCCACCATCCTTCGTATTCCCCTTGGAGCGGCACCGTCCTCCAGGAGAATTGTCCCGGCGTGAAGGTGCGGAACCAAATCGTCGGACCCGGCATGCTGTACCCCGTCGGACTCTGGCTCTTGGGAACATCCTTGTGGAGACTCAGGGTGATGGCCACGCTGCCAGGACCTTGCTCCGGAAAAACGTCGTGCCGCCACGAACCCCAAATCGTAATGTTGGTGATGGGACCGGTGGCTGTGCACAGGAAATCATCGGCCAGAAGGTAAGGCGGCGGCATGTCGGGGTTTCCAGTCGCATTGACATCCATGCCTTGCGGGGTCAAGTCGGGCACCTGCAGCCATTTGGTCGCCTCGCCGCCCCCGGCGTAGATCAACTCGAAGGCGGTGTCCCACGAATGGGCCGGGTCAGGCCAGGCGATCGGAAAACCGCTCTGGAAGTTCGCCCCGGGGATGATCTCCAGCGAGATCGGTTCGGTAATGACCACCGCGTCATCCGGCGCGGGTGAATCGGGATCTCGCGGCCGGGTCTTCCAGCCCCAGAGCGGTCCCGGCTGAGTCGGCTGGTAAACGGCCGCAATGCTCAACCAATAGATGTTCGTCCCGGTCGGGCCCGGGTTTTGGTAAAAGTACTCGCTCGGCGCCAGGGTCTGCTCGAAAAGGAAACAGGCTTCGTAAGTGCGGCTGCGCGGATCGAAATCCCAGCCGACAAATCTTGCGGCGTAATTGTAGCAGGTCACCTGATGAATCGCCGTGCCGGGATGACTGAAACCCGGCGGCATCGCCGGGACATCCGTCCAAAATGTCAGCTTGAACGCAACCGGCATGAAGGGCGGAAGGTTGGTCTCATTCCAACCGAGAAAGGATCCCCACCACCGAATCTTGGTTACAGGCTGTGCGGTGCTGCACACCCAGTCATCGGCCACGACGGGTCCCGGTGGATCATGCATCGAAATCTCATTCCAGCCATAAAAGAAGTTTGTGGGAGCGGCCGGTTCCGGGGGTTGCAGCCACTTGTAGTCCACCTCCCCCTCACACGGTCTGCGAATGAAAACGGATTCGCCAATGTTCACCACCGGTACGCTCGGGACCCATTGCCCGGCAGCGAACTTGTGCTCAACCCAGGCGGCGCCAGCCCAACGCGAAAGGCTTGAGCCTTCCAAAGGCAACAACCCGGTGATGTTCTCGAACGTGCCCACACCATTGGTCTGCCGGCTGATCAGGTTCATCTTGTCGCAACCGCACGGCAGCCAGGGCAGTGACGGGACGTGGGACTCTCCAGTAAAGGTCAGTGTTATGGGCGTGCTCAGCGGATTGAAAAAAATGCCGCCTTCGCCGGGTCCCAGTGTCGCCGAGCCTGTTGGCAGCCACCCCCCGCCGAGCTGGTCATAAGTGTACACGTCGTAGGCTTGCATGGCGCAGACCCACTTTAACAGCTTCGAACCGTCCGGCACGACAGGCAGAACCTCTGCCAGCGTATTGCCGCCGATGTCCAGGTGATTGGCAATGGGCGTTTGCCCCGGTGGCACCACAATCGAGTAGGATTGCGTCGCGGCCACGCCCGAGCATGCGAAAAACATTAGACTGAGCAGACAGATGCAGCGCGTTTTCATGTGAAGGTCCTTTCTGTAAATAGACTTCCTCCGGCGCGCCCGGAGGAATGCCGGCCCCGAGTTGGTCGAGGTTGGGCTTCCATGACTCTAACTTTACGCCGCAGCCGGTTCGCCCGGTATCGGCAATCCGGCTGATTCAACATCAGCAAAAGGCTGACCCCGCCTCCGCAAATTCATTCGCTCGCGCCCCACCTTGACGGCGGTTTGGACTTCCTGGCCAACGGGTCGAGGGCCGTGGCTGAGAGGATTGGAGGCGTCTTCAAGGCCGCGGCCCCCGGCGTGCGGCAAACGCCGACAAAAAACTCCGCCCCCGCCTGCCGCACCAGATTCTCCAAGGCGGCGCGGGCCTGAGGTTCACCCGCCTGGCGCGAGGTTTTGATCCCCGTCAAAAGGCAGAAGGCGCAAGGGTGGGCGCTCCGGCATTCGGCCCATCGCCGCAGCCATTTCCGCAGACAAGCCGGCCACGTGTGGACTGACGAGACGGCCAGCAGGATGAGATCAGCGATTGCCGCCTCCTTGGCGGCCTGCTCGCGCAGAAAAGAATTCTCCAACAATTCGAGCTTCCACAGCCGCGTGCTGACGACCGGAGCGGGCCTCCGCGCCCACGGCAGATTCTCCAGGGATTGCCTCGCGCGGCCGGCGGCCTCCAAGTCATCATAGATGACCACCACCTCGAGCGTCCGCCGACCCGCCTCACGATCCCGCCCAACCGGATTTTCCGCCGCATCTTCTCCCATCCAGATTATTGTAACCACCGGGGTCGGCCGGGGGTATCGGCTATCCGGCTGATTCGGTGCGAGAAAAAAGCTGATGCCGCCTCAGACCAACTGTTGGGTCGCCGCCCAACGGACCGCCTCGCGCAGCACCTCGGCGCCGGTGCGAAGTTGGAGCTTTTCTTTGATGTGCAGGCGGTGGGTGCCGACGGTCTTGGGGCTGACGCAGAGCCGCGCGGCGATGTCCCGGGTCGAGAATCCCTGGCCCAGGAGTTGAAACACTTCAAATTCGCGGTCGGTGAGAATGCCCGGCCGGGGTTCGGGCGTTGCCGAAGCGCGATGAGCCAGAGCGTTGAGCAGGCTCAGCGAAATGCTCTTGCTCACGTACAGTTGCCCTTCGAGCACGGCCCGAACGGCCTCCAGGAGCTTGGCGCCGCCTTCGCTCTTCATAATGTAGCCGCGGCCGCCGGCCCGCAGGACTCGCTCGGCATAGATGCCCTCGTCGTGCATGGACATCACCAGGATGGGGAGATCAGGGTGCCGCGCCTGGGCGTCCTTGATGAATTCCAAACCGCTCTTGCCCGGCAGGGTAATGTCGGCCAGGACCAGGTCCGGCTTGTTGCTGGAAATCAGGCTCAGCGCTGCCTGCGCGGTTTCAGCCTCGCCGCACACCGTCAGGTCCGGCTGCTCGTTGAGCAATTGCACCAGGCCGTAACGGGTGATGGGGTGGTCGTCCAGAATCAGAATGCGGCGGCGCGGGTTGACAGCGGGGATGGAAACTCTGGTTTTCACGGGGTGGAGGGGCTCGTGGGAGGCAGCAAGGCGCCGGGAACGCGACAGGTGACGACGGTTCCTTTGACTCTCCCTGGTTGAATGGAAAGCGAGCCGCCGGCCACTTCGGCCCGATACTGCATCAGGCGCAACCCCATCCCGCTTTTGGAGCGGTTGTCGGGATTAAAACCCAGGCCGTCGTCCTGCACGGTCAGCACCAGGGTTTGGCCCCGCGTCGCCAACCGGAGTTCGATCCGGCGGGCTTTGCCATGTTTGATCGCGTTGGTCACCGCTTCCTGGGCTATGCGGTACAGGGGAGTCCCCAGCGCGGGTTTGGTCAGGCGCGCGGCGCGTTCGGCCCGAAAGCGGCAGCCGACCCGAAAAACTCGCCGGGTTTGGGCCGCCAGCTCCCGCAAGCCGTCCGCCAACCCCTCCGCCTCGAGACGCACGGGGGAAAGGCCGCGCCCCAGCTCGCGCGTTCGCTCCAGTGTCCGTTGCACCAAAACCGACAGTTCCGCCGCCATCGCCGCCAGGGCGGCGTCGCGGCTCTCGAGTTTGCCGGCCAATCGCTGGCTCAGGAAACCGATGCCGGCCAATTGCTGGCATAGATCGTCGTGCAAATCCTGGCCGAGCCGGCGTTGTTCCTGCTCGCTGATGGCGAGAATTTCCCGCTCCAGCGCCACGCTGCGCGAGATATCGCGCACAAACCAGCGGGAACGGATCAGCCGCGGCCCGTCCCACTGGCCGTTGGCGTCAATTAAAACCTCCCGCAGCCGCTGGTCGGGAAGCTGCACACAAGCGCGATAGTCCCGCACCGTCTCCCCCCGCGACAACCGCCGGAGCAGGTCGGCCAGTCCGGGCTGGCCGGCATGCAGCTCGGCAATGGGTCGGCCGATGACCTCCTCGCCCGAGCGCTCCAACAAGGCCAGCTCCGCCTGGTTGACCCGCAGAACCCGCCCCCCGGGCGAGACCCAGAGCAAACCCAGCGGCGACTCGTCAAAAAAATCCGACAGCTCCCGCTCCCGGCGGGTCAGTTCGGCCTCCGCCTCGCACCGCTGGGTGATGTCCCGCACCACGCCGCACACCGTCGGCCGCCCTTTCAGGCTGAACACCCCGCAGGCAATTTCAACCGGAAAGACCCTGCCGTCCTTTCTCCGGTGACGCCTCACCGCCACGCGCGGCATGGCGCCGGACAAGGCCAGCCGGATGGTCGCCTCGGTATCCTCCGGTTCCGCAGTAATGCGCTCCAGGGGCATGCCCACAAACTCGCTCCGCGAATAGCCATACATCCGCAACCCCGCCTCGTTGACCTCCACCAATTTGCGCGTCTCGCCATCCACCACTAGCGCCGCGTCTGAAATCGTCTCAAACAGCCGCCGATATTTCTCTTCGCTCTCGGACACCGTGCGGTGCAGGGCCCGCAGTTCGGCCGTCCGCTCCGCCACCCGCAGCTCGAGCTGGTCCCGAGCCTGCCGCAGCGCCTCCTCGGCCCGCACCCGCTCGGTGATGTCCTGGGCCATGGACAACACCCCGACCACCGTCCCATCCCGTTGCTTGATCGGGGTGTTGGACCACTCGCAGATGAGGGTGCGCCCATCCTTGGTGACGTTGGCGTTGATGCTGTGCGCGCTGGTGTCGCCCTGCAGCAGGCGCCGCCAGATTTTGTCCACCTCCGGCTGCACCGCCTCGCTCACAATCAGCTCGTAAGGGTGGCGCCCCAACGCTTCCCCCGCGCTGTAGCCGAACATCCGCTCCGCCGCCGGGTTCCACGAAAGCACGCGGAACTCCGGACTCCAAAGAATGTGCGCCAGCGGCATCCGCTCGATCTGCAACTGGAGTCGCGCCTCGCTTTTTCTCAAGGCCGCCTGGGCCTGTTTCCACTCGGTGATGTCGGTGAACATGCCCACAAAACCGTGTGGCGCCCCCTTCGCATCACGCAGCACGCTGGCCGAGACCAGCGCCCACACCTCTCCCCCGTCCTGCCGCCGCAGCCGCTCTTCAACCTCCTTCCCGTCCGGCTGGCGCAAAAACTCCTGGAACCGCCGCCGCACGGCTTCGCGGTCTTCCTCGGCCACAAAATCGAAGACGGACCGGCCGATCATCTGGCGGGGGCTGACGCCCAGCATCCGGGCCAGGGCCGGATTGACGAACAGGGTCACCCCCTCGAGGTCGGCCACCCAAACCCCCTCGCGAGTGCTCTCGATCAGGTGACGATGGAATTCCGGGGTCTGGAGGGCTGGAAACACCGCTTCCTGGACTCCCTCCGCCGCGGGTCCTGCCGGTGCGGACACAACATTCCCCCCCACGCTGATCGTGCAACGTTCATCGCTGAGTCGCGGAAGGTGATTCATAGGCATGCCGAATGCCCGAAACTCAGGTGCTAATCTATTCTAATGAAACCAGCGCGGTTGGCAAGCCTTTCCCAGCCTCGATTATTCCACCCCGCGGTGTGGGCGACGCGGTTTTTAACCCTTAACGGCGTGTCGCCTTTTCCGTGAAGGAATACGAGCGGTCCCGAGCCTCGTCCCGCAAGCCAACCCGACCCAGGGCGAAGCGCCCTTACTCGACAGCCAACGCCTGCTGCAGGAGTTGGGCAAGATGACTCAGAATCGCGGTGTCCGTGGTCAGCAACGAGACTCCAGCGGCACGGCCGGCCTCCGCCAGCTCGGGTGTGGATTCCCGGCAAAAGCCGATGACCGGCAGGTGGCGGGTGGCGGGGTTGGCGCGCAGCCGGGAGATGGCCGCGCATACATTGTTTCGGGTGGAATCCAGGTCCGCAACGATGACCAGGGGCTTGGCTTGCTCGGCGCATTCCACCAACCGCTCGGCGTCGTTGAGCGCTTGAACCCGGTAGCGCAGGTCCTGCAGCCGGTTGACGAGTTGGCTGCCAGGGAGTAGTCTATCATATAGAACAAGCGCAAGCGGTTCGGTCATGGCTTGCAGCTTGGAACAGGCTGAATTAAATAGCAAAAATTTTTCCTCCGTCACTCCTTCCGGCCGGTTGGTTTTTTCGCGGAATCGGAGCTTGACCTTTTTTGTCTTGAATCCTAAATTAGGACTAGAACGGTAAAGATTGCTGGTTTTCCAGCGCGCCAAAGTCGGAAGAGTTCATTCTGCCGACTTTTTTGTTCCCCAAAAGGGATTACCGAACGCATTAAAACGTATGAACCAAGACATTTTAGCCGTCCTGGAGTTTTGGGAACGCGAGAAAGGCATCAGCCGGGATGTCCTCCTTGCGGCGATACAAGAGGCCTTGCTTTCCGCCGCCAAGAAGGCGGTCGGGCCAGCCCGTGAGCTCCGCGTGGACATTGACCAGAAGACCGGTGATATTCGTGCGTTCGCCAAACTTATTGTTTCCGAAAAGGTTATCTCGAAACATGACCAGATTTCCGTTTTCGATGCGCGCAGGATAAAGGAGGGCGCTCTGCCGGGCGAGGAGCTCGAAGTTGAAGTCACACCGGTTGGTTTTGGGCGCATCGCCGCCCAATACGCCAAGCAGGCCTTGATGACCCAGCTTCGGCGGGCAGAGAAGGCACTGATTTTCACGGAGTTCCGCGATCGGGTTGGGGAAATCGTGAGCGGTACCGTGCGCCGCTTCGAGCGTTCGGATGTCCTGGTTGACCTGGGCAAGTACGAGGCCTTGCTGCCCAACAAAGAGCGTGTGCCCACCGAAGAATACCAGGTGGGCGAACGCATTAGGTGTTACGTCAAGGCCGTGATTGAGCAAGGACCGCATGGGCCTGAAATCATTCTTTCCCGGGCCGACCCGCGCTTCGTATTAAAGCTGTTTCAACTGGAAGTTTCCGAGATCAATGATGGAACCATTGAGATCAAGGGTATTGCCCGCGAACCCGGTTTTCGCACCAAACTGGCCGTTTACACCCGGGATGAAAAGGTGGATCCCGTTGGGGCGTGCGTCGGCCTGCGTGGCCAGCGCGTCAAGAACATTGTTCGGGAATTGAACAACGAAAAAGTGGATATCATCCGTTGGGATCCCCAGATCAAGAACTTCATTACCAACGCCTTGGCCCCTGCCAAACTGAAGGCTTTCGAAATTGATGAAGCCAATCGCCGGGTTAAAATCCTCGTCAGCGAGGATCAGCTCTCGCTCGCCATTGGAAAAAGGGGCCAAAATGCGCGATTGACCTCGAAGTTAACGGGGTGGCAGGTGGATATCGAGCCTGAAGTGGTTGTCACCAAGGGCTTTGAAGAGAAGGTTGCCGAGGCTGTGGCGTCTCTGGCGGCCATTCCCGGCATTTCGCAGGAACAAGCCGACGTGCTGGTGCACCACGGCTTGACCCGGCTCGAGGATTTATTGCAGGCGGACCTGAGCGATCTGACAGGGATTCCGCAGATTGGCGAGCAGGCCAACGCCATCCTGGAAGCGGCGCGAGCGGAAGCCGCCCGTCGCACGCTTCAAGTCGGCGAGGCGCCGGTCAACGGATAATGGCTCTGGCCAAAGAATAGCCGCCGTGATAGCGTCGTGCCCATGAAAGCGGTTCGGCTGCAAAGGTCCGACGCGTTAGATTACAATTATGCCCGTTCGTATTTACGAAATCTCAAAGAAACTCGGCATCGAGAGCAAGGAAGTTCTCGCCAAGGCCAAGGAGTTGGGCATTACCGGTGCGCGCGTGGCCTCCAGCACGCTGGATAAGATTACCGCCGAATATCTCGAACAGCAGATCGTCGCCGACAGACCGGAGCTTCTGGCGCCAAAACCGCCCCCCCCGCCAGCCGAGCCAGCGCCAACGTCGGCGCCCCCTCCCGAGGCGGTCCCATCACCATCGGCAGCTCCAACTCCCGCGGAAACCGCTGCCGCACCTGAACCGGCGCCCGCCGCCGCGCTGTCTCCCGCCGCTGCCGCTCCTGTAGCGGAAGCGGCCCCGGAACTGGCGACGGGAATTGCTGCTGCTCCGGTTGTTGAGGTCCCAACGGTCCCGAGCCCTGCTCCCGTCGCGGCCGAGGCTGCGGCTGCGCCTTCGGCCGAAGCCGCGCCTGAGGCGGCTCCGGCCGGTGAGCCGCCGCCTGCGCCGCCGACACCGGCTGAGCCTGCCGCCAAAGCGGAACCACCGGCCGCTCCGTCCCCTCCGCCTCCTCCCCCGGCACCGAAGGTTGGCGACAAGGTCGGTTTCATTGTTCTACGGCCAAAACCTGGAGCCAAGGCTCCCGAGAAACCCGCAAAAGCCCCGAAGGCGGAGCCCAGGAAACCCGAAGCCCCTCGTCGCGGCGACCTGAAGGGTGTCCGGCCGGGTGCGGGGGCTCCGACCGCGCCGGGTTTGCCCGCCACGCGGTTGGGTGCCGCTGCCAAGACGGCTGGAGGGGCTGCGGCTGCACCCGCGCCTCGAATCGTTCTGCCGCCGGACGCGCAGGTGATTTCCATCAAACCTCCAATCGTCGTCCGCGATTTGGCCGAGCATCTCAAGCAAAAGCCGTTCAAGATCATTGCCGATTTGATGGAGGTGGGCGTGTTCGCCAACGTCAACCAGGCCATCGAAGAGGCGGTTGCCCAAAAGGTTTGCGCCAAGTATGGCTTTCGCTTCGAAGTCGAGAAGCGTGAGCGCGGGAGCGGGCTGGTTCATACCCACCAGCCGAAGAAACCCGAGCTGGACATGGAGGACAAGCCGGAAGACCTGGTTCCTCGCGCCCCGGTGGTTACGATCATGGGTCACGTGGACCATGGGAAGACCACGCTGCTGGATGTCATCCGCAAGTCGAATGTGGCGGCGAACGAGGCGGGCGGAATCACGCAGCACATCGGCGCCTACACGATTTCGTTCCCTCATCCCGAACGCAAGAACGAGCTGGCCCAGGTGACCTTCCTGGATACTCCCGGCCACGCGGCCTTCAGCTCGATGCGCGCTCGCGGCGCCAACGTCACCGACATTGTCGTGCTGGTCGTGGCGGCCAACGATGGCGTCATGCCCCAGACCCTCGAAGCGCTCAGCCATGCCCGGGAAGCCAAAGTGCCCATCCTGGTGGCGGTGAACAAAATTGACCACCCGAACGCCAACCCGTTGAAGGTTCGCCAGCAACTTCAGGATAAAGGCCTTGTGCCCGACGAGTGGGGTGGCGACACGATTTTTGTGGATGTTTCCGCGCTCACCAAGCAGGGCGTGGACAAGCTCATCGAGATGTTGCTGCTGCAGGCTGACCTCCTGGAGCTCAAGGCCAACCCCAACCGGCGCGCCAAGGGCAACGTCATCGAATCCGGTCTCGAACCGGGCGGTCCGACGGCCACCGTCCTGGTCCGCAAAGGCACCCTCAAGGTGGGGGATGTGATGATTTGCGACCGTTTTTACGGCCGCGTGCGCGCGCTCATCAACGAGGACGGCAAGCGCCTCAAGTCCGCCGGCCCCTCGGTGGCGGTCAAGGTGCTGGGCTTGAACGGCGTGCCCGAGGCCGGCCTCGAGTTCAGTGTGGTCGAGGACGAAAAGGCGGCGCGCGCGCTCGCCGAACAACGCGCCCTCGAGGCCCGGGTCCAGGGCCAGGAACAAAACCGGGCCAAGGTCACGCTCGAAAACCTCTTTGCCCGGCTGGAATCCACCCAATCGAAGGTGCTCAAACTGGTGGTCAAGGCCGACACGCAGGGGTCGGTCGAGGCCATTGTGGACGCCCTCAAGAAAATCGAGTCGGACAAGGTCTCGCTGGAGGTGATCCATTCCGCCGTCGGCACCATTACCGAATCGGATGTCGCCCTGGCATCCGCGTCCAATGCCGTGATTCTTGGGTTCCACACCCGCGTGGACAGCGGCGTGGCCGACAAGGCCAAGCACGAAGGGGTGCAGATCAAGCTCTACGCCATTATCTATGAATTGATTGACCAGGTCAAAGAGGCCATGGCTGGCCTGCTCGAGCCGATTCTCAAGGATGTCACCGTGGGCGTGGCCGAGGTGCGCAAAGTGTTCGAACTGTCCAAAGGCAACCCCGTGGCCGGCTGCATGGTGACCAGCGGCCGGATTGTCAAGGGCAAGGTTCGCGTCCGCCGCCGCAAGGAAATCATCTACGAAGGCATCACCCAGTCCTTGCGCCGGTTCCAGGACGAAGTCAACGAGGTCCGCGCCGGAATGGAATGCGGCATCCGCATCGAAGGCTTCGGCGAATACCAGATCGGGGACCACATCGAATGCTACTCCGTCGAAAAAGTGGCCCAGAAACTCTAGCCCGCCCTTGGGCCGTCGCGCCACGCCGCGGCGCCCGGGGTCGCGGACCCTTTTAACTGTCAGTCATCATGCCGTCTCTTCGACATCAGCGGGTGCGCGAATTGCTCAAGCGCGAAATTGGCGAAGTCATCCGCCGGGAGTTCCCCGTCGGGGAAGTCGGGTTGGTTACCGTCAACGATGTGGATGTCGCCGGCGACCTGCACTCCGCCATTGTGTTCATCAGCATCCTGGGCAATGCCGACCAGCAAAAGCGGGGGCTCAACCTGCTGACCCAGCAGCGCAAGCGCATCCAGGGACTGGTCGGGCGGGCCGTGGTGCTGAAATACACCCCCACCCTCAAATTCCTGATGGATGACTCGATCGTCCGGGGAAACCGGGTCCTGCAGATTATCGAAGAACTCGAGCGGGAAAACCCCGGCGTGGCCGAGTAAGGCCGGCCCGCGCATCCCCCCACGGTGTCCGGCCATGAAGCCTCATCCCAAAATCATAGATCGAATCATCGCAGCGATTCGGGAGCATCAAACCTTCTGCATCGCCGGCCACATGCGCCCCGACGGAGATTGCGTCGGCTCCCAGCTCGGCCTGGCCCTCGCCCTCAAAGCCCAGGGCAAGTCAGTCGCCTGCTGGAACGAGGATCCCCTGCCCCAGAAATACGAGTTCCTCGACCCCGACCGCCTGTTTTCCCAGCCCAAACCTGGTCAGCAGTTCGATTGCGTCATCGCCACGGACGCGGCCAGCTTCGAGCGCCTGGGCAGCGTGGGACCCTGTGTCGCGCAGCGCAAATTGATGATCAACATTGACCATCACGAAAGCAACACCCGCTACGCCGACCTCAACTGGGTTTCCGCGCGCGAGCCGTCCACCGGCGAGCTGATCTTTCGCCTGCTGAAGATTGCCAAGTGGCCCATCACCTCGCAAATCGCCGACTGCCTCTTCACCGCCGTGTCCACCGACACGGGCTCCTTCCAGTACCCGACCACCCGCCCCGGCACCTATCACGTGGCCGGCGAACTGGTCCGCCGCGGCGCCAACCTCGCCCGCATTTGCGATGAAGTGTACCAGTCTTACCCCCTCTCCCGCGCGCGGCTCCTCCGCCACGTTTACAACAAGTTCCGCCTCACCCACCAGAACCAGATCGCCTATTTCTGGCTCAAAAAAGCCGACTTCGCCCGCACCGGCGCCGACAGCAGCGACTCCGAAGGTCTGATTGACCACATTCGCGCCATCGCTCCCGTGGTGGTCGCGTGTGTGTTCGAGGAAATCGAACCCGAGTTGACGCGCATCAGCCTCCGTTCCAAGAGCGACAAAATCAACGTGAACGAAATCGCCGCCCAGTTCGGCGGGGGCGGCCACCCGGCCGCTGCCGGGGCGCGCATCCCGGGCAAGCCCCTGTCGGTCCAGCGCCGCGTCATTGCTGCCGTCAAGCGGGCCCTGGACGGCGCGCGCTGACCCCCGGCCTTTCCTTTTCGCCGGTTTCCTCCAAAGAGTTCGCCCAAAGCGGCAATGCGCCCGCGCCGGGCGTGAATGTGAAAAAAACCGCCGGCTCAGATACGCTTCTCGTCCGCATCAATGAAATCCACGAAGGTCTTGATGTCGTCGCGATGGCCCAGGCCGGCCTGTTCTTTGCGCCATTTCAACCGCGCCTGCATTTCCGGGTCGTCCGGCCGCGGGTAATTCAGCATGCGTTCCCGATGGGCGGCCTTGACCGACTCGGGTTTGCGCACATTCTGCCGCACCCAGTCGCAAACCTCGCCATCGGTGATGCTCCGCCGCACCACTTCGATGAATTCCTCCGCCTTCACGCCGGCCGTCTCGAGCCACAGACCGTCAAAACCCTTGCAAAAGTTCGGCTGGTAATCCGGGGCGAGCTTCCCGGCCAGATGCAGCCGGATCTTGTCCACAAACCGCGGCAGATGCATCCAGCCGCACATGATTTCCCGCGGACTTCTCGGATAGATAATGTCGCTCATGCCGCTCATGCTTGGCCGCCGCCGCGGCGCTGTCAATACACAGCACACCTCCCGCCCGCCTCGCCTTCCCCGCCCAGGAACCAGCCGGCCCGTTATTTCACCAGCGCGCGGCAGAATCGCTCGAGGCGCTCCAGCCCCTTCTCAAGGTTCGCCAGACTGGTGGCGTAGCTGAGGCGAATGTAGTCGTCCGCCCCGAACGCAATGCCCGGAACCGCCGCCACTTTTTCGCTCTCGAGCAGGCGGGCGCAGAACTCGGTGGATTTAAGCCCGGTTTTGGAAATGTTCGGGAAGAGATAAAACGCGCCTTTGGCGTTGACACAACTGATGCCCGGAATGCTGTTCAGCTTCTTCCAGGCGAACATTCGCCGCTTGTCGAACTCGGCCAGCCAGCTCTTCAGATGGTCCTGCGGGCCGGTCAGGGCCGCCACCGCGCCCTTCTGCGCGAAGGAGGTGGGATTGCTGGTGCTGTGGCTTTGAATCGCGTTGATGGCCTTGGCGATGGGCTCGGGCGCCGCGCACCAACCCAGCCGCCAGCCGGTCATGCTCCAGGCTTTGGCAAAGCCATGCACAATGATCGTGTGCTCGAAATGCGCCGGCGAGAAAGACGCCACACTGCGATGCGTCGCGCCATCATACAGGAGGTGCTCGTAGATCTCGTCGCTCATGATCAGCACGCCTTTTTCGACGCAAATGTCACCCAGCGCCTTGATTTCATCGGGCGTATAGACCGTCCCGGTCGGGTTGCTCGGGCTGTTGAGGATGAACAACCGGGTCCGCGGCGTGATGGCCTGCCGCAGCGCCTCGGGAGTGATCTTGAATTCGGTGCGGTCGGTCGTCTGGACGATGACCGGCGCCGCTCCCGCCAGCTTCACCATTTCCGGATAGCTGAGCCAATAAGGCGCCGGAATGATGACCTCGTCGCCCTCCTCGCAGGTGGCGATGATGACGTTGTAACAGGAATGTTTGCCGCCGCAGGAGACGATGATCTGGGACGGTTTGTAGGTCAGGTGGTTTTCCCGTTGGTGCTTGTCCGCAATGGCCTGGCGCAGCTCGGGAATGCCGGCCGCCGGCGTGTATTTGGTGAAACCGGCGGCGAGGGCCTTGGCCGCCGCGTCCTTGATGTGCGCCGGCGTGTCAAAGTCCGGCTCCCCGGCTCCAAATCCGACCACGTCCAAGCCCTCGGCCTTCATCTGCTTGGCCTTCGAGTCAATCGCCAGAGTCAGGGAGGGAGACAGAGCCGCCGCGCGACGAGAAATCTTGTAGTTCATATTGACGGAGACAAATAGCATCCGCCCCGCCGAGCGCAAGCGGGGATTTTCGCCGGGTCGTGGCGAACACGCCCGCCGCTTTGGGGGAAGCGCGGGCATCCCGCTCCGCCCCTGCCGCGTCGAGCGGCTCCCGAACTCCGGGCGCCGCGGCGCGGGTTCCTCGCGGCACGAACCCTCTCGACAACCGCTACTTCAGAAGCGCGCGCAGGTGCTTGATCGAAGCGGCGGCCTGGTCCACGGTGCCGCACTCGACCGACAACACGATGTCCCGTTTGGCCTTCCGGCAGATGCGGATGACGCGCGCCCAGTCAATCACACCCGCGCCACAGGCGCAGCCGACCGGCGTCCCGGTGACTTTGCCGCGTTCGGAGGAGGATTGCTGGATCGAAATGTCCTTGGCGTGCAGGTGGACGAGCCGGCCGACCACGCGGTTCAGCCACTGGTAAGGATCATGCCCGCACAGGTAGCTGTTGCCGGTGTCGAAGTTGATGCCGAGCGCCGGGCTTTTCACCAGCTTGTAGATTCGGTCCAAACCCTCCGGATGCCGGCTGTACTGCTGATGCGGCTCGAGGCCGATCAAAATGCCCCGCGGCTCGGCCACTTTGGCGGCCTCCATCAGCGTGTAGCGCATCAGAACATGGTCCTCCTCAACCGTCGTCCATCGGGGTTTCGGGCCTTCATCGGTATTGACCACCGGGGCGCCGCATTCGGCGGCGAAGCGGATGGCTTGCTTGAGGTATTCCACGCTGATCTCCGGCTTGCACAGCGGCGTGTGCGTCGAGAGCCCCGAGAGCCGGACCCCGGCTTTCTCACAGGCGCGCTTCACGCGGTACGGATCATCCAGCATGGACACACTGTGGAAATAGCCCGCCTCGCTGAGCAACTCGCGTCCCCAATGGACCATCGGTTCAACGTAGTCGTAACCGAGCTCGGCGGCTTTTTCCACGCCCCACTCGAAGGGTTTATCCTGATGACGAACGAATTCCAGGTTGATTCCAATAGCGATCTTGGCCATGCGTCTGCTTGGGTTGAGGGTTTAGGGTGATGGTGAGGCGGCAAAGCGGCGGGCCCGGGCAGCCAGCGCTTCCGCCGTCTTCACCTCGGGATACAAGGTGACCAGGTAACGGATTTCGAAAGTCTCGCCGGCCTTGTAAACCAGGGGTTCCTGGTCCAGCCGCTGGGTGGCCGATAAATAGGCGAAGGGCGTGCGCATGGCAAAGAAATGGGGGTTGCCCCTGGCATTCCCGGGAGCGCCGAATAGGGCAATCGTTGCCGGCCGACCCGGCGCGTCGAACCGCACCGCTTCCCACGCGTGCGCGCTGACCTCCTGCCGGTTGTTGTCGAGGTCGGGCGGCCCGGCGGGTGTCAGATGAGCCGCCACCGGGTCGAGCTCGCGCAAGAACCGCATCCCCAGCCCGTGATAGCTCGAACCGGTGAGCGCGACCGTGTTGGTCCAGTTGCCCACGGTGAACCGCGAGTGCCAGCACAACGCCACTTCCGACGCCTTTTCATCAATGGTCAGGATCAGCGTGCGGCTCTCGCTCAGCAGCGCCGGCAGGTTCGTGACCGGCAGGAAGGCGTCCGCCGCCGGCACCCAGGCCAATTCCTGACGCAGGATCGCCGTCGGCAGCCCGTTCCCGTCGGTGGTCAGCTCCGGCTCGGCGGTCCGGATCACCCGTTGCACGCCGCTGCCGGAGATTTCCTCCCAGAAATTCACCCCGTTGACCTTGATCCCGTACATCAGGGCATGGTGATGCAAATGGTCGGCTGGGGCGTCCAGCAGCACGTTTTCGCCGCGGAGCGTGTGAAGTTCCTTCACATAGGGCTTGTAACGGTCCGGCGCGAATTCATAGACCATCACCGGCTGGTTGCGAAAGCTCAGGGTGATGCGGTCCGGGCGGGAGGCGGTCTCCGCGCGCAGGCCTTCCGCCGCCGCCGACGGCAGCAACAGCGCCATCCACGCGGCAACGACCGTCAGCGCAGGTATCGTTCGGTGAGGATTCAAGCTCAGTTTCATGGGTTGATTGCTGGCTCATCATGTGGTTGCCCGATTGAACACCCAGGGCGGCATTCTGGAAAGCTCAATTCTGCGCAACGAGCGCAAGGGCGGGCGCGTTGCGTCGTGGCGGTCGGGCGTTCAATGGCGGAAGTGGCGCACGCCGGTGAAGGCCATGGCGACGCCGCGCTGGTCGGCGGCGGCGATGACCTCGGGGTCGCGGACGGAGCCGCCCGGCTGAATGGCCGCGGTGGCGCCGGCTTCGGCGGCGGCGATCAGGCCGTCCGGGAAGGGAAAGAAGGCATCGCTGCAAACGACGCTGCCCTTGAGCGAAAGCCCCGCTTCGGCCGCTTTCCACACAGCGATGCGGCTGGCGTCCACGCGGCTCATCTGGCCGGCGCCGATCCCGAGGGTGCGGTCGGGCGCAACATAAACAATGGCGTTGGATTTGACATGTTTGACAATGCGCCAGCCGAAGAGCATCGCCTGCTGTTCGGCGGGCGTCGGCGGCCGGCGGGTGACGATCTTCAAGTCCGCCGCGGCGGTGGTCTTCAGGTCGCGCTGCTGCAGCAGCCACGAGTCGGCTCCCACGCTGCGTACATCCCACGGCTGGGCCGCGAGCGGCGATTTCAGGACTTTGAGCAAGCGGAGGTTCTTCTTCTTTTGCAGCAGCGCGAGGGCGTCGGGTTGGAAGTCCGGCGCCACAATGACTTCGCTGAAGATTTCGGCAATGGCCTCGGCGCAACCGAGGTCAAGCGGCCGGTTGACGGCGATGATGCCGCCGAAGGGCGCCTGGCGGTCGGTCGCGAACGCTTTTTCCCAGGCCTCGCGCAGGCTGGCCCCCCGGCCGACGCCGCAGGGGTTGGTGTGCTTGAGAATCGCCAGGGTGGGTTCCTCCCCCTCGAACTCGGCGGCGAGACTGGCCGCGGCGGTCAGGTCAAGAATGTTGTTATAGGAGAGCTCCTTTCCATGCAATTGCTGAAAGTAATCATGGAACCGTCCGTAAAGCGCGGCCAGTTGGTGCGGGTTTTCGCCGTAACGAAGCTTTTGCGCCAGCGGGGCGTGGACCTCGAGGCGGGCCGGCAAGGCCTCCGCACCGCCCCCCCCGGCTGCTGCGGCGCGCACATCCTGGTCCGCCTCCGCGCCGAAGGTTTTCGCGAGATGAGCGGCGATGGCGCTGTCATAGGCGGCGGTGCGGGCGAAGACTTTGGCCGCCAGGCGCCGGCGTAGTTCAAGCGTGGTGTTGCCGTTGGCCTGAATCTGCCCGGCGACCATGGCATAATCGGCCGGGTCCACCACAACGGTGACACTTTCGTGATTCTTGGCGGCGCTGCGGAGCATCGAGGGACCGCCGATATCAATGTTCTCGATGGCGTCGTGAAGCGTCACGTCGCGGCGGGCCACCGTCTGCTCGAAGGGATAAAGGTTGACCACGACCAGGTCAATGGGGCGGATGCCGTGCTGGCGGACGGCGGCCTCATGGGCGGGATTGCCGCGAATGTAGAGCAGCCCGCCATGCACCAGGGGATGCAGGGTTTTGACCCGTCCATCGAGCATTTCGGGAAAGCCGGTGTAAGTGCTCAGGTCGGTCACCTGCAACCCGGCCTCGCGCAGGGTTTTGGCCGTGCCGCCTGTCGAGAGAAGCTCGACGCCCGCGGCCGCCAGCGTCTGGGCCAGGGGAACCAGCCCGGTTTTATCCGACACGGAAAGCAATGCGCGTTGAATTCGCTCCATAACGGGCCGTAGAGTCCAATAAACCCCCGCGAACAGTCAACCTCGAAGGGCAGGTCAGGGGGAAGGGGTGACGGAGGCATTCACTGGGCTGCGAGCCCATAAAGCAGAAGCTCTCCAGGGACTCGGGCGGCGGGTGAAAATTCACCCTTTCGGGGGAATGATTCCCCGGCGGGGAGGGAGCACAATGCCTAAAAGACCGCAAAATGTTTAGAGAGTACTTAAACCGAATAATTGGTTTGCGAAAACCCATAACCAAGAAAGAAATCCCTATGTCTCCCACCCCGAAATCTGCCCTTGGCTTCCTGTCGAGGATCGTCTTGATCATCAGCCTCATCCTGCTGGCGGGGCTGGCTCAAACGGCGCTCCATGCCGCGAGCCAGATCTGGACCAACGCGCCCGTGGACTCCGCTTGGAACAACACCGACAACTGGGTCGGCCGGGCGGTGCCCGGCGCCTTGAACCTGACCGGCAACACGGTTAACAATGATGTAGCGACCTTCAATTCGCCGCTCGCCGGCGGTATTGGCGGCGCTGGCAACCCGATCTTGACCGACGACGCCACCACCGCGGGCGCCCGGAGTCGCCAGATCGGCGGGATCACCTTTGACACCCCCGACTGCGGGGCGTACGTCATTTCCACCCTCAGTCCTCCAGTTTTGCCGGACACCACCACCCCGGAAACCGGGATTCTGAACGTCAGCCACAACGGCTCGATTCAATTGACCGCGTCGGTGACCAACAGCCAGCGCATTCTGGTGCCGCTGTTTACCCGCCTGCCTTCCAGCACTGCGGGCATCTACAACTTTGTGAACAATTCCACCAATGCAGCCACCCTTTATATTGAATCGGTTACGAACAACAGCGCCAACACGCGCGGCACGGATTTCCGGCTCGGCGGCTCGAACACCGGCACCAACACGATCGGCTCCCTCTCCGCGGGATCCACGACCACGGGAGCCAATGGTCTGACCAAGCAGGGCACCGGCACCTGGATACTGGCCGGCCCCGGTGATTTCCGCTCCCAGACCGTCATCCGGGTGCAGGAGGGAACACTTATTGTCAAGGATCCGGCCGCCTTCAGCGGCGCCACCACCGCCACCGTCACCAATACCGGAGTTCTCCAAATGGACGGCATTACCCTGAACCAGACATCGCTGCCTCTGCACAACGGCGGCACGCTGCGCATGAATGGCTCCAACGCCGTCAACGGCGTCGCCGTGGGCGCCCACACCGGGACCCGAGCCACCCTGGCCACCCTGAGCGCTTCCGACATTTTCGTAGTCGGCACGGCCCTCACCGCCAACTCGGTCGTCTCCGGCGGAGCGGCGGACACCGTTTTGCGCACGGCCGGCCCGGGCACGCTGGTCTTTGGCACGGACAACACTTATATTGGCCGCTGGTCGTTCGGGGCGGCCACCAATCAAATCAGCTATTACAATGCCTTGGGCACAGGCGCGAATGCCAATGTGGAAGCGGGCGCGATTCTGGACCTGACGCCGCTGGGAGCCACCTATTTCACGCCCACGACGGCGGGCTTCGGCGCAAGCGGCACCGGCACGGCGATTGGCTCAACCGCCGCGGCGATTCTGGCTGACGCGGGCGCCACGCTCGACCTGCTGGGCAAAACCGTGAATCTCACCTTCACACCGGCCAGCAGCAGCGGCGACCTCACCCATCCAGCTCTTTACATTGCGCGCGGCACCCTGGCGTTGAACGGCAACACCTTCATCGTGAACAACGCTTCGGGCACGCCTCTCGGCGTGGGGACCTACCGGCTCATCCAACAAGCCTCCGGCGGTGTCTCTTCCGCCGGCGGTTACGCCGTCATCGTCAACGGCAGCGGATTGGCGACCGGCACGGCGGCTGAAATTCAGGTTTCGGGAGGAAATGTGGACCTGGTCGTAAGCATCTACACGCCCAAGAACCTGGTTTGGAAGGGCGGCAATCCGGACTCGATTTGGGACCTCGCTACCACCGCCAATTTCCTGGATGGAGCCACCCCGTCGGTGTTCCGCACCTCCGACAACGTCACGTTTAACGCTGTCGGCTCCGCCAATTCGCAGGTCATGCTCGCCGGCACGCTGGCGCCGGGCAGCGTTACCGTGGACACCTCTGCCAATGATTACACTTTCATGGGCACCGGCCAGATCGGGGGAGGCGCCAAACTCACCAAGATTGGCACCGGCACCCTCCAGCTACAAACCGTCAATACTTACGCGGGGGGCACCGTCATCAGCAACGGCGTGGTTCAATACGGTGTGGCCAACGCGCTGCCCAGCACGGGCAGCGGCGACGTCGCCATCTGGGACGGCGGCAAGCTCGACCTGAACAACTTCGACGGAACGATCAATGGCCTGAACGGGGACGGAACCGTGGACAACACCGCCGGCTTCGCGTCGGTATTGACAGTGGGCAACAATGATCGGCCAGGGAGTTTCTCCGGCGTGTTGAAGAACACCTCCGGTACGCTGGCTTTGACCAAGGTGGGCACCAACGTTCTCACCTTGGCCGCCTCCAACTCGTACGCGGGACCCACCACGCTGAACGCCGGCATCCTGGGAGTGGCCAACGAACATGCGCTGGGTGTGGGCGATCTGTCCCTTGCGGGCGGCCTCCTCGACGTGCGGAGCCCCCGGTTGTACGTGAACAGCCTGGCCGGGTCTGCCGGCGCGGTGATCGCCAATAATTCCACCGCCAGCACCAACAGGCTGATCGTCCAGGGCACCAACACCACCACCTTCGGCGGCGTGATTGAAAACGGCGCCGGCGGCGGCGGCATGGCCCTGACCTTGCTGGGCGGCTCGCTGACGATGTCCGGCGGCAATACCTACACCGGCGGAACCATCGTCGGCAGTGGCGCCAGCTTCTATATCGCCAATGGGCCGGCCGGCGTCACGGGCGGAGTGATTGCCAGCAACGGCGCCACCCTGGGCCTGTCGGGCGGCAGCACGACCCCGGGAACCCCCACCTCCATCACGACGGTGGATGGCGCCACTGTTTCCTTTACCGCCGGCGCCTTGGGCAAAATCTGGAACACGCAGTTCTACGGCGCTCCCAACACCACCAACCGCATCCTGGCCGCCATGTCCTTTGGTGGCAATAAGAGCTTCAGCAACTTCCTGGGTGTCGTCCGGCTCGAAGCCAATGCCCAGGCCCGCTTCATCAACATCCCCACCGGCGGGACCGGCGGCGGCGACAACACCACGTTCGAGTTCGTGGGCAACACCGAGGTGATGACGCGCGATCCAGCGACCGTCAGTCTCGGTCACATTGTGGGTGGCAATCCTTCCGCGGGCATCAACGGCGCCAGCAGTGGTGCGGGACCCAACACCTTCATCCTGGGCGCCAAGGGTGTGGATGCCTTCTTCCAGGGCTACATCCGTGGCACGAACAATATCGTCAAGGCCGGCTCGGGCTTGTTGAGCTTCAACGGCGTTGGCGCCACCACCAACTCCGACTTCGCCACCTACACCAACTACCTTTACAACTCGCTGCTCGCGTACTACGGCAACACCACGATCAGCAACGGCGTGCTGGCCTTGGTGGTGCCCAACGACCTGAGCAACTCGCCTTCGATCACTCTGGCCGCCCCCACCGCGGTGCTGGATGCGTCGCAAATGGGCTACGTCAGCAACTTCACCGATGCCTACGGCGACAACTCGGCTCTGATCACCAATGGTACCCTCCGCATCTACTCCGGCCAGACGCTGGCGGGGCTGGGCACCATTCGGGGCGCGCTCATCGCCGAACCCGGTTCCGTTGTCGCTCCCGGCCTCCCCGTGGGTGTTCTCACGATCACCAACGGCGTCGCGCTGAACGGCACGATCAACTTTGACCTCAATCGAACCAGCACCCCCCAAGCCGACCAGATCGCCGCCCCCTCCGTGGATGTGAGTGGTGCGACGATCAATGTCACCAACCTGGGGCCCGACCTGGTCACGGGCGACACCTTCCAGTTGTTCAGCGGCCCGGTTGTCGGAACGCCGCTGGCGGTGAATCTGCCCGCGCAAAATCAAGCCGGTACAATTCCTTACGTGTGGACCAACCTGCTGGCGGTCAACGGCAGCATCAAGGTTCTCAGCGGCGCTTCCCCGGTTGATCCCACGCCAACGAATCTGACGGCCTCCGTCAGCGGCAATCAGTTGACGCTGAGCTGGCCGGCGAGCCACACGGGTTGGGACCTCCAGACCAACGCGGTGGATGTGGCCAACCCCGCGTTCTGGTTCACCTACCCAGGCTCCAGCGCAACCAACCAGGTGACGGTTACCTTGGATCCGTCCCAAACCAATGTCTTCTACCGCCTCCGTTTGACCCCGTGATGGCTGAGCGCGGAGCGAGCGCCGGCGTGGGGCCGGCGCCCGCCTCCCCGCGTGCCCGAAGATGAAAACAACCAAACAACTCCAAATCACGCGTGCCGCCTTGACGGGCTTTACGCTGATCGAATTGCTGGTGGTCATCGCCATCATCGCGATACTGGCCGCCATGCTGCTGCCCGTCCTGGCTCGGGCCAAGGAAAGGGCGCAGCGGACCGAATGCGTCAACAACATGCGCCAGTGGGGCATCGGCTGCCTGATGTATGCCGAGGACTATGACAGCAAGTTCCCCACCACGCAGGCCGGTGGCAACCCAATCAACGTCATCCGCGGGGGCTACTACACGCGGTGGATGTGGTTTAACGGCGCCTACCAGGGCTACAAAGTCCCCCAGAGCTGGACCCAGATTCCCAATGACCCCAAGAATTACTTCCAGGGCCTGGGCATGCTCTATCCCCAAAACCTCGCCGGCAACGGGCGCATCTTTTACTGCCCGGGCCTGAACGCCAAAAAATCGCCCATCGGCTCAAGCTATTATGAGCCCCTGCTGACTTCGACCACGGCGCAAAACGACAGCAACAACCCTGGCAGTGTCCGCTGCAGCTACATCTATAATCCGTGGGTGAGAAACCCCGCCGGCACCGACAACGAGTCCCTCACGCGCCTGTACCAAAAAGCCAGCCAGGTTTCCAAGCGCAAACTTTTCGGCATGGATTTCATTGACAGCGCCGCCTGGCTGCCCGGGGGCGAAGTGGACATCAACGGGATCAACTTCTCCCACAGCCGCAGCAAAGGCTGGAACGTCCTGTTCACCGACGCGAGCGTCGAATTCAGAAAAATCAACGCCAGAACCAAGGCCGTGTATGCACTGGGCGGGTTTAACGGCCAATATGACATCAAGGGCATTTGTGATTTGGCCGAGCTCGTCTTTGAATAGCCTTTGGCTCTCCGCTTTGCTCGCCGCCGCCACCCTCCCGGCGGCGGAACTGCGCGACGAATGGATTGACTCCGACACCGGGCACCGCGTCACGCGGCTCTCGCGCGTGCCCGGCGAAAGTCTGAGTCTGTACTTTCATCAAAACGGCTTTACCGCTTCCGGCGACAAGCTGGTTTTTGAAAACACCCCCGCCGACGCGCCCCCGGGCGAACGCGGCCCGCGCACCAGCCGCATCTACGTTTACGACTTCAACCAGAAGCAATCCGAGTTGCTGGTGGAGAACGGCGGCCGGGTCATCCTGGTGGCGGCCAGGGGGCGGCGGGTGTACCACCAACGGTTCAATGAACTCTTCGCCACCCATCTGGACACGCGCAAGACCACCACCCTGGCCGAGCTGCCGCCGCGCTGGCGGGTCAGCGCAATCAACTGCGACGAAACCCTGGGCGCAGGCACGTTCGTCGAAGGCGGCCCCCCGATTGATACCAGCGGCCCGAAGTCCTCCTGGTTCGACCGCATTTTTGAAGCGGCGCGGCCGGGGGGCATTTTTCTGGCGGACCTCAAGACCGGCCAGACCCGCGTGATCCACCGGGGGACGAACTGGTTCAATCATTTGCAGTTCTCGCCGGCCGACCCCACGCTGCTCCAGTACTGTCACGAGGGCCCCTGGCACAAGCTCGACCGCATCTGGCATATTCGCACCGATGGCAGCGGCGTGCGGCTGATTCATGCCCGCACCCTCCCCATGGAAATCGCGGGCCATGAATTCTGGAGCCCCGACGGCAAAACCGTCTGGTTCGACCTGCAGGTTCCGCGCAGCGAAACCTTTTTCCTCGCCGGCGTGGAAATCGAAACCGGCCGCAAAATCCGCTACCCGCTCGAGCGCGATCAGTGGTCGGTTCACTACAACATCTCCTGGGATGGAAAACTCTTTGCCGGCGATGGCGGCGCGCCCAACATGGTGGCCCGCGCCAGGGACGGCAAATGGATTTACCTCTTCACGCCGCAACCGGACGGCACCCTGAAAGCCGAGCGGCTGGTGAACATGGCGAAGCATGATTATGAGCTCGAGCCGAATGTGCAATTCACGCCCGATGGCAAATGGATTGCGTTCCGCGCCAATTTCGACGGCCCGGCGCAGGTGTACGCCGTTGAAGTCGCGAAAGCCAGGCGGTGAAGGCCGTATGCAAATCTCAATCGCCGCGGTTTTTATTTCCTCTCTCCTGGCGTTTTCAGCCTCCCGGGCTGTCGCTACAGATGGCCCCGCCGCAACCGCGCGGTTCCCGGTCACGGACTTCGGCGCGAAGGGCGATGGCCAGACCCTCAACACGCGGGCGATTCAATCCGCCATAGACCGCTG
The DNA here is from genome assembly GCA_964631605.1 of uncultured Verrucomicrobiota bacterium. Taxonomy (GTDB): domain Bacteria; phylum Verrucomicrobiota; class Verrucomicrobiia; order Limisphaerales; family UBA8199; genus JARKQH01. Next base: position 42,339 of record CAZVYG010000005.1, read on the forward strand.
TGCCGAAGCCGGGGGCGGCACGGTGGTGGTGCCGGAGGGCGTGTTTGTCAGCGGCGCGATTTTCCTGAAGGCGGGCGTGAACTTGAGCGTCGAGCAAGGCGGCGTGCTGAAAGGTTCGCAAAACACCAATGATTATCCCTGGATTCCCACGCGCATTGCCGGTCTGGAAATGAAATGGCCCGCGGCGCTGGTCAACGCCAGCAACCTCGCGAGTCTCGAACTGAGCGGCGCGGGCACTCTGGACGGCTCGGGAGAGCGCTGGTGGCGCGAGTACTGGACGGCGCGCGCGAACGAAAAGGAAGGCCTGGACCCCCATTTCAAAGTCCCCCGCCCGCGACTGGTGCATATCATCGAGTGCCGGAGAGTGGTCGTGCGCGATCTCTGGCTCAAGGACGCCGCCTTCTGGAACCTGCAACTCACCTACTGCGACGGCGTCGAGGTGCATAATCTCAAAATCCGCGCCCCGCACGAACCGATCAAAGCCGCCAGCTCCGATGGCATAGACATTGACTCGACCCGGAACGTCCTCATCACCGGCTGCGACATTGAATGCGACGATGATGCCATCTGTTTGAAAGCCGGCCGCGACGCGGACGGCTTGCGGGTAAACCGACCGACCGAGAACGTGGTGATTCGCGACTGCCGCGTCGGCCAGGCCGCCGGCCTGGTGGTCTTTGGCAGCGAAACGGCGGGCGGCATTCGCAACGTCCGCGTGTCCAACTGCCGGGCGGACAAGGGCTGCGGGGAAATTGTTCGGTTCAAGACCCGCATGGGCCGGGGCGGCGTGGTGGAGGACATTGTTTATGAGAACATCGTGGCCGAAGGCGCGGCCCGCGTCTTCAGTTTCAACATGAACGCCTTCAGCACCACCTGGCTGCCGGAGGAGTTCCGCACGCCGGTGCCGCCGGAGCGGGGCACGCCGGTCTTTCGCAACATCACCGTGCGCAATCTCACCGCCCGAAAGTGCGTGTCGGCCGGCTCGCTGGTGGGCTTGTCCGCCAGCCCCCTGCGCGACCTCACGCTCGAGGAGGTGGAGATCGAAGCGCGCGATGGCTTCACCATCCGAAATGCGACCGGCTTGCGTTTCAACAAGGTGAAGGTCAACGGCCGGCTGGTTGAGTCCCCGCCGGACGGCCCGGTTCCGGCCAATGCCAGGCGGCCGCGCACGGCGGCGGATTAGGCCGGCTGGATATGCGATGCTTTTCTGCGCGATGGCCGGGACAGGCCTGTTCCCGGCGGTGGAAGGCCCTCGAGCGGGTCGTGCTCCTGGTGGTCGTTGCGGCGGTGTTCGCCCCCGCCGCGCAGGCGCAGCGCCAGATGGAAAAGCTGGGCCGGGGGCTGGTCGTTCTGCGTTCAGCCACCTCGCAGGCTTACCTCAGTTGGCGGCTGCTGGCCACGGACCCCGAGGACATTGCCTTTAATGTGTACCGTTCCGTCGGCGGGGCCTCGGCGATCAAGATCAATCCGGGCGCGCCGCTGAGTCAAACGGCGGATTTCCTCGACACCACCGCCAACCTCTCGGTGTCCAATGCCTGGCAGGTCGTTCCCGTCATCGGCGGGGTCGAGCAGGCGCCCAGCCCGCCGTTCGGACTCGCCGCCAATTCGCCGGTGCGCCGATACCTCAACCTGCCGCTGCAAACGCCCGTCAACGATGGGCTGAATTATGATGTCAAATTCTGCTGGGTGGGCGATTTCGACGGTGACGGCGAGTACGATTACCTGGTGGACCGGACCGCCACGACCGGCAACCAGCGCCAATACCTTCAGGCCTACCTCCGCAACGGCACGCTGCTCTGGCAGGTGGACATGGGACCGCTCAGCACCAACCGCTCCAACACCTACGAACCCGATGCCGCCGCCATCAGCGTGGGGGACAAGGACAATGTCACCGTTTACGACCTGGACGGCGATAACCGCGCCGAGGTGGTGGTTCGGGTCGCCAACGGCACAGTCCTGCCCGGCAACCTCATCGTCACCACCAACAACAACGTCTCGCAATTCCTCTCCGTTCTCGACGGCCTGACCGGCGCCGAGCGGGCGCGCGCGCTGATCCCCAATCCCTATTTCGCGGACGGCCCGCTCAATTGCCATGCGGGAATTGCCTATTTCGATGGCATCCACCCCAGCATCCTGTTCAGCGGCGAAAACCGGGTTGGCACCGGCAATTTTCAACGGCTTGCGGTCGCCTGGGATTTTCGCAACGGCAAACTCACCCAGCGCTGGCTTTACCAAACTCCCCCCGGCCAGAATGACGAGGAGGGCCACCAACTCCGCATCGCGGACGTCAACCACGATGGCAGGGACGACCTCATTCGCATCGGCAGCGTGGTGACGGACAGCAACGGCGTGCCCGTCACGCTTTACTCGACCGAGCTCGGCCACGGCGACCGTTACCACGTCTCCGACCTGGATCCGGACCGCCCCGGCCTCGAGATGTTCGCCATCCAGCAGAATAATCCCACGCTCTTGGCCACCGCGTTGCAGGACCTGGGCACCGGCGTGCTCTTCAAAAAGTGGTACTCCGGCTCGGTCACGGACGTCGGCCGCGGCCTGACGGTGGACCTCCATCCCCACTACCGCGGCGCGGAGGTTTTCTCGACCCAGCCCGGGATGTTCGACGCCCGCGGTGTCCGGATTGGCAACGCCCGGCCCTGGCCGTGGGAGGGCATCTGGTGGGATGCGGACATGAACCGCGAGTTTTTCGCGGCGCGGGATGGCAGCGGCCTTCGCCCCTGCATCAATCGTTGGGACTACACGACGGAAACGGAAACCTTGCTTTACAACGTTCAAACCGAAGGGGTTCACTCCGCCTACGGCGCCCGGCCGGCGTTCTTTGGCGACCTCCTCGGGGATTGGCGGGAGGAATTCGTCGTCGTGGCGGATGACTATTCGGCGCTCCGCATCTACTCGACCACCACCCCGGCGACCAACCGGTTCTATTGCCTGATGCAGAACCCCCAATATCGCGTGCAATGCACCTTCAAAGGGTATTACCAGGCCAGTTACCCCGATTATTTCCTCGGCAACAACCTGCCGCCCGTTCCGGTTCCTCCCGTTTCGGACGCCCAACGGCTGTGGCGTGGCGGCGGCGCGAACTTGTGGGACGAAGCCGCCACGGCGAACTGGCTCACGAATAATCTCTGGATCAGCAACACGGTCAAAGTCCCGTTCACCTCCGGGGCCTCGGTTCTGTTCGACGCATCCGGCTCGAACCACGCCGCCGTGACACTGGTTGGCTCGCTCCATCCAGGCGACGTCCGGGTGTGGTCGCCCAGGGATTATACCTTTGCGGGATCTGGCGAACTGGCGGGCGGCATGGCCCTGACGAAGGCGGGCGCGGGCAGGCTGATCCTCAACGGCACCAACCGCTACACCGGCAGGACCCTGGTCGGCGAGGGGGCCTTGGTCGTAAACGGCCTGCTTGCAGCCAGCCCGGTCACGGTGCGGGGCGGCATCTGGCGGGACGGGCGTCTCTGCGGGACGGGCGTCCTCGGTTCCCCCGTGCGAATCGAAGAAGGGGGCGGGGTTTCGCCCGGCCAGGGGACCAATTCACCCGGCCTCCTCACCCTCAGCAATCACCTCACGCTCGCCGGCCGCACCTTAAACCACTTTGATTTGTCCGACGACCCCGCCGGCACCCTCAAGACCAACGACCGGCTGGCGGTTGCTGGAAACCTGACCCTGATCGGCACCAACACCCTCGTCATCCACAAACTGGACGGTGTCTTGCCGCAGGCAAGCGTCTATCCCTTGATCAGTTACTCCGGCGCGCTGACAGGCAGCCTCGCCAATTTGACCGTCGCCGGATTGACGGGCGTCCCGTGGGCATTGACCAATCCGCCCGGCCAAATCGCGCTGCTCATCAAGAGTTACCGTTCGCCCGCAACAGTCATCTGGACAGGCGGCAGCGGTGGTAATGCCTGGGACCTGCTCACCACCAGCAACTGGCTCAATGGCGCGACAAAAGACCAGTTCGCCCCCAACGACACCGTGCGCTTCGACAGCCTCGGCGCCTCGAACCTCACCGTGACGTTGTCCGGCGAGCTCAATCCGGCCGGCGTGGTCGTGGACAGCGCAGTCAACTACACCTTCGCCGGCGCCGGGGCCATTATCGGCCCGGCGTCGCTGGCCAAGTCCAACACCGGCACTCTCACGATCAGTACCCTCAACAACTCCTACACCGGAAAAACGACTATCGCCGGGGGCACGGTGGTGGTGTCCGAATTGAACGCCGCCGGCTACCCGAGCCCGCTTGGCGCCGCGAGCTCCAGTCCGGCCAACCTGGTTTTGGCGGGCAGCCCAACCCTGCGCCTCACCGGCGATTCCTACACCGACCGCGGCCTGACCTTGAGCGCGGGCACCAACACCCTGGACGTTTCCAGCGCCGCCGGCCAGGTGACCCTGGCCGGTCTGCTCACCGGCTCCGGCGCGCTTCTGAAAACCGGCCCCGGCACGCTCGCTCTCACCCGCAGTAATAACTTTTTCGGCGTCACCATCATCCAGGCCGGCGCGCTCTCGCTGGGCGGCGACGACGCCAACCAGTATGGGCTCGGCGCCGGCGGAACGGGCACGGTGATTCTCCAGGGGGGCACCCTGACGATGTTCGACAACTCGAGCTCTTACAACAGTATCTACTGGACGCTGCACGTGCCGGCGGGCTCGACCGGCACGCTCAATGCCGACAGCCGCGTGGATTATCGCGGCGCGCTCACCGGCGCCGGCACCTTGAACTTCCGCGTGCCGTATGTTCGCACCACGCTTTACGGCAACTGGTCCGCTTTTAGCGGCCAAATCAACGTCACCACCGACAGCGACGGCGGCGACTTTCGCGTCAGCAACGGCAACGGTTACGCCAACGCGTCCGTTCATCTTTCCGACCTGGTGAGCGCCTACCACACCACGGCGGGCGCCAGTGTTGCGATCGGCGCCCTGTCCGGCGCCGCCGGCTCCAAGCTTTCCAACACCGCCTGGACCGTCGGCTCGAAAAACACCCACTCCACTTTTGCCGGAAGCATCGCCGGCAATTCCATCAACAAGGTCGGCACGGGCACGTGGACGCTGACCGGCTCGAATTATTACACCGGCCCAACCACGGTGACCGCGGGCACCCTCATGGTGAACGGAGACAACCGCGCGGCGTCGGGCGCCGTGACGGTGGCCGCCGGCGCGGTTCTGGCCGGCACGGGCTTCATCGGCGGGCCGACCATGATTCAGAACGGCGGCACCCTTTCGCCGGGCAGCAACACCATCGGCACGCTCACCTTCACCGGCAACCTGAACCTTGAACCGGGCTGCACGAACCTTTTTGAAATCAACAAAACCGCCGGTGCCGCGGACCGGGCGGACGTGGCCGGGACGCTCAAACTTGGGGGCGCGCTGGTGGTGACCAATCGGTCCGGCGCCCTCGCCGCGGGCGACACCTTCCGCCTCTTCAACGCCGGCACTTTTAGCGGCTCTTTCCAGACGGTCGCCTTGCCCCCGCTCCCATCCACGCTGGCGTGGGACACCAACGCGCTCGCTGCCAGCGGCATCATCTTTGTCACCACAAAGCCCGCTCCGATGCCGCCCCGGATCACTTCCGTGGTTCTGGCGAACGGAGCGCTGGTTTACACCGGCACGGGCGGGGTGGCTCGCGCCGACTTCCACCTGCTGGGGTCGTCGAATGTGGCGCTGCCACTCGGCTCGTGGGAACGCCTTCTGACCAATCAATTTGATGCACAGGGCAACTTCATCTTTACCAATCCGCCAAACCCGGCCTGGCCGCAGGGCTTTTACCTGCTCCAGGTGCCGTAGGGCTTTCCGCCGGCGGGAAAGATTCCTCGACAGGCCGGATGTCGCGCCTGAACCTCAACCCATGCCTGGCTGCTGGCAGCATACGAAAGGGTCCGTGTGAAGCCCCGGCGGCCGTTGCTCGTTCTGGTTTTGGCCGCCAGCCTGGCCCCCAGCGCACCGGCGGCGCCGCGGCCGGAATCGGCGTCGTGCTCGCTGGCGGGCGTCTGGCGGTTCGCCCTGGATCGCGCCGATGTTGGAATCGCGCAGGCATGGTTTGGGCGCAGCCTGCCCGATCGCATCCAACTGCCCGGCGTGCTCCAGGCGCAGGGTTACGGCGATGAAATCAGCACCAACACCCCCTGGGTCCTGTCCCTGTACGACAAGAATTGGTTTCTGCGCGACGAGTACAAGGCGTACTCGCAGCCGGGAACCGTCAAGGTGCCGTTCCTGTCCCAACCCCCGCGCCACTATCTCGGCGCGGCCTGGTACCAGCGCGACATCGAAATCCCCACCCATTGGCTCGGCCGCCGGGTCGAGTTGTTCCTCGAGCGAACACGCTGGGAGACCCGGGCCTGGCTGGATCACCGGCTGCTGGGAACCAACAACTCGCTCTGCGTGCCGCATCTGTTTGAAGCCGGCGTCGTGGGCGACGGCCCGGACCAGATCAAGCCGGGCAGCCATCGGCTCACCGTGCGCGTGGACAATCGCATGCTGATGAATTACCGGGCCGACGCGCATGCCGTGAGTGATTCCCTGGGCAGCACTTGGAATGGCATCGTCGGCAGGATTGAACTGCGCAGCACACCCCAGGTGTGGGTCGAGGAGGTGCGCGTCCAGCCGGATGCCGCCCGCAAGAGCATCGCCGTCAGTGCGATTCTCAAAAAAATCTCGGGACAGCGTTTTGCGGGCAAAATCTCCTACACGATTGAAGCGGGACCCGGCGCCGCAAAACTGAGCGTGCCGGCGCGCAGCCGCAATTTTAAAACCGACGCGGCCAGCCTCGAGCTCGCGCTGGAACAGGATTGGCCCTTGGGAGAGCAGGCCCAATGGTGGGACGAATTCTCCACCCCCCTTTATTTGCTGCGCCTGACTCTGCGCGGAGAGCCGGCCGATTCCTGGCCGGCTTTTGAGCAGGAGTTGACGGTCCCCTTCGGCCTCCGCGATTTCAAGGCCCTCGGACAGGAGTTCATCGTCAACGGGCGTCCGACCCATTTGCGCGGAACGCATCACGGCGGCGATTTCCCGCTCACCGGCTATCCGCCGTGCGACGTCGGGTATTGGCTGGAACTCTGGCGGACCTGCAAGGACTGGGGTTTGAATCACGTTCGGTTCCATTCGTTTTGTCCGCCCGAAGCGGCGTTTGAAGCCGCCGATCAGGCCGGCATCTACCTCCAGATCGAGCCGGGGATGTGGAACGAGATCAGCCCGGGCACGGCCATCGAAAAGATGCTCTACGCGGAAACCGAACGCATCCTCAAGGCCTATGGCAACCACCCCTCCTTCGTCCTGATGTCCGCCAGCAACGAAGCCAAGGGCCGGTGGAAAGAGGCGCTGCCTCGTTGGGTCAATGTTTTCCGCCAGAAGGATCCCCGCCGCCTTTACACCCCGGACACCGGCTGGTCCCTGATTGACGAACCCGGCCCGGTCGAGGGCGCCGATTTCCTCGCGGTCCATCGCATCGGCCCGAACCTGCTGCGGGGCGCCACGGCCTGGTTCGGTCGGGACTACGCGCGGTCCTTGCGCGGCGTCAATGTGCCGGTCGTTTCTCATGAGTTGGGGCAGTGGTGCGCTTATCCCGACCACAGCGTGATCTCGAAATTCAGCGGCTATCTGCGGCCGGGCAACTACGAAATCTTCCGCGACTCGCTCGCGAACCACGGCCTGCTGGATCAAAACCGGGAGCTGGCCCGCGCGTCGGGCCGTTTTCAATTCCTCTGCTACAAGGAGGAAATCGAAGCCAACCTGCGCACACCGGGGCTGGCCGGCTTTCAATTGCTCGATTTGCACGATTATCTCGGCCAGGGGACCGCCCTGGTCGGTTTGCTTGACCCTTTCTGGGAATCAAAGAACTACGCCTCCGCTCCCGAATTCCGGCGCTTTTGCAGTCCCACCGTTCCCCTGGCGCGCCTGGCTCGCCGCGTCTTCACCACCGCCGACCGGTTTGAGGCCCCGGTCGAAATCGCCCACTATGGCCCCGTGCCGCTGACCCATGCCGCCGTCCGTTGGCAAATCGTCAATCCCGCCAATGCTGTGGTCCTCAGCGGCCGCTGGCCGGCGCAAACCATCGCTCATGGCAGGACCGCTTTGCCGGGCGCAATCACGGCAGACCTCGCCAACCTCCCCACCCCCCACGCCTATCGCCTCGTGGTGAGCATCGAGCCGGAGTCTCGCCCGCCTGATGACCCGGGCCGGTCCCTGGTCGCACTGGCCTCCTTCCAGCCATTCGAGAACGACTGGAAATTCTGGCTCTATCCGTCCCGCCTCGAGGTCCCGACCCCCGCGGAGATTCTCGTGACCACCTCGTGGAGCGAGGCGGCGGCCCGGTTGGCAGCCGGGGACAAGGTGCTTTTCCTCCCCCAGACTGCCGATCTGGACTGGACCTGCCCACCCTTGGACACCGTTCCGGTGTTCTGGAACCGGCTCATGAATCCGGGCTGGAGCCGGATGTTGGGGCTCTGGTGCCAGGCTCGTCATCCCGCCCTCGCCCAATTCCCGACCGACGCCCATTGCGATTGGCAATGGACGGAATTGCTGCGGCGCGCCCGGGCAATCAACTTGGACCCTTTGCCCCGCCATCTACAGCCCATGGTTGCGGCCATTGACGACTGGAGCCGCAACCACAAGCTTGGCCTGCTGTTCGAGTGCAAAGTTGGAGCGGGCCGTTTGCTGGTGTGCTCGCTGGATATTCAGAGCGACGAGGCCTCAAAACCCGTCGCCAGTCAGTTGCGGCGCTCCCTCCTGGCCTACATGGCCGGCCCGCAGTTTGAGCCGGCGGTCACCCTTTCCCCCGCCGAGGTGCAGGGCTTTTTGTTCGACACTCGCATCATGCGGAAGCTCGGCGCCCGGGCGCAGGGCGGCGGCGCGGATGCCAGCGCGCTGCTCGATGGCGACCCGAACACCTTTTGGAGCGCCGGGGGCGGCAGGCGCGGCGGCCCGGAACGTGGGCATCCACACGAAATCACCATCCAATTCCCCCAACCGGTCACCCTCGAGGGGGTGGTGCTGCTAAACCGTCAAAACGACCGCGACCATCTGGGCGACATCCGCGCTTATCGGCTCGAAGGCGGTGACGACGGCGCGGCCTGGCGCGAAATCGCCGCCGGCGAACTGGCCTCCACCTGGAACCCGCAACGATTGAAATTCGGGACTTCTGTCACGGTGCGTTTTCTGAAGTTGACGGCCCTCTCCGGCTTTGGCGCCGATACCAGCGCCGCCCTCGCCGAGTTCGCCGTCCTGTACGCGGGCCCGCCCCTGCCAGAAACGCCCGGCGGCGCGCCCGAATATAAACGTTCCCGCAGCACGTCCACCGATGTGGACGAGGGGACTCCTCCGTGATTATGCAAACCGCCAAATCCAGTCGTGTCATCCTGCTGGTTGCCCTGCTAACCGTCCGCGTCGGTTCCCCTGCCCCCGCAGCGAATGACAGCGCTCTCTCCCCCGTCGGCGAGCCGGCCCGGCCAACGGTCTTTCTGGTCGGAGACTCCACCGTGCGAAATGGGAGCGGCCGGGGGGAAAACGGCCTTTGGGGATGGGGCAGTTTTCTGGCCGCGCACTTTAACTTGACCCGGGTGCGCATCGAGAACCGCGCCCTGGGCGGCCGCAGCAGCCGCACCTTCATAACTGAAGGACTCTGGGACAAAGTCGTTGCGGAACTGCAGCCGGGGGATTTTGTCCTCATTCAGTTCGGGCACAACGACGGCGGCGAACTGGCCAAAGGCGACCGGCCGCGCGCTTCGCTCAAGGGCGCCGGCGATGAGTCTCAGGAAGTCACTGTCGAGAAGACCGGTAAAAACGAAACCGTCCACACTTACGGCTGGTATCTGCGAAAATACATCTCCGACGCCAAAGCCCGGGGCGCCGCGCCCATCGTCTGCTCGCCGGTCCCGCGGAATCTTTGGCGCGAGGGCCGGGTGGTTCGAGCGTCAAATGACTACGCCCAATGGGCCGCCGAGGCGGCGCGGGCCGGTGGCGCCTTTTTCATTGATCTGAACGAAATCATCGCCTGCCGCTACGAGCAAATGGGACAGCCGCGGGTTGCGGCGGAGTTTTTCACCGCGGCCGATCACACTCACACCACCCGGGCTGGGGCGGAGGCAAACGCCGCCGCGGTGGTGGAGGGCATCCAGGGCCTGGATGCCTGCCCCCTCCACGACCTCCTGCTGCCTGTGCGGAGATTCAGCTTCACCCTCAGTGAGGCGCCGCCGGGCTGCACGCCGGTCTCACCGCAAACCGCCTATGATCCCAGCCGGGGCTTTGGTTTTCTGAACAAAGAACCCGGCCGGTCGGACCAGCCGCCGGTGTTTGCCGTGAATGTCGAGGAAGGCAATTACGAGGTGACGGTTCGCTTGGGCGATCCCGCGCGCGCCACCTGCACAACCCTCAGAGCCGAGTCGCGCCGCTTAATGATCGAGAACGTCCAAACCTCGCCGGGTCAGTTCGTCACCCGCGCTTTCACCGTCAATGTGCGAAAACCCGCCATCCGCACCGGCGGTACCACAATGCTCAATCAGCGCGAAAAAGGGCCGCCGCCGGTTCCGGACTGGGACGACTGCCTCACGCTCGAGTTCAACGGTCCCCATCCCGGAGTTGCCACACTCGAAATCAAGCCCGCCAACGATGCCGTCACAGTCTTCCTGGCCGGGGATTCCACGGTCACCGACCAGCCCAAAGAGCCCTACGCGGCTTGGGGCCAAATGCTGCCGCGGTTCTTCCAGCCGGGGGTGGCGGTGGCCAATCACGCCGAGTCCGGCCTGGCGCTCTTGTCCTTTGAACATCAGCGGCGCCTCGAAAAAATCCTGAGCACAATGAAGAAAGGGGACTACCTCTTGATTCAGTTCGGACACAACGATCAAAAGGACAAGCGCCCGGAAGCCGGCCCGTTTACAACCTATAAAGCCAGTCTCAAACGTTTCATCGAGGCGGCGCGCGCCAAGGGCGGCATCCCGGTGCTGGTTACCCCCATGGAGCGCCGCCGCTGGAAGGACAACCTGCCGCAAACCACCCTCGCCGATTACGCCGAAGCGGCCCGGCAGGCCGCCGCCGAGGAGCAAGTCCCCCTGATTGATCTTCACGCGATGAGCTTGAAGCTCTACGCCGCGCTCGGCCCCGAAGAATCCGCCAAAGTGTTTGTTCACTACCCGGCCAACACTTTCCCCGGGCAACCGCAAGCGCTGGAGGACGATACCCATCACAGCGCCTATGGCGCCTACGAATTGGCGCGGTGTGTCGTCGAAGGCATCAAGGCCCAAATCCCGGAGCTGGCGGCTCGCTTGGTCCATACCACATACCAATCGTCGCCGCCTCGGACCGAGGTTCCATGACACGCGTAACCGAACAGGATGGCCCGAACCGCGCCATTGGCGCCTTTGACCCGCAACACGGGCACGTCCCAATCCACCGGCCCGTCCGGGTTGTCGCCAAAGACAACCTTGTCGCCCCGATAGACCCGCCGGTTCATCGCGAACGTCGCGCGCCCGCGCCCCCTCACGCGTCCGCTTTGGCCAGCGCCTCGCTGTGGGCCTGAATCTTGCCAATCGCTTCCACAATGTGGTCCAGGTCGCCGCGTTCGGCCAGCAACAGGTTCTGGGTGAAGGCAATCGTGGTCTCGCACACCTGCTTGTTGCCCTTCAATTCCTGGAAACTGTCCCGATAGGCTTTGAGCCGCTGGGCGCTCCATAAACGCTTGAACCCGCGCGAGGCGATCGCTTCATCCAGCAGCCCGTCGTAGTATTGCTCGCGATAAATGCCCCCGCACGGCACTCCCTCGGCGCCCATCGCCCGCGCGAACTTGTCGCGCGACAAACCGTGGAAATGCGAACGATCATACCGAACCGGGTAGAGATGCCACACCGCCCGGCTGTTCTCCGGCAGACGAACCGGGGTGATCCCCGGGATTTGCCCCAGCCTGGCGGTGAGATAATCAGCATTGGCCCGGCGGATGGCCGTTTCCTTCACCAGCTTGTCCAACTGCTGCAGCAGGATCACCGCCTGAAGCTGCGTCATCCGGTAGTTCTCGCCCCGGGTGAAACTGCCATTGCCTTTGTTGGTGCCAAACGCCCGGCCGCAGTTGTGGAAGGAATTGCATTTATCAATCAGCTCCTCGCTCATGCCCGTGATCGCTCCGCCTTCGCCCGAGGGCAGATGCTTGGACTCCTGGAAACTGAAGCAGCCCAGGTCGCCCAGGGTGCCGCACTTGCGACCGTGGTATTCGGCCAGCCAGGCCTGGCAGGCATCCTCCACCACCGCCAGCCCGCGCTTCCGGGCAATGGCGTTGATCGCGTCCATCTCGCACGGCATCCCAAAAATATGCACGGGCATCAACGCCCGCGTCCGCTCGGTGATCCGGCTCTCGATGGTCGCCGGATCAAGCGTCAGCGTCGCCGGATCCGTGTCCGCAAACACCGGCAACGCTTTCCGGTTCAGAATCGCGTTGTAACTCGCAATGAACGTGTACGGCGACACAATCACCTCGTCCCCCGCGTCCACGTCCATCACATGCAGGCTGACAATCAGCGCCGTCGTCCCGCTGGCCGTCGCCAGGCAGCTCTTCGCGCCCAGTAATTGACCGTAGGCTCGCTCGAACTCCGCGACCCGCTCGGCCGAACCCCGAAACCAGCGGCAGCTTCGCAACACCTTGAGCACCTCCGGCTCCCAGTCCTCGCGCCACTGCGGCCATCGCGTCCAGCCCCCCTTGTGGACCGGCGTTCCCCCCAGCAAGGCCGGCTTGTTCGCCTCCGCTCCATACCCCAGCGGCGCCCGGCCCGCCCCCAGCCAGCTCAGGGCGATGGACCCCGCCGCCGCCGTTCGGATGAAACCGCGTCGTGTGAAAGAGTCTTTCATGGATTGATTTCCTTTTCCTGGTTGTGCTCGTCGTTGAAGCCTCGCTGCGCTGCAAATCGTGTAGGCGTTTCGGCTTTGTCACCTTAGAATAACCCCGGCCTCATGCGGCCACAACGGTTAATTTGCCGCCCGGGGGCCCGTCCTTTGGGGGCGCCCTTGTTCCCCGTCTTAACCCGTCTGCCGTGGCCGATTTCAGACCGTTCGCTCCACCCGCCGATTGAACGCCACCGCGTCCGCATATTTCACCCCCGTGCCCCCAAAAATGTCCAGGGCCGAGCCAATGGTGAGGTCAATCCTGCCACGGCCCAGTTCCTGCACCGTCTCCAGGTCGGCCAGCGAGCGGGCGCCGCCCGCGTAAGTCGTCGGCAAGGGCGACCATTCCGCCAACCTGCGAACCAATTCCGTGTCAATGCCCCGGCACAACCCCTCGACATCCACCGCATGCACCAGGAATTCACAGCAATACGCCGCCAAACGTTTAAGTGGTTCAGGCCCCAGCGCCGTGTCGGTGAACCGCGTCCAGCGGTCGGTGACGACGAAATACTCATCCCCCCGGCGCCGGCAGCTCAGGTCCAGAACCAGCCGGTCCTTGCCGACTTGCGCCGACAATTGCTCCAGCCGCTCCCAATCCACGCGGCCCTCGCGGAAAACCCATGAGGTCACGATCACCTTGGCCGCCCCGCATTCGAGCCACGACGGCGCGTTGCCGGGGTTGACCCCCCCGCCCAATTGCAGGCCGCCCGGATAGGCTGCCAGCGCCGCGCGCGCCTCGCTCTCGTTGCCAGGCCCCAGCAGGATGACATGCCCCCCCCTCAGCCCGTCGCGCCGATACAACTCCGCATACCACGCCGCCGGGCGCTCCGACACAAAGTTGGTCCGCAGCTCGCCGGCTTCGCCCCCAAGAGTGCCGCCGACAATCTGCTTCACCTTGCCCTCATGCAGATCAATGCACGGACGGAACATGGACGCTCCTAGAAACGGTGGACGAGTTTATCCACCAGGAAGGTGCTCTCGCGCATCGCCTGCTCGCTGAAGGGCCCAAACCATCCCGCCACCTTGTGAAAGCGCTGGATGAAGTCGGCCTTGTCCCCCTGCTCGACCATCCCGATCAACGTGTTCATGGACTGGATGAATTCCTTGAGCAGCGCGCGGCGCTCCGGCGTGGCGAAAATGATCTCGGCATAAAGACCGGGGTCCTGGGCAAAGAGCCGCCCCACCATCGCCAGCTCCAGCCGGTAAATGGGACTCGACAGCTCCAACGTCCGCAAAATCGGCACGCCCCGCGAATACAGGAACTGGCCAAAGGCAAACGTGGCAAAGTGGCGCAACGATTGCACAATTCCCATGATCTGGTCGTGGTCCTCGGCCGAGGTCTCCACCAGCACATTGCCCCAGAGCACCAACTGGTCCAGCAGCCACTGGCACTGGCCGGGGTGCCGCCCCGGGTTTACCACCACGATCTGCTTGTCCATCGTCGAAGTCGCCGGGCCAAACAGCGGATGCAGCCCCACAACCGGCCCGGCGTGCGCTCGCAACATCGCCGCCAGCGGCTCGCGCTTCAAACTCGTGATGTCCGCCAGCACGCAGTTGCCCGGCAAATGCGGTCCAATCTGAACCGCCACTTCCGGCGTGACATCAATCGGCACCGCCAGCAGGCACAGGTCAATCCCCGCCACCAGTGACTGTACCTGCGGCCAATCCTCCCGGTCCAGCACCCGAACTTCGTAATCCGACTGCGCGAACCACCGGCCGAAAAACCGCCCCATGCTGCCGCGCCCCCCCACGATCAAGACTCGCGCCCCGGGACGCGCGCCGCGCCGGCCCAGTGTCTCAAGCTGGCCGACGCGCGAATGCCGCAGAACGGTCCGGAACAAATCTTCGACGTAGTCGGGATCCAACCCCGCCGCGGCGGCTTGCGCCCGGCGGGTCGAGATCAGGTTTTCCTCGCGCGCCGGGTGGTGGGTGGCCAGGGCGTGCTGTTGCTTGAACTGCGCCACCTGCTCAACCACCGCGCGCCGGCGGGCGAGCAACTCGACCAGTTGCTGATCCAGCGCGTCTATGTGGGCCCGTAACTGGTCCAGCGACGCATCCGGCGGGTCCCCCGGGGCTGGAGCCTTCAAATTCGAATTCATGCTGCGTTGGTTCTGTTGTTCCGTGTCGCCGCATCCTGCCACGAACCCCCGGCCGAAGCAACCGCGCTCCCGCATCCCCTCCCCATCGGCCGCCCACGCCTTTCCCTCCCGCCTCTCTCGCGCCTGAAGCCCTGCCGGCCCGCGCGAAGGTTTCACCCGCGCCGCGTCCGAACACAGAAAAGAATGGTTTTGCGCCCGGCCTTCGGGCTAAGGTGAAGGGAAGCGCTGCGGTGGCGGCGTTTTTTACCCATGATTAGCGCTGTGGATTGTGAGCCGGCCGGGTCGGGGACCGACCTGGTGCGGCAGGTGGAGCGGATGTTCTCGCCCGAGGGCATTTTGTCGCGGGCGAAGAACTTCGAGTATCGGCCCCAACAGCAGGCCATGGCGGTGGCGGTCGCGCGGGCGTTGGAAAACAAGGAGCACCTCGCTGTCGAAGCCGGGACCGGCGTGGGCAAAAGCCTGGCTTACCTCGTGCCGGCGATTCTCTTTGCGGTGGCCCAAAGCAAGAAGGCCGTCATTTCCACCCACACCATCAACCTCCAGGAGCAGTTGATCGAAAAAGACCTGCCGATGCTCGAACGCATCCTCCAGCCGGTCCAGTTCAAGTTCGCCATGCTCAAAGGCCGCGCCAACTACCTTTGCACCCGCCGCCTCCACAAGGCCATGCAGCAGTCCGGCAACCTCTTCACCAGCTCCGAGGGCGAGGAACTTCAGCGCATCTATGAATGGTCCAAAACCACCCGGGACGGCAGCCTTTCGGATTTCGACGTTGAACCGGACCCCAAAGTGTGGGCCCAGGTCTGCTCCGAGCGCGGTTTGTGCTCCCCCAAGTCCTGCGGGCCCGGCTCGGACTGGGCCAGGGACCATCCGCTGTGCTTTTTCCAGCGGGCCCGCGGCCGCATCCTGGCCGCGGACGTCCTGGTCCTGAACCACACCCTGCTGTTCACCCTGCTGGGCGGAATGGAGGAGGAAGCCAACGGCGGCATCCTGTTCCGGAACGACTTTGTCATCTTCGATGAAGCGCACACCGTCGAGCAGGTGGCTTCGCGCCATATCGGCCTGAGTGTTTCCAACGGCCAGGTGCGCTACGCCCTGCAGCGGTTGTGGAATCCCCGCACCGAGAAGGGACTCCTTGCCACCTTGCGCCGCGGCCGCGAGGTGAAACTCGTGGCCGAGTTGCTCGAAGCGGCGGACACCTTTTTCCACGAGGTCGAGCAGGCCTGCGAAACCTTGCAGCGCGCCGCCCGCCAGCGCCGCTTCGGCTCCGGCGAATCCCCCTCCGCCCCGCGGCGCGACTGGACCGAACTGCGCATTCGCCGGCCGGAACTGGTCAACGACAATCTCACCCTCCCCATCCAGCGGCTGCGCGAGGCCCTCAGTGACCTCATCAAACAGAGCGAGGACAAGGAGATGGGGGAGGAGTTGATGGAATGCAACCGGCGGCTGGACGAATTGCGCCAGGAGGTCGCCCTGTTCCTCAGCCAGGAGGCCCCCGACCATGTTTACTGGGTCGAACGCACCGGCAAGGCGCACCGGACCGTCTCCCTCAACGCCGCGCCGGTGGATGTCTCCGATTTCCTCCGCCGCCGGCTCTTCGGCAGCGACACCTCCGTTATTCTAACCAGCGCCACCCTGGCCATCCGCAGCGAAACCAGTGCCGCACCTCACCCGGCCCAAACCCGCCCGCGCGAGGGCCGCGCGCGCAGCCCGGGCGCGGCCAAAACACCCTCGCCCTTGGATTACTTCGCCCGCCGCGTGGGCGCCGAAGCCGCCGTCAAGCTGCAAGTCGGCACCCCCTTCGATTACCAGCGGCAGATGAAGCTCTACGTGGTGCGCAAAATGCCCGATCCGCGCGAGGAAACCTACCGCGACGAGCTCATCCACTGGATCCAACATTTCGTGAAGCTCACGCATGGCAAGGCGTTCGTGCTGTTTACCAACTTCAAGCTGATGCTCGAAATCGGCGAGCTCATGGAGCCCTTCTTCGAGCGGCTGCGCATCCCCTGCTTTGTTCAAGGCACCGGCACCCCCCGCTCGACCATGCTCGAAAAGTTCAAACGGGACGTGGATTCGGTCCTCTTCGGCACCGACAGTTTCTGGCAGGGGGTGGACGTGCCCGGCGAGGCCCTCTCCAACGTCATCATCACCCGCCTCCCCTTCGCCGTGCCGGACCATCCGCTCATCGAAGCCCGCATTGAAGCCATCGAAGCCCGCGGCGGCAACGCCTTTTCCGAGTTCTCCCTCCCGGAGGCCATCCTGAAATTCCGCCAGGGCGTCGGGCGCCTCATTCGCACCAAAACCGATACCGGCATCGTGGTGGTGCTCGACAACCGCATCCTGCTGAAGCAATACGGCCAGGCTTTCCTGGACGCCCTGCCCCCGTGCCCGATGGAAGTGGTCTGACCACTTGTTTTGTTAAAAGACAAGCCATCCAGCATTGCAGCTTTTGCCTTGATCAGCTTGCTTAAAGTGATGCTCAGACAATTGTTCTTGCTCGTTTCCGTCACGGCCCCGCTCGCGCTGGCCCTTGCCCAGCCCGATCCCTCCACGGTCTATGCCTGGTACCGGGGCGACGATGGCCTCCAAATCGCCGCCGACAACTATGGAGTGCTGCGCTGGACCAACCACGGGACGCAACCGGTCTCCGGTGTGTCGCAGGCCGCCCGCGACCTGAGCCGGGTGGTCGGCGCGCCGCAGAAACTTTATTTGCGCCGCAACGATCAGGCGCCGGCGGCGGCGGTGGTGTTCGACGGCAATGACGGCTTGTGGGCCGCGCGCGCGGATTTCGGGACGATTGCAACCGATCGAACTCTGATGTTTTACGCGCGCGTGCAGGCCGCCAGCACCCTGGGATTCCTGTTTGACGCCAGCTCCTTCACCGGCGGCCTGACCCGCGGCCAGGTCAACACCGGCTACTGGCATATCGGCGTCTCCGGCGCCACCAACACCAGCTACGGCCCCGCGCTCGGCATCCGAACTGCCCCGGTCGTCACCGGCATCTGGCAGACCCACGCCTTCATTGTCCTCACCAACTCCTCCGGCGCGCGGCTCCAGCATTTCATTGATGGCAGCCCGGTGGCCGACGTGCCCGCTCCCACCAATGGCGCCCTCGGGGGGTTGATTCTCGGCGTCAACGTCGCCACCCAGTACGGCATCCAGGCCGAAGTCGCCGAGGCGCTGGTATTCAGCCGGGCGCTGGACGCCGCCGCGCGTTCGAGCGTCGAGACTTACCTCTCCAATAAATGGCAGGGTGTGACCGCCGATCCCAACCCGCCTCCCGCGCCGGTAATCACCAAGGTCTTCGAGGGCGGCAAGGACGGCTACGCCTGTTACCGCATCCCGGCCATGGTCACCACTCTCAAGGGCACCATCATCGCCGTCGCCGACGGCCGCCTTTCCGGCTGTGGCGACATTCCCAATCCTCTCGACCTGGTCGCCCGGCGCAGCTATGACAATGGCCGGAGCTGGACGCCCTTGCAGGTGATCGCCAACTACGGCAGCGACCCGGCGGATACGGACGTCTATCCGCATTACGGCATCACCAACCCCATCCCGCGAGTCTCGGCGGGCGATGCCGCCCTGTTGCTGGACCGCACCAACGGGCGGGTTTGGGCGCTCTACGACAACGGCGGGAACAGCGGCGGCCGCAAGATCAAGCTCGAGATGCGTTACAGCGACGACGAGGGCACCAACTGGTCCCCCGCCCTCGACATCGAAGCCCTTAATCCCGGCCTGCGCCCCAGCTCGAGCGGCGAATTCCTCGCCGGACCCGGCAACGGTATTCAGCTCAGCGCCGGGCCGCAGGCCGGGCGCCTGATCTTCCCGGTTTACCTCTACGGCAACCCTTCCTCCTCGATGATCATTTTCAGCGACGATCACGGTCAAACCTGGCAGCGCGGCGGCGTGGCCGGACTGGGCGGCGGCGAAATTCAGGTGGCGGAAACCGCGGGCGGCGGTTTGCTGGCCTCGATGCGTGACAACAACTTCCCCACCACCGGCGTGCGCACCTTCAGCCGCAGCTCCGATGGCGGCATCACCTGGGGCGAACCCTACACCAGTACCCCCAACCAGCCGGCGCTCCCGGACCCCGCCTGCCAGGGCAGCATCCTCCGCCTGACCACCACCAACGACAGCAACGCCAGCCGGCTCATTTTCGCCAACGCGGCGGATTCCTCCTCCCGGATCAAGATGACCCTGCGAATCAGCTACGACGAGGGCGCCACCTGGCCGGTCAGCCACCTGGTCTATGCCGGCAGTTCCGCTTACTCGTCGCTCACCCGGCTGGCAAACGACGACGTCGGCTTGCTCTTCGAAGTGGATAACTACACTCGCATTGATTTCGTCCGCCGCTCGGTCGCAGAGATCAGCGGCGGCAGCGACGCCCTGCCCGCCTACACCGTCTGGGCGGGCCAGCACTTCACCCCCGCCCAGCTCTCCGATCCGGCCATCTCCGGCCCCGCGGCCGACCCGGACAAGGACTCCCTCGATAACTATGCCGAGTTCATCGCCGGAACCGATCCGCTGAATTCCGCCAGCAAACTGCAGTTGAATTTCTGGCGGGGAGGCGGCGCCCTGCCGCGCCTCAGTTTCGAGGGACAATCCAATCGCAGCTACACCGTGCAGTACCGGCACGCCGCCGAACCGGGGGAGTGGCGGCGATACAGCGACCTTGCGGCCCTGGCGTCCAACACCACCGTCGAACTGGAGATCGCGCCCACGAACCCGGCTGGCTTTTTTCGCGTCGCCACCCCACAGTTGCCCTGAGTGAAACCTCCTTCCACCTCGCTGCTGGACCCGGCGGGCGGCCCCGCGGCCCTGGGGGCCTTCTACCGCGACACCCTGCTCAACGACGTCATCCCCTTCTGGCTCCGGCACGGCCTGGACCGCGAGCATGGTGGAATGCTCACCTGCCTCGACCGCGACGGCTCGGTGCTCGACACCGACAAATCGGTCTGGTTCCAGGGCCGCGCGGGCTGGATGTTCGCCACGCTCTACAACACCCTCGAACAAAGGCCGGAATGGCTCGAAGCCGCGCGCAGTTGCCTCGAATTCTCGCGTCGCCATTGTTTTGGCCCCGAAGGCAAAATGTACTTCACCGTCACCCGCGAGGGCCGGCCGCTGCGGATGCGCCGCTATGTGTTCAGCGAATCCTTCGCCGCCATCGCCAATGCGGCTTACGCCCGGGCCACAGGCGACGCCCGGGCGGCGGAAGACGCCGTCCGCACTTTCACCACCTACACCCGCTACTCGTTCACGCCGGGAGTCATGGCGCCCAAATTCGAACCCACCCGCCCCATGCAGGCCATCGGCAGCCACCTCATCGGCATCGCGACCGCCCAGGAACTGCGGGCCAACCTGGGCGATCTCCCCGTCGCCGGCCGCACCTGCACCGAATGGATAGACTTCAGCATCGGCGAAATCCAACGCCGGTTTCTCAAGCCGGAACACCAGGTCTTGCTGGAGGTGGTCGGGGAAAAGGGCGAGATGCTCGATCATTTCGACGGACGGACCCTCAATCCCGGGCACGCAATCGAAGCCGCCTGGTTCATCCTTCATGAAGGCCAACTGCGCCGCGACCAGCGCCTCGTCCGCCTCGGCCTCACCATTCTCGACTGGATGTGGCAGCGCGGCTGGGACGAAGAGTTCGGCGGCCTGTTCTACTTCCGCGATCTGCGCGGACTCCCGGTGCAGGAATACTGGCACGACATGAAATTCTGGTGGCCCCATAACGAGGCCGTTATTGCCACGCTGCTGGCCTGGAGCCTCACCGGCGACCCCAAATACGCGCGCTGGCATCAACAGGCGCACGACTGGAGTTTCTCCCATTTTCCCGATCCCGAGTTCGGCGAGTGGTTCGGCTACCTCCATCGCGACGGCTCGCTCTCCGTCCGGCTCAAGGGCAATCTCTGGAAAGGCCCCTTCCACCTGCCGCGAATGTTGTGGTACGCCAGCCGCCTCTGCGGGGACGTTTCGTCCCACGAAAAGACTCCTCAACCGGCTTGGGGCTGACGCGCCCCGCGCGTTTCAATAGCCTCGGGGTTGAGCTCGAAGGCGCCCCGTTTACCGTCCGGCCGCCGCCGGCTTGGCCAGGGCTTCCTGCAAGGCCAGAATTTGCCGGGCGACCTGCCAGCGGCGGACGTCAAACTCCTCGGGGGCCCAAAGATTGTCGTATTTGTATTTGGTCTGAACACGAATGGCATTCCAAACCTCCTGCAACTCCTTTTCGGCGAGAGCGGCCGCGTTTTTTGCGGCAGGCAGCGGGCTTTGACGAGCCTGGGAAATCAACTGCTCCAGGGTATAAACATACCGGTGGTCATCGTAGCCTTCGCGGTAGGCCTCCCAAAGCACCACCGGCATCGGCGTGCCGTCCGGCTCGTGGCGATTGAAAAAATCCTGGGCCGAACCATCGAGGTAATTCAGCGGGTCCCCCGAGCTGGACGAGTAAATCCACGGGATGAGAGCGCGGAAACCGGAGCGCCAGAAGCCGAAGCCGTAGGTCATGCGCGCGCCGGCAACGGGGGTGTGATCGTTTTCGCCGTTGACGTGGTTGGGGTAGCACCAGTATTCGACCCCGCGCGCCCTCGAGTCGGCCAGCACGGTCTCCCGGTCGGGTGCAAACGGTTGAGTGCACCAGACGTCCACCCAGGGCCGCAGGGGCGCGAATTGATCGTGTGTCGGATCGGCGGTCAGATAGGTGCGCACCCCGGCTGCCTTGCAGGCCTTGAGGACCTGCTGCATAAAAGCGACGGAGGCAGCGTCCGTGCCCGGCTCATCCACCGGGTAATAAAGAAATTCCGGCCAATGGCGCGCCTTCCGCTCCGCTTCGATGGCCCGGACCATGGCGGTGATTTCTTCGCTAAAGCCCGGAGGCGCCTCCTTGACCCCGCGCAAGTGTGAGCCGTAGCGCTGCTTTTGGTGTTTCTCATACACGCCGTCGGTGTTGATGCTCATCACCACCGGACCGCGAAAACCGTGCCTGCTCCACAGCTCCAGCTTGGCCGCCAGCAAGTCCCAGTTGAATCGGAACTCTCCTTGCGCGTCCGCGGGCGGGCTGTAGCAACTCAGTGTCACGTTGCGAATGCCGTGGGCGACCATGTCCGCGTGCTCCAACTCGGCGCGACGGCGGAAATGTTCCCGCGAGACTTCGTCGTCAGCTCCGGTCAGCAGGTCGTAAGGATGGCGGTAATAAATGCCGAATATTTTGTCGGGGTCCTCCCGCAGACGAATGGGTGGAATGCGAAGCTGCAACGGAACCACCGCCCGGCCGCCGTCGCAACTGAACTCCACCTGACCGCGGTAGAGTCCGGGCGGCGCGTTCTCAGGCACGCGAAGGGTCAGCCAGAAGCGCGCGTTTTCGTGGGCCGGCAACGCGCCGCCGGTGAATCGTTCGAGAATGTCAGGCACGACCCGGTAGCGATGCTGCACACGGTAATTCGGGCGCGCCAGTTGGTAGCGGACTTTCCGCACCTCGATATCCTGCGCGCGCACGGGCCCCACATCGCTCACGCGCACTTTGACGTCGGCCAGGTCCCGTAACGGCCGCACGATCAAATTGGCCGGCTCGTATTCCCCGGGAGAAGCGAACAAGCGCAGGACGGGATTCAACTCCTGGGGCCTGGGCTGGCTGTCGGGATAAACGCACTCGAGATAATGACGTGAAAAAATCAGGAAACCGCGTTGGCGGTCGGCGGCGGTGGGCGTCAACGGCGGGCCGGGATCCGGTTCCGGTTCCCGCTGCCACCTGGCCCATTCCGTCGGCGGCAGATGCGTCAGCCAGTGTTCCAGCGGAGCAATGATTTCCTTTTCCACGCGGCCGCCTTCCCGGGCGGGCCAAATGAGCAGCGCCGCGCAAATCCATTTGCTGCGCGGCAGAAACTCGACGGCCACCGGCTGTTGGCTCGCCTCCGTCCGGAACCGCAACCACCGGAATTGATAGCCACCCTCGATTTGCACCCGTTGCTCAGCCCCGCCAACGCGCACCGTAAAATCGAAGAACTGACTGCGAAAGGCTTCGCTGCCGCCGCAAAGGAGATAAACCTCGACCTCGCCCGGCGGAATTGTGACCAGAAATGTGCTGTTGGTCGCGCCGACCAGACAATCCTCAGTGAGCGGATGGGTCCATATCGGAGGCGGCTCGAAGGAACCGCGGCTGCGGTTCTCGATGGGCTCCCGGTAGGCCCGCGCGTAAGCCCGCAGGTCCGTCTTCGTCTGCCACCCATAACCCACGCCCTCGTTGAACAAGCTGGCGGCAGTGATCCGGGTGAAATTCGTCGCGACCGCCGATTGCGGCGTGCCCAGGTCGAACAACCAGGGCGCGGCGGGGGCGGAACCGCCCAGGACCAACGCCGCAACAAGGCCGAAGCCGCGGGCGATGGCAGCAGGCAGGCCGGGCCGTTGAATCCTTTGTTTTCGCCCCGTTATCCCGGCTGACAAAGCAGAAACCCTAATGACAAGGGCCTTCGTTTTCATGGCTGCGTACTCCTTTCCGACCACGGAGATTCCAGCAGTCGCACGCGGCTAGTCTGCGCCGGCATGGCGCCGATGCGGGCGCTCACTTCGTATTCGCCCGCCGCTGGCGTTCTGTCGCCAAACTCAAACATCAATTTGTGGTGCCCCCGCCCCGCCTTGAGCGTCTTGCGGCCAACAAGCCGGCCGGCCTGGCGCAACTCGGTGGTCACTTCCGCCGTCTCACCCGGCTTGAGTCCGGTCAACCGAAACCGTACCGGCAGTCCGGGCGCGTCCGCAAACAACGCGGTTTGTTCCGCCGCAAAGTCCAGCAGCGTCGGGACCGAATAACATGTCAGGGCCAGGCTGGCGATGGTGAACTCGATCTCGTCGCCATGCCGGTAATCGGCGTCCGATAGCGAGAACATGAGCTGGTTGATCGCCGACAGCTTGGGCAACTCCCACAACGGAAGCAGGAACCTTCCCCATTTGCCCTTTTGCAACTCGGTGAGCGGCCTGGACCAGCTTGTCTCGCCCTCGGCGCGAATCAGCAGGCTCACAGGGGTCGAAGGCAGATTCTCCCGTGGCGTGTCGGCCCTGATCAGCACCTCCAAATAATCCCAGTCCGACCAATCGCGCTCACTCTCCTTGAACGACCGCCAAACCCGCGGCCAGCCGATGGGATACTTTGGCTCTCCGCCAAAGTGGTCCACGACGATCCGCCAGCGCAGCCAGGGCGTTTCCGCCGGGGCACGGTTGGTTTCAGTGACAATCGAAGATTCGGCGGTGCTCCAGATTCTTTCGATCTTCCCGTCGAACAAAGGCCGGGCTTCCATTTCCGGGCGCCGGCCAATGTCCAAAGGAAGTGAATTCAGGGGGGTAAACTGCGGCGGCTCGGACGCCACGAGGGACACGCTCCAGGCCACCCAGCCAAGCCAGGCGAATATTCGGTTCCTCGGTGTTCCACGTGGCCGGAATGCGAGTGGCTCGTTACCTCGGCTATTGAGTGGTTCACAGGGCATAAAGCGCGAACTGAACATCAGTTGAATGGTTTTGCTGTTTGCCGCCGCTGCCAATCGGTGCTCGACCCTGAGCATTTGAGTTTTGTTCTTACAAGCACCATCATTCTCTCTCGGGGTCGGCCCTGTCACCTCGTTTTACCGACCACCAACACCGCCGGGCCGCTTCAGCGTGTGCGTCAACAGGCCGCGCCCGTCTCCGCCGGCGTCCCCGTCGAGACCCTGAACATTGTTCGCCTCGATCATCGCGTGACGATAACCAAGTCCGAGAATCCAGTCCACAGCATTGTCCGCGCGTGCGCAGGACGGCTTCGTCGGTCAGGCGTTCGTCCTGCCCAAAATCGAACCGGCCCAGGCTGACCGCCCTCCCGAGTTGCTTGGCCTCGCCGGCGTCCTGGAGGAGGCGCTCGGCCTGGCCGACGAGCGTTGCCAGGTGGCGGGAGCTCCTGCCCCAAACCGGGTTCGAGCCAGCGCAAAGTCCCGCCCCGCCTTTATTGTGCCGGGCTGAATCTGTCGTGCTTGATGGCAAGGTGCTGTGTCGGTGCGAACGTCTTGTCTAACGAAAAGACATCCTGAACCGGCTTGGGGCTGACAGGCGCCGCGGCTTTCAATAGCCTCGGCTTTGAGCAGTGATGCATGCAACTCCGCCAACTGCCGCGCCAGCCGCGGCTCGACCTCGGCCCAGCCCGGCTTGGCGCCGCGCCACCCGCCTTGCTCTGCCCGTTCTAGCCATGACCGCATCCGCGCTACCCTCTCTGTCACCCGCCCTGGACCTCCACTGGCAGCAACTGCCGCCCCTGCCGGACCCGGTGGGATTTGCTGGCTCCTATGCCGGCGCCAGCGGCAAGGCGCTGCTCGTCGCCGGCGGCGCCAATTTTCCCGACAAGATGCCCTGGGAAGGCGGCGCCAAAATGTGGCATGACGACGTCTTCGTCCTCGAACGGCCCGAGGGGCCGTGGAAAGCCGGCTTCAAGCTCCCGCTTCCCTCCGCTTACGGAATCTCCGTCACCGCCGAGGACAGTGTGGTCTGTATCGGCGGCAGCGACGCCAGCCGGCACCTGACCAACGTGTTCCGGCTGCAGTGGCGGCAGGGGAAGCTCGTCTGCCATAACCTCCCGCCTTTGCCGCTGGCGCTGGCCAATTCCTGCGGCGCGCTCGTGGGCCGCTCGGTTTACGTCGCCGGCGGCACCGACGCTCCCGACGCCACCCGCGCGCTCAAGAAATTCCTGCGGCTTGATCTCTCCCGTGCCACCCCGCAGTGGGAGGAACTGACCCCCTGGCCGGGGCCGGCGCGGATGCTGGCCACCGCGGCGGCGGTGGACGGCTCATTTTTCGTGGTGGGCGGCGCCGACCTGGCGCCCGGTCCGGATGGACAGCCGGTACGTACCTACCTCAAGGATGCCTACTGTTTCACACCCGGCCGGGGCTGGCGGCGCGTGGCCGACATGCCCAATCCTGTCGTGGCCGCACCCAGCCCCGCCCCGGTGGTCCACGGCCGCGGTTTCCTCGTCATCGGGGGCGATGACGGCAGCCTGGCCAACTTCCAGCCGCGCAGCCAGCACCCCGGTTTTCCCAATCGGGTCCTGCACTACGATGCCGATCGGGACCAATGGACCATCGCGGGCGAGACCCCCGCCCCCCGGGCCACCCTGCCCACCGCCGCCTGGAACGGACTGCAGGTCATCCCCAGCGGCGAGGCCCGGCCGGGGGTGCGTTCGCCCGAAGTCTGGGCTCTCCGAGCCCGCTAACCTCCGCCCGCGCTTCACCATGGATAAATCGGCGCGCAATTCAGCCTCCGCCTACGCCTGGGCCGTCGTGGGGTTCCTCTGGGTGGTGGCCTGCCTGAACTACCTGGACCGCCTGATGATCACCTCGATGCGCGATGCCGTGAAGGCCGACATCGCAATGACCGAGGCCCAGTTCGGGTTGCTCACCTCGGTTTTCCTCTGGGTCTATGGCGCCCTCAGCCCCCTGGGCGGGTTCATGGCCGACCGTTTCAGCCGCAAATGGGTGATCGTGGCAAGCCTCGGAGTCTGGTCCGCCGTCACTTGGATGACCGGCCATGTCCATAGCTTCGAAGCCATGTTTGTGGCCCGCGCCCTCATGGGCGTCAGCGAGGCGTGCTATATCCCGGCCGGCCTCGCCTTGATTGCGGATTATCATCGCGGCTCGACCCGCTCGAAGGCAACGGGCATCCACATGAGCGGCGTCTATGCCGGCGCCGCTCTCGGTGGCCTCGGCGGCTACATCGCCGAACACTTCGGCTGGCGCCAGGGCTTCACCTGGTTCGGGGTGGCGGGCATTTTTTACGCCGTGGTGCTTTTCTTCCTCCTGAAAGACCGCGAAGGCTCCCCAAACCCCGAGCCGGGAGCGGGCGCGGTTGCCGACGATGCGAACCAGGTCTCGGTCGGCAGCGCCCTTCGGGCGTTGTTTGGTCAGCCCTCCTTTTATGCCATCCTCGCCTACTTTTGTCTGTTCTCAGCCGCCAACTGGGGCATTAACGGCTGGCTCCCAACTTACCTCCGCGAACATTTCCATCTTGGACTCGGCAAAGCCGGCCTGTCGGCCACCGGCTACATCCAACTGGCCTCCTTCCTCGGTGTGCTGATCGGTGGGTTCTGGTCCGACCGCTGGGTGCGACGCAATCCCCGCGGTCGAGTCTATGTCCCCGCCATCGGCTTTTTTGCCGGCGGCCCGTTCCTCTTTCTGATGGCCAGCACCGAATCCTTTGCCCTGGCCATCCTGGGCATGGTGATTTACGGGCTGGGCCGCGGATTCTCCGACACCAACACCATGCCCATCCTCTGCCAGGTCGTGGACAAACGCTATCGCGCCACCGGTTACGGTTTCATGAACATGTTTTCAACGTTTGTCGGCGGGGTCATGATCTACGTCGGCGGCGCCCTCCGCGATGCGCAGGTGGACTTGTCCCGCGTCTTCCAGTTCTCCGCCATCGGGCTGGTGGTGGCGGCCCTGGCCCTGCTGCTGATCAGGCCAAACCGTGCCCGCGAGGAATCCTGATCCGGCCGACCTGAGGGCCTTCGCGGTCGCAAGGCCGGCCCGCAGGTCATTCCTTTCCTCCCATCGGATTGTCCCAAGCGCGTCCGGCGTCGGACAACTCCCGTCCGGCTGTTGAAGTTCTTTTCAGTGTTTCACTCGTAGCGCAAGGATTCGATGGGATCGAGGTTCGCGGCCTTGTAGGCGGGGTAGGTGCCAAACACAATCCCCACCAGCGAGCAGATGCCCAGGCCGATCAACACCCAGTCGAAGGGAATGGCCGGCGATAATTTGAGGAGGTAGGCGGTGGCATTGCCGCCGAGGATTCCCAGGACGACCCCCAGCAAGCCCCCCACTTGGCAGAGCACAATGGCTTCGAGGATGAACTGGGTCATGATGTTGCGTTTCTTCGCCCCCACGGCCCGGCGAATGCCGATCTCGCGCGTGCGTTCGGTCACCGAAACCAGCATGATGTTCATGATGCCCACCCCCGCAGCCAGCAGGGCAATCGAACTGACCACCGCAATGCCGATGCGCACCGCCAGGGTGAAGGAGTTGAACTGGGCGATGATCGAGTCGTTGGAGAAAATCTCGAAATCATCCTCGGCGCCGGGCGGCACCTTGCGGATCACGCGCAGCGCGCCGCGCACCTGCTCGACGGTGTCGTCGTAGGCCTCCTGGCTCGGGGCCTGGACCAGGAAACTCAGGCTCCGGCCCCAGCGCCCAAACCGGTTCAAACCGGTGGTGATCGGCACAATGACAAAGTTGTCCTGGTCTCCGCCGAGCGATCCCCCCTTGGGTTCAAGCACGCCGACGACGTTGTAGTTGATCCCGTTGATTTTGAGCCGCTCGCCAATGGCTGAAGCGTAAGGAAAGACGGTTTTGGCCAGGCCGCCGCCCAGCACGCACACGTCGCGGGCGTTCTCGATGTCCGCGTCCACCAGCAACCGGCCCTCGCCCAGCACCCAGTTGCGCGCACCGAAGCTGCCGGGGGTCTCGCCAAAGAGCGTGACGTTGGGCGCCGTGCGTTTGTAGCGGGACTCGATCTGCCCACCCCAGAAGGTCGTCTCCAGCCCCACACTGCTCGCCAGCGTGGCCCGCTCCTGCAACAGCAGCCCTTGCGCGAGGGTGAGGTCCTTGCGCCGCTGGTATTTCTCGAACCCCTCCGGTCCGCCGAAGTGCACCGCGGGCCATTTCTGGACCATGAACGTCTGGCTGCCGAGCTGGCTGATTTCGCGCTCGATGTCGCTCTGCATGACCCGCATGGCGGTCATGACGACGATGATCGAAAAAACGCCCACCAACACCCCCAGCAGGGTGAGCGCCGACCGCAGCTTGTGCGCCGCCAGCGCGGCCATGGCCATGGCGAAACTCTCGCGCAGCTCGGCCCACAGGATGGTTAACGGTTTAAAGGGCATGGGCGATTGGAAAAGCGGCGTCCATCATTCGTTTCTCAGCGCATCCACCGGGTTCATGCGCGCGGCCCGCCACGCCGGAAAGAAGCCCGCCGCCACGCCCGTCACCAGCGACACCAGCAACGCGATGCCCACAATCGAGAGTGACAGGGCGGCCGGGAGGAACTTCTGCATCACCAGCGTCAGCGGCCAGGCGATGGCCAGCCCCACCAGCCCGCCCAGCAGACAGATGCCAGCCGATTCGATCAGGAACTGGATGAGAATGGTGCGCCGCTTGGCGCCAATGGCTTTGCGAATGCCAATCTCGCGGGTCCGCTCGGCGACCGAGACAAACATGATGTTCATGATCCCGATGCCGCCGACAAACAAGGACAACCCGGTGATGAACAACCCCACCGCGGCGATGGTTCCCGCCACGCGGTAAAACAGGGTGAGAAACTGCTGCTGCTGGTTGATGGCGAAATCATCCGGCTCGGAAGGGGCCAGGCGCCGGACCTTGCGCATCACGCTGCGGACTTCCTCCTTCGCCTCCTCCAACTGTGCGAGGTCCCTGACCTTGATCTGCAATTCGTAATCGGGACGGCTCCGGAAGCCGGCGGCGAATTGCTGGAGGGGAATGATGACCTGGTTGTCGAGGCTGATGGCGCCGAGGAAAGAGCCTTGCTTGTCCAGCACGCCGACCACCTCGAAGTTCTGCTGGCCGATGGTAACGCGCCGGCCCAGGGGCGATTCGCGCTGAAACAGGTTCGTGGCCACCTCCGAACCGATCACACACACCGGCCGGCCGCCGTCCACTTCGCCGGCGGTCATAAACCGGCCCTGGGCGATGCCCATGGCGCTGGTGTGGAGGAACTGGTCGGTGGTCCCGATGAGCATCACCTGGTTGGCGCGCCGGTTCTTGTAGCGGACCGGCGCCATGGTGCCGGTGGTCGGCGCCAGCGCCCGGGCCATGGTCAATTGCTTTTCAACCGCTTTAATCTGTGCCAGGGTGATGCCGCGGCGTTTCTGAACCCGCAGCCATTCCTCGTGGGAATTGATGAACCAGCTCGCGCGCTGCACGTACAGCACATCCGCCCCGATAAACGAAATGCTCTTGAGAAAGGCGCGGTTCAGGCCCTCGATCGCCGTGCCCATCAGCGTGACTGTCACAATCCCTATCACGATGCCCAGGGTGGTCAGCACCGACCGCATCTTGTTGGCGCGGATGGCCGCCCACGAAATGCCCAGCCCTTCCCGCAGCTCAGATAACAGGTTCATGGCTGGCCGGTTCCGGCGGGACGCGGTCCGCCCCGGGCGGGCGGGCGGGTTCGTCGCTGGCGATCAGGCCGTCGCGAATACGGATGATGCGACGGGCATGGCGGGCGACGTCTTCCTCGTGCGTCACCACGATGATGGTGTTGCCGCGGCCGGCCAGCTCATCAAACAGCGTGAGAATCTCCGCGCCGGTCTTGCTGTCCAGGTTGCCGGTCGGCTCGTCCGCCAGCAAAATCGAGGGACGGTTCACCAGCGCGCGGGCCACCGCCACCCGCTGGCGCTGCCCGCCGGACAGTTCGTTGGGCTTGTGATGAATCCGGTCGGCCAGGCCCACGCTGCTGAGCGCCTCCAACGCTATCTGCCGCCGTTTCTCAGCCGGCACGCCGGCGTAGATGAGCGGCAGCTCGACGTTCCGCAGCGCGTCCGACCGCGGCAGCAGGTTGAAGGTTTGGAAGATGAAGCCGATCTCCTTGTTGCGGATTTCGGCCAACTGATTGTCATCCATCTGGCCGACCTGCACGCCGTTGAGTTCGTAACTGCCGGACGTGGGCGTGTCCAGGCAGCCGATCAGGTTCATCAGCGTGGATTTGCCCGAGCCGGACGGCCCCATGATCGCGACATACTCCCCCCGCCCAATCGCCAGCGAGACCTCCCGCAAGGCGTGGATGGTCTCCGACCCCATTTGGTATAGGCGCGAGAGTTTTTCCAGACGGATCAACATGGCGTGGTCACAGGCGCCGGGCCGGGCCCGGGCGCGGCTCGCGGTTCATTTCCCCTTTTCGTCCGCGCCTTCCTTGCCTTCGGCCTTCTCGCCGACCGGCGGGCCGATCCGCACCCGCTTCCCATCCTCCAAATCCCGGCTCACGGCCCGGTATCCGCCCGAGATCACTTCCTGGCCTTCCTCGAGCCCTTCGATGATTTCCCAGTAATCATCGTCGCTGATCCCGATTTTCACGGGCACCATCTTCGCCACGTCGCCCTGCTTGAGAAAGACTACTTCAATCGGTTTGACGGCGTCCTTGGTTTTCTTATCCGGCCTGGCGGGGCTGTTGGTGGAAGGGGAGTTGGTTTTGGCGTCGGCCGCGCCGGCGTTGGGGGTGGAGGAGGCGTTGGTGGCGGCCGAAGGATTGCCTTTGGTTTCCTTCGGCTTGGGCAGGCGGGTGGTCACACTGGCAATGGGCACGCTCAACACATTGGTCCGCGACCGGGTTTCGATCTCCGCCGTGACGGACATCCCGGGGCGGAAGGCCTCTTTTTCCTTGATGCGAATTTTGACTTCAAACTTGGTGGCTTCCTGCTGGTTGCTGCTGTAGGGCGAGCTTTTGGAGGAGTTGGCGATTTCGGTGACCGTGCCGGTGAACTTGCGGTTCTTGAAGGCGTCCACTTCGAGCTGGACGTTCTGGCCGGGGGCGATCAGGACGACGTCAATCTCGCCAATCTCGACCCGCGCCTCCATTTCGTTGAGGTCGGCAATGGTCATGATTTCCGTGCCGACGTTCTGGACCGTGCCAAGCACGCGCTCGCCCAGTTGCGAGTTGAGTTTGCTCACGGTGCCGCTGAGCGGCGCGACGATGGTGGTTTTGGCCAGTTGCTCCTCGGCGCTGGCAAGCGAAGCGCGCGCCATCTCGACCTGGTGGGTGGAATTGGTCAGTTGCGCGCTGGCGACGGCATGCGCCGCTTTCGCCTCGTCGTAAACGGAGGCCGAAACCAGTTTTTGCTGGAACAGCTCGGTCACCCGCCGGAACTCGGCGTCGGCTTTCTGCAGGTTGGCCTCGGCGGTGGCGCGGCTGGCCAGGGAGGATTTGTACGCCGCCTCGGCCTGGTTCCGGTTGGCGATGTAGAAATCGGGTTTGATTTTGACGATGAGCTGGCCCTTGGTGACCGCCTGGCCTTCTTTCACCGGCAGTTCGATGATTTCGCCGCTGACCTCCGGGCTGATCTTGACCTGCACCACCGGCTGAATCTTGCCGTTGGCCACGACGACCTCGGTGAGATTGCGCCGCGCGACTTTCTCCGTCTGCACGGTGATCACCACGTCCCGCTTCTTCAGAAACGCCACCGCCGCCAGCGCGCCCACGCCCAGCGCGATGACGGAGAACACCAGAATCTTTCTGCCAGTCTTGGATTTCGCCATGTCCGCTAAATCAATATGACACGCCTGCGTCTGTTTTGTTTCACGTTTTTCCGGCGCTCCGGAATGCCGCGGCGTCCGCGCCTCGCCGTTTCCTCTCCCGTTTTGAGTTCTCCCGCGCGGTTTGACTATCGTTTGAAAATGGCCTGCATCGCGAAGCCCAGCCCCACCATCGAGACGCTATAAAGGAGCCAGATGCCAAACACCCACGCCGCCGCCCGGGCGAAAGAAACGGCCGCCAGGCGCGCCAGCCCCGCCGCGCGGACCGCCAGCAGCCACCAAACCAGCACGTTGGTCAGAGGCAGCAACCCGTGAACCGGGTTCTGGGGATCGTAGTTCCGGACCAACAGCACCAGGCTCGGGCTGGCAAACAGGTTGCCGGTCACCAGAATCAACAGCGTGCGCACCACGGTCTCCAATACCCCGATCATCGCCGCCAGCCCGACCACTTCGACCGCTTTCATGAACGGAAACTCTCGTTTGAACACGTTCCTGCCCACCAGCCAAAGGACCAAACCCCAGAGAAAAGGAACGGCAAAGGCCAGCCCGGCGGGCGCCGCGTAAGCGCTGATTTTCGCCCCGAGCAGCCCCCATTTCTCCGCCACATTCCGAACCTGTTCGGCCTGCGCTTCGGACATCTTCTGCTGTGCGATTTGCTTTTCGATCGCCTGGGACGTGATCTCAGAGAGCTGCTGCTGGATTGCCGGCTGCGAAAAAATCAGCCAGGTTCCGATCCAGCCCACGACGATCAATACCAACGCCGGCACCAGCCAGTTCGCCACGGTCGGACTGCTGTGGGCGACATCATCCATCACTTCCCCGGGGGTCGCAAAGATGTTGAAAAGCCGGGACGCCAGCGACATTCGAGCCGGAGCCGCGGCGCCGGCGTCCGGTGCCTGGACAGGGGGCGGTTGGTTCATATATTTCCTGCGGCGCGCTTGCCTGCCTCAAACGAATAAACCACGCCCTTCCGGCTCCAACAGCGTCGGCCCGAGCGTGGCCTCAATCCTGAAGCAGGCGCCTGGAAAGACCTGTATGGGCTACCTGCGACATAAAGCAAGCCATAACATTTTCGTGCATTGTCCCAGGACGCCTTTCCTTCCCGTTGGTTTCCAGGAAAGCGCCGTCGCAGCCGGCCGCCGGCTTCACTCCGTCGAGGGAAGCCCGCCGGTTTGCCCGCCGTCGTCAGATTCTCCAGCCCTTTGATTCCGCGGTTTCAGCCGGCCGCCCCCCCACCCCTGACCCGGCGGGAAGTTGATGATTCTGGGCGGTTTTGACATTGTCTTTATGAGCCATTGAGCGATCATGTTAGGGATTAGAAATAGCCCTGTGTCTGCATGCTGATACGTCTGGCGGCCGGCTTGGATGCGGCGCCGTGGACGGGGGCGGGGTGCAACGTCGTGAGAATTAACGACGCCGGAAGGGCTGGACAAAAAGCGGGCATGGATGTTAGGTTTAATTAACTAAGCTAACTAAATATGACCACGAACCTATTCGTCGCGCGGCGGCGGGCGTTTACCCTGATCGAATTGCTCGTCGTGATAGCCATCATTGCGATCCTGGCGGCCATGTTGCTGCCGGCCCTCAGTTCGGCCAAGGAACGGGCGATGCGGACCCGGTGCGCCAGCAACCTGCGCCAGGTAGGCATCGGGGCGCATCTCTACGCCAACGACAGCAACGACATCCTGCCGCAACGGAGCTGGCCCGTGGGGCAGAATCCCTGGCAGACTTATGAGGCGTGCCGTGTGAATGCGGGTACGAGCACGATCATCCGCGGCCCTTACAACCTCGGGCTGCTGTTCTTCTCGAAGGCGGTCGAGAATCCCGAGGTGTTCTATTGCCCCAGCGGCAGCAAGGTCTCCAGGAACTGGACCTATGCCTATTACAGCACCAGCCCCAACCGGTGGCCCTCGACCCCTGCGGACAGCGGGGACGACAACGTCCGGACCGGATACAACTATTACCCGCAGCCGCCAGAGCTCGAGCGCGTGCAGGGTTATTTTGTGCCCGTGCTGACCTACGGCTCCTACGTTGATAGTGTGGGAAACAAGCTGACCGAGCCTGTGCCTTTGAAGGTCTCCCAAGCCGACCCGAAACGGACGATGTCAACGGATTTGCTGCACACGCTGGACAACATTCCGCACAAGACCACCGGAGGAAATGCCGGGGTGAACGCCCTCTTTACGGATGCCCACGTCCGGTTTCAGACCGTCCGGGCCAATCCCCAGGCTTTCAGCACAGTTCTGTGGGCCGACCCCGGCCCGGGAGGCTCGCCGCTGAATTTCCGCCGCATCCTGACCTATTTCCAGCCGTGACGCTTTTGCAACAACAAGAACCCTGCTCAGATTAACCATCAACAACCGAATCCAATGAAAACATCCCTAAGACTCCTGGTTTGCATTGTCCCCGTGCTCCTGGCCGCAGCGCCCGGCCTCCAGGCCACGGTGTTCTTTAATGATACCTTTGGCGCCGGCAGCACGCTTAACAGTCTGACACCGGCTGACCCGACGCCCAATTCCACCAGTTACCAGCTTTCTTCCTCGAAGAGCTGGAATCCCACACCCTCGCTGACCGCCAACGATTTGAAATTCGGGATTGGTACGACGACCGGCGGCGGCATTGAAGTCCAGGCTCTGTTTACGACCAATCCGGTGTCGCTGAGTCTGCCGGGGGATTACATTCAATTGCGGGTGACTTTTACCAACACCGCCGGCCTCCTGACCGCGGCGGGCCTCTGGGGGTTTGGACTTTACAACGGCGCGCAAGTGGCGCCGGTGGCAGGGGGACTCAACGCGACGGCGCTCAACAGTTACAGTGATCATGTGACCGACGGAGTGCGGGATTGGCAGGGCTATTGGGGGCAGCGGGGTTACACGGGCGAGAATTCCCGAATCGTCAGGCGTTTGCCCCAGACCACCGGCCCTGACAACCGGAATCAGAACCTCACCAGCACGGGCAGCGGCACACAAAGCTACGGCAACCCGGCCGGAACGACTGTGGGCACGGCCTCCACAGCACCCTCTGGCGGATTGGTTGTCGGGAACACCTATACGGTGGTGTTGAATATTGCGCTGATTGCGGAAGGAACCTTGGCCATCACGAACATTTACTACGACGGCCCGGACACAAACGGAACGGTGATCTCCCAATTCGGTTGCGAGGCGTCGGGATCGGACTTTTTCACCAGCACCTTTGATGGTTTTGCGATTGGGTGGCGCGCCCGTGCCAACACCACCGGCGGGACCGTCATGGATATCTCTTCGATCACGGTGGAAGGTTCGGCGACCACGATTACCACCCCGCCGGACATCCTCACTCAGCCGGTATCGGTGACGGTGCCCAATGGCGGTTCCTGCGCCTTCTCGGTCGTGGCCCAGGGTTTTGGGATGAAATATCAATGGAAGCGGTACGGGACCAACCTGGTTGACGGCGGCAACATCTCCGGCGCCACCACCCCCATGCTGGTGATTTCGCCCGCCTCCGCGGCGGATGTGGCTTCCGGCGTCAACGGTTATTACGTGACAATTACCGGAACGGGCGGCTACAGCACCAACTCGGTGACGTGCTCGTTGTCGCTGGGAACGGCTTCCACGCTGGTGTGGTCGGGTTCGGGCACGACCTGGGACCTGGGGACCAGCGCTAGTTGGTTGAAGGGCAGCTCGCCGGCGACGTTCAACTACGGGGATGCGGTGATCTTTAATGATGCCGGATCGGCCAACCTGCTGGTGACTTTAAGCGGCAGTTATCTCAGCGCCTCTTCCGTTACCGTGGATACCAGCATTGGGACCGATTACATCTTCAGCGGCACGGGAAGCTTTGCCGGCCCCGGCCAATTGATCTACAAAGGGGCCGGGCTGCTGACGATCAACAACGCAAACACTTACACCGGCGGCACGATCATCAGCAACGACTACGCCTACCTGGTGCTCAACAACTACAACGGCCTCGGTTCCGGGCCGGTCAGGCTGGCCAAAGCGGGCGGGTATATGGAGGTGGTGCCGGCGGGGAGCGCCACTGCGGGATTCAAGGGGGATGTGATTGTCGAAGACGACTTCACCATTCAATTCGACGCCAGCGGAGCCTATGCGGGCGTGTTCTTGAATGATCTGGCGGGCACGCCCGGCAAGACGCTCACGCTGCGGCCCTTCTCCACCGCCAGTGGCAGCCGTTACCGGGTCTATGGCACCGCCACCACCTGCGACGCCAACCTGTATCTGGACGGCGCGGGCACCTCTGAAGCGGCCTATTACGGCACCACGCTGGCCCCGTATCATGGCAGCGGCTTCCAAATCTACAATGGCGTCATCTCCGGCCCGGGCGGCATCATTCAGCGCGCGGGGGGCACGACCGTGCTGGCCGGCCAAAACACCTACTCGGGCGGCACAACGCCGACCACCGGCACCATCGGCTTTGGCGCGGACACCATCGGCGCTGTGACCTCCGGCCCGATTGGCACGGGGCCGTTGTTCCTCAATCCGGAAGCGCCCAACACCACGGGCAGCGGGACGGTGCTGGCGTTTGGCGGGCCCCGCACGATCGCCAACCCGTTGCAGTATTCCAGCGGCACCAACAACCTGACCCTGATCATCGGCGGCACCAACAATCTGACCTTCACCGGTCCGTTCACGCTCAATGGCAACGACGGGGCCACCACCTACCTCAATCGCATCCTGCAGGTGAACAACACCGCGCTGACCACCTTTGCGGGCCAGATCAGCGGCGCCGGATTCGGCCTCACCAAGACCGGCTCTGGAACCCTGGCGCTGACCGGCAACAACACCTATGACGGACCGACCACCAACAGCGCCGGCACGTTGATTGTGAACGGCTCGCTGGCGGGACCGGTGACCGTGGCCTCGGGCGCCACCCTGGCCGGCACCGGAACCATCAACGGTCCGACCACGGTTCTGGCGGGCGGCGCCATTGCCCCCGGCACTTCGATCGGCACTTTAACCATCAATAACAACCTCGCCCTGGCCGGTAATTTGCGCGTCGAGGTCAACCGCGCCGGCCTGGCCAGCGACAAAATTGTCGTCAGTGGCACGCTCGCCAATACCGGCACGGGCACCATTACCGTGACAAATCTGGGCGCGCCGCTGGCGGTGGGTGACACGTTTGCGCTGTTCAACAAACCCGTGACGGGCGGCAGCGCATTGACCATCACCGGTGGCGGGGTCACCGCCTGGAGCAACAAGCTGGAGATTGACGGGACCATCGCCGTGCAGTCGGTCCTGCCGACCACGCCGACCAACCTGAGTTACAGCGTCGCGGGCAACAACCTTACCCTGAGCTGGCCCGCTAATTACCTGGGCTGGATTCTCCAATCCAATGCCGTCGGCATCGCTTCCAGTGGAAGCTGGTTCCCCATCGCGGAAACCGCCAATGCGACGCAATACACCATCCCGCTGGACCCGGCCAAAGCCAACGTCTTCTACCGTCTGGTGCTCCCGACGCCTTGAGCAGGATGAAAATTCAAACACCCCCGCCGACCTGCATCCGGCGGGGGTGTTTTTTCCCGGCCACGTGGGTGAAAAAAATCCTGGTGCGAAGATGACGTACGAACGCAAGGTGTCAGCGCCAGGAATGTCCCGCGGGACGGGGCGGGGTGTTCCCGGCCTGGGGGAATGGCGGGCGCGGGCTGGCAGGGACGTGTTTTCAGATCGCCGCAAGCAGTTGTCATTTATGAAGCCTCTCTCATCCGTCATGCTCCTCGCCGGAGTTGTTCTCCCTGGCCCAAACCTCTGGGGTGCCGCGGTGTTGGTGGACAACTTCTCCTCGAGCACGCTTAACTCGCCCGCGCCCGCGCCACCCACGGCCAACTCGACCGCGTATCATTTGTTCTCCTCGAAGGCCTGGAACCCCGCGCCATCCCTCAGCGGCAACGACCTGAAATTCGGCATTGGGCCCACCACCAGCGGCCATATCGAGGCGCAGGCCTTGTTCTCGACCGTGCCGGTGGCACTCACCAACGTTGGCGATTGCCTCGAACTCACCATCACGTTCGTCAACACGACCGGTTTGTTCACCCAGAGCGGTCATCTCGGGTTCGGCTTGTATAATTCTGGTGGAGTTCCGCCGCTGGCGGGCGGCATGCAGGGGACGGCCACCACGTCCACCACCACCAACGGCGGGGCGCAGGGCTGGCAGGGCTTCGTCGCGCGGCTGGCTTATGACGGCGGCACGCACCGGCTGGCCACGCGCCCCGTCCAGACCATTACCACGGCCAACAACCAGGACCTCGTCACTGAAGGCAGCGGCAGCATGAGTTATGTCGGCGGCGTGAATCTGGCGAGCACGGCGTCCACCTTGTCGCAAGCCGCAGGCTCTCAACTCACGGCGGTCCTGCGGCTGATCCTGAGCGCGACGGACATTCTCCAGCTCGAGAGCCGGCTTTATCTGGGACCCGACACCAACGGCGTGCTGCTGGTGAGCCAGTCCGGGGCGGCCAGCGGCGCCAACTTTCTCACCAACAGTTTCGATGCGCTGGGGATCGGCTGGCGGGCGATGGCCAATACCAGCGCCACGCTCATTGATATTCAGTCCATCTCCGTGCGGAGCGCGCCCTTCGCCACCACGGGGGCGCCCCCGGTTGCCGTTGCATTTTCTCCACCCTCCGGGGCGAACGGCGTTTGTGTGGACACGCTCTTGAACATTACGTTCGACCAGCCCGTGCGGCTGCGGAAGAACGGCGCCATCCGCATTTACGACACGCTCAACCCCGCCGTGCCGGTGGACACCCTTGATCTGAGCGCCAACGTGGACAACGGACCGGCAGGCAGTGTCAGTAACGTTCAGCCCCGCCTGATCGGGGGCGAATCTTTCACAAACCATCCGGTCATCGTCTCGGGCGCCACCGCAACCCTTTACCCCCATGCGGGCGTCCTGACCACCAACCGGACCTATTATGTGCTGATGGATCCCGGCGTCTTCGCTGATGCCTTGGACAATGTCTTTCCCGGCATCAGCGACTCCAACCGTTGGAAGTTCACCACGAAAATCGCCGGACCGGCCAGCCCCACCAACCTCGTGGTGGCTGCCGATGGCAGCGGCGATTTCTGCACCGTCCAGGGTGCGGTGGACTCCATTCCGGCGGGCAATCTGACTCCTCGCCTGATTAACATCCGCAACGGTTTCTACCGCGAGATTGTCAACATCAACAGCCGGCACCGCCTCACCTTCCGCGGACTGGACCGGGCGGCAACCGTCCTTGGCTACGACAACAACGCCTACATGAACGGAAGCACCCATACCCGAATGGCGTTCAAGGTGAATGCCGATGACATCGCCCTGGATACGCTCACCCTCACCAACACCACGCCCAAGGGCGGCTCCCAGGCCGAGGCGCTGATGGTGGAAAGCGATCGCAAACGCTTTGTCGCCTGGAACGTCAACCTTTGCAGTTACCAGGATACGATCCTGATGAACACCAGCGGTTCGCAGTGCTATTTCCAGGACAGTTTGATCCAGGGCGACACCGACTTTATCTGGGGCGGGGGCAACGCGTTTTTCACCAATTGCGAAATCCGATCGCTTTTTGGCGGTTATGTCACCCAGGCGCGCACCAGCGCCGGCAGCAACGGCATGGCATTTGTGAACTGTCGTCTGACCCGGACCGGCTCGATCACTGCGTCGCTCGGTCGTTCGCTGAATCATCCCGATGGCAACGTCGCCTTCATCAACTGCCTGATGGATTCGCATATCACAGGCTGGACGGATGCCAACCCGCGGTATTGGGAATACGGCAACAGCAATCTCGCCGCGACGGCCGCGGTCGCCTTCAACGGCACCCAGCTTGCCGCCGGCAGTCCCGAGCTGGCCCGGGCCGGTTCCGCCGTCCTGTGGCTCTACGGTTGGACGCCGTCGTTGCTGCCGGCCATCCTGGTTCACCCCACCAATCAGACGGTCGCCGCGGGTCAATCCGTGGTGTTTGCGGTGACGGCGCGCGGCATTCCCACACCCACGTATCAGTGGCGCAAGAACGGCGTCACTCTTCCCGGAGCGACCAACTCCACTTATACCCTCGCGAGTTCGGTTTTGTCGGACTCGGGCACTTATACAGTGGTGGTGACCACACCCGCCGGATCCGTGGTCAGCAGCAACGCCACGTTGGTGGTCACCGCCCCCCACCCGCCGGCCTTCCCCGGCGCGGAAGGGGCGGGGGCCAATGCCGTGGGCGGTCGCGGCGGCGATGTGTATTATGTCACGACCCTGGCCGACAGCGGCGCCGGCTCCCTGCGCGCCGGCATCTCGACCGCCCCCTCGACCGGCCGCACCATCGTCTTCGCAGTGTCGGGAAACATCGTTTTGAATTCGACGCTGACGGTGAACCGGCCGCGAATCACCATTGCGGGCCAGACCGCCCCGGGCGACGGCATTTGCCTGCAGAATTACGCGTTCAACATCGGCGCCAGCGAAGTGATCGTGCGCCATGTCCGCACGCGGCTGGGGACCAACGCGATGCAGGAAGCCGACTGCATGTGGATCAACTCCGGCACAAACATTGTCGTGGATCACGTCTCGGCGTCGTGGTCGGTGGACGAGGTCCTGTCCGCTTCGGGGAATGTGGGCAACTTGTCCGTGCAGTGGTGTTACATTGCCGAATCGCTCAACAACTCGATTCATGCCAAAGGCCCGCACGGGTACGGTTCGCTGATCACCCCGTCGCTGAACGGCACCCTTTCGTGGCACCACAACTTGTACGCGCATAACAACAGCCGGAATCCACGCCCCGGAACCGACAACGCGGCGACCGTGATTTTTGATTTCCGCAACAATCTCATCTACAACTACGGCAGCCGGGCGGGCTACGGCAGCGATTGGGACCCCGATCCCGAGAACCTGCGGATGAACTACGTGGGCAATTACGTTGTCGCCGGCCCCAGTTCGAGCTACAGCTATGCCTACCAGGGCGGCGGCACCAACACGATTATTTACCAGGAAAACAACCTCATTGACCTCGACAAGGATGCCGCGTTCGATGGCATCAACAACAACTGGGGCATGTTCAGCGGCACCTATGTCCAAACCAACACCCCCTTCCCGGCGCCCCCGCTCCTCACGGACCCGCCCGCCGTCGCGTTGCAACGGGTGCTGGCCCTCGGCGGCGCCATGCCGTGGCGCCGCGACGCCGCCGACCAGCGAATCGTAGGGACCGCCCGGGCCCACACCGGCCAGATCATTGACGCGGTCGCCCAGGTCGGCACCTGGCCGGCGCTGGCCTCGCTTCCGCCCCCGGCCGACGCCGACAGCGACGGCATGCCGGATTACTGGGAGATGGCCCTGGGGCTCAATCCCTCGAACGCGGCGGACCGCAACCTGACCAACGCGCTGACCGGCTACACGCGGCTGGAGGATTACTTGAACTGGCTGGCGGACCCGCACGCCCTTTGCCCCCGCAACGGCCAGGTGGAGGTGAGCCTGCGCTCGTTGACCGGCGGCGCAACCAATCTCGCTTACGTCGTGTCCGCGGGAACCAACGGGTCGGTGGCGTTGCTGCCGGATGGATTCACCGCCCGCTTCACTGCCGTGCCAAACTACAACGGCCTGGCCGGTTTTGCGTTCACCGCCCGGGACTCCGCCAATGGTGTCACCTTCGGCCCGGTGACGGTGGGGGTTCTGATTTCCACCACCAACGCCAACCAGCCGCCGGTGCTTTCGCCAGTCACGAACCGGACGTGCGTTGCGGGCCAGACGGTGTCATTCCTCTGCAGCGCGACCGACCCTGACATTCCGGCCCAGACCCTCACCTACACGCTCTGGAACGCCCCGGCCGGGGCGGCGTTGGATGCCGGCTCGGGCCTGTTTCATTGGCGGCCAACCATTGCCCAAAGCGACGCCACTTATGATCTGGCGGTCGTGGCCACCGATAATGGCTCGCCCAGCTTGAGCTCGACGCAGCAGTTCAGCATCACCGTGCTCCGGCCCGCCCGCCCATCGCTCCAGGCAGGCGCCTTCACCGACGACCGGTTCGCCTTCGGCGTCACGGGCGATGCCGGACCGGACTACCTCATCCTCGCCTCGAGCAACCTCACGGATTGGACGACCGTGTTCGCAACCAACTCGCCGCCGCTGCCGTTCTGGTGGACAGACCCGGACTCCGGCGCGGTGAACCGGCGTTTTTATCGGGTGTTGCTCGGGCCATGATGCGGAACGCATCGGATGGGCCGGCCTGATTCAAAACAAAACTCTGACCTTGGAGAAGTGCCATGAAAAACTCAGTTCAGGCGAGTAATCGGGCCGGTCGGCATCAGGCCGGCGGCCCCAGCGTCGAGACGAAGCCGTACCCGGGGCGTGCGCCGCGCTTGGTCCTCCTCGCCGCAGCCCTCTGCCTCGGACTCAGCGGGGCGCGGGGTGCCGAAACCCGGCCCTATGACGTTCGGGCGTTCGGCGCCAAAGGGGACGGCAAGACCCTGGACACCGAGGCGGTGCAGAAGGCGTTGACTGCCTGCGCCAAGGCCGGCGGCGGAACGGTGCGGCTGCCCCCAGGGACTTATCTCTGCCAGCCGCTGACGCTCGGGACCAGGACCACGCTGGTGCTCGAGGAGGGCGCGGTCTTGCTCGCCAGCCCGGACCCCAAACACTTTATGAAGGAGCCCGGCGATTGGCTCCAGGCCAAGAGCGGCAGCGACTTCATCCCCCTGCTGAGCGGCAAGGACCTCACCGAGCTGACCGTCACGGGCAAGGGGACCATAGACGGCAACGGCGGGGTTTGGTGGGAAGAGGCGGAGAAGGCGCGGCAGAAGGTCAGCGGTTACACGCTGCCCCGGCCGAACTTGTTTACGTTGCAGCGTTGCCGCAACGTGAAGCTCAGCGGCATTACACTCCGAAACTCGCCCAAGTTCCATTTCGTGCCGACCGAGTGCGAGGAGGTGGTGGTCGAGGGGGTAACCATCCTCGCGCCGCCGGGCTCGGCTAACACCGACGGCATTGACCCGAGCAATTGCCGCAACGTGACCATTACCCGCTGCCTGATTGACGTGGGGGACGACAACATCGCGATCAAGTCCGGCAAAAAGGTGGCCGGCCGGGAATTTGGGTGCGAAAATATCCAAGTCACCGACTGCACCTTCAAGCACGGTCACGGCATGAGCATCGGCAGCGAAACCATCGGCGGGGTGCGAAATGTCCGGGTCCAAAACTGCTCGTTCGAGGACACCGACAACGGGTTGCGGATCAAGTCGCGCCGCGGCCGCGGGGGGGTGGTGCAGGACATTGCCTACAGCGATTGCACGCTCAAGAATTGTCATCCCGCCATTTCGATCCTGTGCTACTACCAGGACTCGACCCACGGGAGCTTTCCCAAGGACGATCCCGCACAGCCCATGACGGAGACGACGCCGGTGTTTCGCAACATCACCATCCGGAACGTCACGGCCAGTTCGACCCGCGAAGCCGGCGCGATTGCCGGCCTGCCGGAGAGCCCGGTGGAAAATGTTTTGCTCGAGAATGTCACCCTGGCCGGAACCGAGGGGCTGCTCATCGCCAATGCCCGGGGAGTGACGCTGAAGAATGTGAAGGTGACCGTGCAGAAGGGCGAACCGGTGATTCTGCACCGGGCGCAGGTCACCGGACAACCCGGCAAACCCTGAGCCCGGCCCGCCGCGCTCCAGCCCGGGCAAATGAATTTAGCGAGCACCGCGCAGGTCCCGCGACGTGGCCAGGGCGATGACCCGCCCTTCGCTCCCCACCGCGCAGTAGAAATGATAAACCACCCCCTCGTGTTTTAACACCCACGGCTTGTGGGCGTAGGTTTCATCCCACGGCTCCGACGGTTCCACCAAATGCGGGCCCTCCCATCGGGTCCAGTGCACCAGATCGCGCGACACGGCGAACGTGTCAAACGCTTTGGGCTTCCAGCCGGCGCCGAAGTAGAACATGACCCAAAGGTCGTTCATCCGCACAATCTGGGGGTCGCCGCTGATCCCGTTCTGCCTGTCTTCGCCGTTGGCCAGGA
Organism: uncultured Verrucomicrobiota bacterium; assembly: GCA_964631605.1. Classification (GTDB taxonomy): domain Bacteria; phylum Verrucomicrobiota; class Verrucomicrobiia; order Limisphaerales; family UBA8199; genus JARKQH01. The sequence goes on from CAZVYG010000005.1 coordinate 86,516, forward strand.
CACAGTTGGGGCCGAACCGCGACCAGTGCACCATGTCTTTGGACAACGCCATGCCGATGCGCTCGTAGCCGTTCTTGACTTTGGCGTTGTAGAACATGACAAAAGGCGCGCCCAGCGACCGCGCGTCGTCGCGGATGATCGTGCTTTTATAGAGCGTCAGGCGCTCGAACTCGCGCACGTCCGGGTCACAGGGGGTCAGCACGGGGTTTTCTTTGGCGCGGCTCCACTCAACGGCTTGCGTCGGGTCTCGGGTCCAGGCGATCCCGATCGAGAGCGGGTCCGGTTCGTATCCCTGCCGGGCGCCGCCGAGGTAGGACATCCAGTATTTGCCTTTGTAGCGGCCCATGCCGGCGCTGCCTCCCCAGCGCGTGTCCACCAGCGCCGCGCCGCCATCCGCCTGCCAGGCGTCCCACCCCTTGCCGGCGAACGACAGAACCTTGCCCAATGTCCGCCAGTTCACCAAATCCTCACTGCGGGCCAGGAACGTTTCGTAGCCGATCTTGTCGGCAATGGCCACATACAGCATGTACCACGAGCCGTTGTGGCAAAACAGGCTGGGGCAGTCCACCATTTGGTTGGACGCGCCGCGAAGAACGATGCCGTATTTGTACGGCGTTCTGACTTCCCGATAAACGCGTTCCATGGTGGCCGCGTCAATCGCCTCAGCGCCCGGGGCCTCCGCCGGCCGGAAGGCGGCCGCCAACACCAGCAGGAGGATGCGAACCAGACCCTGCGAAAAACAAATCCGCCGGCCTCGCGGCGAAATCGGCGTCGAGCTTTTCATGGCGGAAAGACAGCGCTCTGATTTTTCGCGGGAAGGTAGATTCCGCAGTGGGCGGCGGCAATCGCAAAAGCGGCGGCAAAAGCGGCGGGGGCAAGTCACGGCAGGTTTGACCTGGCGGACCAAACGGGCCATGCTTGGGGTAATTCAAGAACGCATGGCCAATTCGAAGTCACGGCTGCATCTGCTGGAGCCCTCGCGGCGGGCCCGGCGCCTGTTTTGGCACATGCTCTCGATCGGGTCGGTGACGCTGGACGAGCCGGACACGCATCTGGGCATGGACAAACCGGGCGCGCATTTGTTCTGGGTGCAGTCCGGGGAGGGAACGCTGCAAGTGCCCGAGAAAGTGTTCGAGTTGCGCCCGGGCTCTCGCTGCTGGCTGGTGGACATGCGCAAGCCCCGGACCTACGCCCCGCTGCCCGGAAGGCGGCTGGTGAACACGGGGTTTCGTTTTCGCGGTCCCGAGCTGGAGGCGTGGTGCGAGGAGCTGGGGGACTCGCCCGAGTTTGTCCTGAGCGCGAGCGACTTCGAGGGCTTGCGCAAGACCTTCCGGCAGATGTTGGCGCTCGCCCGCCGCCGCGCGGAGGATTTTGAATGGCGGATTCATGTGCTGATCACGCAGGTGCTCGGGCGCCTTTTCAAAGCCCGCCATTTGCTGAGCGCGCCGCCGGTGGACATGCCCAAACCCCTCGCCCGGGCCATTGCCCTGGTCATGGCCGACCCCGCCCGCGACTGGCGGGTGCCGGAACTGGCCGATGCCGCCGGTTCGAGCCGGTCCGGCCTGCAACGGCTGTTCCGCGAGTTTCAAAAGGAGAGCATTCACGAGTTTCTCCAGCGCACGCGGCTGGACCAGGCCCGGCAATTGCTTTGCGACGAGCGGCGTTCGATCAAGGAAGTCTCCGCCAAACTCAACTTCTCGAGCGAGTTCTATTTCAGCCGATTTTTCCGCAAACGGACCGGCATGAGCCCCCGCCAGTTCCGCGAAAGCATCCAGGATTAGATGCTCCACGGGCGGGACGCCCGTGCCACGGCTTGATGGTTTTGTGGCATGGGCATCCTGCCCATGGGTTCCAATGGGCGGTGCGCCACTCCCGACATACAGGCAAAAGGCGCGTCGCGGCTGGCCAATCAGCCATGAGGGCGACCCTGTTCATCAACCCCAAGGCCAACACCACCGTCAGCCTCGATGAGGGCTTTCCCACCCTGGCGAACTTGATCGCGCAGGGCCTCCAGCTCGCCGCCTGCGCTGACATGGATGAAGCACACCTTGTCGGCGATGGCGGCAACGACCTCGTTCCGACGTTTGGCCAGTTCGGCGGTGACGCGGCGGTGCTTGGCGCCGAACGGGGACAGCAGCAGCAGCCGTCCGCTTTCCAGGGGGCGCTTCCAGTCCCCAGGCACGCGCAGGTTGGTCAGGCTCCGGGCTGGGCAGATGATGATCGGCTGCTGGCCGCGCAACAGGATTCTCAGGCACTCCTTCTCAACCGGGGAGTGGAAGCCGCTGATGACCGTCACGCCCTCATCCCGTAGCTTCTTGGCCAGGTCGTATGCCTTGAGAATCAGGTCGCCGGGGCATCGGGCGGAGCAAAACAGGGCGAGCTTGTCGCCGCGCAGGAGCGCCGGATTGCCCAGCACCGACAGGCGCAAGGGAGTGTCGGGCAGCAGCGGTGTCCCGCCTGGCTTGACAAGGCCGAGTTCCGCCGCCGAAACCGTCGTCAACTCACTATACATGGCTGTCCACTCTGCGGCTGAGGGTTCAGACCAAAACGACTAAACTCCGGGACGTTCTCTGTGTCAATCAACCGGGCGTTCAGTTCCTTCACCGCATCCGACGACTGGACGACCCCCCTGTTGCGAGGCGGTTCTGAACCGACATTCGCGTCGTGGATCCCTTCTGCCGGAAGGTTGTTCAACCTCAAGGGTGGAGTGCCGATGGATGATTCCGAGCAGGCGAAATCTATGCGGGCGCCACATCCACGCGGGCGGAGAACCCAAGTTGACGCAGCAATTCCTCACAGTCTTCCCACGAAAGGCCAAAGGCACGCACGTCCGCAACCCCAAGCCGGGAGACCACCCTGGAGAGCGCCGGAGCATCCCCTTCCGAAAATTCTCCGTCCATCATCACGGTTTCGGCCCAATCCACCAACTGCGCCAGCGTCATCTCATGGTGAAGATACGCGGCGATCTGGCTGGCCACGGTTTGTTTCGTGATCGTCATAGTCATAGCCTACACTTTCTGGTGCCCTTTATCCACCGGATACTTTTCATGCACTTCGACCAGCCTGCCCTGTCCATCGTAGATTTCCTGCCAGAATCGAACGGTGGTTTCGTTTGCATCCACTTCCTTGAAATAACAGGCCAGCCACCCTTGCCGACCCCGAACGTCTTGCCGATAAAGCCGTCCACCGGCGGGCAATTGATCCCACCTCTCAAACTTCCTCTCGTTTTGCGCTCGCGTGCTCATTCCTCCTCATCTCGATTGGCATCGCTGTTTGTGCCATACTTGATGCCAGGCGTCCTGAAATCCACTCTTTTTTCCGCAACCAGCGCGAGCAGCCACCCTCGTGCCGCTTCGCTAACGCCAGGCGGCGCAATGCGGCCTCGTCGTCGTTGGTGGGAACGCCAAACGTGAGCTGGGCGCGAAATTCCTCGGCCAAGCGTTTCTTCAACCGGATCGCAGTCTGGTTGTCGAGGTTGCCATCCTGCTTGACCAGGCTGAAGAAGTCGCGCAACTCCTCCTGGGGCAATCGTTGCATCCCGACCAGGAGCCGACACTGGTGCCCCGGCCCGCCGGGCCACGGCTCGATGAATGAATCCAGCGCCTTCCAGCCGCGCAGATTGAAGTAGCCGACGCAGAAGTCAGACCGCTCCGACAGTTGCAGCGTCTGCTCCAAGGCTGGCAGCAGGCTGGCTTCAATGTTATCGAAAATCCTCGGCATGGGGTGTTACGGGTTCGGCGCCAGCGCCTGGCGGCGGAGGCGGATGATAACCTCTTTTGATGACTTTTTGGTCGCCATAAATCACTGGCACGCGAAGCACTTGTGCCGAGGATTTGTAGGGACAATGGTGACCCGGGTCAATCCTGGACTCCTGGATTTCCCGCGCGGCTTTCGATTTGCGGGAGGCCGCCGGGTGGTGCTTGGCGAACCGCCTGCCGGTTTTCAAGGAAGGCCGGGCCGCGCGCGGCGCATGACCGGATCAAGCCTCTGATTCGAAAACGATTCAGGCTGGGAACTCAGACGCAAACGGACCGGCATGAGCCCCCGCCAGTTCCGCGAAAGCATCCAGGACTAGCCCCCGCCGCCGCAGACCGTTTTCACAAAACATTGGGCCGGTTTGTCCATGTCCCTTTGGCCCGGTTCGGGAGAAGTTGAGTGCGTGTCCAGAAGCCGAAAGCCACCGGCCGGCCTGATGCCGGGTCGAAGGTGAAGGGCGGCCGCGGGAATGAACGGCTCGCCGGATTCTGGATGGTGAATGAACACGGGTCTGCACCTGCCAGTTGATCAAGGCGTGGGTTTGCCGAATCGTGCCGCTCCGGCTGAAGTTCCGGCCTGGAGTGAGCCCGGCCGGCATGTCCAGGGCGCAGCCGTCTGCCCGGAAATCAAGCCGATCACCCTTCGGCACCCCGGGCGAATCGCTTTCGGCAGAGGCTCGAGTCTCGAGCTGGCCGCCAGCCTCGCCGAGCGCGGGGTACGGAGACCTTTCGTTGTGCTTGACCCCGAAGCGCGCGAGGCTGCCCGCCCGGCGCTGGAGCAGCTCCAAGCCGCCGGGATGGAGCTCTCCATTTGCGACGGCATTGACCGGGAGCCCACCGTCGCGATGTTCGAGGCCTGCCTTGCGCGCGCGCGCGGGGCGGCTCCGGATGGGGTCGTGGGGATCGGGGGCGGCAGCGCGATGGATGTGGCCAAGCTGGCGGCCGCGCTGCTCGACAGCGGGCAATCCGTCGCCGAGGTTTTCGGCCTCAACACCCTGCGCCGGCGCAAGACGTTTCTGGCCTGTGTTCCCACCACCGCCGGCACGGGCAGCGAAGTTTCCCCCAACGCCATTCTGCTGGAGCCATCCAGCCATTTGAAAAAAGGCGTGATCAGCCCGCACCTGGTGCCAGACGTGGCGTGTGTGGACCCGCTGTTGACGTTGTCGGTGCCACCCTCGACAACGGCGGCCACGGGACTGGACGCGTTGACTCACTGCATCGAAGCGTATGCGAACCGGTTTGCGCACCCGATCGTGGACCTCTACGCGATCCAAGGCATCACCCTGATTTCCGCAAGCCTGGCGGCCGCTGTGGAGAACGGAAAGGACGTGGGGGCCAGGACGCGCCTGGCGCTGGGCAGCCTCTACGGTGGGCTTTGTCTCGGGCCGGTCAACACGGCCGCGGTGCATGCGCTGGCCTATCCCTTGGGCAGCCGGTTCGGGGTGCCACATGGATTGTCCAACGCCCTGCTGCTGCCTCATGTCTTGCGGTTCAACCTGCCGTCGGCCGTCGAGCGCTACGCTCAAGTGGCGCTGGCGCTGGGAGCTTCGCCCGCCGACACCCCGTCAGCCACGGCTGAACGGGGCCTCGACCGCCTCGACCGGCTCCTGGCGCATTGCCCCATCCCCCGCCGGTTGTCCGCGCTGGGAGTTCCCCGCGAGGCCCTGCCCGAGCTGGCGGCGGCGGCAATGACCGTTACCCGGCTCCTCAAGAACAACCCCCGTCCGGTTTCCGAGCCGGACGCACTGGAGATTTACCATGCCGCGTGGTGACCCGGGAGCTTCCAATCCCCGCGAGCACCGGGGCGTAATCGTTCCCATGGTGACCCCGGTCACGGCGGAGGGCATGCTGGATGAAGCGGCCGCCGGGCGGATTTTGGATTATCTCGCCGCAGGGGGCGTGCATGGTGTGTTCCTCTTTGGCACGACCGGGGAAGGCCCCAACATTCCCAAGGCGGTCCGCGACCGCCTGGTGCGGCTGGCCCTCGAGCGGGTTGACGGGCGGCTCCTGGTTTACGCGGGCATCAGCTCGGACAGCCTGCCGGAGTCGGTCGCGGCGGGAAACGATTACCTGCGGCTGGGCGTGGACGCCGTGGTTGCGCATGTGCCCGGGCATTTCGAGAAGAATCCCCAGGCGGCCCTCAGTTTCTATGCGGACCTCGCGCACCAATTGGAGGGGGGATTGATCCTGTACAACATGCCGCTGACGACCAATGTGTCGCTGCCGATCGAGTTGTGCAAAACCACCGCCTGCCGGCCGCGGGTGATCGGAATCAAAGACTCCGAAAACGACCTCGAACGGATGGTCGAGCTGCTGCGGGAACTGGGCGGCAAGCAGGATTTTTCAGTCTTTATCGGCACCGGGCCGTTGATGGCCAAGGGCCTGCTGCTGGGCGCCGAAGGGATTGTCCCCAGTGTGGGCAACCTGGCGCCGGCCTTGTGCCGGAAAATGTATGATTCCGCCGTTGGCGGCAACGCGGTCGAGGCCGAAAAGCTGCACTTGGAAATCATGGGCATCGCGGCGATTTACCAAGAGGGCCGCAAGCTCGAGGAATCGCTGGCGGCCTTAAAAGCGGCGATGTCGTGGCTCGGCCTTTGCCGCGCCTACACGCTGCCTCCCCTCCAGCCGTTGTCGCAATTCGAGTCGCTGCTGCTGCGTGACAAATTGGCCGCAATGGGTTTTCCTGTCCGGGACAGGCCTCCGGATGAGATGCAAGAAACCAACTGGCAGGGTCCCGGCCGGCGCGGCTGGAGTCGGGCCGCCGCGGCGCCCTCAAGCCCCCAGCAAGCCTGACCTTTTCAGTTTCAGCCCAAGCCAACCTTGGGCCCCGCGCATGTTGCCAGCGGCAAGCTGCGCCGCTTTTGCAGGCGCCCCCCTATGATTGCTGTGATTGCCGACGATTTGAGCGGAGCCACCGAACTGGCGGGGGTCGGCTGGCGTTTTGGCCTCACGACGGAGATTCTGGCCTGGCCCGAGCCGGTTTCCACCGCCGAGCTGGTGGTTTACGACACTGACTCACGGCTCAGGCGACCCATTCAAGCAGCCCGATGCGCCGGCCGAGTGGCGCTCAAGCTCCGCCGAGCAAAGGCGGAATGGGTTTACAAGAAGGTGGATTCGGTCTTGCGGGGGAACGTCCTGGCTGAAATCCAGGCCATCTGCTTTCGTTTGAAGCTGCAGGGTTGTTTGTTGGCGCCCGCCAACCCGCAAGCCGGACGCATCATTCGGCAAGGCAGGTACTTCATCAACGGCGTCCCCCTTAACCACACCGACTTTCGTCGCGACCCGGTTCATCCGCGTCGCTCGTGCCGGGTGAAGCAACTCCTGGATCCCACCGGCCGGCGCGCGATCCGGCTCCTGAACCCGGGGACCAGGGAACTGCCTCCAGGCCTCGCGGTCGGCCAGGCGGCCACTGCCGCTGACCTTCGTCATTGGGCCGGCTTGGTCACTCCCGCAACACTCCCGGCGGGGGGAGCCGAATTCTTTCGGGCGCTGCTGACCGCCCGAGGATTGGTCCCGCGCCACCTTCCCGCGGAACCGGCTCCCCAGGCGCGCCGCACCCTGTTTGTCTGCGGCAGCATTTCCGCCCGGTCCCTGGAATTCATCGAGGCTTCTCGCAAAAGGAACTGGCCGGTTGTGCTGATGCCGCCGGAGGTCATTGCGGGTAAGGCCGCCCCAGCGGCCCAGCGGGCCTGGACCTGCGGCATTTGTGCCGCCCTGCCACAGCATCGCCACGTGTTGCTGGGGATTGGCCCGCCGGTTAACCCCGGGAGGCGGGCGGGCGCCCGTCTGGGCAATCTTTTGGTTGACGCCGCCCGGGAAGTGCTGATGCGGTGCGCCCCGGACCGGGTGTGCATCGAGGGCGGAGCCACGGCGGTTTTGCTTCTCCGGCGCCTGGGGGTCACGCGCTTGCGGGTCGAGCACGACTTCGCCATGGGCGTCACGGCCGTTCGGGCTGCGAACGGCGCCGGACCCCAAATCGTGGTCAAGCCGGGGAGTTATCCGTGGCCGGCGTCTCTGCTGGCTTAGGGTGGGCGCCCGGCCGGCGTGCAAACCATAGGCTGGCCAGATAGCCCACGATCAATAGGATGAGGTGATTCAGAATCCCGATTAGGAACGGGTGCCAGCGGTAGTTGAATGGCCCCAGATCGAGCAGCACGGTATTGAGGGCCGGCAACTGCACGGAGGTCAGCGTGGCCCAGGCCGTGAACAGGATGCACGCGACAATCCCGACAACCGCGCCCCGCCCGTTGGCGCGGCGGGTGAGGGCGCCCAGGGCGAACAGCCCAAGCATGCCCGCGGTGGCAATCGAGAACAACTGAACCCCCAATTCAAGAGCCGTACCGATTCCAATCCAGAGCTGGGAGAACAGGATGGCCAGGACGCCGAGAACGCCCACAACGATGCGTCCCGTCCACAGCCGCTGCCCGTCCGTGGCCTCGGGCCGCAGCCGCCCAAAGTAATCCTCCACGATCACCGTGGCCATGCTGTTGAGGTCGGAATCCAGGCTGGACATGGCGGCGGCGACCAGGGCGGCCACCACCAGACCGATCAGCCCCACCGGGAGCTGGGTCTTGATGAAATACGGAACAATGTTGTCCTTGACCCGCACCACTTCCGGCGGCAGTGCCTGGCCCGTCACTTGAAAGAAGCCCCACAGGCAGGCGCCCAGCAGAAAGAACAGCAGCCAGATCGGCAAACAGGAGACCGCCCCGACGAAGGCGCTCATCCGCGCCTCGCGGTCAGTCGCGGCGACCAGGTATTTTTGGACGATGTGCTGATCCAGCGCATATCGTTGCACCGCCCAGATGGCGCCGCCCACAACCAGGAACCAGCCGTTCATCTCGACCAGGCTGAAGGACCACTGGCCCAGCCCGAACTTCCCCCCCTCCCAAGCCGCCGTGAGCACGCCCCCAACTCCGGACGGCGGACGGAACAGGGCGATGCCCAGGCAGACCAGCGCGCCGGCGACCAGCAACAGACCCTGTAGCACATCCGCATAGACCACGGCCGCAATGCCGCCAGCCACGGTCATCGCCACCGTCACCAACCCCACGATGAGAATGACCCACCACACGTCATAACCGCTGAGATACGACACCGGCACTGCCAGAAAGTAAAGTGTGGCGCTCATGTCCACCACCCGGCTGACGATAAAGGCCGCGGCCCCGTAGGCCCGGGCGCCGTAGTTGAACCGCCGCTCGAGGTAATCGTAAATGCTCATCCGCACCGTGCGGCGGTAAAAGACCACGATGTGCCGCGCCACGAAGAGCATGACCACCGGCAACATGAGAAAGGACGGCAGATTCCACATGTCGCGGGCAAACACGTTCCCCGGGTGGCCGACGAAGCTGGTGCTGCTGATCATCGTCCCCACGATCGCAAAGATCACCACCCAGCCCGGCACCTTCCGACCCGCCAGAAAATAGTCCTCGGTGGTTTTCTGGTGGCGCGAGAAATAGATCCCAATCCCAAAAACGGCGGCGAGGTAAACCAAAACAATGATGGAATCCAGCAGGGTCATCGGTCCTCAACACCGGGAGGGCCGGCGTGGCGCAACCGGCGAGCTGACGCGGGCCCAGGGAGTTGCATCGTCATGCCGGCATGGTGCGGTGCGCAGGGGCGCCGCGCAAATCGAAAAGGCCCGGTGAGCCAAAAGTGCATCTTCCGGGCGTGCTTCGGGAATGGCGGGAAAGGGTTTGGGGGAGCCCGGGCCGACCGTCTCGCCGTCCTGGAACCCTCTCGCAGCCTTTGTTTACAAGGCTTTTTCGAGGCTCAAGGGGCGCCGGGGCGTTTCCATTGAGACGAGGGGTCCCGGAACGCGAGCGGTTCGGCCAAACGCCAAAAAGGGCATGTCATTTTTCCCAAAAAGGCATGTATCCCGGCCCGAAATTGTGGCAGGTTAAAGTGGAATTACACACAAGTCACATGCGCGCGGAAAACCGTAACGGGTGCTGTGGAAACGTGTCGGGCGCGGCGAGCCGGCCGCCCGGCGGGGGCCGCACTGCGGATGGCATCCGGCGCCTGCGGCGAGGCGCTTTTCCCTCCGTGTCCACCTCACACTTGAATTTTTAACGTCGGAACCATGAGCCACACCATCACCATCTGCAAAACCAGTCCCGCCCGGGACCGGAAGACTGCCTTCACGCTGATTGAATTACTGGTGGTCATTGCGATCATCGCCATCCTCGCTTCGATGCTGCTGCCGGCGCTGGCGCGGGCCAAAGGCCGCGCCCTGGCCGTCGCCTGCATGAACAATACCCGGCAAATCATGCTCGGGTGGCAATTGTATGTGAGCGACCATGAGGACAGGCTAATCCCCAACGCCAAGCCGGTCGAGGGCGGCATGGATTGGACGGCCAACCCGGATAACACGAACACCGCCAAGCTGCTGGACCCGGCGCAATCGGTGATGGCGGGTTATGTCAAGTCGGTGGCGGTGTGGAAATGCCCGGCGGACAAGTACCAGTCGGGGGCCAATCCCGGACCGCGCGTGCGCAGCCTGGCGATGAACGCCGCCTTGGGCGGCGCCCCCCGCATTGACAACAAGATTCCCGATCGCGAATACTTCGCCGCCCGCAAAATGTCCGACCTGGTCCGGCCCGGCCCGGCGCTGATTTGGGTCACCCTGGACGAACACCCCGACAGCATCAACGATTCGGTCTTTCACTTGATTGAAGGTTTGCTGCCCACCATGGCGGCCTATCGCGACCTGCCCGCCAGCTATCATTACGGGGGCGGCGCCAATTTCTCCTTCGGGGACGGCCACTCCGAGATCAGGAAATGGAAGGACGATCGGACGAAGCTCCCGGTCAAGATGCAGTTCAAGTGGTGGGCGCCCTCGGGGGATTACGCGGTTCGCAGCAGCGTGGATTACATCTGGATGAACGACGGCTGCCCTTACCGGTAGCCGTCCCCTTCCTCGCGCGCGGACCCGGGCGTGTGTCCCGCAGCCGTTGGCGGCTGCGGGCAAAACAATTTTACAGAATGCAGTAACAACCACGAAAACGTCTCAAACCTATGAAAAGTGCATCCACTCCCGAGCCGCGCGGCTCGATGTTCCACCCGGCAAACCTCGGCGCCGCCCAGCCGGCTCCGCGCGCCGGAGTTTTCACGCGAATGCTTCCCGCGGTTGCCTGGCTCCTCCTGCTGGGGCTGGCCGCACCCCTCGCCAGCGGCCAAACGGTCAACTTCCGCGCACCACGCGTGCGGGTGACCGTGCCGGTCAACTCGACCAACACGGCCGTCATCACCAACTGGGTGGATGTGGCGGACCTCGGCGGCGTACCGGTGGATTTTAGCGTGACAGGCCTGCCCGCCGGCGCCGCCTACACGCTGACCGACACCAACGGCGCGCCGTTGCTCTCGACGCTCGAGGACACCAACCTTTGCCTCACACTCTTCACGACCAACATCGCCGAGGGTGAATACACCTTCAGCCTGAATGGCACGGGCGGCGCCACCAACAGCGTGCTGCTGGTCCTCCAGGCCGCTCACCTCTGGAACGGGCCGCTGGCGGCCGCCGGCCAGTGGTCTTCACCCGACAACTGGCTGACCGGCGTGCCGGAACCACTCAGCGACGTGGTCTTCGGCGATTTGGGCGCCCAGACCAACAATTTCACCAACTGCATTGTGGACGCCGACACGACCATCGCCTCCCTGCGCTTCGCGCAGACGGCCCGGACCAATGAACTGGCGCCCGACGAAGCGCTGCGCCCCAATACTCACACCCTGCAAATCGCCACCGGCAAGACCCTGGCTGTCACCGGCCCGAAAGGCTTCCGCCTCCTCCGGGATTTTCTGTCGGACAATTCACCCAACACGGACTTCCCGACGCTTTATCCCATGTACGTCAACATTGTGGGCACCAACGCCACGCTGCTGGTCAGCAACGACGCCGCCAACGTGGCCCTGACCATCGAGGCGCAGTCGGCCCATACACTGAATCTCAGCGGCCTGTCGCGTTTTGTCGCGCGCGTGGATCGCGTCGGGCTGGGCGATTACTCGCTCTACCCGAATTTCTGGAACTATAACGACAATGGCTACAACGGTGTGCCGCGCCGGTTTATCCCCAGTGTCAACTTCGCCCGAACCAACATCATCACCGCCCTCTACGCCGACCCGAACAATTACACCAACTCGGATGCCCGGCTTTATTCCCTGTCGTTTGTGAACAGCGTTTACAGCGGCACGACCACGATCCCGGTCTGGAACCTCGGCATCACCAACGCGTTTTTCGCCGACAGCGTCTGTCTGGTGGGCGCCAACCAGCAGGGGCGGGTGCAGTTCAATCCCGCCTTCGCGACCAACACGGCGTGCTTTGCCTACTTCCGCAACACCAATGGCGGGCGGATGTCCATGTTCGCCGTCTCCGACGAGGCCGGCACCAATTACGGCAGCAGCAACATCAAGTCCTTCATTGATTTCGGCGGCAACGGCGGGTCCGTGGACATTCTCACCGACCGCTTCTACATGACCCGGGACCGGAAACTGCTGAACGGCGACCCGAATTTCCAGGGGCAGCTTTACATGGGCAAAGGGATCATTGACGCCAATACGGCCATCCTGGGCTACCAGGAGTTCACCGGCCGCAGCACCAATACCACGACCTACCGCGGCTACTGTCAGGCTTCGATCACGGTCAGCAACACCGCCGTTTTCAAGGTGAACGACACCCTCGAGCTCGGCTATGCCACCGAAACCGATCCCCTCGCCGAGCCGTTTGAAAATCGCGGCGTCATCAACATTGGCCCCGGCGGCACGGTCCGCGCCAGGACAATTCTCTACGGCGGCCCGGCCAAAGTCTCGGCGGGCAGCGCGATCAACATGACCGCCGGCGCGACGCTGATCGTGTCCAACACCGTGGCCGGTCCGGACGCCTATTTGCCTTCCCTGAACATGAGCGACTCGATCCTGGTGCTGCATCTGGACGGGAGCCGAACCGAGCCGTACGTGTATGTGACCAACCTGGTCTGCAGCGGCCTGAGCAACCAGATCAACCTGGCGACCATCACCGGCGTCAGCTCCTACCCGGCCCAGTTCCCGCTAATCAAGTATGAGAACGGCACGGCCAATTTCTCGGCCAAGATTCCGGCCGGGCAGTTCGGGTTTGTGCTCAACAACAGCGCGAACCAGACGATTGACGTGTATTTGTTCACCAATGCCCCCCGAACCCTCGAGTGGCGGGGCAATCTGAGCGCCAATTGGGATACCACCACCAAGAACTGGGTGGAAGTTGGCGGGTCCACGCCGACCAACTTTAACCAGGGCGACGTGGTGATCTTCGACGACGCCGCCACCAGCACCTCGATCAACATCGTGGACGGCGTGTTCCCGGGTCAGATCACCATGAACAACTCGACCAAGAATTACGAATTCTCCGGCGGCGCCATTTCGGGCACCGGCAAGATCATCAAGCTGGGCAGCGGCAAGCTCACGCTGTCGGGGTTGTGCGAAAATTCGCTGGCGCTGACCAATGGGATGGTGGAAGTGACTGCCTCGGGCAGCGTGGGGTCGGTCGTGGCGGTGGCGGGCACCGTTTTCAAGAATTCCGGCACGGCTTTCGGTTTGACTTCGCTGGGCACCTCCTCGAGCGACGGCACCATTTCCGGTCCGGTGAGCATTAACGGCGGAACCTTCCTGAACAGCGGCACGATTTACACGCGTCCGGGAGGGTTGCTGATCACCAACGCCATCGCCACCAACACCGCCTCGGGCAGGATTGACGTTGGCGTTGGCAACTGGACCATCGAGCGGGGCGGCACCCTGGTAAATAACGGCCTGATCAACAACCTGGCCGGGCGGGTTAACATCAACCTCGGCGGCGTGCTTACCGGCACCGGCAGCGTGATTGACCCCAACAGCGCTTACACGGGCAACCCCGATGGCCGCGTCGCTGTGAACACTGGCGCGCTGCTGTCCCCCGGCGACACCACTTACAATTCGATCGGCACCTTCTATGCCGGCGGCCGGCTGGACCTCAACAGCGCCAACGGTTTGGCGGGCGTGTTGCGCATCGAATTCGATTTCAACAACCCGCAGGTGCACGACGTGGTCGGCGCGGATGAATTGGCCAACTCGGTTGGCATGATTCAGATCACCAACATCAACCCGGGCGCCGGCTCGTTTGCCAGCGGCCAATCCTTCCTCGTCATCAGCAACAACAACGGGCCGACGATCCCCTTCACGCTGGGCGACCGGCCGGAGCAGATGCCGGTGATTTGGCCCCCGGCCCCCGGCCCCGGACTGGCCTGGTACCTGCGCGACCTGCGCACCAACGGCATCATCGGCATCACCAATCCCCTGGTCTGGCGCGGCAGCGTCAACGCGAACTGGGACCGCGTGACCGCCAACTGGCTGGGCGGGGCGGTTTACAGCGACGAACGGGGCGTCCTGTTCGACGACACCGTGGGTAGCGGGCCGACCGACGTTTATTTGTCGGAGGTGGTGGCCCCGGGCAGTCCGGCGGATTATCACACCAACATGAGCGTCTTCCCCGGCATCATCGTCAGCAACGCCGCCAAGGCTTACACGTTCAAGGGTGACCTGGGCGGGCGCATCAGCGGCAAGAGCGGCCTGTACAAGACCGGTCCGGGCACCTTGACGATTGAAATCACGACCAACGATTACACCGGCCCGACGTTTGTGGACGGCGGCACCCTGGCCATCACCCTGCTGACCAACTGGAACGTGGTCAGCTCGCTGGGCCAGCCCAGCCGCTCGGCCCAGTCCGAGGGCAATACGGCTCCCATCTCCATCAACCAGGCCACGCTGAAGTATCTCGGCTCTTCCTCCGCTTCCGGCCGCTGGTTCCTCCTCGGTGAGGGCGGCGCGACCTTCGACATCCCGAACAGCGCGACCGCCCTGACCTTGAGCAAGCGCATCGTGGGGCCGGGATCCCTGACCAAGACCGGACCGGGCCTCCTCCAGCTCAACGAAGCGGGCAATATCTACGCCGGCGGCACCCTCGTGCAGGAGGGCACTTTGCGGCTTAACGCCGCGGCAGCCGGCTACGGCGGGATCACTCTGGCCGGCGGCACAACGCTCGAATTCCTCAGCACCTTCACCTTCACCAACCCGGTCAGCATCCCCGCGCCGGGAACGCTGGTCGTCGTCAATACCACGAACGTCTCGAGCGGTTCCTGGAGCGGCAACGGCAGTGTGACCATCAGCAACCGCGGGCTGTTCACCTTCAACGGGAACATCGCCGGGTTTGGCGGCACGATCTCGCTGGGCAGCAGCTCGGGCGCGCTGCGGTTCAACAACGGCAGCGCCAATGATTGCCTGGGCAGCGCCGCCGCCACGTTCGACCTCGGCACCGGCAGCGGCAGCCTCTACAACCTCAACGGCGGAGGCCTGACTTATGACCTCGGCGCTTTGGCGGGCGGCGCAAATACCATTCTCGCCGGCCGCAGCAGCACCAGCGGCACCCCGGGCACCACCTACCGCATCGGCGCCAATGGCAGCAACACCGTTTTCTATGGCAAGATCACCAACGGCACCGACGTTGTTTCCGTCATCAAGGTTGGCTCGGGCAAGTTGACGCTCAACGGCAACAACGGCTACACCGGCTCAACCACCGTGAGCGCGGGCACGCTGGCGGGCTCCGGCACCTTCCTGGGCCCGGTGACCGTCGAGGCGGGCGGCACGCTCTCGCCCGGCGCTTCCATCGGCACGATGGGCATCACCAACTCGTTGACCCTCGCCGGCACCTTGGTCATGGAAGTCAGCCGCGACGGCGCGACCCTCAGCAGTGACCAGATTGTTGGCCTGACGTCCGTCACTTTTGGCGGCACGCTCATCATCAGCAACGTCGGTCCGAGCGCCTTGCAGGCAGGCGACAGCTTCCAATTGTTCAATATTGGCAGCTCGCAGGACTTTGCCAGCATCATCCTCCCGGCGTTGCCTTCGTCCACGCTGGCGTGGAGTTTCGACAAGGCCACCGGCGTGTTGTCGGTCGTGGATAACCGGCCGAAGCTTAATGTGGTTGTGGGCGCCGGCACCCTCGAGTTCTCCTGGAGCGAGGCGGGTTACCGGCTCCAGGCCCAAACGAACAGCCTGAGCTCGGGGCTCAGCAACAATTGGTACGATTATCCGGGCGGCGCCACCAGCCCCGTCACCGTCCCGATCAACCCGGCCAATCCGACGGTGTTCTTCCGGTTGAGCAATTGAACGAACCCGTTCTGAATTGAATTGAAGCGCGTTGACGCCGGGGCACGTTTGGAACCTGCCCCGGCGTTTTCGCAAACCGCCGCCTCTCCCCCATGCCTCTCTTGAACCGCCCCGCGACGCTCCTGGCCGGCCTCATCCTCTGCGGCGCGCCCGCACCCGGGCGCGCCGAGGCGGAGCAACCCCCCCGTTTGCGGGCGTTTCCGACCGCGGAGGGCTACGGTCAATACGCCCAAGGGGGACGGGGCGGCCGGGTGATTGCCGTCACCAACTTGAACGACAGCGGGCCTGGAAGCTTTCGAGCGGCGGTCGAGGCGGAGGGGCCGCGCACGGTCGTCTTTCACGTTTCCGGCCTGATCACGCTCGAGTCGAAACTGGTGGTCCGCAATCCCTTCCTCACGGTGGCGGGTCAGACCGCGCCCGGCAAAGGCATCTGCCTGCGAAAGTATAATTTCGGCGTCTATGGCACTCACGATGTCATCATTCGCTACCTGCGCGTGCGGCCGGGGAACCTCTCGGGCCAGACGCTGGACGGCATGGGCCTGGCCTACAGCGACCACTCGATCGTGGATCATTGCTCGATCAGTTGGACGCTGGATGAAGCGTTCAGCTCCCGCGGCGCCACCAACATCACCCTCCAGCGCACCCTGATTTCCGAGGCGCTGAACGAGGCCGGCCACAAAAAGTATCCGCCCGGCACCCAGCATGGATACGCCGCGAGCATCGGGGGCATGATCGGCAGTTTTCACCACAACCTGCTGGCGCATTGCGCGGGGCGGAACTGGAGCCTGGCCGGCGGGCTGGACAAGCAGAAGCGGCACACCGGCTGGCTGGATGTGCGTAACAACCTCGTTTACAATTGGAAGAACCGGACGACCGATGGCGGCGCCGCCAAGGTCCAGTTCGTCAACAACTACTACAAGCCCGGCCCGGCAACCACCTTCTTCTTTGTGCTCAATCCGCAGCGGGAATGGGTGCACCTTTACGGACCGCAGGATTTCCATGCCGCGGGCAACATTCTCGAGGGACGGGTCAGTGCCGACCAGAAACTGGGAGGAGTGAAACTGCCCGCCACCCATGATTTCATGTTTGACGAGCCGTTTTTCGAGCCGCGGGTCAAAACCCAATCCGCCGCCGAGTGTTACGAAGACATCCTGTCGAACGTCGGCTGTAACTCTCCAGTGCTGGACGAGCACGACCGCCGGGTGCTGGCCGAGGTGCGGCAGGGCACCGCCAAATACCGGGGCAGCCGCACTGGCCTGCCGGGCCTGCCCGATTCGCAGGAGGACGTCGGCGGCTGGGAGGACTACCCCGAAGTCCACCGCCCGCCGGGTTGGGATAAAGACCTTGACGGGATGCCGGATGACTGGGAAAAAGCCCATGGCTTGGACCCGAACGATCCGGCCGACGGTAACCGCGACCTGAATGGCGATGGCTACACCAATCTGGAGAAATATCTTAACTCCCTGGTGGGCGAATACACCCTCCGGCCCGGGAAGAACTAACCCGGCGGGAGAGGCGCAAGCCGACCCATGAGCCGGCCCTTTTCATCCAATAAAACCGTGGGCCGATTTTGGCTGCCAGGCGAATCATGCCTGGTGTTCCTTCTGGCGGGCCATTTCCTGTGGGCTTTGCCCGCGCGCGGGAGTGTGCTGGACCCGGAGCGCTTTGCCCACCATGTCCAGCGATTCAACGCCATGGAACCGGAGACAGTCACCAACTTCATCCCCAACCACGCGGCGTGGTCCTGGCTCAAGGCAAACATCCCGCTATTCGAGTGCCCGGACCGCGAAGTGGAGACGATCTATTACTATCGGTGGTGGACGTTGCGGAAGCACATCGTCAGGACGCCGGAGGGATTCGTCTTCACTGAATTCCTGCCGCCCGTGAGTCATGCGGGACGCTACAATACCATCAGTTGCGCGGCCGGATTTCACATCCTGGAAGCGCGCTGGCTCCACGACTCGCGGCTGGTTGACGATTACCTCGCCTTTTGGCTGCGCGGGAACGGAGGCCGGCCCCAGCCCCACCTTCATAAATACAGCAACTGGCTCGCCGCCGCCGCCTACGCGCGAACACTGGTGAGCGGCGATGCCGCGCGGCTGGTCGCCTTGCTCGAGGATTTGCAGGGCGATTACGTCGCTTGGGAGCGGGAACAGCAGCGCGCCGACGGCTTGTTCTGGCAGTACGATGTCCGCGACGGAATGGAAGAGTCCATCAGCGGGTCGCGCACCGACCAAAACGTTCGGCCAACCATCAACGCCTACCTGTTCGCCAACGCGCGCGCCATCGCGGCGGCGGCGCGCCTGGCCGGCCGACCTGAGATCGCGGCGGAATTCGACCGCAAATCCGCCCGGTTAAAAGCCCTCGTGCAGCAGGAACTCTGGGACCCCTCGGCCAGGTTTTTCAAAGTCAAACTCCCGGACGGTTCCTTCTCCTCCGCGCGCGAGGCCATCGGCTTTGTGCCCTGGATGTTTTCGCTGCCGGAGGAAGGCAAGGGATTCGAAACGGCGTGGCGTCAACTCACCGATCCCCGGGGCTTCCGCGCCCCCTTTGGCATCACCACCGCCGAACGCCGCCACCCGCAGTTCCGGTCACATGGGGTGGGAACCTGCGAATGGGACGGCGCCGTCTGGCCATTCGCCACCTCGCAAACCCTCTGCGCGCTGGCGAACCTGTTGCAGGATTATCGGCAGGACGAAGTCTCGCTCAAGGACTACTTCGATGCCTTTCTGACCTACGTCCGCTCCCATTTTGTTGAGCGCCGGCCCTACCTTGGCGAATACCTGGACGAAGTGACGGGTGATTGGATCAACGGCAAAAACGACCGCAGCCGATACTACAATCATTCCCTCTTTGCCGATCTGCTGGTCACCGGCGTGGTCGGACTCCGGCCCCGCGCGGAGGACACGGTGGAAATCCGTCCCCTGTTGCCTCCGGACACCTGGGACTGGTTCTGTCTGGACCGTGTCCCGTATCACGGCCGCCTGCTCACGATTATGTGGGACCGCGACGGCCGCCGATATCACCGCGGCGCCGGCTTCAGCGTTTATGCCGATGGCCGGGAAATCGCGCGCGCAGACCGGCTGACCGGTTTAAGTGGCGCCTTGGGTCCTTTGCAGAAATGAAGGTTCCGAGGAAAACCATGGGTCTCCTGTCGCTCGCCGCCGGGCTGGTGGCCGCCGCGGCCCCCGCCCCGCCGCCAATCATCTCGCCCGGCCGGGACGGAAGCATCGAATGCCATCCCGACGCGCGCGGCAACCGCGTGCCGGACTTCTCGGTCTGCGGCTACGCCGCCGGAGCCCGGCCCGTGCCCATGGCGCCGGTGCGGGTGACCGTGCCAGCCGCGCCGGACGATGCGACGGCCCGGATTCAGGCGGCGGTGGATTATGTCGCGAGCTTGCCCGCTCATCCTGAAGGCCTGCGCGGCGCGGTCCTGCTCCTCAAAGGCACGCACAAGGTGCGGGGCAGCATCGTGATAAAGCATTCCGGCGTCGTGCTCCGGGGGCAAGGCATGGGCGTTGGCGGCACGGTTCTGTTGGCCGATGGCCAGGACCGGCGCGCCCTGGTCCGAATCGCGGGCCGCAACGATTTCAAACCGGGGCAATCCTGGCGGATTGTGGACGATTTTGTTCCCGTGGGATGCTCCTGTGTTCATTTGGACCGCGGCGAGGGCTTGCAGGTGGGCGCCGACGTTCGCGTGATTCGGCCCAGCACGGCGGCCTGGATTGCACGGCTGGGCGCTGCCGAGTTGGGCGGCGGCGTCGGCGCTGGATGGAAGCCCGGCTCGCGGGATATTGTCTGGGACGCAAAGGTCGTCGCCGTGGAGGGGCCGCAGGTGACGCTGGACATTCCCCTGACGACGGCCTTGGAGAAAGAACTGGGCGGCGGACAGCTTGTGAGCTATGAATGGCCGGGCCGCATTTCGAATGTGGGGGTGGAAAACCTGGCGATGGTCTCTCAATTTGATGCCGGGAATCCGAAAGACGAAGACCACGCCTGGTGCGGCGTCACCCTCGAGAACACCCAGGATGCCTGGGTTCGGCAGGTGCAGTTCAAGCATTTTGCCGGGTCGGCCGTCGCGGTTTATGAGACCTGCCGGCGGGTGACGGTCCAGGACTGCATTTCGGAGCAGCCGGTTTCGGAAATAGGGGGATACCGGCGCCACACCTTCTTCACCCTGGGCCAGCAGACGCTGTTTTTGAAGTGCTGGGCCGCCCATGGACGGCACGATTTCGCCGTGGGCCACTGCGCGGCCGGTCCAAACGCGTTCGTGCAATGTGAAGCCCGCGAGGCTTTGGCGGACAGCGGCCCGCTCGAGAGCTGGGCTTCGGGCGTGCTTTACGACAATGTGGTGGTGGATGGAAACGCGATCACGCTGGGCTTTCGGCCAGGCAACAACGCTGCCGCCGGCTGGTCGGCGGCAAACTGCGTGTTGTGGAATTGCAGCGCGGCGGTGATTCGCTGCTGGAATCCGCCCGGCGCGCAAAACTGGTCATTTGGCTCCTGGGCGGGGTTTGAAGGCGACGGCATCTGGCGAAGCTCAAATGATTTTGTGGATCCGCCCAGCCTCTTTGCCGCCCACGTCCGCCAGCGGCTGGGAACGGAGGCCGCCGCCCGGCTCGCCCTCATGCCGCGTCCCCGCGAGGAATCCAGCAACCCGACGCTCGAACGGGCGCAGGAGCTTGCGGCCGCCTCCCATCAGCCGGCTCCGACGCTGAAGGAGTATATTCAGGCCGCGGGGGTGCGGGAACCCATCCACTCCGAGCCGGGAGATGGCCAACCCGTGTCGGGCCTGCTGGCGGATTCTCAGGCTGGACACGACCGGACCGCCCGGGAAACAACCCATCGCATTGCGATTGTAAACGGCTGGATTACCTGCAACGGACGACTGGTCATCGGAGGCACGGCCACGGTTCCCTGGTGGCGCGGCACTGTTCGGCCGGCCGAGGCGGCTGCCGCGCCGCCGGCGGTCACGCGATTCGTCCCGGGCCGGATAGGACCGGGTTTCACTGACGACTTAGACGCGGTGGCGGACTTCCTCGTGAAGAACGGCAAAGCCGCCCTGGACCACAACTATGGGTTGTGGTACGAGCGCCGGCGAGACGACCACGAGCGGGTTCGGCGGATGGATGGGGACGTGTTGCCGCCGTTTTACGAGCAGCCGTTCGCCCGCAGCGGCAGGGGAACGGCCTGGGACGGCCTGAGCCAATACGACTTGACAAAATACAACCCCTGGTATTGGTCGCGCCTGCGCCAGTTTGCCGAGCTTTGCGACCAACGCGGCCTGGTCTTGTTTCACCAGAATTATTTCCAGCATCACCTCCTGGAGGCGGGGGCGCATTGGGCGGATTTTCCCTGGCGCACGGCCAACAACATCAACGGAACCGGATTTCCGGAGCCGCCGCCTTACGCTGGGGACAAACGGATTTTCCAGGCGGAGTTGTTCTACGACACGCAACACCCGGTTCGTCGCGAGCTGCATCGGGCCTACATCCGGCAGTGCCTGGACAACTTCGCCTCCTGCGCCAACGTGATTCAATTCACGAGCGCGGAATTCACCGGGCCGCTGCAGTTCATGGAATTCTGGCTGGATACCGTCGCGGAGTGGGAACGGGAGCGTTCCAAGGGTGGTGCGGAGGGGATTTCACCCGTGGTGGCTTTGAGCGCAACCAAGGATGTGCAGGACGCTATTCTGAACGACCCGCGCCGCAACCCGGTCGTGGATGTCGTGGATTTTCGTTATTGGTGGCGCACACCCAAAGGCGAGTTCGCTCCGCCGGGCGGCAAAAACCTCGCCCCCCGCCAATTCGAACGGCAATGGCGCGGCGGCCGGCCCGGTGACGCCGATTTGGCCGGCATGGCGGCCGAGTATCGGGCCCGGTTCCCCGGCAAGGCGCTGCTCTGCGATTTCGACACCGCCGGTTGGGCCTGGTTGTGCGCCGGCGGTTCTCTGCCGCGTTTGCCGCAAACGACCGAGCCCGCCCTCCTGCAAGCCGTCCCCCGCATGACCCCGTCGCAGCCGGCCAAAACCGGCCAATGGACGCTCCGCGAACCCGGGCGGCAGTGGCTGGTGTGCTTGGAGGCCGGCGCCGCGGCTGAACTGGATCTGTCGGCCGAGCCGGGCACGTTCCGTTTGTATCGCGTGAATCTGGCAAACGGCAAAACCACCGCCGCCGGGCGGGTAAACGGGGGGACGCAAGTGACCCTGCCAAAGGACAACGGAGCAACCACAGTTTTCTGGCTGGTTAAGGAGTGAACACCATGACTGAGAATTCCTTTCGCCACAGTTTCCGGACCCAACACCGTCTGCGCCCGTGCGAAATGACGCGCGGCCGCCGCCTCCGCAGGCCGGGCGGGGGAGTCCTTCGATGGACGGTTCTCACGGTTCTGCTGTTGCTCCCGGCGGCGGTGCCGCAGACGCGCGCGGCGGACACGGTCGAGTTGTGGGGAATGTATGAAGTGGTTCTTCGTGGGCCGCCGCAAGGAAATCCTTTTCTGGATGTCCATCTGGCCGCGCGTTTCGCCCAGGGCTACGAGTCCATCGAAGTGCCCGGCTTTTACGATGGCGAGGGCGTGTACCGGATTCGGTTCATGCCCCAAAAGCCCGGGTCCTGGACTTTCGAAACGAGCAGCAATGTGCCGGAGCTGAACGGCAAGACGGGCGCCTTTTCGGTGGTCAAACCTTCGGGCGCAAACCACGGCCCGGTCTGCGTGACTAACACCTTCCATTTTGCCTACGCCGATGGCTCCCCGTACCGACAGGTCGGCACCACTTGCTACGTTTGGACCCACCAGGACGAGGCCCTTCAGGAGCAAACGCTCAAAACACTTGCAACGTCGCCCTTCAACAAAATCCGATTTTGCGTCTTCCCCAAACGCTATGCTTGGAACACCAACGAGCCCGCCCTGTACCCGTTTGAAGGCAGCCCGCGCAATTTTGACACCACGCGGTTCAACCCGAAATTCTTCCAGCATTTTGAGAAACGGATTCTCGACCTCCAGCGCCTGGGCATTGAAGCCGACATCATTCTGCTGCATCCCTACGACGAAGGGGCGTGGGGGTTCGACCGAATGACGCCCCTCGAGGACGACCGGTACCTGCGGTATGTCGTGGCCCGCCTGGCGGCGTTCCGCAATGTGTGGTGGTCGCTGGCCAACGAATACGATTTCATGGGGCACAAGACCGAGGAGGATTGGGAGCGCATGGGCCAGCTTGTTTCGCGCGCCGACCCCTTTGGCCACCTGCTCTCCATTCATAACGGCAAACGGCTGTTCAACCACACCCGCCCCTGGATTACCCATGCGAGCATTCAGAACGGTTCGGCGGTGGAAGACCCGAACACGGCGGGGATTTATCGGGATGCCTACCGCAAGCCCGTCGTTTACGACGAAATCAAGTATGAGGGCAACATTCCCAAGCGGTGGGGGAATCTTTCCGCCGAGGAGCTGGTGTTCCGGTTCTGGAACGGCACCGTCGCCGGCACTTATGTCGGCCACGGCGAAACCTACCTGAGCCCCGACGATGTCCTTTGGTGGTCCAAAGGCGGGGTGCTCAAGGGCCAGAGCCCGGCGCGACTGGCGTTTCTGCGCAAGGTGTTGGAGGCCGCGCCGGCGGAAGGCATCGAGCCGATTGACAAGTGGCAAAACCCCGAATACGGGGGTCAGGCACCGGACTATTATCTGGTTTACCTGGGCCGGCAGACCCCCGACTCGTGGGAATTCCGGCTGCCCAAACCGCCGCAAGGCAAGGGTCTGCCTCCCGCCGAGGGCATGCGTTTCAAAGCCGAAGTGCTCGACACCTGGAACATGACCATCACGCCGGTGCCGGGAACCTTCACGATTACCAAGCAGACAGATTACTTTTATGCCGACAAAGACGGACGGCGGGTGCCCCTGCCGGGCAAGCCGTTCATGGCCATTCGCATCCAGCGTTTGAAGGACTAGGACCCCATGGTTGCTGTGA
Source organism: uncultured Verrucomicrobiota bacterium (assembly GCA_964631605.1). Classification (GTDB taxonomy): domain Bacteria; phylum Verrucomicrobiota; class Verrucomicrobiia; order Limisphaerales; family UBA8199; genus JARKQH01. Next base: position 110,402 of record CAZVYG010000005.1, read on the forward strand.
CTCCGCAGCGATTGAAAAAAGGCTGGGCCGGCCTCGCACTGGCCCTGATGGCGACGCTGACAGCCGGTGCCCACACCGCCTGGGTGCGGCTGCCGCCTCAGGCTTCGGCGCGAGTTCAATTCGGCGCCGAGCATCTTGAAGCGGCGCTGTGCCGCGGCGGTTTCATGCTCGCCCGCCCCTCCGCGGAGCCGCAGGACCGCGACGGCCTGGTGATTCGTATCGTCCGGGAGACGGGCCTTGGGCGCGAGGCCTTCAGTTTGAAAGGGGGTGATCGGGAGGGGATAACCATCCTGGGCGGAGACGACTCAGGGATGATGTTTGGTTGTCTGGAGTTGGCCAAACGAGTTCGCGCGGGTGGCGTCCCGTCGCGGCTGGAGCATAGCGACCGGCCCGCCCTGACTCTGCGCGGCGCTTGTGTTGGTTTGCAGAAGACGACGATTCTGCCGGGGCGAAAAGTGTATGAGTATCCCTACACGCCCGACTTGTTCCCCTGGTTCTACGAAAAGCGCCTTTGGCTCGAGTATCTCGATTTTCTTGTCGAACACCGGTTCAACGCGCTGTTTTTGTGGAACGGCCATCCGTTCGCGTCGCTGCTGCGCCTGCCGGATTATCCTCAGGCGGTCGAAGTCCCGCCGGAGGTCTTCGAGCGGAACGTCGAGATGTACCGCTGGCTTGCCGGGGAATGCGACCGGCGCGGCATCTGGCTGGTGCAGATGTTCTACAACATTTTTCTGCCGCAACCGCTGGCGGCGGAGCACGGCGTGCCGACGCAGCTTGCGGCCCCGACAGCCCTGGCGGCGGATTACACGCGGAAATCCATTGCCGAGTTTATCAAGCAATATCCCAACGTGGGGTTGATGGTTTGCCTTGGAGAGGCGCTTCAGGGCACGAGCAACCAACTGGCCTGGGCGACCCAAACCCTTCTGCCGGGGGTTCACGACGGCATGCGGGCTGCCGGGCTGACGGCCGAGCCCCCGATTGTCATTCGCACCCACGCGATGGATGCGGAGGCCATCATGCCGGCGTGTTTCCAGGTTTACTCGAACCTGTTTACGGAAACCAAATACAACGGGGAATCGCTGACCACTTACGAGCCGCGGGGCAAGGCCCAGGCCACGCACCTGGCCATGGCCCGGCTGGGACCGCACCTGGTCAACGTCCACATTCTCTCGAATCTCGAGCCGTTCCGGTATGGCGCCGCGCGGTTCATCAAGAAAAGCGTCGTGGCGGCGCGGGACCGGCTCGGCGCGTCCGGCTTGCATCTGTACCCACTGAGTTATTGGAACTGGCCGTATTCGCCGGACGTGGCGGCGCCACCGCTCAAGCAGTGGGAGCGGGATTGGATGTGGTTTGCGGCCTGGGGCCGGTATGCCTGGAATCCCGACTGTTCGGAGCAGGAGGACCGCGCGTTTTGGTTTGACCGCTTGACTGCGTTTTACGGCTGCGATGAGGCCACCGCCGGGGCCATCCTCGAGGCCTGCAACGCGGCCGGGGAGGTGGCGCCCATTCTGGTGCGGCGTTTTGGCATCACCGAGGGCAACCGGCAGACGCTTTCGCTGGGCATGACGCTGGACCAACTGGTCAATCCGAAACGCTACAACGCCATTTCCGAGCTGTGGGAATCGCAGGCGCCGCCGGGCGAGCGGTTGGAAGAGTTTGTGCAAAAGGAGTGGCGGCAGGAGCCGCATGTTGGTGAGACGCCGGTCCTGGCGATCCAGGACGCGCTCCGGTTTTCGAGCAACGCCGTGGCCGGGTTCGAGGCTGCGGCGGAGAAGGTGACGGCGAATCGGGAGGAATTCGAGCGCTGGCGGCGGGACGCAAAAAGCCTCGCGCTCATGGCCCGGTTTTATGCGGCCAAGACCGCCGCCGCCCGTCATGTCCTGCGGTTCGGCCTGAACGGGGACATTGGGGAAATGGAGCGAGCCGCGCAAGCCATGGCGGAAAGCGTGGAACATTTCGAGCAACTGGCCAAACTCACCGAGGGCGCCTATCATTTCGCCAATTCGATGCAGACGGGCCATCGCAAAATCCCGTTCCCGGGCGCGATCAACGGCGTGGGCACGAATTATCATTGGACGCAGGTGCTGCCGCTTTACCGGCGGGAGCTGCAGGACTTCAGGGCCGAGCTGGCGGGGCTGAAGGACCCCGCGCTGCGGGAGCGGGGTCCGGTGGCCGCGTGGCCTGCGGCGGCCTTCAAGCTGTGGAGCGCGCACGCGGAGGTGTACGAGGTGAAGGTCGGCGCGCGCCCGTTTGCCGACCGGCCTTACACGATTCTCGAGCTGGCGCCGCAACTGGTCGGTCTGACCGGGATTCGCTTTTCGCACGAGGCGGCCAAGAGCGGGCGGTATGAGCCGGTGGAATTCGAGGTGGGCGAGCCGGTGTGTGTGCTCATCGGTTACTTTCAGGAGTCGCGCGACATCTGGTTGCAGGTGCCCAATTTGGATGTCGCCTCCCACGCCGATGAGCGCGGGGGCGTGGAGGTGGTGCTGGCCAATGCGGCGGTGATCGAGCAGTGCCCGAAGGTGAACGTGCACGCCTTCCGTTACGGGCCGGGCCGGCACAAGCTTGAGCCCATGGGCAAGGGCAGCTTTGTGGTGTTGGGGGTTGTGCCTGCGTCCGCCACGGTGGAAAAACAGCCGGCGGGGAAAGGGGTGAATTAATGCTCCGCTACGGGTTGTGCATCGCGCTGGCTGTGGGCACAATCGGTCTCTGCGGTCTCCCCGCCCGGGCCAACGAGGAGACCAACGCCGTTTACCTCTTCAGCACCTTCAAGGAGCCGGAGCAGGACGGGTTGCGGTTCGCCTACAGCTTCGACGGGTATCACTGGTCCAATGTGCCCGGTTTGTTTCTCAGGGCGCGGGTAGGAGGCGGGATCATGCGCGACCCGAGCATTTGCCGGGGTCCGGATGGGACGTGGCATTTGGTCTGGACGACGGCGTGGCGGGGAGACAAGGGTTTTGGTTACGCGCATTCGAAGGACCTGGTGCACTGGTCGGAACAGCGGTTCATCGAAGTGATGGCGCACGAGCCGGAGACGGTCAACACGTGGGCGCCCGAGCTGTTTTACGACGAGGTCTCCAAGCGCTTTCTAATCTGCTGGGCATCCACCATCCCCGGGCGGTTCCCCGAGGGGCAGGAAGCGCGCACGAACAATCACCGGATGTATTTCACCAGCACCTCCGATTTTCAAACCTTCGCCCCGACCAGACTGTTTTTGGACCCCGGATTCAGCGTCATTGATTGTCAGATTCTCAAGGGCGGCCCGGGGTATGTTTTGCTGCTCAAGGACAACACCCGCCCCGAGCGCAACATCAGAGTCGCCTTCGGAGACTCGCCGACCGGTCCGTGGCGGGAGGTTTCCGCCGGCCTGACGGAACACCTGACCGAGGGGCCGAGCGGGTTGAAGATTGGGGAGGAGTGGTTGATCTATTATGAGGCTTACCAACAAAAGCGCTACGGCGTGATGCGAACGCGGGATTTCAAAACCTTCGAGGATGTCACCAGCCGGGCGGCGTTCCCCTCGGGACTCAAGCATGGGACGGCTTTTCAAGCCAGCCGGAAGGACCTGGATTACCTGTTCAAAGTCGGCACGCAGCAGGTTTGGAACGTGCGCCTGCCCTGGGTTTCCCCGGTTGCGCCCGAGTGGGCGAAGGCGCGGCTGGCGGAAATTGAATCGGTGGCGCAGTCGGGACCCTTCAAGCCGGACTGGGCCTCCATCACCAACGCCTTTCGGACGCCGTCCTGGTACCGCGATGCCAAGTTCGGCATTTTCATTCATTGGGGTGTTTACTCGGTGCCGGCGTTCGGTAGTGAATGGTATCCGCGCAACATGTATCAACCCGGCACTCCGGAATACGCGCACCACCGCGCCACGTACGGCCCGCAGACCGTTTTCGGTTACAAGGATTTCATCCCCCGGTTCACGGCCGGGGCGTTCGACGCGCGGTCGTGGGCGCGTCTGTTCAAGGAGGCCGGGGCGCGGTACGTGGTGCCGGTGGCGGAGCATCACGACGGGTTCGCGATGTATGACAGCAAGGTCACGGAATGGTCGGTGGTCAAACGGGGGCCGCGGCGGGACGTGCTGGGGGAGCAGGTCAAGGCGTATCGGCGGGCGGGGTTGGTGGCGGGCGCCTCGTCGCACCGGGCGGAGCATTGGTTCTTTTTCGACCAGGGCCTTTACGGCGCGTCGGATGTCCAGGATACGAACCATGCCGCGCTCTACGGGCCGGCGGGGAACAAGCGGACCGCCGAGGCCCAGGCGGAGATTCCGGATGAACCCTTCCTGGAGGATTGGCTGCTGCGGGCCTGCGAGATTGTGGACCAGTACCGGCCGCAGTTGTTGTATTTCGACTGGTGGATTTGCCAGCCGGTGTTCCAGCCATACCTGAAGACGTTCGCCGCCTACTACTACAACCGGGGTGTCCAGTGGAAGAAAGAGGTGGCCATCAACTTCAAGGAATGGGAGGGCCGGTCGTTTCCGCCGGGGGCCGGCGTGTTCGACATCGAACGCGGGCAGGCCGGGCAGATTCGGCCGGATTTCTGGCAAACGGATACGTCGGTGTCGAAGAACTCATGGGGATACATCAAGCAGCATCAGTACAAGGAAGCCGGGGAGATTGTGGATGATTTGGTGGACGTGGTGAGCAAGAACGGCACGTTGTTGCTCAACATTGGACCGCGGGCTGACGGCACGATTCCCGAGCGGGAACAGGAGATGCTGAGGGAAATCGGCCGCTGGCTCAAAATCAACGGCGACGCCATTTACGGCACGCGGCCCTGGCGGGTCTTTGGCGAGGGCCCCACCCGGATCGTCGAGGGGTCGTTCGGCGATGTCAAACGGCCGCCCTTCACCGCTCAAGACATCCGGTTCACCACCCGCCGCGGCCGGCTTTACGCGATTGCGCTGGCGTGGCCGGAGGACCGGCAGCTTTTGATTCACTCGCTGGCGGCGGCGGGCGAGGCGGTTGGCAAAGTCCGCGAGGTGCGGCTGCTGGGGCACGGCGGGAAGATTGCCTGGGAACAGACGCGCGACGGCCTGCGAGTGGCGCTGCCTGTGCAACCGCCGTGCGATTTTGCCATTGCGCTCCAAATCACCGCGTCGGAACCTTTTAATCCATCACCTTTGGTAAACTGAATATGATCAAGACGAACTCCACCCTCGGCGTCCTTTACGGCAATCGGGATTTCTTCCCGGACGCGCTCGTTTCCGAGGCGCGCGCGGACATGGCGAAAGTGTTTCGCAAGCTTGGCGTTTCGGCGGTGCAGCTTTCGGAGAAGGTTTCGAAGCTCGGCGGGGTCGAGACTTACGCGGAAGCCAGAAAATGCGCCGAGCTGTTCAAACAGCATCGCGACCGGATCGAGGGGGTGCTGGTGGTGCTGCCCAATTTCGGCGATGAGAAGGCGGTGGCGGACACGCTCAAGCTCGCCGGGCTGAATGTTCCGGTGCTCGTGCAAGGCTACCCCGACGACCCCGACAAGCTCTCGCCCTCCCGGCGCCGCGACTCCTTCTGCGGCAAGATTTCCGTTTGCAACAACTTCGTCCAGGCCGGTATCCGCTTTTCGCTGACCACCCGCCACGTCTGCCACCCGCTTTCCGCCGCCTTCGAAAACGACTTGCGGCGGTTTCTGCGGGTGTGCCGGGTCGTCAACGGGGTGCGGGGGGCGCGGCTGGGGGCCATAGGGGCGCGGCCCGGCGCGTTCAACACGGTTCGGTACAGCGAGAAGCTGCTCGAGCGCCACGGCGTGAGTGTCACGACGGTGGATTTGTCGGAGATTCTGGCCGTGGCGGGCAAGCTGGCCAACAATGGTCCCGAGGTTCGGAAGCGGCTGGCGGAGATTCGGGCCTATGCGCCGGCGCCGGGGGTGCCGGCGGAGAAACTGGTGCAAATGGCGAAGCTGGGGGTGGCAATTTCGGAATGGATGGAGGCCCAGGACCTGGACGCGACGGCGATTCAATGCTGGACGTCGTTGCAGCGGAATTTCGGGTGCAACGCCTGCACGCTCATGAGCATGATGAGCGAGCGGTTCCTGCCCAGCGCGTGCGAGGTGGATGTGACGGGGGTGCTGACCATGTACGCGATGCAACTGGCCTCCGGCACGCCCGCGGCGCTGGTGGATTGGAACAACAACTATGCCGACGACGAAAACAAGTGCGTGCTTTTCCACTGCGGCAACTGGGCGAAATGTTTCCTGCCCGACATCCGCATCTCCAACGCGCCCATCCTCGGCAGCACGCTCGGCCTCGAGAACACCTACGGCGCGCTCGAAGGCCGGACCGGCCCGGGCCCGCTGACGTTCGCCCGCATCACCACCGCCGACGCCGACGGCGCGATCCGCGCCTACGTGGGCCAAGGGGAGCTGACCGCCGACGACTTGAATACGTTCGGCAACCGCGCGGTTGCCCGAGTGCCCAATCTCCAGAAATTGATGCGCTACATCTGCCGTCACGGCTTCGAACATCACGTCGCGATGACTCAGTCAAAAACCGCCGCCGTCCTCCGGGAAGCATTTGGGAATTATTTCGGCTGGGAAGTGTATGAACATGAGCCGGCCGAAGGTTGATAATACCTGCAATGCTGATGACTGACCGCGAGCTGCAATTCAAGTCTGTCGCTTACCGCCGCGCGCTGCTGCAACTGATTTTCAGCGCCGGCGCCGGCCACACCGGCGGGGGGCTTAGTTGCCTGGATATTCTCAATGTTCTCTACCATCGCATATTGAGGGTGTCCCCGGACACGTTTGGCAGCCCCGACCGGGACCGTTACGTGCAGAGCAAGGGGCACTCGGTCGAGGCCCTTTATGTGGTGCTGGCCGATCGGGGCTTCTTCCCCCGAACCGACCTTCAGACCGTGTGCCGCTACCAGTCGCCTTACGTGGGACACCCCACCCGCAAGGTCCCCGGCATCGAGATGAACACCGGGGCGCTCGGGCACGGCCTGGCCATCAGTGCCGGCATGGCCCTGGCGGCCAAACTGGACGGCCGCTCCTACCGGGTGTTTACCCTGCTGGGGGATGGCGAACTGGCCGAGGGCTCGAATTGGGAGGCCGCCATGGCCGCCAGCCATTACCGGCTGGACAACTTGACCGCCGTCATTGACCACAACACCCTGCAGATCACCGGCCCCACCCGCGAGGTCTGCAGCAATGAGCCGCTCGACGAGAAATGGCGGGCCTTTGGCTGGACGGTGCGGGAAACCGATGGACACGACGTCGCCGCCCTCACGCGCGTGTTGGGCGCGCCGCCCGAGCCTGGCAAGCCCACCTGCGTCATCGCCCACACCGTCAAAGGCAAGGGTGTCAGCTTCATGGAAAACGTGCCCCGTTGGCATCACGGCGTCCCCTCGGCCGCCGAGCTGGCCCAGGCGGTGGCCGAGCTCGACGCCGCCGAAACCCGGCTGCGGGAGGAATCTGCATGAGCGCCCCCGCTCCCTCCGTGTTCTCGCCAACAGCCGCCCGCCTGGCCGAAAAACTCGGTCTCGCCCCCGGCCAGCCCAACCTGGACGTTTTTGCCGCCACGCTGCTGGAACTCGCGCGGGCCAACCCAAACATTCTGGCGCTGACCAGCGACTCGCGCGGCTCCGGAAAACTGGCGCCCTTCGGCCAGGCCCTCCCCCGGCAACTGGTCGAGGTGGGCATTGCCGAGCAAAATCTGGTCGGCATGGCGGCGGGGCTGGCTGCCTGCGGCAAGAAACCCTTTGCGGTTTCCCCCGCCAGCTTCCTCACCACTCGCGCCCTGGAACAGATCAAGAACGACGTCTGCTATTCGGACGTGCCGGTGGTGCTGGTGGGCATCAGCGCCGGCGTCAGCTACGGAGCCCTAGGGAGCACCCACCATTCGCTCCACGATTTTGCCGCCCTGCGCGCGATTCCCAACCTCACCATCCTGGCCCCGGCCGACAATGACGAGACACGCGAAGCCGTCCGCTGGGCCGCCACGGCCAGCCACCCGGTCTATCTCCGCTTTGGCAAGGCGCCCACCCGCCATCTCGGCGCCGGGGAACGGCGGTTCGAGCCCGGCCAGGCGACGGTTCTAAAAGAAGGCGCCGATGCCGCGTTCATCGGCACGGGCGAAACCGTCGTGCATTGCCTGCTGGCGGCGGGCGCCCTGGCGGCCGAGGGACGCGACTGCCGCGTGATCAGCATGCCCTGCGTCAAACCGCTGGATCTGGAAACCCTCCTCAGCGCGGGCCGCGAGTGCCAGGCTCTCATCGTGGCCGAGGAGCACAACGTCAACGGCGGCTTGGGCGAGGCCTGCGCCTCGGCCCTGATGCGCGCGGGCATCCGGGTCCCCTTCCGCATCGCCGCCATCCCGGATGAGGATACGGTCACCGGCTCCCAGGCGGACATCTTCCGCCACTATGGCATCACCATGGAAGGCCTGAGCCAGGCCGCCCGCGAACTGCTGGAGGTGGCATGAGCCTGATCCTTGCCCTCGATCAAAGCACTTCCGCCACCAAAGCGGCCCTGTTTGACAACACCGGAGGGCTGGTTGACAAGGCCTCCTTGGAGCACCGGCAGATTTATCCCCAGGCCGGCTGGGTGGAACATGACGCGGAGGAGATCTGGCAAAACACCCTCGGCGCGATCGGCACCCTCGGCGCCCGGCAGGCGGACCGCTTCAAAGACGTGGCGGCCCTCAGCATCGCCAACCAGCGTGAAACCATCGTGGTGTTCGAGCGCGCGACCGGCCGGCCGCTGCATCCCGCCATCGTCTGGCAGGATCGCCGCGGCGCTCCGCTCTGCCAGCGCCTCGCCGCCGAGGGATGGGAGGCGGCCGTCCGAGCCAAAACCGGTTTGCGGCTGGACACCTATTTTTCCGCATCAAAGCTGCAGTGGTTGCTGACCGAGCGGCCGGAGCTGGCCCGGCAGCTTCGAGATGGCCAGGCCCTCGTCGGCACCATGGATGCCTATCTCATCCACCGGCTCACGGGCGGCCGCGTCTTTGCCACCGATTTCACCAACGCCAGCCGCACCCTCCTTTTTGACATTCACCAACTCCGATGGGACCCCGAGCTTTGTCAGCTTTTCGGGGTGCCGGTTCAGGCGCTGCCGGAACCCCGCGAGCCGTTTGCCCGGTTCGGAGAAACGAACGCCGGCGGGCTGCTGCCCCGGCCCCTGCCCATCTGCGGGGTCTTCGGCGACTCCCAAGCCTCTTTTTTCGCTCAACGATGCTTCCAGCCGGGCACGGCAAAAGCCACGTTTGGCACCGGCACATCCGTGCTGTTCAACGTCGGGCCGGCCTGCCGGCTTTCCACCGGCGGAGTGGTCACGGCCCTGGCCTGGGTGTTGCGGGGGCGGCCCATTTACGCCCTGGAGGGCCTGATCAATTACTCGGCCGCCACGCTCGCCTGGCTGAAGGACCAGCTTGGCCTGATTGACGACATCGCCGGAGTCGAAACTCTCGCCACCGCTGTCCCGGACAATGGCGGCGTGTACCTCGTGCCGGCCTTTGCCGGTCTCAGCGCCCCGTACTGGAGCGCCGACGCCCGCGCCGCGATTCTCGGCCTGACGGCCTTTTCAAAACGCGAGCACGTGGTCCGGGCCGCGCTGGAATCCATCGCGTATCAAGTGCGGGACGTGCTCGACCTCATGGGCGCCGAGGCTGGCGTAAAACTCAAGGAGCTGCATGCCGACGGCGGACCAACCCGCAACGCCTTTCTGATGCAGTTCACCGCGGATGTGGCCGGGGTCGAGTTGCGCGCCAGCGACGTGCCGGAGGCCTCGGCACTTGGGGCGGCCCTGGCCGGCTTTCTGGGCCTGGGCATCCACCAATCCCTCGAGAGCCTGGCCGCCCTGCGCCGCGAAGGCCGGACCTTTCAGCCGCAACTGCCCGCCGCGACCGTCGAACGCCTGCGCGCGGGCTGGCTGGCCGCCGTAAAACGAGTACTGTAACGCACATAAAAACCTTGCTGAACACTTTATGAAAATTCCGATCCTGAAGTTTTTCGCCGCCCTCGCGATACTATTCTCAAGCGCCGCCCTGCCCGACGGCTTCGCCACTGCAGCGGATTCGCCGCCCAAGGCCAAAATGGCGGTGGTGATTTCAACCTTGAACAATCCCTGGTTTGTGGTGCTGGGCGAGGCCGCCCGAAGCCGGGCCGTCGAGCTGGGCTACGAGGCGACCGTTTTTGATTCCCAGAACGACACCGCCAAGGAGGCGGCGCACTTCGAAAATGCCATCGCCGGCGGTTACAAGGCGATTTTGTTCAACCCGACCGACGCCAACGGCTCGATTGCCAATGCGAAGCGGGCGCAGGCCGCCGGCATCCCTGTATTTTGCATTGACCGTGAAATCAACGCCACCAATGTCGCCACCGCGCAGCTCCTCTCCGACAACTACTCCGGCTGTGTCAAGCTCGGCGAGTATTTTGTCGAGCAGGTGGGCGAGCAAGGCACGTATGTCGAGCTCCTTGGCCTGGTGGGCGACAACAACACCTGGAACCGTTCCAAGGGATTCCATAGCGTGGTGGATCGTTATCCCGGCCTGAAGATGGTGGCGCAGCAGTCGGCCGAGTTCGACCGCGCCAAAGCACTCGAGGTGATGGAATCCATCCTGCAAAAACACCCCGCCATCAACGCCGTCTTCTGCGGCAACGACGCCATGGCCATGGGCGCCTACCAGGCCCTGGTCGCCGCGGGCAAGGACCGCCAGGTCAAAGTCTTCGGCTTCGACGGCGCGGACGACGTCGTGCGCCTCATCGCCGAAAAGAAAATGGTGGCGACCGGCATGCAGTTCCCAAAACAAATGGCCCGCCAGGCCGCCGAATTCGCCGACCAATTCCTCAAAGGCAAACGCGATTTCCCCCAGAAAATCCCCGTCCGGGTGGACCTTGTCACCCAGCAAAATGTGCACCGTTACGGGGACTACGGCCGCAAGCCCTGAACCCGCCCTCATGCGCCGGATCGCCGTCATCTGCATCGGGTTGGCCGCCGGCGCGGGCCTTTGTGTTCTGTGGCCGCCGATTCGCATCGTTTCACTCAAGCATCAGGCGGCTCAAACCAACGGCGTCTTCAACGCGGCCAATTATGCCGCCGAGTTCTGGTCGCAGCGCCTGCTGCCGGCCCTCAGGCACGCGCCCGACGCCGACACCCTGCTCTCGCTCCTGGCCTCCGACCCCAACGCCGCGGCGGCGAAATACGGCAAAACCCCGGGAATGAGCGACGCGGTGTATTATTTGATGAAAGGGAGCGGAACGGTATGCTCGGTCCACCCCAAGGCGGTCGCTGTCGCCCTCGGCAAGCCGGACGGCGATCCGGATCTCCTGCTCAGCACCGGCATGCTCTTCGGCAACACGGTCCGCGACGCCTCCGGCCTGCTGGATGCGGGCCTGTTCCCCAATTCTCAGGATTTCAACGACCTCTCCACCGAGCTGAACCGGATTGTGGAACAGCGGGTCATCAGCCAACTCAAGGCCCAGGCCGCCCCGGGCCGACGGCTGCGCTTCGTCGCCGCGGCCGAGGTCGAGCCGGGCGCCGAAGCGGACCGTCCCCTCAAGGTTGTCCCCCTGGAGGTAGCGTTCGAATAGCCGCCATGACCCCGTTGACTCGAGCGCCTGATTCCGCCCCGCCTCGTTGGCGCCCCAACCCATGAGCTGCTCGAAGCATACCCTCGCGCGGTTCCAATCGCTGCTGGCTCTGGCTCTGATGATCATCGGCCTGAGCCTGGCCGCCGACAATTTCCTCACGGTGGACAACGGCATGAATGTGCTGCGCCAGATTTCGATCAACCTTTGCCTTTCCATCGGGATGACCCTGGTGATTCTTTCCGGCGGCATTGACCTCTCGGTGGGTTCCGTGCTCGCCCTGGCGGGCGCCTTGGCGGCGGGCCTCCTGAAAAATGGCCTGACCTTGGAGCGTTTTGGGGTGCTGATTCAATTCACCCCCTTCGGCGCGGTGCTGGTCGGGGTGGCCGTCGGGCTGGCGGCGGGCTTCGTCAACGGGGTGGCGATTACCCGTTTCTCCTTGCCGCCGTTTGTCGCCACCCTGGGCATGCTGAGCATCGCGCGCGGGTTCACGATGCTGTGGACGGGCGGGTTCCCCATCACCGGGCTTGGCCACGCTTTCGGTTCGCTGGGCACGGGCCAGTGGCTGGGCGTGCCGATGCCCGTTTGGATTTCCGCCGTCCTCGCCCTGGCTTTCTTTGCGGTGACGCGCCGGACCCCCTTTGGGCGGTATCTCTATGCGGTGGGGGGCAACGAGCGTGCCGCCGCGTTGAGCGGCTTGAACGTGAACCGGATCAAACTGCAGGTTTACACCCTCGGCGGGGGACTGGCCGGGGTGGCCGGCCTGCTGGCCACCGCCCGCCTCGATTCAGCCACGCCCAACGCCGGCATCGGCTATGAGCTCGACTCCATTGCGGCAGTCGTCATCGGCGGCACCTCCCTGAGCGGCGGCCGCGGGTCCATCCTGGGCACCGTGCTGGGCTGCCTGATCATTGGCGTCCTGAACAACGGCTTGGTCTTGCTTGAGGTCTCGCCCTTCTGGCAGCAGGTCATCAAGGGTTTTGTCATCCTCGTGGCCGTTGCTATTGACAAAGCCGCCAAATCCCCGGGCCGCGATTAGCCGGCGCTCGCAAGCGCCCCGCTATTCCCCGCCACCCCGGCGCTGTCTTGGTTCACGGCATCAACGGCCGAAACGCCCGCACCCGGTAAAACCGCCCGCTGCCAAACGGGCGAGGCCCTGACGCTGAGCGTTCCTGTCGGCATTGTTCCGGGTCAGTTCCTCCAGGCGCGGCGCAACCGATGATAACACCCCGGCGGCTTTCCCGGGGCCTTCTTTTTCCGACCCGAGGGACACTCCGTGGCACGCCCCGCCGGCTGGTAGCCGGTTTTTCACGGCGCACTCCAGCGCAGGCGGAAGAACAGCGGCGGCGACAATGGCCCGACATACCGGGCGCGTTTTTCCGTCCCGACGATGCTGAACTCCAAATCGCCCGCGGGCACCAGCGTCCAATTCGCCGGCAGCAGCGTGGCGGCCACCTCCACCGTAATGACTTCGCCAACTTCCGCGGACCAAACCAGCACGGGCGCTCCGCTGACATCCAACTCCCCCCGCAAAGCAAACGGCGGCGGCGGCACCGGCTCGACTAAAATGGGCGCGTCCTCGAGGGCGAAGGTGTATTGGCCGGCCGCCGGGGTGACCGTGTTGGTGAGGAAGGTGGCCGTCTGCCCGTCGGGACTGAGGGTGGCGGGGACAACGCGGAGGGTCTGGTAAGTCCGGGCCGTCAGGCCGGTGAGTGTGTGGTTTTGATTGTCCGGGCTCCACAGGACGTAACGGTGCGCGCCGTCGGCGCAGCGAAAGCGCACGGCCCACGCGCCGGCGCCGCCGCTGAGGTTGTCGTCATTGATGAGGCCCGTGGCGAGGAGCTGCGCGGTTTCAAAGCCTTCCAGTTTTTGGATGAGCAGTTTCATGGCGTGCCAGGACTTCTTCTTCTTGCCGGTGTGGTCGAGCAGGCCGAACTGGTCGAAGCCCGTGCCGCCGGGCAGATTGGCCGAGTAATGGTTGTGCCAGGCGACCAGTTGGGCGCCCTTGCCGTAGAGCAGCGCGAAGCGTCGCCACACATCCGCCGCCTGCGCGTCCGGGGACGAGTAGCGCGGAGTGATGCTGGTGTTGGTGCGGCTGGAGATGCCGGTCTCGGTGACCCAGATGGGTGTGTGGGTCAGGCCGTGGGCGTCGAGCACGGCGCGGCACATGTCGTAGTGCCGGGGCAGTGTCCACCACGAATTGTAATCGTGGTAGTTGGCCACGTCGAAGCTGCCCGCGCCGCCGGCGGCGAGCAATTGCCCGAGCCAGTTGGTCGAGTTGGCGAAGGGAAAACCGTAGGTGCCAAGCATGCCCGGCAGAACCACCTTGGCCTCCGGGTCCGCCGCTAGAATCCAGACGCGGTTCGAGTGCATGAACGCGGCGAAGTCGGGCACGGGCAGGCCCAGCGGCCGCGAGGTTTTGCCGTTCATCTCGTTGGCAATTTCCCAGTACCGGGCCACGTGGCGGTAGCGGGCGACGGTGTTGGTCACGTAGTTCTCGGTCTCCGGCGCATCGCGCTCCGCGCGCCAGCCGCAGTCGGGGGCGTAGGGCGGGTTGGTGCAGGCGCGCCAGGGCACTTGCAGGCCATAGACGTCGTTGGGCCCGGCGATGATGCCGTAGAGCGTGGGCAGTGGATGAATCCCATACGCGTTGGAGAAGACCTGGTCGGGCTTGGCGTAGTTGAACGCGCCGTCGGCGGGCTCGACTTGGATCCAATGCACGTCGTTGTAGGTCATCTGGCGCAAGGCCGGAGCGCCCAGGTCGGCCAGCCAGCTCAGGAAGGTGGGGGTGGGCGCCGTTTCCGGCGATTGGAAGGGGAAATTGATGGCGACGCGGGGCGCCGATGTTTCGGCGGCCAGGACTGCCGAGGCAAGCAGCGCCGTCAGGGCGCTCAACGCCAGTCTTTGGAGAAGTGGTTTGGTTGCCGTAACCGTTTTCATAAGGTTGTGAAGCTTCAGACAGACCGCGCCCTGCCCAGGTTACACGCGCTTCGAGGAAGAATGCCGGTCGGGCCGGCCTACCGAGGGATTGTTCTGCGCGCGCGAGATGGTGAACCCACGCCTGACCTGTTACGTCCCGCAGTGCCGTCGTAGGGAGTGCCGTCTTTGTTCCGAATTGG
>CAZVYG010000006.1:0-29165 GCA_964631605.1 uncultured Verrucomicrobiota bacterium
CCAGCGTCGCGGGACTTACCGCTGCTAACAGTTGCTTCTGGCAGGGCAGAAGCCGGCCATAATGCCGGCCATAATGCGGCAGCCACAACTCCAGCGCCGGCGCAGCCGTTCCAGTTGATCCGTTCGTTCCGTTATTCGTTGCATGTACATTCCTCTTTCTCGGTGTCTTTTTCCCGTGAGGCAACGAATACTCCCAGCCACCCCTTTAACCCCACCCTCGGTGTCTTTTTATTTGAGGCAACCCGCAATTTGGGAATTTGAAAAAATAATGTTGCAAGTTAATCGCTCTCATAATATATTCCCGCCAATCATGACTCCAGTGCTCGGACCATGCCATCGTCCTGTTCCTGTCCGGGTTCCGGTGTCCCAAGGGGGCCGGAAGCAGAGTCATTCTTGATTTCCAACTTTCGTTGAACCGACAAGGACCATCTTATTCAGAGAACCGCAATAAAAACCAAATCATGAAACACGGATACCAAACCTGCAAAGAGACTCGATTCGGCGAGACTCGTGAACTTGAAACACCCCGTACTGGGCGACGGCGTTCCCGGGGCACCCATCGGCCAACCGAGCCTGTGGCTCCCGGATGGCGGTCGGCGCCGGCCGGAACCCTGCGGAATCACCTCGGCTGCCTTCTGTTGGCGCTTGGTGTGATGTGCTCGGGGGCGGCGCCCGTGGGCACCACCTTCACTTATCAAGGCCAACTGGCCGATGGCGCCGGTGCGGCCTCCGGCAACTATGATTTCGTTTTCAGTTTGTTCAATGCACCGGTGGCGGGTTCCCAGGTGGGCAGCACGCTCACCAACTTGAACGTCGCCGTTAGCAACGGAGTTTTTACCGTGCCGCTGGACTTTGGCGCCGGAGTTTTTGATGGAACGGCCTACTGGTTGGCCATCGGGGTGCGGTCCAACGGTGCTGGCTCCGCTTTTACCTTGGTTTCGCCGCGGCAGCCGGTGACTCCCACTCCCTACGCGCTCTATGCGACCACCGCCCCCTTGGCGGATGGGGCAGTGACCAGCGCGAAAATCCAGGATGGGACCGTCACGTCGGCTGATCTGGGCCCGAACTCGGTCAACAGCACGCACATTATTGACGGCCAGGTGGCAAGTGCGGACGTGGCCAACAACGCCATCATCAGCAGCAAAATCCTCGACGGCACGATTCTGGGCGCCGACCTGGCCAACAACACGGTCGGCTCCCAGCAGTTGGCCGATGACCTGGACCTGGGAGACTCGCTGGCGGCTGGCCGCCTGGACATTTTTAGGACTTCAAACGGCCTGCCGGCCATCAGTTTGGTTGGCACGGGAACGGGTGGCTATCAATATCTCTACCAATATGATGGTCAGGTCGGCATTTACCTGGATGGGGACAGCGGCGGAGGCGGTCTTCAATACATCTATGCCGCCGATGGCAGCGTCGGCATTGCCCTGGACGGTGAGAGCAGCGGAGCTGGACTGATCACGATTCAAAACACCAATGGCTCGAGTCGCATCACTCTGGACGGTTCGGGCACGGGGTCAGGGGGCCAAATTACCCTCAACGCGGAGGATGGCAGCTCCACGATTCAACTATTTGGGGAGAGTACGGGGGCCGGGCTCATCAATGTGAATAACAACTTGAGCGCGACGCGGGTGGCGATTGACGGCGAGGGCAATGCTGGCGGGGGGCAAGTGAACATTTACTCGGGGGCGGGCAGCGGCGGCATTGTCCTGTATGGGGACAGCGGCGGTGGGGGACTGCAGTACCTCTATGCGGCTGATGGCAGTCTGGGCATGGTGTTGGATGGAGAAAGCGGCGGAGCCGGTTACCTGGCGGTTTACAACACCAACTCGTCAACTCGCGTAGCCTTGGATGGCTTCAACGCCTCGACTTTCGGCGGGGAAGTTTCGGTTTATGACGCGTCGGGCACCGAGACCGTGGAGTTGTTGGGCGCATACGACAGCACCCTCGGCGGCATCCTTCGTGCCAAACAATCCGACGGGTCGGTGGGAGTGGAAGTGGCCTCCGAGCTCTATGCGGGCGACGGTGGCGATATCTCCGTCAACAACGCCAGCGGCGAGGAACGCATGGAGCTGGATGGGGACGACGGCGACGGCGGTGCCGTCATCCGCCTCAAGAACGGCGCTGGCACCACGACCATTACCCTTGATGCCGACCTCAGTGGCGATGGGCGGATCACCACCCAGGAGCTATCCATCACCGGCGGCAGCGACCTGTCCGAGAAATTCGACATCCAATCGTTGGTGCAGCCGGTCACGCCCGGCGCCCTGGTTTGCATTGACCCCATGAATCCCGGCAAACTCACCCTCAGTTCCAAAGCCTATGATCGCACGGTAGCCGGCGTGGTCAGCGGCGCCGGCGGCGTCCGCACTGGCATGATGATGGGGCAGCGGGGGAGCCTCGCTGACGGAGAGTACCCGGTGGCCTTGACCGGTCGGGTGTACTGCAGGGTCAACGCCGATCCAGCCCCAATCCAGCCGGGCGATCTCATCACGACCTCCGACCTCCCGGGGCATGGGATGAAAGTCACGGACCCCGCGCGCGCCCATGGCGCCATCATTGGCAAGGCAATGACGGGCCTTGACAAGGGAACCGGGCTGGTGCTGGTGCTGGTTTCCTTGCAGTAATCGGCACTTCTCTCTAATCGGGCACAACTCTTGAAATTTTGACGCAGCCATGAAACAGCGCTTTTCCATTCGCGCAGCGGCGCGGGCCGGGCTGTGGAGCTTCGCCGCCGCGGTGCTGGCGGTCCTGTCCGCCGAGGCCGCCGAGCCCCAGGTGCGGCTTTCCTTCAAATTCATTCTCAATTCCTCCGGGAACCGCCCGGCCACGGGCAACATTAACACCGACGCCGAAATCAACGAGCAGGTGACCCGCGGGAATGAAATCTTCGCCGACCACATCAGCGAATTCCGCTTCCAGAATGTTGAGATTCTCAACGTTTCGGGACAGTCCAGCTACTATCTCAACGACGCCAGCGAGAGCAGCCGGGATGCAATTCGAAGCGCCGCCCTTGCTGATCCCGGCGCCTTCTTTTGGCGCAACAACGCCATCAATGTGTACATCACCGGCGCCAGTGACAGCGCCATCTCCAAGTTCCCGCCGGATAATGACATCATCATTCTCTGCCAAGGCATTTTCGACACCACCCTCGCGCACGAGGTCGGCCACAGCTTGAACCTGTTGCATACACACCAGGGCGGCGGCGCCGACAACTGCGACGACACCCTGCCGGACGATCCGGATTGGACGCGGGACCAGATCGCCGTGAACGCCTATGGGCTCAACTACAATCAGCTCAACGCCAGCCAAAAGACCCTCGTGGACAACACTTGGGGCAATCTGATGTCCTATCATGATCCGGATAACCGGAGCATTTTGACCGCCTGCCAGATGGACCGGCAAAGCGCCCAGGGTTACGCCGACCGCACCTGGCTGCTGACTCAAATCCCGACTTATGTCCGCGTCGGCGCCGCCACCGTGCCGTTTGTGGACATGGGGTCGTGGGCGTTTCCGTATCCGACGATTCAGGATGCAATCAACGCCGGCGAGGTGAACAACCGGGCGGTGATTCTCCTGAACGGGACCCATGCCAACCCTGCGTCCGTGATGACGACCGACACGGACCTCATCCCTCGCCGGGGCACCGCGCACATCCAGGACCTCAAACCCGCCTACGACCTGCCGTATAATCTGGAGGATTCCCGCAACCCTGCGGTTCGCGGCGCGGTCATTCGCGCCCAGCAATTTGACCGGCTTGGCGACGGTACCAATGCCCTGGCCGCCCTGCGCGAAGCCGCCCGCCAAGCTACCGGCCGCGAACGGGACGCCTTGCATTTGGAAATCGCTCAGCGCCTGAGCGCCGACCAGCGTTTCTCCGAGGCCGAGACCTATTTCACCCAATTGGCCTCGGAAAGCGACCAGGCCGGACTGCGGACCAAGGCGCAGCGCAAAGCTCAGGTTATGCAGGCCAAACAAAAGAGCCGCGGCGTTCGCGCTCAGGAGGCCCCCCAAAACAAGCCATCAGACAACCCGGATACGAACGACCAAAAGAAATGAAAACCCGCATCCTTCGTCACAACCGCGGCGCACGAGCAGCGCTCGCTTTTCTTGCAGCCACCCTGCTCGCAGTGCCGACTCTCTGGGCTCAGTCCTATTCCATTCCCTGGCATACCATTGACGGCGGCGGCGGAACCAGCACGGGGGGAGTCTATGCCGTCAGCGGCACCATCGGGCAGCCAGATGCCGGCCCCAACATGTCCGGCGGCAACTTCACCGTCACCGGCGGGTTCTGGGCGCTGCCTGTGGCGGTCCAAGTCGGCGGCGCTCCGACTCTTTCGATTGCCCCTGCCGCCCCCGGCTTTGCCTTGATCTCCTGGACGCCGGACATCCCGGGCTTTGTGCTGCAGGAAACCTGGAGCTTGTCTCCGGCGAACTGGACCAATTCTCCCAGCGGCGCAACCAATCCGGTTGTCGTTCCCGCTCCAGTACCCGGCAAGTTCTACCGGCTCCAGAAGCCCTGAACTGCGCCTAAATCAGTCCTCGGGGTGCTCGCTTTGGGGGGACACCTTCACCATCTTCGGATCACATCGGCCGGGTAGGGTGACCAAGTCCCGCAGGGCGGCGAACACCTCGGGGATGTTCTTTGTAAACGATGGGCACCCCGTGCAATCCCGCCGAGAGCCTCGGGGGCGCGGAAGGAAAGGTCCCATCCCGCGGGACCGGTAGGGCGCGCCGTCCCCTGCAAGCCGGTGACACGAAAGGACCTCAAGGCTGGCTGGTGATCTGGCCCCAGTCGCGGTTCTGGGTGGCGGCGTAAACCGCGAACGCCTTTTCGTTTTGAATCAGCACCGCGCGCACCACACTCGAATCGTCGGCCCGGCCCAGGCTGAGAACGGAATCGGGGATGATGCCAACCTTCTTGTGGGAATAAATCAGGGCAAACACCGCCTGCGCAAACGCCACATAAGGCAGTTCCTTATAGGCGCCCTCGGCGGTGTCTTCGACCGCGTCCGCCAGGAACTCGAGCTGGTCGGCCAGATGGGGGAACAGGGGCTCATGGATTTGCGTGAACTCGAGTTTCCACTGGGGAAGGTGGCGCAACACCTTCTCCACCATCGAAGGCGTAATCAGCGCGGAACCGCGATTTACAAACTCGGCAATCTCTGGCATGCGGCAGTCTATGGCATACTCCGGGGGCCGGCGAAAGCACAAAATCACGGATTTCCAATCCGCAGCCTTTCAGGGTTTTTCGGGGGGAAAACGGCCGCCGCCGCCCGCGGCGCCGACTCATCGCTTGTCACCGCTCTTTGGGGGGGGTTATGCTGGGTTCATGGCGCGAAAGGCAAGTGCAACCAGTGATTCCCGGACGGGGTTCAACGACATCATCGGCATCGTGCTGATGGGTGTCGCCGTGCTGTTGCTG
Organism: uncultured Verrucomicrobiota bacterium; assembly: GCA_964631605.1. Taxonomy (GTDB): domain Bacteria; phylum Verrucomicrobiota; class Verrucomicrobiia; order Limisphaerales; family UBA8199; genus JARKQH01. The sequence continues at coordinate 5,426 of CAZVYG010000006.1, forward strand.
GTGGCCGTCATCTCCTACCACCCGCGAGATGTTTCCGCCAACGGCCTGCCCACCAACCCGGCGGTGCGCAACTGGATTGGCCCCTTCGGCGCATGGATGGCCTATTACTGCCTGCTTTGGGTGGGGGCCGGGGCGTTTGTCCTGCCGCTGTTGCTGTTGTTTCTGGGTTTGGGCCATTTCTTTGCCACGTTCAGTTATCTGCGCCGCCGCTGGCTATGGACAGTCATCCTCTTCGCGTGCTGCGTCGGTTTGCTGGACCTCTATCACCATTACCTGAGCGGCCTCGAGCACAATCTCAACACCCAGGCCGGCGGTGTTCTCGGGGTGGCCCTCAACCGCTTTCTCTTCGGCTATTTCGGCACGATGGGCGCCACCATCCTCTTCGGGATGCTGTATTTTATCAGCCTGCTTTACCTCACCAATTTCCGCCTCGGCGGCTGGATTCGCGCCCTCTGGAACCGGATCGTGCTGGCCACCAAACGGGATGTTCCGCCGGAAGAAGCCGAGTTGGAACGCCGCCTGGCCGAGCTGCAACGCAAAAAAGCCAAACTCGAACAGGCCACCGCCGCCGCCGGGCCCAATCTCGGACCGGACCTCAAGCCAGTGCCGACCCCCGTGGTGGTGGATTTAAGCGTTCCTCAACCCAAACCTGGCCGCAGCCGGAAACCGGGGCCTGCCGAGAGTCCCAAGGAACCCGCCCCGGCTGATGAGGGCGAAGTGATCCCCGCCGGCGAAGTGCAGGCGGCCACGACCAAGGACATCCTGGGAGCCAAATCCGAACTCTCGTCGCGTGAGCCGGAGACATGTGCGGAGACCCCCAAGACAGGCGCCGAGGCGGAAAGCGGGGCCGAGTCTGGCGGGGCCGCCACCGCCCCGGCAACACCGGCCCGGCCCAAGCCCGCGCCGCGCAAGCCCAAACCCATTGCCGTGGCGGCGACCCCGATGATCGGCAATTACCAGTTCCCGTCCGTTGACTTTCTCCAGCACCCGGACCCGACGCTCCGGCCGACCGAGTCCAAAGAGGAGCTCATGGCCAATGCCCGCCTGATGCAGCAAACCCTTGCCCAGTTCGATATCGAGGTGGCCCTCGGGGATATCACCAAGGGCCCCACCATCACCCGCTACGAGCTGCATCCGGCGCCCGGCGTCAAACTCGAAAAAATCACCAACCTGAGCAACAACATCGCCGCCGCCCTCAAAGCCGAGCGCATCCACATCCTCGCCCCGGTTCCGGGCAAGAGCTCGGTGGGCGTGGAGGTGCCCAACGCCGTCAAAACCAAGGTCATCATGCGCGACCTGCTCGAGTCGGACGAATGGCGCGGCACCAAGGCGAAAATTCCCCTCGCCCTGGGCAAGGACGTTTACGGCAAACCCATCGTGGCCGACCTGGCCGAGATGCCCCATTTGCTCATCGCCGGCAGCACCGGCTCCGGCAAATCCGTCTGCATCAATGCCATCATCACCTCGCTCCTCTACCGCTTCCCGCCCGACCAGCTTCGCTTTGTCATGATTGACCCGAAGGTGGTGGAGCTGCAGCAATACAACCTGCTGCCGCACCTGGTCGTGCCCGTGGTTACCGATCCCAAAAAGGTCATCCTTGCCCTGCGCTGGGTCGTCAACGAGATGGAGAAACGCTACCAGATTTTCGCCCGGGTCGGCGTCCGCAACATCGGCGCGTTCAACTCGCGCCCAAAAACCAAACCGTTGCCGGACCCGCAGCCCGAGCTTCCGCTGGCCGCCCGCAAGGAGAGGGTCGAGCCCGGAGCGGACGGCTTCGCCGTCGAGGTGGACGAGGAAATCGTGGTGCCGCGGGAGGAAGACATCATCATCCCCGAGAAGCTGAGTTACATTGTGGTGATCATAGACGAGCTGGCGGACCTGATGCTGGTGGCGCCGGCCGATGTCGAAATGGCCATCGCCCGCATCACGCAAATGGCGCGCGCGGCGGGCATCCACTGCATCGTCGCCACCCAGCGCCCGAGTGTGGATGTCATCACCGGCGTCATTAAAGCCAACATCCCCGCCCGAATTGCCTTCCAGGTTGCCGCCAAGGTGGACTCGCGCACCATCCTCGACGCGATGGGCGCCGACAAACTCCTGGGCAAAGGCGACATGCTTTACCTGCCGCCGGGTTCGGCCAAGTTGATCCGCGCGCAGGGCGCCCTGATCACCGATCCGGAAATCCAGCAGATTGTGGATTTCATCGCCCGACAGGCCAAACCCAGCTACGAGATGGAAATCCATCAACAGCTTTCCAAGCCCGCCAATTCCTTCGAGGACGAGGGCGGCATTGACGAGGACGAAGAGATCATCCAGCAGTGCATCGAAGTCATCCGCAGCGAGCAAAAAGCCAGCGTCTCCCTGCTGCAACGCCGCCTCCGCCTCGGCTACGGCCGCGCCGCCCGCATCATGGACGAGCTCGAAAACCGGGGCATCGTCGGCCCCAGCAAAGGCGCCGAACCCCGCGACATCCTCATTGACCTCGACGGCACCGGCGCCGACGGGCGCGATTCGGGCCGGAGCGACACCGCCAACTGACGCGCCGGCGGCGCTATTGCGCCCGGACGCGCCAGAACGTGCGGGCGGTGGGCAATGGCAGGGCGAGGGATTGCGGATCGGCGCTGAGGTTCAGGGAGGTGACTGACTGCCATGTGCTGGCGGTCAGGGTCGAGGCCTCGAGCACCTCGTGCACGTGTCCAGGGTCCCCCGCGATGGTCAGCACGAGGTTGGTGCCGGTGTGCTGCAGCCTCAGTGTTGGACGCCGGGGCGGACGGGGAGCGGAAGGATCATCGCTGAAATCCGGAATGCCATTGGCGTTGGAGTCGTTGGTGTCGGTGATGGACAACACCCACAGAGCCCACGGGTAAAGCGAGTTCTGATCGCCGTCGTTGTCGAACTCGATGTAACCCGCGTAATTGGTCGGCCAGGCCGCCTCGCGCAGAAACTGGTGATTGGTCACCTGCAGAAACTCCAAGGCGGCGTTCGTCCAGATCGAGGGCTGATTGGTGAATTGGTTGAAACGGTCGGCGCCGCCTTTGAGGAAGACCAACGGGCCGCGGAAGGTTTTGGTGGGATCACCGGTCTGCGAGAAATTCACTGAAGCGGAAATGGAATTGGAACCGGGGGTGTAGGTCACGGGTCCCGTGTATTCGAGGATGTCGAAATAACCATGGAAATCGCCGTAGTATTCGAGGTTGAAAACAAACGTTCCCGTGCTGGCGCCGGCGTTCCGGTTCCACAGCGCGCTGACCGAGCCGTGCGGGCCGTAAATCCCAGTCGAGTAGGACCCGCTGGAAACGAGGCCGGACACCGGCCGGGCGACCTCGAAGAAATCGGGGAACCGGTTTCCATCCGCATCCACCAGGGGCGGGAGCACCAGCGAAAGGGTGCCGTAATAGGTCTCATCCCAAAGGCTGTCGTACAGCGCGAGGCCGGTAATGTAGGTTTCGTTCGGCGGAAACAAAATCTCGCTGCCCGGCGTCTGCCAGGAAAGCAATTCGCCCGCTCCGTCCGTCATGCCCGTGCTGCTGAAGCTGATCGTGTCGGACCACCAATTGATCCCCTGCCCGAGCCGGAGGGACAGGCAATACATTCGGCCCTGGGCGGTCTGCGCCGAATGACCCGCGGGCACAAGCAATCCCAGGGACGAAACAAGGACCAATGACCAGATCTTCATAATAATCGCTCCGTTGCTTTTCGCCGTGTTTACAAAGATATGGCCGCAGGCGGGCGGTGTCACGTAAATTCTGTCCCAAGCCACGCCCGCGAAAAAAACAATCCGGTCCCCCCCTATCACCACGGCATGTCCTCGTCCTCGTAGTGGCGGCGGTAAAAGCGTTTCACCTTGACCACGCTGCACAACAGGGCGCCGAAGACAAACCCGCCGATGTGCGCCCACCAGGCGATGCCGCCCGCCCCTTCGGGCGTGGACAGCAGGCTCAGCGTGCCATTGAAGAACTGCAGGATGAACCACCAGCCGAGGAAGATCACCGCCGGCACCACAAAGAACGGGCCCAAAAAGAAAGGGGGGATGACCATCTCGACCCGGGCATGGGGATAGAGCCGGAAGTAGCCGCCCATGACAGCGGCAATCGCGCCGCTGGCCCCGATGGTCGGCAAGGTGGAGCCGGCATTGGTAAAAATGTGGAGCAGGGCCGCGACCACGCCGCCGGCGAGGTAGAATCCGAGGTAGCGGGCGCGGCCGAGGCGGTCTTCGACATTGTCGCCGAAAATCCAGAGGGTCCAGAGGTTTCCCAGCAGGTGCGTCCAGCCGCCGTGCAGAAACATCGAGCTGAAGAAGGGAATGACCTGCTCGGGCCAGGAGAACAGCGCGGCCACCTCGGGCGAAGTGTAACGCACCGGCACAATGCCCAGCAGCAGCAGGGCGTCCTGCAGGCGCGGTCCCAGGCGCAGCTCCCAGAGGAAGGCCAGCACGTTGAGGAAGATCAGGGTGAGGGTTACGACGGGAAACCGCCGGCTGGGAATGTCATCGCGAAGGGGGAGCATGGTTACAGGTTCTGTTGAAGGAATTCAAGCATCACCGACGCCGGCGCGGCCTCAGGAGGGCAACCGGACTGGGTGACGGAGAGCACGGTTTTTTGCGCCGCCCACTATTGGCGGGGGTTGAACTTCGAAGTGCGCGCGAGCTGTTCCCACAGAGCGCGCTCCTCGCTGGTGAGGTTTTGCGGCAGTTCCACGTTGACGACCACGTAGAGGTCGCCGCGCTCGCCGCGGGGCCCGCGGGGCAGGCCGCGGCCGCGCAGGCGCAGTTGCTGGCCGTGGTTGGCGCCGGGCGGAATACGCAGGGTGACCTTGCCCTCGAGCGTGGGCACCTGGACTGTGCAGCCCAGCACGGCTTCCCATGGCGCCAACTCGAGGTCGTGATACAGGTCGGCGCCGCGGGGGCGAAAATCGGGATGCGCCGCCAGCCGGACTCGCAGGAACAAGTCGCCCGGGGCGCCGCCGTCGTGGCCCTCGCTGCCTTTGCCGGCCACGCGGATGGTTTGCCCCTCCTGGACGCCCGGCGGAATTCGGACTTTGAAGGTGTGGGTTTCGGCCTGGCCGGTGCGGGGATTGGTCTTCTGCAGCGAGATCGTGCGCACCGAACCGCGCATGACTTCCTCGAGAGTGACCAGAATATCGCCCTCGATGTCCGCGCCCCGGGTCGCAAAGCCGGTCCGGCCCGCCGCGCGGCCGGCTGCGCCTCCCCCCATTCCCCCGGCGCGGGCCTGTCGCAAGACGTCATCGAAGCCGACTCCCCCGCCGAAAAACTGCTCGAAAAAGTCGCTAAAACCGGTGCCGCCGAAATGGAACTCGAAGGTTTGCGACCCGTCCGGGCTGGACCAGCGGCCCCCGCCCGGCGGCGCCCAGCCGGGCGGCGGCTCGAAGCCGGCGCCCTGTTTCCAATGCGCGCCGAGGGTGTCGTATTTTTGGCGCTTGGCCGGATCACTGAGCACCTCGTAGGCCTCGTTGATCTCCTTGAACTTCTCCTCGGCGACCTTTTTGTCGCGGGCGACGTCGGGGTGGTACTGCCGCGCCAGTTTGCGAAACGCCTTCTTGATGTCCTCGTCGCTGGCATCGCGCGAGACACCCAGGGTGGCGTAGTAATCTTTGAATTCGACAGGCATCGTGAGTGCGGCGCCGGGCGGGGTGGATCAACGGCCGCGGAGAAACCGCAATTCCTCCTGCAACCGCTCGATCTCAGTCATCAGCTCCATGACCAGACGCATGGCGCGGAGGTTGAATCCGCACACCTCGCGCAGCGCCTCGAGCTGGCGCAACCGCCGGACGCCCTCATCATTAAACAGCCAGCCGCCCGATTCCGGGTCCATGATGGTTGACACCAGGCCGTACTGGCAATAGCGGGCGATGCGGCGGCGCGGCAGGTGCGCCAGTTGCGCGGCTTGTTCAATGGTGTAACTCACCGCCGGGTCCGGCGCATACACCTCGATGGCCGTGATTGAACTTTCAATTGGCAGATTCATGCTTCAGACGATTCGTTATGGTTTCGCAAAAGGAGCGCGCCCGCAAACATCAAACGAACCCCTGGTTGAGCACTTCGGTGCGAATGCGCTCGCCCAGTGATTTCAGCAGCGTCCGGATGCGGGCCGGCGATTGGCCCAGCACCATGGCCACCTCGTCCAGGCTGATATGAAGGTGGACCGTGCCCTGCGGGAACTTGCAGAGATGCTTCTCGAGCTTGCTGATTTTCTGGTGGACCTTTTTCCGGAGCAATTCGTGCCCGTGCAGATTGCGGGTCACCAGGTTCCAAGGCAACGTAGTCAGTTTGCTTTGCGTGTTCATACCGCGATCTCAGGGTTGTTGCAGTCCAAGGCCGCCCCCGCCCCTCGCGGGGCGCGGCCATGGCAAAGGGAAAGAACGTCTCGAGGCCCCGCCGTCATCGCCCCTCCTCCCGCTCCGGCCCTTTCTTCAGCGGCGCGGAGCTGAACACCAGCGCCCCTTTCTGGAATTCCACCGTGACCCGGCTGTGGTCCTGAATCTCGCCGGCCAGCAGTTTGCGCGAGAGGGCGGTTTCGACCTGCCGCTGCAGGAAGCGCTTGAGCGGCCGGGCCCCATAAACGGGGTCGTAGCCCTCGCGGGCAATGTGCTCCTTGGCCGCGTCGGAGAGTTCCAGTTGAATATGCCGGTCGGCCAGGCGCGCGCGCAGCAGTTGAAGCTGCAGCTCGACGATCTTCTTGATCTCGGCCAGCGTGAGCGGTTTGAACAGGATGATCTCGTCCACCCGGTTCAGAAACTCGGGGCGGAAATGCGCCCGCAATTCGTTCATCACCCGCTTGCGCACCTCCTCGGCGATTTCCCCGCTTTCGCTGGCGTTTTCGATGAGGTGCGGGCTGCCGATGTTGCTGGTCATGATGACCAGCGTGTTTTTGAAGTCCACGGTGCGGCCGTGGCTGTCGGTCAGCCGGCCATCATCCAGGATTTGGAGCAGCACATTGAACACGTCATGATGAGCCTTTTCGATTTCATCGAACAGGATCACGCAATAGGGCTTTCGCCGCACCGCTTCGGTCAGTTGCCCGCCTTCCTCGTAGCCGACATAGCCGGGCGGCGCGCCGATCAGCCGCGCCACCGCGTGTTTCTCCATGTACTCGCTCATGTCAATGCGAACCACGTTGTCCTCGGTGTCGAACAGCGACTGGGCCAGCGCGCGCGCCAGCTCGGTCTTGCCGACGCCGGTCGGGCCGAGGAAAATAAACGAGCCAATCGGCCGTTTCGGGTCCTTGAGGCCGCTGCGGGCGCGAATCACGGCGTCGGCCACGGCCTGGACGGCTTCATCCTGGCCGACCACCCGCTGGTGAAGAATCTGGTCCAGGCGCAGCAGCTTCTCCTTCTCGCCCTCCATCAGGCGCGACACCGGAATGCCGGTCCACCGCGAAATGACCTCCGCGATTTCCTCGGCGGTGACCTCCTCCTGGAGCAGCCGCGGGCCGCCTTTGGCGGCGGCGCCCGCTTTGCTCTCGAGTTCCTTCAACTGCCGTTCGATGCCGGGGATTTTGCCATATTGATACTCGGCCACGCGGGCGAGGTCATTCTGGCGGCGGGCCTTTTCCATCTCGGTGCGCGCCAGCTCCAGCGCCTCCCGGAGTTTCTGGATGTCCTCCACCACACTCTTTTCCGCGTTCCATTGGGCCTTGAGCGCGTCCCGCTGGCTCTTGAGATTGGCCAGCTCCTTTTCGAGCCCTTTGAGCCGGCCTTTGCTGGCTTCGTCTTTCTCCTTCTTGAGGGCCTCGCGCTCGATTTCAAGCTGGGTCACGCGGCGTTCGAGCTGCTCGAGTTCCTCGGGCATGGACTCCATCTCGGTGCGCAGCTTGGCGGCCGCCTCGTCCACAAGGTCAATGGCCTTGTCGGGCAGGAAGCGGTCGGAGATGTAGCGGTGGGACAGTTGGGCCGCCGCCACGAGGGCCGCGTCCTGGATGCGCACCTTGTGGTGCAGTTCATACCGTTCGCGCAGGCCGCGCAGGATGGAGATCGTATCCTCGACGCTCGGCTCGTTGACCATGACGGGCTGGAACCGGCGCTCGAGGGCGGCGTCCTTTTCGATGTATTTGCGATATTCATCGAGCGTGGTGGCGCCGATGCAATGCAATTCCCCCCGCGCCAGCATCGGTTTGAGCATGTTGCCGGCGTCCATCGCCCCCTCGGCCTTGCCCGCGCCCACCATGGTGTGAATCTCGTCAATGAACAGGATGATTTGCCCTTGCGCGCGCGTGATCTCCTGCAACACGGCCTTGAGGCGTTCCTCGAATTCTCCGCGATACTTGGCCCCGGCGATGAGCGCGCCGAGGTCCAGCGCCACCAGCCGCTTGTCTTTCAGGCTGTCCGGCACGTCGCCCGCGACAATCCGTCGCGCCAGGCCCTCGACGATGGCGGTCTTGCCCACGCCCGGTTCGCCGATAAGCACCGGGTTGTTCTTGGTGCGGCGCGAAAGCACCTGGATGCAGCGGCGGATTTCGAGGTCGCGCCCAACCACCGGGTCAAGCTTGTTTTGCGCCGCCAGCCGGGTGAGATCGCGTCCGTACTTCTCCAGCGCCTCGTAGGTGGCCTCGGGATTCGAGCTGGTGACGCGCTGGTTGCCGCGGACCTCGGTCAGGGCCTTGAGAAACTCCTCGCGGCGAACCCCGAGGGTTTTGAAAATCTTGCCAATCCCGGTGCCGGCGGGTTCGTCGAACATGGCCAGCACCAGGTGCTCGACCGACACGTATTCGTCCTTGAGCTTTTTGGCCTGGTCCTGCGCATGCACCAGCAGCTTGTTCAGGCGCTGCGTCACGTAAACCCCCTGCCCCGTCATGTCCCCGCCCGAGACCCGCGGGATGCGGCTGAGTTCCTCCTCAACCTTCGTCTTGAGCAAATCCGGGGCGACGCGGGCCTTCTCGAAAAGCCGCGGCACCAGTCCGCCCTCCTGCTCCAGCAGCGCCAGGGCCAAATGCTCGACGTCCACCGCCTGGTGCTGGTTGCGGGTGGCGATGTTCTGCGCCTCCATCAAGGCGCTTTGCGATTTTTCCGTGAATTGATTCAGGTCCATAAAGTGGTCGTGTTCGTTCCGGGTTGTTTGACTTCATTCCGCAGCGGCGGCCCGTCGCCGGGCGTGGGGCCGTTGACGGCGGGTTCAGGCTCTGGCGGATGGCCGTCCTTGACCGGAGTGCCGGAACCGGCCGGTTCCAGGGCCAGGGCCAGGACATCGTCCACGGTCGCGGCAGTCCGGAATTCCAGTTTATCCTTCACCTCGGCCGGCAATTCGGCCAGGTCTTTCTCGTTGAGTTTCGGAATCAAAACCGTTCGAATTCCCGCGCGCAATGCGGCGAGCGCTTTCTCTTTCAAACCGCCAATGGGCATCACCAGGCCGCGGAGGGTGATCTCGCCGGTCATGGCGACCTCCGGCCGGACCGGGCGGCCGCTGAAGAGTGAGGCAATGGCGGTTGCCATGGCCACGCCTGCGGACGGCCCGTCTTTCGGAACGGCGCCGGCGGGCACATGGATGTGAAGATCCGTGTCTTTGAAGGCCTCCGCCGGAATGCCCAGCTCCGCCGCCCGGCTCTTGACCAGGCTGAGCGCCGCCTGGGCGCTCTCTTTCATCACATCCCCGATCTGGCCCGTCAGCAGCACGTTCCCCTTGCCGGCATAGCGCAGGGCCTCGATGTGCAGAATATCTCCCCCCACCGGGGTCCAGGCCAGGCCGGTCACCACCCCCGGGCGGCCGGTGCTGAGCCGGGTCTCGCGGATGTATTTGGCCGGCCCCAGAATCTTCTCCACTTCAGCGGGCGTGATGGTGGCGTGGGTGATTTCTTCGCGGGCCACTTGGGCGGCCACCGCCCGGCATACCGCGGCGATCTGGCGTTCGAGTTCCCGCACGCCGGCCTCGCGCGTATAGTCATTGATGATCTGCTGGAGGGCCGCCGTCTCGAACCGGCACTGATCGCGCTTCAGTCCGTGTTCCTCCAACTGGCGTTGGACCAGGTAGCGCTGCGCAATCTCCAACTTTTCGCGGTCGGTGTAACCGGGAATTTCGATCACTTCCATCCGGTCCCGCAAGGCCGGCGGCACGGTGTCCATCTGGTTGGCCGTGCAAATGAAGATGACCTGGGAGAGGTCGAACGGCACGTCCAGATAATGATCCACAAAGGCGTGATTCTGCCGCGGGTCCAGCACTTCCAACAGAGCGCTGGCGGGGTCGCCCCGGAAATCGGCGCCGAGCTTGTCAATTTCGTCCAGCATGAGGACGGGGTTGCGCGAACCGGCGCGGCGGATCTCCTGAATGAGGCGGCCGGGCATGGACCCGATGTAGGTCCGGCGATGGCCGCGAATTTCGGCCTCGTCATGCACGCCGCCCAGGCTCAGCCGGGCGAATTTTCGTCCCAAGGCATCGGCGATCGCCTGGCCCAGGCTGGTCTTGCCCACTCCCGGCGGGCCCAGGAAACACAGAATGGGGCCGTGGCCCGACGGATTGAGCTTCCGCACCGCCAGATATTCGATCAGCCGTCGTTTGACCTTTTCCAGGTTGTAATGGTCGCGGTCCAGAATCTCCTGGGCCCGCCGCAAATCCAGGTTGTCCTCGGTCAGCTTGCTCCAGGGCAGTTCGGCCAGCGTTTCCACGTAGCTGACAATCACCGAATACTCGGGGCTCGCCGGATGCAGATGGCTCAGCCGGCGCAACTCCCGCTCGGCCTGTTCCACCACCGCGGACGGGGCTTTGGCCTCCGCGAGGCGTTTGCGCAACTCCTCCACTTGCTGCTCGACCCCTTCCTCGCCTTCGCCCAGCTCCTTCTGAATGGCTTTGAGTTGCTCCCGCAAGAAAGCCCGGCGCTGCTGGTCCGTGAAAGACGAGGAAACATCCTTTTGAATCTTTTGTTGCAGCCGGGCCAGTTCGAGCTGCCGGCCCACGCGCTGGTGCACGGCGGCGACGCGTTTGGCGACGTCAAGTTCCTCGAGGAGCTTTTGCTTCTCCCCGGCCTCCAAATTGAGCGTGCCAGCGAGATAATCCGCCAGGAGCCCCCCTTCGGTGATGTTCAAGACGGTCAACCGGGCCGGCTCGGCCTCTTCGCCGCCCAGTTCAAAGAGTTTGAGCGCCGACTCCCGCAACCCATTCACCGCCGCCTCGAATGGCTGGTCGCCGGCTGGCGGCTGGGTCGGGACGAGCACCTCGACTTCGGCCCGCAGGAAGGGATGAACCAGCAGGACCTTTTTCAGCGCGATCCGCTCGAGCGCCTGCACCACGACCACCGCCTGCTCCTCGCTGCTCCGAATCAGCTTGAGCACCGTGGCCGCCACCCCCACCGGATGGAGCCCCTCGGGTCCCGGCTCGTCCTGCTGCGGGTCTTTTTGAGTGAAGACGCCAATAATCTTGGATTGGGCCAGGGACTCCTCCAGCAGCTTGCGCGAGGAGGGGCGCCCGATCGTGAGCGGCACGATCATTCCCGGAAACAACACCGTGTTGCGCACCGGCAAAATCGGAAGCGTGGACGGAATCGTCGGGTGTTCGCCATCCCGCGGCCCGGTCTGGCTCTCGGCCGGAGGCGGACTGGCGGGCGCAGTGTCCTCCAGCGGCGTCCGGGCCTGCGGGCGGGCCGCGCGCGTGCGGTTGGCCGCCGGCGAAGCGCGGCGTCGCGTCGTTGCGGATGTTGTTCGAGCTTTCATCAGGCAGTTTTCAAAGGCACTTGTATCCACAGCCAGCCGTCGCGCTGTTCGGCGGTGACTCGGCTGGGGTCAAAACCATCGGGCAGGAGCAATTCGCGCTCGAAACTGCCGTAATCAATTTCCATGGCCAGCACCTGCATCGGCTGGCGGCCCCGGCTCTGGGGCTCCGGCGGATGGCGATGCCCCCGAATCCGCAGCCGCCCCGGTTCGGCCTCAATCGTCAGGTCCCGGGCCTTGACCCCCGCCAGGTCCGCGCAAATGACCAACCGGTCCGCGCACCGATAAACATTGACCGCGGGTGTCCAGCAGGGCCGCGGCCGGAACCGCGTCACGTGGACGCGCGTGAACTCGCCCGCCAGCGCCCGCAACCGGCGCTCGACCTGCTCGAAGTGGAACTGGAAGAAATCGCTCATTACGACTGCTCCGTTGGGTGACTGGCGCCGTTGCGAACCGCCGGGGTGACCGCTCCGGCCACCGGCATCGGCGGCACGGGTTCCTTACCCCGTGGCATTTCCTTGCCAACCAGGCGGTAGAATTCCGGCCCATCCAGCGTCTCGCGCGCCAGCAGTTCCGCGGTCACCCGCTCGAGCTGGGCGCGGTTTTCGGTCAAAATCTCCTTCGCCTTGGCGTAGGCATGGTCCAGCAGCGATTTGACTTCCTCGTCAATTTCGCGGGCGGTTTGTTCCGAGCAATCCCGCTGCAGGGGCGCTTCCGGTCCGGCGAGAAATTGTGCCGGACGCTGCGCGCAGTTGGCCAGCCCCAGCCGCTCGCTCATCCCATACATCGCCACCATTTGCCGGGCCAAAGCCGTGGCTCGCTCGAGATCGTTCTGGGCGCCGGTGGTGACTTCCCCGAAGGTCACTTCCTCCGCCGCCCGGCCCCCCAACAGCCCGCACAGCCGGCAGAACAGCTCGCTGCGCGTGAGCAGGAACTGGTCCTCGTTGGGCAACTGCATGGTGTAGCCCAGCGCCGCCCGGCCCCGCGGCACAATGCTGATCTTGTGGACCGGGTCGGCATGCGGACTGTGCGCGGCCACCAGCGCGTGCCCGACCTCGTGATAGGCGACCCGCTTTTTCTCCTCCGCGTTGAGCCGCCGACTGCGCCGCTCCGGACCCGCGACCACCTTCTCGATGGCATCCTCGAGGTCCCGCTGGGTAATCTCCTTGGCCTTCCGCCGGGCCGTCAGCAGCGCGGCCTCGTTGAGCACGTTGGCGAGGTCGGCGCCCGAGAATCCGGCGGTGGCGGCCGCAATCCGCCGCAGGCTGACATCCGGCGCCAGGCGCTTGTTGCGGGCGTGGACCTTTAAAATGGCTTCGCGCCCGTCCAGATCGGGAGCATCCACCACGATCTGGCGGTCGAACCGGCCCGGGCGCAACAGTGCCCGGTCGAGCACCTCCGGACGATTGGTCGCCGCCAGAATGATCACGCCGGTGTTGGCCTCGAAACCATCCATCTCGACCAGCAGCGCGTTGAGGGTCTGTTCCCGTTCGTCGTTCACGGCCCCCACATGCACGCCCCGCTGGCGGCCGATGGCGTCCAGTTCGTCAATGAAAATTATGCACGGGGCGTGCTCCTTCGCCTGCTTGAAAAGATCCCGCACCCGCGCCGCGCCCACCCCCACAAACATCTCCACAAAATCAGCCCCACTCATCGAAAAGAACGGCACCCCCGCCTCGCCGGCCACCGCGCGCGCCAGCAGCGTTTTGCCGGTGCCGGGCGGCCCGACCAGCAGCGCCCCTTTGGGAATCCGGGCCCCCAGCGCCTGGTATTCCGTCGGATTCTTCAGAAAGTCCACCACTTCCCGCAGCTCCTGCTTGGCCTCCTCGCACCCGGCCACGTCGTTGAAGGTGACGCCGGTGTTCCGGTCCACGATGAGTTTGGCCCGGCTCTTGCCGATGCCGAACACCCCTTCGCTGGCGGCGCTGAACCGGCGCGCCAGCATGGACCAGACCAGAACCATCAGGCCGATGGGCAGCACCCACGCCAGCAGAAACTCCGACAACGCGTTCGGGCGTGTGCCGGTGTACTCCACTCCCGCCGCCTGCAGTTCCTTGACCAGGTCGGGGTCCTCGAGGCGCACCGTCCGAAACAGGAATGGCTTGGTCTCCGCCAGCGCGCGCTTGAGCCCCTGGGGGACTTCAGCGGTCTGGCTGTCGGCCGCTTTCAATTCCGTAACCGCAGGCGCGGCGTTGGTCGAGCGGGAGGCCAGGGGGACGATCCGCCCCACAATCTCGTCCTGCTTGACCGCCGCCTCGGTCACCTCCCGCCGCTCCAGGTGCGCCTTGAACTGACTGTAGGGAATCGTGCGCACGCTGAACTGGGCGAAAAACTCCTGCCACCCCCACAACACCAGCATCGTTACAAGGAAATAGCCGGCCAGCCACCGCGCCTGCGGATCAAATTTGCCGGGTAGTTTGAGTTTGGAAGGTGATTTTTTCATAAGCAACGGCGGCGTTATGCCACCCGAAATAAAAGAGTTAGATAAAAGTTTTGCACACCCAGGCTGTGCAGGGGAAGCCGCACGGTGTAACCATCGCGCAAGCCGGCCGGATAGTCCACCTCCACCGGCCAATCATCCGTCAACGCCCCATGCCCTTCGCAATGCCAGCATCCATAACCGCCGACAGCCCCGCTCCCGCCACAGGCCGGGCATGGTAGCCGGGTCGGGACCCAAACCCGCACCCGGCCCCCCCGAACCGCTTCTTCCGGGCTGATGACGACTTCGACGGTGAGACTCTCCAGCCGCTCGGCTTTGGGACGTTCCACCGGGCTGAAATTGCTCCACCAGCGCTCGAAAAGTTCGTCGAAGCTGGGAAGATACGTCTCAAAGGTGTCCGCCAATGACACCTCGCGAAAACCGCGGGCCGACGCCATGGGCCGGAACGGCTCGGCCGCCGCCGTGGGCTGGACCATGGGCTCGGCCAGGCGCTCCCAGCCCCGGCGCTGCCTCGCGCCGCCCAGCCGCTGCTGGTCGTAGCGGCGCCGACGCTCAGGATCGGTGAGCACGGCATAAGCCTCCTGCAGCTCGAGGAACGGGTCGCTATGCAGTCCCGACACATCCGGGTGCAACTCCCGCGCCCGGCGCCGAAACGCCGCCTTGATATCCTCGAGACTCGCGTTCGAGGTTACGCCGAGGATGAGATAATAGTTCTTGGGCATACCCGCCTCCCGCCCTGAGGGGTTAACGGCGCGAGGGCTTGGCCTCAACCACAAGGAACCGGCTTCCGCCCTGGCTCCAGACCCGGAGCAGCACCCGGTTGCCTTTGACCTGCTCGCTCAGGCGCACCGCCTCATCGGCGCTGGTCACGCGCTGGCGATTGATCTCCAAAATCACGTCTCCAACCCGCAAACCGGCCGCCGCCGCCGCCGAGGCCGGATCCACCTCGACCACGACCGCGCCCTGCAGTTGCGCAGGCAGGTTGAACTGCCGGCGCGTCCGCGAGTCGAGATCATCCACCGTCACCCCATCCAGCACGTCGGGTTCTTGACTCCGGCGCAAGCCGCCCGGCCCGGAATCCGCTTTGGCGAGGCCACCTTCAGGCAACTCACCCAGCTTGACCGTCACCTGCTGTTCTTTGCCGTCCCGCAGAAGCTTAACCGGAACCCGGCTGCCGGGCGCAGTCTGAGACGCCATCAGCCGCAGATGCCGGCTGTCGGTGACCTTCTTGCCATTGAATTCGATAATGACATCCCCCTCTTTGAGGCCCGCATCTTCGGCGGGCGAATCCTTGGTCACCTCGCCAATGAGCGCCCCGCTGTTATCGGGCAGCTTGAACTCCTTCGCCAGCTCGGGTGTCACGGGCTGAACCAGCACGCCGAGATAGCCGCGGGTGACTTTGCCATCGGTAATGAGCCGTTCCATGACATACCGCGCCAGATTGATCGGAATCGAGAACCCAATCCCCTGGTTGCCGCCGCTGCGGCTGATGATGGACTGATTGATGCCCACCAGCCGCCCCGCGGCGTCCACCAGCGCGCCCCCGGAGTTCCCCGGATTGATCGAGGCATCCGTCTGGATAAAGTCTTCGTAATCCACGATCCCCATGCCCGCCCGCCCTTTGGCGCTCACAATCCCCATCGTCACCGTCTGCCCCACCCCGAACGGATTGCCAATCGCCAGCACCACATCGCCCACCTCGACCAGGTCGCTGTCTGTCACGGTTATCGCCGGGAATTTCTTGCCTTCCATCTTGATGACCGCCACGTCCGTGTGCGGGTCGGTTCCCACCACTTTGGCTTCGTAAACCGTCTTGTCGTCGGCCAAAGCGACCTTGATCTCGTCGGCTCCGTCCACCACGTGGGCATTGGTCAGAATGTAGCCGTCTTCCGTCACGATGACCCCCGACCCCAGGCTCCGCTCGCGCCGCTCGCGCGGGATGCTCTCAAACGGGATGCCGAAAAACTGCCGGAAAAACGGGTCATCCAAAAACGGCGCCAGCCCGGGATTCTGGCGGACGGTCTTGGTGGAATAAATGTTTACCACGCTGGGCGCCACTTTCTTGACAATCGGGCTGAAGCTGGTGGCGGCTCGCGTGTCGGCCGCCAGGGGCGCGTTGTCCACTTTCAACTTCGGAGGCGCGGAGGCCGGAACCGTCCACGGCGCCAGCACCAACCAAGCCAGAAACAAAGCAAAACCACTCCGCTCGCAGGAGGCCGCGAAGAACCCCTGTCGGCAGACGATCTTACGCACCCAATTCCAACGCGTCCACGTAACCATATCTCAAAGCTCTCCTCTCGCTGACAGATACATTTTTCACACAAACCGACCGATCCTGCCTGCAAAATCGGTTGCGGCCGACGAAAGACAGCGCACGTCCACTTGAACCTGCACTTCTTCGCACCTTCATCCACGCATTCACAATGCCATAGCTTAGGTTATATTATAACATGTTGTCGCTATGAATCTTAACAATAAAGAACCGATCGTATTCTCCCGCAGAAATGTGCCATTGTGACACACTGCAAGATTTCGATGTGGTTCAAATTGTCTCACACCTGCGACCTTCTTTAGGCACTCTTCTCTTCATTAGCTTCCAACCACGTTTCTCGGGATAGCTTGGCTCCGGAACGGCGCTTTGATAGCTTCCGGACCCGGCAATGACTCGCATCGCCATCGCTGTTCAGTTCCTGGCCATCGCACTCGGGGTGACCGGGTGCTCGGTCTTCTCGCCCAAAATGAAACCCTCTTTTCAGGACTACACTCTGGATTACAACTCGCCAGTTGACTCCGCTCTTCAAGCCAAGTTGGTAGCGATAGACGCGGACCTGCGCGCCCGCTTTGAAATGACTCCGGAACAGACGGCGGTCGGATTACTGGACCTGAGGCATTTGCGCCTGGCGTTGATTCATCCGGACCGAGGGGAATATGCCGCCAGCGTGCCCAAGATCGGCATCCTGCTGGCCTACTTTCAGGCGCATCCGGAAGCGGCGACCCACCTCAGCGCGCAGACCCGCCACGGGCTGGGCTTGATGATCAAGGTCTCGAGCAACGAGATGGCCGCGAAGTTCTCGCGCGAGCTGGGACTGAAAGCCATTCAAGCGGTGCTCGATTCGTACCGGTTCTATGACCCGAATCACGGCGGCGGGATTTGGGTCGGCAAGCATTACGGCCAAAGTGATGAGCGTTACGGCGATCCGCTCGGCAACAATTCCCACGCGGCAACGATCCGGCAGTTGCTTCGCTTTTATCTGCTGCTCGAGCAGGGCAGGCTGGTTTCCCCCGCCGCCTCGCAAACCATGCGGGACATTTTTGCGTCCCCGGACATTCCGCATGACGATAACAAGTTTGTTCGAGGGCTGGCGGGTCGCGAGGTTCAAATCCGGCGCAAATCGGGTTCCTGGGAGAACTGGTTGCACGACACCGCAGTGGTCACGGGCCCGGGCCGGCACTATGTGCTGGCGGCGCTGACCCGCCATCCGCGCGGGGACGAGTACCTGGTCGAGCTGGCCCGAGCCGTGGATGACCTCATGCAAGGCGGCCCGGGAACGCCCCCTTGACCTCAGCCGCAATTTCAAACCTCAACGCCCCTTTATGCCCACCGCAATCGGTTTCGACAACCAACGCTATCTCGAACAACAAACCGCCGCCATTCTGGACCGGGTCGGCGCCAGCAATGGCAAGCTCTACCTCGAATTCGGCGGCAAGCTGCTTTTTGACTACCACGCCGCCCGCGTCTTGCCGGGGTTCCATCCCAACGTCAAAATGCAGTTGCTCCAAAAGCTCAAGGACCAATCCGAGGTCCTCCTCTGCATCTACGCCGGCGACATTGAGAAGAAAAAAATGCGGGCGGACTTCGGCATCACCTACGATACCGACGCCCTCAAGACCATTGACGACCTGCGCGAATGGCAGGTCACGGTCCGCGCCGTGGTCATCACCCGGTTTGACAACCAGCCGGCGGCCGTGGCCTTCAAGAACAAGCTCGAACGCCGCGGCATCCGGGTCTATACCCATCGGGCAACCAAGGGCTACCCGACCGACGTGGATACCATCGTCAGCCCCGACGGCTACGGCGCCAATGCCTATATTGAAACCGAGCGGCCGATCGTCGTGGTCACCGGCCCGGGCCCCGGCAGCGGCAAGCTGGCCACCTGCCTCTCGCAGTTGTACCACGAGCATCAGCGCGGCCGGCCGGCCCATTACGCCAAGTTCGAGACGTTCCCCATCTGGAACCTGCCGCTCAAGCACGAGGTGAACATGGCTTATGAAGCCGCCACCGCCGAGTTGAAGGACGTCAACCTCATTGACCATTTCCATCTCGACGCCCACGGCCAGCCCGCCGTCAATTACAACCGCGACATCGAAGCGTTTCCCCTCCTGCGGCGCATTCTCGAGCGCATCACCGGCCGCTCCGCCTGCTACCAGTCGCCGACGGACATGGGCGTCAACCGCGCCGGGTTCGGCATTGTGGATGACGCCGCCTGCCGCGCCGCCGCGCGGCAGGAGATCATCCGCCGCTATTTTCATTATGCTTGCGAATACGCCATGGGGCTGGTGGACCGCGACGCGCTCAACCGCGTCGAGCTGCTCATGCGCGACCTGGGATTGTCCACGTCCGACCGCCTGGTGGTGCCCCGGGCGCATGCCGCCATGCGGGAGGCCGAGGCGCAGGGCAAAGGCTCGAACGGCTTCTTCTGCGGCGCCGCCCTCGAACTCAAGGACGGCCGCATCGTCACCGGCAAGAACTCGCCGCTCATGCATGCCGCTTCGAGCGTGATTCTCAACGCGGTTAAAACGCTGGCCGGCATCCCGGACCAGATTCACCTGCTGCCGCCCCTGGTCACGCGCTCCCTCAGCCACTTCAAGACCGACGTGCTCAAAGGCAAGATGACCAGCCTCGATCTGGAGGAAACCCTCATCGCCCTGAGCATCAGCGCCACGTTGAATCCGCTGGCTGAAGCCGTGATCGGCCACCTCAAGGACCTTAATGGGTGCGAGCTGCACCTGTCTCACATCCCGTCGCCGGGCGACGCCGCCGGCTTGCGGAAACTCGGCCTCAACGCCACCAGCGAACCCGAGTTTGCGACCAAGTACCTGTTCGTGAGCTAAGCCGCCCGGCCTGACGGCGCACCGTCCGCCGGGTTATCGCAGCGCGCGATGATCAAGTCGGCGCGGCTTGACACGATTGGCTCGCTTTGTTTCCCTGCACGCCAGACGAGCCTTCAAAGTGTTTTGGTGAACACGCATCGCTCATGGCTCGCGGGATAAACTCATGAAAAACCTTCTCGCTCTCGCCCTGGCCGCCAGCCTGATCGGCGGCGTGTCCGGTGTCCAGGCGGACTTCCTGGAAGCCGGCTTTGTCAATCCTCCGGCCTCGACCCAACCGTGGTGCTACTGGTACTGGATCAGCGACAACATCTCCCGGGAAGGCATCACCCGCGACCTCGAGGCGATGAAGCGCGTCGGCATCGGCCAGGCTTTCATCGGCAATATCTATCTCGATGATGTCAAAATCGGGGACGTCAAGGCCCTGACGGACGAATGGTGGGGCATGGTCCAGCACGCCGTGAGGGAAGGCGGCCGGCTGGGGGTCGAGGTCGGCCTGTTCAATTGCCCGGGCTGGAGCCAGTCCGGCGGACCCTGGATCAAACCCGAGCAGGCCATGCGCTACGTGGCTTTCAGCGAACAGCGGGTCACCGGCCCCACCCGCTTCGAGCAGAAGTTGGCAGCACCCGGCGACCATTTCCAGGATATTGCCGTCCTGGCTTTCCCCGCCCCGCCCGAGGATGGAACGTTGATTTCCTCCAAAGCTCCCCGCGTGAGCTGCACCCCGGCCCTGGACCAGGCCGGGCGCCTGGTGGACGGAGACCGTTCCACGACCGTGATGTTCCCCACCGGCGAGGGCCGGCAAAAGGGGAACCTCACCGTGGAGTTGGAACTGACCGAACCGTTCACCGCACGCGCCTTGGTCCTGGTGCCGGCCCGCACGGATTTCAGCGCCCGGTGCGAGCTCCAGGCCGCGGATGCGGACGGCGCGTTCCGCAAAGTGCGTGATTTCATCATTGACCGTTCCAACAACAACGTGTCGGTTGGATTCATCCCACACGCCCCCGTGGCCATTTCGTTCCCCAAGCAAACCAGCACCCGCTTCCGGCTCGTCTTTTCATCCCTGCGCGGCCAGGCCGGGCTGGCGGAAATCGAGTTGCGGTCGGGCCCGCGGGTCGAGCGCTATCTCGAGAAGCAGTTGGCCAAAATGCACCCCACCCCGCTGCCGATGTGGGACGCCTACCTCTGGCCCCAAACAACCCCGCTCGAGGCCGACGACCTGGCCGTCGCGCCCGCCGCGGTCCAGGACTTGACCCGCCGCTTGCAGCCGGACGGAACGTTGCGTTGGGATGTCCCGCCCGGCGAGTGGATCGTCGTGCGCAGCGGCATGGTGCCGACCGGCATCAAGAATGCCCCGGCTTCGCCCGAGGGCCAGGGCCTCGAGGTGGACAAGATGAACGCGGACGCCGTCCAGGCCCACTTTGACGCCTACATCGGCAAGCTCCTCAAAAACCTGTCCCGCGGCGACCGCAGGGCTTTCACCCGCGTCATTGCCGACAGCTACGAAATGGGCTCCCAAAACTGGACCGACGGGTTCAGCGCGCGATTCAGGAAGCGCTATGGTTACGATCCCCACCCGTACCTGCCGGTGCTCACCGGGCGCGTCGTCGGCAGCGCCGACCAATCCGAACGGTTCCTCTGGGACTTGCGCCGGCTGGTGGCTGACGAGGTCTCCTACGGCTACGTGGGCGGCCTCCGCGAAGCCTGCAATCGGCGCGGGCTCAAGCTCTGGCTCGAAAACTATGGCCACTGGGGGTTCCCCGGCGAATTCCTCCAGTACGGCGGGCAGAGCGACGAGGTCAGCGGCGAATTTTGGGCGACCGGCGACCTGGGCAGCATTGAGCTGCGCGCCGCCTCCTCGGCGGCCCATATCTACGGCAAACCGCGGGTCTCGGCCGAGGCGTTCACCAGCGTCCAGAAATTTGAAAGCACTCCCTGGTCGCTGAAGAAGCGCGGCGACTGGGCCCTCACCGAGGGCATCAACCACTGGGTACTGCACGTGTACATCCACCAGCCGTGGGAAGACCGGTTGCCCGGCGTCAATGCCTGGTTCAGCACCGAGTTCAATCGCCATAACACCTGGTTCGAGCAAAGCCGCGAGTGGATTGACTATTATCGCCGCTGCCATTTTCTCCTGCAGCAGGGCCGGCACGTGGCCGACATCGCCTATTTCATCGGCGAGGACACCCCGAAAATGACGGGCGTCCGCCAGCCGCCCCTGCCCCCGGGCTACGACTTCGATTACATCAACGCCGAGGTCATCCTCGATCGCCTGCAAGTCAGGAACCACCGTTTCGTCCTTCCCGACGGCATGTCCTACCGGCTGTTGGTCCTGCCCCGGCTCGAGACGATGCGACCCGAGTTGCTCAAGAAAATTCGCGACCTCGTGGCCGAGGGCGGCGCGATCCTGGGCGCGCCCCCCGCCCGCTCCCCCAGCCTTCAGGACTATCCCAAATGCGATCAACGCGTCCGCGACCTCGCCGCCGAGCTCTGGGCCGGCTGTGACGGCGTGTCCAGCCGGGAAGCCCGCTTCGGCAAAGGACGAGTGTTCCGCTACTCGGAACTCCCGCCGGCTCTGGCGGCGCTCCAGATTGCGCCGGATTTCGCCGGACCCGACCCCAAACAAATCCTTTGGACGCACCGCTCGACGGGCGACGCCGAGATTTATTTCGTGTCCAACCAGGGGGAGCAGCCGGTTACCCTCGCGCCGGTGTTCCGCGTGAAAGACAAGGCTCCCGAGCTTTGGGACGCCGTTTCGGCCCAGCGCCGCCCCACCGCCGTCTTCGACCGCACCGAAACCGGGATGTGTGTGCCGCTTCAGCTCGAGCCGCGGGGCTCGCTGTTCGTGGTTTTCCGCGAACCCTTGGGGCGCAACCCTTCGATCATCGAAGTCCGGCGGGACGACGTGATTCTCCTCCGCGCGGCCCCAGCGCCGGCGAGTCCGGACGCCGCCGACGCCCCTGCTGAAACGCCGGGCACCTTTACCCTGGCGGGATGGGTCAAACCCGCCATCGAAATCGGCCTGCCGCCCGAGGCGGACTCGGGCGTGCAGCTCCGCCAGGTGCGCAACGAACTGGTGACCGCCTTTCATGGCGACACCCGCTTTCCTGAGGGCGGTCACGCGGGAGCCGGCGTCTCGGTCGGGCGCAATGGGGTCGTCGTGTATGAGCACACGGCCAATTATTACGCTCCGCTGCTCACTTATGCCGGCCCGGTGGAGGACTGGACTCACCTGGCTGTCGTGTACCAAGCCGGCCAGCCATGCCTTTACCTCAACGGCAGACTCGTTCGCAAAGGGCTGCGCAGCCAGTTCAAGGTCCATTCAGGCTTGACCGCGGAACCGTCCGGCAACCCGGGCTTCCGAGGCGAGTTTTACGGTCTGCTCAATCTGCCGCGCGCCTTGGCCGCCGCCGAGATCACCGCCCTGGCCACCGCCAAACCGGCCCTGGCGCAAGGGTGGGCCCTTGCCCCCATCCAACTCTCCCGTCAACGCACCGGCCTGGAGATCGAAGTGTTTTCCCCCAGCCGCTACTCGATCGAGTGGCAGACTGGCCGCAAAAACACCATTCATGCGGCCGACCTGCCGCCCTCCCTTGAAGTCTCCGGCCCGTGGCAGGTGCACTTCCCGCCCCAACGGGACGTGCCGCCCCGGATCAACCTCGAGCGGCTGATCTCCCTCACCGACCACCCGGAGCCGGCCATCAAGCATTTCTCAGGTACTGCCCGCTACAATTGCAGCTTCCAAGTTCCAGCCGACCGGCTGCGCGAGGGCCGGCGCCTGTGGCTGGACCTGGGCCGGGTCGAAAGCGTGGCCGAAGTCTTCGTCAACGGCCGGCCGCTGGGCATCTATTGGAAACCTCCCTACCAAGTGGATATTACCTCCGCGGCGCGGGCCGGGACCAATACCCTGGAAGTCCGTGTGACCGGCACCTGGCGCAATCGCCTGCTGGGCGACCTCAAATACCCCAACGGCTTCCCTCGAAAGGACACTGACGCCCCCGCGCCGTTGGAGTTCAAGCCTTTCCTCACTGCGGACCTCAAGTTGCAGGCCACCGAGCCCCTCGCCCCGTCGGGTCTGTTGGGACCCGTCCGCCTCCACTCCAGCCGCCGCAGTTTGCTGCCGTATTAACCAGGAACTGTGAACAGCCTGTGAGTAACTGTTAATAACAAACGCTTGAGGCCGCCGCCGTCGTGTCGGAGGATGGGACGCCTAACACACGACACCGACCCCATGCGCGTTCTGTTATTCGACAGCAGCTCCCGGCGCTACTACCATTCTGCCGATGGCTGGACTTCCGACCCGGCTCAAGCCCTCGATTTCGGCGGCACCGTCCAGGCCGCCAACACCGCCTTCCAGCAGCGTCTGCAGGAATTCGAAATCATCCTCGCCTTCGATGACGCCCACATGAGCGACCTCCGCGTCCCGCTCACGCTCGCCCCCTCGGGTTCCAGCCCCGCCGTGCCGGGTCTGCCGGCGTAGCAACGCGAGCACTCGCAGCGGCGCTTTGTCGGGTGGGTTTCCGACAATCATGTCGTCCCGAC
>CAZVYG010000006.1:29175-67787 GCA_964631605.1 uncultured Verrucomicrobiota bacterium
ACAGAGCCCGCCCGATTGGCGCACTGTGCCTGTGGGCGAAACCCTGCCCGGTGCGGGATTACCTCCGGCGTTCGACCTCGGGTCACTCGGCGGAGCAGCCCTTCGGGTGTTGGCTTTGGCAAAGTCTCGTGCCATAGTCCCCGCGCGTTCACACGTTCACGTGGTTGAAAACCGAAACATGCTGAAACTCGAAAGCCTGGGCGGCGAGGCGGCGGCTCCCGCGGTGCTGGAGGAGTTGGTGCGCCGCGCCGAAGCGGCGGCGGCCAGCGACCTGCACCTCCAGATGGGGCCGGAATCGGCGCAGGTTTCGTTTCGGCTGGACGGGGTGTTAACGCCGGTGGCCGAGCTGCCGTTGGAGCTGGCCGAGCGCGTGATTGGCCGGATCAAATACCTCGCCCGGCTCAAAACTTATCAGGAGTCGCTGCCCCAGGACGGGCGGATTGACAAAGCGGCGTTGCAGGCGCGGAGCGATATTCGGGTGGCCACCTACCCGACGGTTACGGGCGAAAAGGTGGTGTTGCGGCTGTTCCAAGCGACGGAAGTGCGACGGTTGTCCGAGTTGGAATTCCCGGAAGCGGCTCGGAACGAGCTGGAGGGGTTTCTGCGAAAGACCTCCGGGCTGTTGTTGCTCACCGGGCCGGCCGGCAGTGGCAAGACCACCACCATTTACGCCTGCCTGCGGCACCTGTCGGATGCAGGCGGCCGCCACATCATCACGGTCGAGGACCCCGCCGAGCAAATCGTGCCGGGCATCATGCAGACAGAGGTCAACGAAGCTCGGGGTCTGGATTTTGCCAAGGCGGCCCGCCATTTGTTGCGACAGGATCCCGAGGTGCTGATGATCGGCGAAATCCGGGATGACGAGACCGCCAATCTTGCGGTTCGCGCCGCGCTCACGGGTCACACGGTTATTTCAACGCTCCATGCCGGCTCCTGCAAGGGGGTTTTCGAGCGGTTGATGGTCCTCTGTCCCGACCATTCGGCGGTGGCGGCGTCGGTCGAGCTGGTCGTCAATCAACGCCTGCTGCGGCGGGTTTGCGCCGCGTGCCAGGGGGCCGGGTGCCCGGGTTGCCTGGGCAGCGGCTATCGCGGCCGTTTGCCGGTGCTCGAGTGGTTGCGGGTGGATGACGCGCTGCGGCGCCAGATTTGCCTGCGCAACCTGGATTCCTGCTCCGCTCATCCGTCGTTGCTCGAGGCGGCGCGGGCGCTGGTGGCCGCCGGCCAAACCACCCAGGCGGAGGTGCGGCGGGTGTTGGGAGCGGGGGATTAGCTCCCGCTCGAGCGTCAACACGGCGGGGTAGGGGGAGAACTCCTGCCGCCGCCCGCATCGGGGGCATCACCGGGGAAGAGATTCCCACGGCCTTTCCGGCCGGCGTGAGCATTGTCGGCCACCCCTGTCCAATCTCTGGCAGCGGACATAACGATTATGAATCACGACGAGTTTGCATTCTTTAACCACCAACTGGCCGCGATGCTCCAGGACGGCATCCCGCTGGAAGGCGGGCTCAAGGAGTTGGCGGCGGGGATGCGCGACCGCAAGCTGAAAGCGGAATTGGAACAGCTCGGGGCCGACCTGGCGCAAGGCACGCCGCTGCCGGAGGCGATCTCGCGGCGGGCGCTGCCGGAGCTGTACCGTCGCATGGTACAGATTGGCGTCCGCAGCCATGATTTGCCGGGAATGTTGACCTTGCTGGCGGATCATTATCAGCGGGTGAACTCGCTTTGGACGCGGTTGAAGGGGCTGATGGTTTACCCGGTGCTGGTCATTGCGGTGTCCCTGGGGTTGACCCTTTTGCTGTCGGGTATGATCAGCCGGTTTCTCTCGAACTTCATGGACCAGGTCGGCCCGGTTCCGCCGGGGTTGATGCTGAGCGTGTGGTTCCCGCCGATTTTGTTTGCCATCGCGCTGGCGCTGGCCGGCACGGCTTTGGGCGTTCCCGCGTGGCGGGCGCGGTGGCGGTGGCGTTTGCCGGCTTTCCGGGAGGCGAGTCTGGCGCAACTGGCGTCGGCGCTGGCGATGATGCTCCGCAACGGGCTGCCGCTGGCGGAGGCGCTGGCGCTGGCAGAAGCCCTCGAAAGCGGCAGCCCGGCCGGGAGCGTGCTCGGCGAATGGCGGGCCGCGGTGGAGGGGGGGCGCGGCAAGCCGGTGCAATGGCAGGCGCGGCGTCCGTTCCCGGCAATGTTCGTGTGGCTGGTGCAGCGGGGGGGCGAGAATCCGGCCGCGGCGTTTCAGAAAGCGGCGGAGATTTACCAGGCGCGGGCCAATTACCGGGCGGAACTGGCCCTCTATGCGGCCCTGCCGTTGTCCATTCTCTTTTTGGGGCAGATGATTTTGTGGCAGGTGGTGCCGCTGGCGCGGACGCTTGCCTGGTTCATGCAGATGCTCGGTGATTTCGGCGGCTGAGGGCATCCTATGTTCGACTACCTTGCGCAACAGTGGAACCAGGCGCCGCTTGAGTTCGTCGGCGGCGCGATCGGGTTCTTTCTGCTCTACCTGTTGCTGGGCATTCTGCCGCTCGGCGGGTTCATCTATGGATTATATTTCCTTCTGACCCTGCCGTTGCGGCGCAACGAGCGCGCGCGGCTGTTTCTCGATTTGCTCGAGATGGGCCTGAAGGAGGGGCGGACCCCGGAGGCGGCCATCATCGAAGCGTCCTCGAGCCGGGACCGGACGCTCGGGGCGCGGTTTCACCTGCTGGCGGCGCACCTTGAGCAAGGGCTGCGCTTGGGGCAGGCGCTCGAACAGGTGCCGCGGTTGCTGCCGCCCCAGCTTCAGGCCATGCTCAAAGCCGGCGAGCGCCTGGGGGACATTGGCAAGGCGGTGCCGGCCTGCCGCTGGTTTCTCCGTGACGGGGTGTCGAATGTGCGCGGCGCGATCAACTACCTGGTGGTGCTGGCGTTTGTGGTGACGCCTTTTGCGACGGTGATTCCGCTGCTGCTCAAACTCAAAGTGCTGCCGGCTTACAAGCAGGTGTTCGAGGGCATGCTGGAGGGCATGCCGCTGCCGGCGTTCACGCGATGGGTCCTGGCCACCGATTCCCTGGTGATCGCCGTCCAGGTGACCATTCTGGTCGTTCTTTACCTGGTCATGCTGGCTTACCTCGGCGGTCCGCGGCTGGCGCGGTGGGTCCAGCGGGTGGCGCCCGGCCTGCCGGATGTTCTCACCTTTAGCCTGCCCTGGCGCCGGAAACGGTTGCAGCGGGATTTCTCGGCCATTCTGGCCGTGCTCCTGGACGCCGAGGTACCCGAGATCGAAGCGGTGCGGCTGGCGGCGGAAGCCACCGCCAACCGCTGCATGCAACGACGGGCGCGCCGGGTTCAAACCCTGCTCCGGGAGGGAACTCCGCTCCCGGAAGCCGTGCGGGCCATGGACGGCTCCGGAGAGCTGCACTGGCGCATGAGCAACGCCCTGCGGCGGTCTGGCGCTTTTGCCCGGAGCCTGGCCGGGTGGCATGAGGCGCTGGACGCCAAGGCGTTCCAGTTGGAACAGGCCGCGGCCCAGGTGGCCACCACCACCCTGGTCTTATTCAACGGCCTGATTGTCGCAGGGGTCGTCATTGGCATCTTCATCGTGCTCATCCAACTCATTAACGGGGCAAACCTATGGTGATTCGAACTCGACACAACCACGGGCGGCGCCGCGGCGCGCTGATGATAGATTTGCTGGCGGCGCTGGCGTTGCTGCTCGGAGCGCTGCTCCCGCTGGCCTACCATCTCGCCGCCGAGAAACGCCTGGCGCGTTCCATTTACCAGCGCGCCCTGGCCGTGGAAATCGTGGATGGTGAAATCGAAGTGCTGGCGGCGGGCGAGTGGCGGGCGTTTTCGCCGGGAACCCACCGCTATGCCGTGCGCGCCGCCAGTGTGACCAACCTGCCGCCGGGCGAATTTCACCTTCTGGTCTCGTCCAACCGCGTGCGGCTTCACTGGCAACCGGCGGTCAAAGGGCACGGCGGCCCCGTCGTGCGGGAGGTGGTGGTGCGATGAGAACGGCTGGCGCGGTCCAGGTGCGGGCGGGCGGGCGACGCGGCGGTTATCTCCTCATCGAAGTGCTGGCCTACATCGCGGTGGTCTTTGTGCTGCTGGGGGCCGGCTACGTGGCGATGTATCGCTGCCTGGACCATTCGATCGCGTTGCGCCACAACTCCGAGAGCCTGGCGGCGGCCCTGCAGGCGGGGGAACGGTGGCGGGCGGATGTTCGGGCGGCGACGCAGGGCGTGACCCTGGAAGACCGGGCGGGCGAGGCTGTCCTGGTGCTGCGCACCTCCGCCGGACCGGTCGAGTACCGTTATGACGCGGGCCTCCTCTACCGTCGCGCGGGCGGCGGGCCCTGGGTGAAACTGCTGGACCACGTCAAGGCCTCGAGGATGGAACCCGACCGCCGTTCAACGGTGACGGCGTGGCGATGGGAACTCGAGCTGCAGCCTCGCGCCAAAGGCAAAGACGTCCCCGGACGCTTCCGGCCCCTGTTAACCTTTCTGGCTGTGCCCAAGCCATCCCCCAGCTTATGAAATTGATTGGTCATCGTGGAGGTCAGCGGAGGCGTGGGATGGCGGTTTTGGTTGTCATCCTCCTCGTCGCCATTGTTCTGATGTTTCTGGCCGGCAATGCCAGAGCCCTCTACTTTCTCACCCGCGAGGTGCGGCTCATTGAGAAAAAGCAGGAGCGGCGCCTGGCCGAACCATCCGCGCTCACCAATGCCCCGCCTGTTGGCGCGACGAACACCGCGCCGGCGCCGACTCAATCCGTTTCTCCGTAGTTTTAGCAACCTTCGGGGTCGAGACGTTGCCGGCGCCGCAACCTGTTCCAATGGCAGAGCCGTCCCCGGGGAATCAGGAGGGGCTGTCGCCCCGAAGCCGCTGAAAATCCGCATCCCTTTCAAGGCCACGGCAGCTTATTCCTACCTTGCCAACTCGCCGTTGGTGAGCCAAATTGGCTTTACCAACAACGGTGCGTGGCGCATGACGACGACCAAGGCCTACGATTCCCTCAACCGGCTGACGGAGATTTCGTCCACGCCCGCCGGGTCAGGTCTGTGCTTTGGGAAGCCCCGGCGGGACGAGATGATTCTAGCACCCGGGCCTCCTCACCCCTCGCCTTTTTGTTCTTCGGCGGCGCGGCGCCATCCCCGGACCGAAAGCGCCAGAGGCTTGGCGCAGTCCAGGACCCTGACGCATTGGCCGGGGGCGCTGCAAGGTCGCGAAGCGTCTTGGAGTGCGGCAGTCCCCTGCCGCTTTTCCCCGCCGGCGGGTGCACAAGATTTCCGCGTCGGCGGGTGCACAAGAGCGTGAGCGGTCGCGACACCCAACGATGGCTACTTCAGCCTTCAGCCCTCCAAAACGTCCCGTGCTCTCGCACCTTCGCACCTTCGCACCTTCGCACCTTCGCGCCCCACTTTGGTCCCATAGTCCGATAGTCCCATGGTCGAATGGTCCCGTTTCACCTTCCCAGCTTCTCACCTTCGCACCTTCCGACTTTCTCACCTTCCTACCCTTCTCCTCGCCCCCCTTCCCCTGCCGCCACCCACCGCCCTGGCCAGCAACTCCGCTCAGAAGCCGCTAAGAAAAGCTTCTGGATTTATTGGGATTGACATCCAGCAGCAACAAGAACACAACACCCGCAGATTGAAACGCCGGCGATCATAACTCGTGTTCCCCGTTCCCCCCACAGCCATGGCATTATCCCTCACGGAAACGCGCAGGTGGCGGCAGAACTGCAGTTTTTCCGAGGTCGCGCCCGCCCCCGGGACAACAACTCCAGGTTTCACAATCGAGGAATTCCAGGCGACTGGGCCGCGAAACCCTGCTGGATTGCGAGGATTCCTCTGGCGATTGAAGGTCTTATGGGTGGTGTTGGCCGCCGGCCTCGCCCCGGCAGACGCCGGCTGCGGTCAGGAGCCCACCGCCATTCTGGCCGGCCCGACGGAGGCGGTCGCGGCGGGAACCGAAATGTCCCTCTGGCTGCATTTCCTCAATTCATCGGCGGTCCCGTTGGTGCGCGCTTTTCCACCTGAACTCACGGGCCGAATCAGCGCCGGCGGCAAGAACTTTGAGGTCGTCCTGCGCGCCCGCACCGCGCTTGAACCGGCCGAGGCCCCCATCCCGCCCGGCGGCTTTGTGCGGCACGAATATACGGTCCGTTTGCCAGCCGCCGTTCCCGAGGGCCAGGCTGTGCTGGAGGTGCCCGGCCTCGGCGCGCATCGCGTTCTGCTCGATATCCGTCCCCCGCCGCCGCCCGCGAAGCCAGCCGAGCCTGCGCCAAGAGCCGGTCTGGGCGGCTTCCTCCGTGAAGGGTTGTCTCCGAAGCAGGACTTCACCCCCGCCGAATTTTTCAAGCAGCACCTCTTCGGCTACGAGCCGTTTTACTTTTTGGGCGGATGGGAGGCGCCGGAGGTGAAGTTTCAGATCAGCCTGCGTTACGAAATCCTCAACCGCGAAGGACTCCTCGCCAAAAAGGCGCCGTTCCTCAAAGGGCTGAATGTGGCCTACACTCAAACCTCGCTCTGGGACTTCGGCCAGTTGTCGTCGCCCTTTCTCGACACCAGTTACAAGCCGGAGTTTTTCTATTTATGGCAGCAGGTGGACCGCGGGCGCTGGGCGGAGTGGCTGCGGCTGGACCTGCAGGCGGGCGTGCAGCACGAGTCCAACGGCAATCCCGAAATCGAGTCACGCCTTTTGGATATTGGGGACCGCGTCAGCTATTACGTGCTGGACGGAGCCGATGGCACCCGCATCAAGACCTCGAGAAGCCTGAACATCCTCTATTTTCGGCCCACGTTTGTTTTTGGCAAAACCAACAGCCTGCAACTGGCGGTGTCGCCCCGCGTCTGGGCCTATGTCGGCGACCTCAATGACAACCCGGACCTGCCGGATTATCGCGGGTACGCAGACTTGAGGTTGACCGCCGGCTGGGCCAAAGGCTTGCAGGTGTCGGCCACCGGCCGCCTCGGGGACGACGCCAACCGCGGCAGTGTCCAGGTTGATCTCAGCTATCCCCTCATGAAGGTGCTCTCGGGAAGCTTCAGCGTCTATCTCTACGCGCAGTACTTCAATGGCTACGGCGAAAGCCTGCTCCTTTATGACCGCCGGAGCGACGCGCTGCGATTTGGATTGGCCCTGTATCGGTAGCCCGGCCGGCCACTGCCAGCTCGGGCAATACCGGCCCCAGGGCTGAGCACCCTCTTCCTCCCCAACCAAGGCGCCTGGCTCGGCCGGCACAGCCATTTTTCCTTCTTCCCGGCGCTGCCGGTGGATGGTACACCTTCTGCCATTAAAGACACGCTGCTATGCGCCTATTGAATGCTGATCCCGTAAAAGTTTTCCTGCTGTGGACACTCCTTTTCGCGGCAATGCTCCCGAGTTGTGACCGCGCCGCGGCTGCGGCTGGCAGCCAGCGAATGTCCCTGGCCGGCACCTGGCGGTTTTCGCTGGATGGCGCAGACGCCGGCCTCCGCGAGCGATGGTTCGAGCATACGCTGGCGCAGACGGTTAAGCTCCCTGGCTCGCTGCCGGATCAGGGCATCGGCGACGACGTCACGGTGGATACCAAATGGACCGGCGACGTCGGCGCGGACCGCTGGCTCAAGGAGCCCCAGTACGAAAAGTACCGCCAGCCGGGCAACATCAAAATCCCCTTTTTCCTCCAGCCCGCAAAGCATTACGTCGGCCCGGCGTGGTATCAACGCGACTTGCAGATCCCAAAGGCATGGACTGGGCGGCGCGTGGCGCTCACCCTCGAGCGCGCCCATTGGCAAACCCGGGTGTGGCTGGATGGACGCGAAATCGGCTCCTGCGACAGCCTGGGCACGCCTCACGTCTATGACCTGGGCGTGGGGCTGGCCCCCGGCCCGCACACGCTGACCATCCGGGTCAACAACCAAATCCTCGTGGACATCGGGTCCTGGTCGCACAGCGTCAGCGACCATACGCAGGGCAACTGGAACGGGATCATCGGCCGGATCGAACTCGCCGCCACCAGCCCTGTGTGGATCCAGGACGCCCAGGTTTATCCCAACCCGGAGACGAAATCCGCGCGGATCAAGGTGCGGTTGGGCAACGCCACCGGCCAAAGCGGCCGAGGCACTTTGACCGCCGGCCGCGCGGCCCAACAAGTCAGTTGGGACGCCGGAGGCGGCGAAGCCGAGCTGGTCGTTCCGCTCGGAGAGACAGCGCCCCTCTGGGACGAGTTCCATCCGGTTCTGCAAAAGCTGGAGATCCGGCTGCAAGGACCCGCCGTGGAAGACCGCCGGACAGTCCGCTTTGGACTTCGCGAGATCAAGGCGCACGGCCGCGAGTTCCTGTTGAACAATCGGCCCGTTTTCTTTCGCGGCACCCTGGAATGTTGCATCTTTCCCAAGACCGGTTACCCGCCGACGGATGTGGGCTCGTGGAAGCGGATTATCCGGATCTGCAAAGCTCACGGCTTAAACCATATCCGGTTTCATTCGTGGTGCCCGCCGGAGGCGGCGTTTGCGGCTGCGGACGAGCTCGGCTTCTACTTCCAGGTCGAATGCGGGGTTTGGACGAAGCCGGGCGAAACCCCGGCAGTTGGGGAATGGATCTACGCGGAAAGCGAGCGCATCGTCCGCGCGTATGGAAATCACCCGTCGTTTGTGCTCTTCACCCACGGCAATGAGCCGCACGGGAAGAACCGGGAGGAATTCCTCGCGCGCTGGGTCAACCACTGGAAACAGCGCGACGGAAGATTTCTCGTAACCAGCGGCTCGGCCTATCCCCAACTGCCGGAAAACCAATATCACGTGCACTATCCTTGCCGGGGGCCGCACGGCTGGCTGGGCAAGGATTACCTCAAAGACGTCCAGGCGCTCGACGTCCCGGTGATTGTCCACGAGATGGGCCAGTGGTGCGTCTATCCGAACTTCGACGAGATGCGCAAATACACCGGCCACCTCAAGCCCAGGAACTTTGAAATCTTTCGCGATTCCCTGGCCGAACACGGCATGCTCGACCAGTGGCGCCAGTTCCTCCATGCCTCGGGCCGCCTCCAGGCGCTCTGTTACAAGGAGGAAATCGAGGCCGCCCTGCGCACCCCAGGCATTGGCGGGTTCCAGCTCCTGGACTTGCACGATTTTCCCGGCCAAGGCACGGCGCTGGTGGGCGTGCTCGACCCGTTCTGGGATTCCAAAGGCTACATCACCCCCGCCGGGTTCCGCCGGTTCTGCAATCCCACCGTCCCCCTGGCCCGAGTGCTCAAGCGGGTTTGGACCACCGACGAAACCCTGAAAGCGGAAGTGGAAGTGGCTCACTTTGGACCGGTGCCCCTGGACGACGCAGTCCCGCAATGGAAACTGGTCGGGACCGACGGCGAAGTGTTCGCGCATGGGGAATTCCC
Source organism: uncultured Verrucomicrobiota bacterium (assembly GCA_964631605.1). GTDB lineage: Bacteria > Verrucomicrobiota > Verrucomicrobiia > Limisphaerales > UBA8199 > JARKQH01. The sequence continues at coordinate 38,524 of CAZVYG010000006.1, forward strand.
CCGCCGGACCGTGCCGCTGGGGTTGGGGACGAAACTTGGGGTGGTCGAGGCCAGCCTGGCCGGGGTGCCGGCGCCGAAGGCCTGCCGCTTGGTCGTCGGCTTGCGGGGCGCGCGCGTTGAAAATGACTGGAACCTGTGGGTTTATCCGGCGCAAGCGCCGCGGCCAGCCGTCTCGGCGAACGAGGTGTTGCTGGCTGAAAATCTGGATGCGCCGACGCTCGACCGGCTCGAGCAGGGCGGCAAAGTCCTGCTGCTTCCGCGGGGATTATCGTCCCAGCACCCGAAGCTCGGCTTCACCCCGATCTTTTGGAATCGTTACATGTTCAACACCCAGGGCCGGCAAACGCTCGGTTTGCTCTGCCACCCGAAGCATCCCGCCCTCGCGCAGTTCCCGACCGAAAACTTCCAGGATTGGCAATGGGACGATTTGGTTTCAGGAGCGCGCAGCATCGCCATGGACTCGCTCCCGCGCGGACTGCGGCCGATCGTGCAGGTGATAGACGACTGGAACACCAATCGCAGGCTGGGCCTGGTCTTCGAGTGCCGCGTGGGCGCCGGCAAACTGCTGGTGTGCTCGGCGGACCTGCAACAAAACCTCGAGAAACGGCCCGCGGCACGGCAGTTGCGCTCGAGCCTCTTGGCTTACATGGCCGGCCCCCGCTTCGACCCGAAGGTGACAGTCGCGGCGGCGGACCTCGTCAGCCTCCTGCAGCCCGGCTTTGCTTCGCGCCTGACCAACCTCGACGCCCGGGTGATTGACGTGAGCAGCGAGGACACCGCCAACGGCAACCGGGCGGCCAACGTATTGGATGGCGAACCGAACACGTTCTGGCACACCCGGTGGCAGCCGCGCAATGATCCCATGCCGCACCGCCTCGTGATTGATCTCGGTTCCGCACAGACCTTTTCGGGGATTGTCTGCCTCCCGCGACAGGACATGGCCAATGGCCGCATTGCCAAGTGCGAGATTTACACCAGCAACGATCCGAAAACGTGGGCCGAGCCGCATGCGAAAGCCCAATGGCCCAACACGGATCAGCCGCAGCAGGTGAAGTTCAAGCAGCCCGTGAGCGCGCGTTACCTCAAATTGGTCATTCTCGCGGAGGTGAACGGGAATCCTTTTGCCAGCCTGGCCGAGCTGGACCTGCTGAACGCCGACAAGCACTGAAGCGCCACGTCGGGCTGAGGAGACGTTCCCCTCTCCGGGGCTGTGGAAAATGAAAAACGAGGGACCGGGGCTTACAACGTTGCCGGCCCTACGGGCCTGAAAACTGCCTGGCCCTTTTGCTCCGGCCTTGCCAGAGCAAGGCGGAGCTGTCGCGCCGAAGCTTTGCTTGAAGGTCGAGAAACCCCCGCAACCCCCTCCGACTCCCCGCAGCGGGCCGGGCGGCTAAAAGACCACGCGAGCGCGGTAGTAGCGTTGGGCGCTGGTGGCAGGCGCATCCGTGACTTCGGCCAGGCCGGTGGCATTCACAACGTTGGTCAGAAAAGACCAGTTCACGAAATTGGTCGAGGTTTCAATGCGATAGGTCAGCCCGGGCTCGCCGCCCAGCAGCAGAACGAGGCGCTGGTCGGGCGCAAGGTCGGCCGCTTCAAAGCGGGGCGGGCGGCTGAAGAATTTCAGGATATCACCCATGTACGCATTCCGCGCGGAGGCGGTGGTGACAGTCTCGAACGGGAATCCCCAATAGACAACTTTGCCGCCCCCGGCCGACCCGTCATAGACGATGCCGGCCGCGCCGCCGGTGTAGCCGGGATAACTCAAAGCCGCGGCGGCGCCCGGCCCGACGGGGGTGACGGCGTCGGGATAACCGACGCAGTAGATGCCGCGGCTGCCGTCGTCAAATAACATTGAAACGTTGCCGGCAAAAAGCGAACCGGCAACGGCGTTCACGTTGTAGATGCCGGCATCGTCGTTGGTGTTGCTGACCAGCGAAGCATGGAGCCGGTTGCGCAGAAAGTCGCGGTCGGCGGCGCTGGGCCCGCTGGCGCGATCCAGGTCCCACGCGATTTCCGAACCGGTAACAAAGAGGTGACCGCCGGCGGCGAGGAAGGCCGAGACGCGGGCCTGGGCCAGAGGGTTGAACGTGCGGTCGGCGGTGGACTGGTTGCCGCAGGCCCAAATAACAATCGCGTAATCCGTCAACGGCACCAGGCCGTTGGTCGCGGCCTGCACTTGACAGGAGTCAAAGCCCATGGCGCTGGAGGCGCGGATGGCCCTGCCGTGGTCCACGACGTAATCAAAGGCGTTGGCGCGGCGCGCCATAACCCGGTCAATCACGCCCGAGTTGTTGTCGTGGCCGGGCGGCTTGTATTGCTGCGCGTAGGGGGACTGGCGGAGGTTGAGCGTGCGGTCGAAACGCGTGAAGCCGTTGACGAACAAAATGCGGCTGGAAAGCGGGTTGGCGGCGCGGCGGCAGCCGACGGTTTCAGACGGGAGGGATTCGCCGCCGGCGTTGACGGCGGCGACGCGGAAGTAGTAATCGGTGTCCACGTCGAGGTTGGTCACCAGGAGGGACACGGTGCCGCCGCCGCTGACCGCAATGGGATTGCCGAATCCATAGCCATCGGTGGACTGATAGACGACGTAGCCGGTGGGCGTGCCGCTGCCGCCCTGCGCGATCGGGGAAGACCACGAGACCCGCACGCCATCGGCGGCGGCAATGGCCCGGACGTTGACCGGCGGCTCGGGGATGAACGTGAGCGGGGCGGCATCGAACTCGTTCATGAAACGGAGCACGGCTTGATAGGAGGCGCGAGCCACCCAGTTGCGGACCTTGGGGTCGCGCAAAAGCTGGGCGTCCGAGGCATCGTCATGGAACGCCACCTCGATGATGGTGGCGTCGAATTCGTTGTTGATGATGGTGTTGTTGATTTCGCCAAAGGCGTAGTCGCTGCGAGCATAAGTGACGCTCGAGCCGCGGTTGTACCACGCCACCTCGAGGGGCGGCACCGGGATGCCGGTCAGGTCGTTGTTGATTTCGGCGCCGGCAAGCTGGGCGAGCCGGAACTGGTTCGAGGTGGCCGTGCCGGGAAAGAGGCTGGCGTTGTTGTACAGGCCGATTACGCCGCGGCCGCCGCCGGCATTCGAGTGAAAGCCAATATAGACGCGTTTGAACATGTTGCCCTCGGCCTGGCGGTTCATCTCGACGGCCATGCGCGGGGGCGCCGTGACATTGCCGTTGGCGTAAATCCCCGAGTCCTGGCCCTGGCCGAGCGAGCGCTGAATCCAGTAGCGGGAGGCTTCCTCCTCGCGCGGGTAACCGGAGATGCCACCGCCGCGGTCAACGTCCCCCATGCCGTTGCCGAAGCGGATGGCGTCGGCGATGACAACCCCGGAGGGGCTGGCGCCCTCGCCGAGGTTGCTGATGATGACGGCGCCTTTGGCGGAATTGCTGCCGGCATTGAAGTAATACGTGCCGAGGTAAACCCACCCGTTGCCGACCATCTGATGGGGCACCCGCACCAGGGATTGGCCGCCGGTGTGATTGATGCGGTAAAGCTGGTTGATGCGGTTGCCGCCGGCCAGCACCCACGTATAAACCGGGTAAAAGCCGGCCACCGGGATGTTGGGGGTGTAGGTGGCGGTGGCGGTTTCCGTCGCGGAAACGTTGGCAAAGCGGTAGGGGAGGGCGCCGGCCTGACCGTAGTAAATTGTCGAGGAACTGTCGCTCCAACTCCCGCTCCACGTCACGCCGGCGCTGACATTGTCAAGCACGACTTCGTTGGTCTGGAAGCCGATGGGACGCAAGGGCACCACGGTGGCCCCGGCATTGAAACAGTAAATGGCGAACATCGTCATTTGGTCGAGGTTTCCGTAGTCCTCGTTCATCTCCAGCAGGAGCGGGCGGCCGAGCGCCCAGGCGCTGCCCGTCCAGTCCCAGCCATGACCGGCGCTGGTGAACACGATGCGACCGGACAACGCGCCGGCAGGCTGCCCTCCCGCGGGGGCAATCGGACCCGAGATCGGCTGCGGTCCGGTGGGCGCGTCCGCCACGGCAGCCGCAGGCGCGGGCAACCGGTCCAGGTCGGGCAAATCGGGAGTCGGGCGGAAGGGAATCTCGACGGGCGGCGGGGGGTCCTGAGTCGCCCGCACCGGGAGGAGGGAAACGGCGAGCAAAAAGAGGACGCTGGGGAGGAGGCTTGCTTTCATGAATACAACATTCTGCGCGTCACCGTATCATCGCAGGAATCAGCGGATTCTCAAGCAATTTCCGCGGAAACCGCAGCGTGCGCGCCTCCGAAAAGGGAACACCGCCACACGCCAGGGCGTGGAGGAGACCGATCGGCCGCTTCATCGTCCTTCCATCCTGCCCCCCTTGCGTCTGCCAGGCCGGCGGCCCGTTCAGCGCGGCCGGAGGTGGCCCTGGCTCACGTGGTCCGCCATGCCGGACAACCCGCCTTTCATGAGTTTGCGCACGCCGTCCAGCACGTAGTCCCATTGGAAAGCGGGGCCGGGATCCACCTTGTTGCTCTGGATATGGTAGTGGCCAATCACGCCGCGCAGGTTGGGCAGGTCTTCGTCCGGAATTTTGTGAGTGATCAGGTTGCCCTGGCTGTCCCGGGGATAGTCACACGGGATTTTGGGGAAGATTTTGCAGAGCGCCGCGGTGAGTTTGATCAGGGCATCGTATTGCTCGGGGGTAAAGTCGTATTGCTCGAGCTCGCGGCCCTGAACCACGCCACGGACAGGGTCGGGCCGCGCGGGACGGCCGACGAAATTGGGGGTGCGGATGCCGCCGTCGCCGAAACGCTCGGGGATGGTGATGCGCGTCCTGCCGTCGGCATCCTTGGCATACCACTCGCCGAAGGGATTTTTGCCGCCCGGCGGGTAGGCGCCCATGTGGGCGATCTCGACACCGACCGACCGGCTGTTGGAGGAGGTGGCGTGCCAGCCGCGTTCCTTGAGGTCCATGGTCTGGTAAATGGTTCCATCAAGGTCGAGCATGAAATGGACACTCAACCCCCGCAAATCGTGGAGGACCTTGAAGCATTGCCGGCTGGTGCCGCAGACGTCGTAGTGGATGACCCATTGATCCACGACTTTTTGCAGGGTCGGCAGGTCCCAACCGCCACCGCGCACTCTTTCGATTTCCTCGTCGGTCAGGCCCTCGCGCCGCAGGTTGAAGCGGTTGGGGGACGTGATGTCCTTGACCTCGGCCTGGGTGCTGCGCCAATCCGCCTTGTCAATGGGACTGAAGCGCCGTTCAACCCGGTAGGCGTCGTAGCCGCCGGGGTCCATCCAGGTCACGACCCGCGCCCCGGTGTGGAAGAACTGGCCGGCGACAACGATCTCGTCGCCGATCCGGGCGGCGCGGGCGCCCGGTCGCGGGGTGGTTTTGCAACCGCACAGGACGGCTGTTCCGGCCAGCAAAAAGACCAGGAGGCGGAATGAGAAAACCTGAGGAGGGCGCCGATGCTTCATAATGTTGTTCGTCACCGCAGCTTGTTTTTACCCCCAGCCCCGGGTCAATCCTATTTTTGGAAACCGCTGCCTGCCGGCAGGCCAACCCAACGGGGCGTCAGCGCAAGCGCCAGACGATGCGGCCCTTGTCCAGGTCGTAGGGCGACATTTCCATTTTGACGCGGTCGCCAACGGTGAGGCGGACCCAGCGCTTGCGCATTTTGCCGCAGATGGTGGCGAGGACCAGGTGCTTGTTATCCAGCTCGACCCGGAACATGGTGCCGGGGAGGACCGCATGGATGCTGCCTTCGACTTCAATATGCTGTTCTTTCATAAGTGGTGGACTGGCCGGTTCAGGGCGAGGCCACCTCCGGAGTTTCCGGCCAGGAAAGAAGCAGCCTGTAAAAGCAGGGGAGGCTCGGAATCCCGAGCCTCCCGAATGCTGCGAGAAACCAATTAATAACGGTCGCGACGCCCGCCACCGCCGCCGCCACGCGGGAACGAACGCCGTTCCCCACCCCCGGTCCGCTCTTCGCGGGGCCGGGCGAGGTTTACGGTCAGAGCGCGCCCACCCAGATCCTTGCCGTGGAGGGCGTCAATCGCGCCCTGGGCTTCCTCGGGCGTGCTCATGGTGACAAAGCCGAAGCCGCGCGGCCGGCCCGTCGAGCGGTCCACCATCAGGTTGGCCTCCAGCACCGTTCCATGCGCCGCAAATGCGTCCTGGAGATCGTTTTCGGTCAGGTTGAAGGAAAGATTTCCTACAAACAGTTTTGAACTCATCTATTTTTTCGTCCTAGACTAACTTGAACTCTCCGGACTGTTCCCGCTCATCGGGTTTCAAATCATCACTGAACTGAGTTCAACTGAGGACTTTCCATGCCTGGGAAGACAAAGTGATCTATTAGACGCCCTTGAGCCTCGCATTTCCCGCCCCGATTGCAAGAGTTTTTTTGGGACGACTTTTTTGGGGGGCGAAACGGAACCAGGCCGGCGGAATAAAACCGTCGAGCCACTAGGGGGCGCGCTCCCAACCCTCGGCCTTGCCACCGAACCACTGGCTCTGGGCCACGTCCGGCCAGAACTCGTCCAGGTGCCCGCTCAAGCCCGCCGCCTGGATTCTCAACTGGGGGCCGCCCGCCGCTGGCATCAAGCCTGCTGCAAATCCTCGGCGTCCGACAAAACAACCATGTCCAAAACAACCCAGTTGCGGATTCTCCATCTGGAAGACGATCCGGACTATCCCGCCCTGGTCCGCTCCCTCCTGGCCCAGGAAGCCATCCAGGCTGAAGTAGTCCACGTTGCCAGCCAGGCTCAGTTCGAAACCGCGCTGGCAACCTCGGAGTTCGACGTGGTTCTGGCCGATTACCGGCTACCCGAATACGACGGCCTTCAGGCCCTGGCTTTTGCGCGCCAACTGCGCCCAGAGGTCCCTTTCCTGCTGGTCTCCGGCACCATCGGCGAGCAGGCCGCGATCGAAAGCCTCAAGGCCGGCGCCCGCGACTACGTCCTGAAACTCTGGCCCGAACGTCTGGTCCCCGCCATCCGGCGGGCCGTTGAGGAAGCCCAGCAACGCCTCCAGCGCATCCGGGCTGAACGGGATCTGGCCCGGACCGAAAAATACTTCCGCGCGCTGACCGAACACTCCCTCGACATCGTGGCTGTCCTGAATCGGGACGGTGTCTTGATTTACTACAGTCCGTCGGTGACCCGGCTGCTCGGCTACTCCAAAGATCAGCTCATTGGCACCCAGGTCTTTTCCTTAGTCCACCCCGAGGACGTTCCGACCGCCAAGATCGCGCTGGCCCAGGCCCTAACCGATCCAGACCGCACCGTCCGCCTCGAACTCCGAGTCCGCCATGCCGACGGCTCCTGGCGCCACTTGGAAGTTGCGGGCCAAAACCGCCTGGAAGACCCCGAAATCGCCGCCCTGATCCTCAACGCCCGCGACATCTCCGACCGCAAGCGCATCGAACACCGCGACACCGCCCTCTCGAAACTCGGCCAGCATTTGAGCGCCGCCTCTTCCCCTGCCGACGCGGCTCGAGTCATCCGCGCCATCGCGGACGATCTCTTCCGGTGGGACGCCTTCACCCTCGACCTCTACTCGGCCGAGGACGACCAGGTCACCCCCTTCTACAACGTGGACACGGACCGCTCGGGCAAACGTTACGAACTGGACCTCTCCGGAGCGCCGCGCGAGCCCAGCGGCATGGCCCGCCGTGTCATTTCCAACGGCGCCGAACTCATCCTCCGAGAGCCGCCGCTTGTCATGCCCGCCGACGTCATCGCCATTGGCGAAGAGCATCGCCCCTCGGCCTCGCTGATGGTTGTGCCGATCCGCAATCGCACGCAGGTCATCGGCATCCTCTCGGTCCAAAGCTACTCCTTCAACGCCTACGATTCCCACGACCTGTGCACCCTGCAAACCCTTGCCGATTACTGCGCCGGCGCCCTGGAACGAATCCGCACCGAACAAGCGCTTCGGGAAAGCGAACAACGCTTTCGCGACCTGTTCGAAGGTTCACCCGACGCCATTTTCGTCGAAGATTTGGCGGGCAACGTCCTGGATGTCAACCCGGCCGCCTGCCAGCTCCACGGCTATTCGAAATCCGAGCTGATTGGAAAAAATGTCCTTGACCTTGTCGCGCCTGAAATCCGTGACGCCGTCCGCGACAACCTGCCCGCCCTCGCCCACGGCGGCCTCCGCCAACTCGAGGGCATCAGCCTTACCCGTGATGGCAAAACCGTCCCCGTCGAAATCCGCGTCAACCGCATTGAATACAGCGGCCGGCCGGCTCTCCTGCTTCACGTTCGCGATCTGACGGAACGCAAACATCTGGAGGACCAATTCCGCCACGCCCAGAAGATGGAAGCCATCGGCCGCCTGGCCGGCGGTGTCGCTCACGATTTCAACAACCTCCTCACCGTGATCCACGGCCACGCCTCGCTGCTCCAGACCTGCGGCAACCTCGCCGCCAACTCGGCCCGGTCCGCCCAGCAGATTGTCCAGGCCGCCGAGCGCGCCGCCGGTCTGACCCGCCAACTGCTGGCGGTCAGCCGCCGGCAGGTCATGCAACTGCGCCGCCTGGACCTCAATGATGTGGTCGCCAACATGACCAAAATGCTCGGGCGCATTCTTGGGGAAGACATCGCCCTGCAACTCCAATACTCGCCGGCGCCAGCCCTGATTCAGGCCGACGGTGGCATGATGGAACAAGTGCTCCTCAACCTGGTGGTGAACGCCCGGGACGCCATGCCCGGGGGCGGCCAGTTGCATATTCAAATTGCACTGCGCCAGCTCACCGTCGAGCACCTCCCTGGCAAGTCCGGCGCCACCCCCGGCCCCTTCGTTTGCCTCAGCGTCTCCGACACCGGTTGCGGCATTTCCCCCGAAAACCTCCGCCGCATTTTCGAACCTTTCTTCACCACCAAGGAAGTAGGCAAGGGCACCGGACTGGGTCTTGCCACCGCGTATGGCATAGTCAAACAGCATCATGGCTGGATAGACGTCCAAAGCCAGCTCGGCCGTGGCTCCACTTTTCAGGTCTTTCTGCCCGCCGCCCCGGCCGGCGCCGCCCCGACCGCCGTGGTCGAAAAACCGGCTGCCATCCCCGGCGGCACCGAAACCATTCTCGTCGTCGAAGACGAAGCCCCGGTTCGCGAGCTGGTCTGCAACCTCCTCGCCAGCCACGGTTACAAAACTCTCCAGGCCGAAACGGGGGTCAAAGCCCTGGAACTGTGGCAACAATGCAAAGACGAGGTGGACCTGGTCGTGACCGACCTGGTCATGCCCGACCAGATCAACGGACGTCAACTCGCCGAAAAGCTCTGGGCCGAGCGTCCGCGCCTTAAAGTTCTTTTTACCAGTGGCTACAACTGCGACGTGGTAGGCAAAGGTTTCGTCCTCGAACGCGGCCTGAAATATCTGCAAAAACCTTATCCCCCAAGCCAGCTCGCCCTCGCGGTCAGAGAATGCCTCGACGCCGTGAACTGACCGGCCGGCCATCCCGGAAAAGGGGGGTGAGAAACCCCCCGGGGACCCCAGGGGAGCATCATCGCGCTGCGGGGTGGGGCATCGCCCAACCATCTTTCGCGCTCGCGTCGGGCTGCGGCGCGGTTGCGGCACAACGAAAAGACCAACTTCGGTCCGGCTCGGAGCGGCTTCGGGGAGACTGGCCGTAAGCGAAATTCGTGCCAAATTTTCTTGTGCGCCAGCCGAGAGGGTTTAGTATGGCGACATGGTACAAGGCTTACACTTGTCTCAGCGCCTCACGCAGTCGCTCATACTGGCGCCGCAGTTGCAGCAGTCCCTGGCGCTGCTCCAGGCCCCGACCTTGGAGCTTAAGGCATTGGTCGAACAGGAGTTGCAACAGAATCCGGTCCTCGAAGAGGTGCCGGTCCAGGACGTTGAGGCCCAGGAGAAAGACTCCACTGAAGGCAAGAGCCGCGATGCCGCTGATCCCACCGAACCCCCGGCAGACCTCAACTTCGATCCTGCGTCCGAGAAGGCCACCAGCGAGCCGGTTGATGATTTTCAAGCCGAGTTCGAGCGCCTCGTCCAGTTGGACCAGGAATGGCGCGATTACTTTGGGCAGGCCAACCTCCCGACCCGCTCGACGCCCGAAGATGAGGAAAAACGCCAGTTCATGTTCGACTCTCTGGTCGCCGGAACCTCCCTGCAGGAGTTCCTCCTCGAACAAGTGCGCCAATCGTCCCTGCCCCAGGAGCAATGGCCCATCGCCGAAATGCTTATCGGCAACATTGACGATTACGGTTATCTCAAGGCCACCCTCGAGGAACTTTCCGCCGCCACAGGCGTGCCGGTTGAAACCATCGAAGCGGTCCTCAAGGTGATTCAAACCTTCGATCCGCCGGGGGTCGCCGCCCGGGACCTCCGCGAGTGTCTGCTCCTCCAGCTCGAACGTGCCGGACAACGGAACACCCTTGAATACCGCATCGTCTCCGACTTCATGGAAGCCCTCGGCAAACGCCGCATCCCCGAAATCGCCCGGGGCACTGGCACGGAAGTGGACGAGGTCCAGGACGCCTTGGAAAATATCGCCAAACTCGAACCCCGACCCGGCCGGGCCTACCTCCCCGACAACGACCAGTACGTCCTGCCCGAAGTCTTTGTCACCAAGCAAAACGGCGAATACGTTGTCACGACCAACAACGATCACATCCCCCACCTCCGCATCAGTAACACCTACAAGGACCTGATGGCCCATTCCGAAAACTCCGCCGAGGTCCGCAACTACATCCGCGAAAAAATCCGCGCGGGAAAATTCCTCATTAAGAGCCTCCACCAGCGGCAGCAGACGATCCTGAACATCGCCCGGGAAATTGTCGCCCGCCAGCGCGAGTTCCTCGACAAAGGGGTCGCTTTTCTCAAACCCATGACCATGGTCCAGGTCGCCCAAGCGGTTGGGGTCCATGAAACCACCGTCAGCCGCGCCGTCTCCGGCAAGTACATTCAGACCCCCCAGGGTGTCTTTGAAATGAAATACTTCTTCACCGCCGGCATTCCCACCGCGAGCGGGGACGGTTTGTCCAACACCAGTGTCAAGGACATGATCGCCGAAATCTTCCGGAACGAAGACCCCTCCAAGCCCCTGTCCGACCAGGAAGTCGTCGCCATGCTCAAGGAAAAAGGCATTGTCATCGCCCGCCGGACGGTCGCCAAGTACCGCACCGAACTGAACATCCTTCCTTCAAACCTCCGCAAAGTGTATTGATCGTTCGAGGCGGGAAAGGCTTTCCCCGCCCCTTTGCCAGCCGGCCTTTTTGGGTTATGCTGGACCTGGTTCCGCGCACTCATGCCCAGTGTTTTTATCAAAACCTACGGTTGCCAGATGAACGAACGCGACAGCGAGGCGGTCGCGGCGCAGCTCGTCGCCAAAGGCTACACGCTGGCCGATTCCGAAGCCGGCGCCGACATTATCCTCCTGAACACCTGCTCCGTTCGCGATTTTGCCGAACGCAAGGCCTTGAACAAAATGAAGGCCCTCGTGGCCGACGGCCGCCGCGCCCGACCGGGCGTCCGCTTTGGCTTCCTGGGCTGCATGGCCCAAAGCCGCGGGCAGGAATTGATTGACAAACTCCCCGACGTGGACCTCGTCATCGGCACCCAGAAGTTCCATCGCGCGGCCGAGTATCTGGACGACCTGCTCCAGGGCCGGCGCCAAAAGGTTGTGGACGTCGAAGCCGAGCCACGCAGCGAAGCCGCCATTCGGGAACACCTGCTCGCGGGCAATGGCCGGCCGGCCGTCACCGCCTACGTCAGCATCATGCAGGGGTGCAACCAGTTTTGCACCTTTTGCATCGTCCCCTACACGCGCGGCGAGGAACGCAGCCGCGCCATCCCCGACATTGTCGCCGAATGTCACGAGCTGGCTCAACGCGGCGTGAAGGAGATCACCCTTTTGGGCCAGATTGTCACCAGCTACGGCAAACGGGACATTCCCCGCCAAAATGGACGCTCCCCTTTCGTGCAGTTGTTGGAAGCGGTCCAGCAGGTCGAGGGCCTCCAGCGGATTCGGTTTACCGCCCCGCACCCCAAGGGGTATGGCGACGACCTGGTGGAGGCTTATGGCCGGCTGCCGAAGCTGGTCGAGAGCGCCCATCTGCCTGTGCAAAGCGGGAGCAACCGGGTGCTGAAGCTGATGCACCGCGGCTACACCCGCGAGCGGTTTGTCGAACTGACGGCCAAACTGCGCAAAGTCAAACCGCACATCGGGTTGACCACCGACTTCATCGTCGGGTTCCCCGGCGAGACGAAGGCGGACTTCGAGGAAACCCTTTCGCTGGTTCGCGAAGTCGAGTTCGACCAGGCCTTTATTTTCAAGTATTCCGAGCGCCGCGACACCCCCGCGGCGGGGATGCCCCACCCGGTGCCGGTCGAGGTGCGCGAGGAGCGGATGCAGCGGCTGCTGGCGGCGGTCAACGAAGTCGCCGGCCGGCGTTACATGGGGCTGGTGGGGCAGCGGGTCGAGATTCTGGTCGAGGGACCGAGCAAGCGCAATCCCGCGCGTTTGACCGGACGGACCCGGTGCAACAAGATCGTGGTGTTTGAAGGTTCCCCCCGGCACGTGGGACAGGTGATGGAGCTTCGGATCGTGCGGGCCGGTTCCTTTACGCTTTACGGCGACCCGGCCATTGTTAATCTGGAATAAATGTTTGCTGCTCCGGTATTGCCCTGACGGACGTGAATGGCTGATCTATGCCTCCCCTTCCCCTTTCCACCCTGGCCATCATTCTCGGGCTGCTGGTCTGTGTCCCGCATGTTTACGGTTTGGCCCAGCCGGACGGCTTTGCTGCCGCGATCCGCAGGTTTCCGCGGTCGCTCCCCTGGGGCTACGCCCTGATGCTCCTGGGAACCGTGTGGTTCCTGTACAACCTGAGCCAGGAATCCATCGCCGACTTTGCCGCCTACAAAAAATTTCTCGTCGCGGGCTTCGCCGCGATCGGCATCGGCGCGTGCGTTTACGTGAAGGATTTCCTGGCGATTCGGGGGATGGCGGTGGTGATGCTGTTGCTGGCCAAGCTGATGGTGGATAGCGGCCGCCCGCATCTGGCGGCCACGCACTGGGTGCTGGTCATTCAAGGGTGGGCTTACCTGATGGTGATCGGCGGCATGTGGCTGACGATTTCCCCCTGGCGGGCGCGCGACCTGATCGAATGGGCCACTGCCAATCGGAAGCGGCTGCAAGCCGTCTGCGCCGCGCGGGTCGCGTTCGGACTGTTCATCCTGGCGCTGGGGCTGACGGTCTTCCGGCCCTTGCCCCCTCCTTGAACACCGGTCCCGCCGTGGCTGTGAAAGGCAAAATCCTGGTGATCCGCGGCGGGGCGATTGGGGATTTCATTCTGACGCTGCCCGCCATTGCGGCGCTGCGGCGGCAGTTTCCCGAGGCGCATCTGGAGGTGCTCGGCTATTCCCACATCGTGCAGTTGGCGATTGCCAGCGGACTGGCGGACCGCGCCCAGTCCATCGAAGCCCGGGCGCTGGCGGGGTTCTTCGCCAGTGGCGGCGAGCTGGCCTCCGACTGGGTGGACTACTTCTCCGAGTTCGATCTGATCGTGTCCTACCTCTACGATCCGGATCAGATTTTCCGCGCGAACGTCGCCCGCTGCACGGGCGCCCAGTTCATTGTCGCCCCGCATCGGCCGGACGAGCGGGCGGGCCTCCACGCCACTCAGGTTTATCTCAAACCGCTGGAGCAACTGGCCATCTTTGAGGCCGACCCGGTGCCGCACCTGAGTTTCAGCCCGGGCAGCGCCACCAGGCGGCAGTTGGCCCTGCACCCCGGCAGCGGCAGCGAATCCAAGAACTGGCCGGAGCATGCCTGGGCCGAGCTGGTGGAACGACTGATCCACGAAACGGACTTTGACCTGTTGCTGGTGGGGGGCGAGGCGGAGGGGGAACGGCTGCAACGCCTGGCCGCCGCGCTGCCTCCGGCGCGATTGCGCGTCGCCCAAAGTCTGCCGCTGCCCCAACTGGGGAACCTGCTCGAGCAGTGCCGCGGGTTTGTCGGTCATGACTCGGGCATTTCGCACCTGGCCGCGGCGGTGGGTTTGCCCGGCGTGCTGCTCTGGGCGCGCACCGCCGAGAGAATCTGGCGCCCGCCCAGTCTCCGGATGCGCCTGCTGCGCCACCCGGAAAGCCTGAACCTCTTGCCGGTGGCGGAGGTATTCGAAGCCGTGTGCCAGCTCGAGCAGCCGGCGACGGGAGAATCGCCCGCCGCCGCGACGCAGTATTAGATGACGCGCTCGGGGGGCGAGGCGGAGGGGAAGCGGCTCCCGCGCGTGGCCGCCGTCCTTGTTTGAATCCTGGGAATTGACAGCGGGCGGCAAATGGACAGCCTTTGCCGATGCTGACCCAGCAGGACATTCGCGCGGTGATCTTCGACATGGACGGGGTGTTGACCGACTCCGAGCCGTTGATCAACGCGGCGGCGGTGCGGATGTTCCAGGAGCGCGGGCTGAAGGTGCAACCGGAGGATTTCGCCCCGTTCGTGGGGACGGGGGAGGATCGCTATCTTGGGGGTGTGGCGGAGAAATACTCGTTTGCAATTGATTTGGCCGAGGCCAAACGCCGCACCTATGAGATTTATTTGGAGATGGTGCCGACGCGGCTGGAGCGATTCCCCGGAGCGGTGGAACTGGTGGAGGCGTGCCGGCGGGCGGGTTTGCGCGTCGCCGTGGCATCCAGCGCCGACCGCGTCAAAGTCGAGGCGAACCTGCGGCAGATCGGACTGCCGTGGGAAACATGGGACGCGGTGGTGAGCGGCGAAGACGTGGCGGCCAAGAAGCCCGCGCCCGACATTTTTCTGGCGGCGGCGGCCCGTCTGGGGATTCCGGCGGCAAACTGCGCGGTGGTCGAAGATGCGGTCAACGGGATTCGCGCCGCCAAAGCCGCGGGGATGCGTTGTGTGGCAGTGGCACAGACTTTTGCCGCCGAGCGTTTGCAGGGAGCCGACCTGGTGCGCCCGACGATCGCCGAGGTAACGGTGGCTGATTTGACAGGGGGCGGGAATCCACCGCCGCTCCCGCCTTCCGTCGCGGCACCACCGATGATTCCCGCGCAAGCCGGGGTCACGGCCGGGGGGGGATCGTCTGGGAAACCGCTGGGGTTCTGGGCGACGGTGGGATTGGGCACGGTTGCGGGCGGGGCTTTTGTGGGCGTCCAGGCTGGGGTTGCCGTGGTTTTCATGGCGGTGAGCACCGCCTTGGGCAGGGAGACGGCGTGGGAGAATCTGGAGAGCAACGGCCTTTTGCTGGCGCTGGCAACCACGGTTTCCGCGCCGGTCGTGGTGTTGTTTTGCTGGCTCTTTGCCAGGATTCCGGCCCCGACCGACCCGGGGCGATACCTCGGGTTTAAGCGGGTGCCGTTTGGCCAAGTGGCCTGGTGGGGGGTGGCTTTGTTGCTCATGGTGGTGTTGTCGGATTTGCTGACGACGAGTCTGGGACGGCCGATTGTTCCCGAATTCATGCAGGATGCCTATGCCAGCGCGGGGGTGCTGCCGCTGTTCTGGTTTGGCCTGGTGGTGGCCGCGCCGGTCGCGGAGGAAATCCTGTTTCGCGGCTTCCTGTTCGAGGGTTTGCGCCAATCCCCGGCGGGAGCTGCAGGCGCGATTGTGCTGACGTCGGCGGTGTGGTCGGCGATCCATCTGCAGTACGATTTTTACGGGGTGGCGACGATTTTCGCGGCGGGGCTGCTGTTGGGATGGGCGCGGCTGAGGACCGGCTCGGTCTATACGACCATGATCTTGCATGGGTTGATGAACTTTATTGCGACGCTGCAGACGGCGTGGCTGTGAGAGTGGCAACCAATCTGCTTTGGGAGGTTGCACCGGGCGGAGCGGTCCTGAACCGCGGGTCTGCAGCCAAAAAAGTGGCTGGGGCTGGCGCGTTGCCCGGGGCGATCATGCAACCCTAAATGAATGTGCGGCCAGGGTTCGCAGGGCTGCGCGGCAGGCCGGCGGAAGGCCCGCGCGGCGGCAGCGGCGGGTTCTGTTTATGGACAGTCCCGGGGCGGATGTCCCGTTGCTGGGCAGGGAGCTTGCGCGAGCGGGTTGCGAGTCGTAAGATTTAAGCGGCAGCAAAAGTTGTGAAGAAGATTCTCGTTATTGATGATGAAGAGTGGCTGCGCGAGATGGTCCGCATGGCGCTGGCGCAGAAAGGCTATGAAGTCATCGAGGCGGAGAACGGGGTGGCGGGCATTGAACTGGCGCGCAAGGGGCTGCCGGACCTCATTCTTTGCGACGTGAACATGGACAAGGTGGACGGCTACCTGACACTGTCCGAGCTGCGCAACGAGCCGGCCACCGCCTCCATCCCGTTCATTCTAATGACCGGCCTGGCGGACAACGCCGGCATGCGGCACGGCATGGAGCTGGGGGCGGACGATTACCTGCCCAAGCCCTTCACCCTGGAGGAGCTTCACGCCGCGGTCGAGGCGCGCTTGCGCAAGGTGCAGACGCTGCGCGAGGAAGCGGAGCGCAAGCTGGCGGACTTGCGGGACAACATCAGCATGATGCTGCCGCACGAATTGCGCACGCCCCTCAACGGGATTCTTTCTTACGGCGAACTGCTGGCGACCGATGCCGCGAACCTAAGCCCGGCCGAGGTGGCGGAGATGGGCCAGGTCATTCGGCAGTCGGCCAACCGGCTGCAGCGGCTGGTGGAAAACTTTCTCATTTACGCCCAGATCGAGCTGCTGGCCGCCGATGCGGGCAAGGTCAACGCCCTCCGCCAGAAACAAACCGAGCAGCCGGCGGCGCTGATCGCGGAACGGGCGCGCGAGCAGGCGCGCGCAGCCGGGCGCGAGGCCGACCTCGAACTGGACCTGGTTGAGCGCCCCGTTCCAATATCGGCGGATTACCTGGCGCGGATGGTGGACGAACTGGTGCAAAACGCGTTCAAGTTTTCGGAGCGCAACTCGAAGGTGCGCGTGGCCCTGGCTGAAACGGCCAGCGGGGGGGTGTCCCTCTGCGTCGAGGATTTTGGGCGCGGGTTTTCGACCGAACACATTCGCCGGATCGGGGCCTACATGCAATTTGACCGGAAGATGCACGAGCAGCAGGGGCTGGGGCTGGGGCTGGTCATCGCCAAGCGGCTGGCGGAGGTGCACGGGGGCGGCTTGTTCATTCAAAGCGAGCGCGGAGGGTTGACCAGCGTGGTGGTCACTTTGCCGGGGGCGGTTTCAAGCAACGCGGCGGCGGCTTAGCGCCGAGTCACTGCGGCCAGAGCGTCAGCTGGCGGGCGTCCAGTTGCCGGAGCAACAGGGCGGGCAGCCAGTGGAGCAGGACGTAAATCAGGAACACGCCTGCCAGGGGCGCGAAATCAAATTTGCCCGCCCGGAGCGGGAGCCATCGCAAGGGCGCCAGCAGGCGGCGGGCGGTCAGCGAGATGAACTCCCACAGCGGGCTTCGGCCGAGGTAAACGTAAGTGACAATCAGATGGAGGAACAGGAACAGCGGCAGCACCAGTTTAAGGCTCACCACCAGGCCCGCCGCAATCAGCAGCCCCTGCCCGAGCAGATGGCTGAAAGAGCGGGTCTGCGTGGTCACATCCAGATGGGCCAGGAGAGGATGCAGCGCCAGCCAGAGTCCCGCGGTCAGCATCAACAGCAGACCCAGCCGCAGCCACCAGGGCCAGCGCATGAGCACTCCCAAATGCAGCCGGATCAGCTTGCTGATCGGTTCGGTATCGCCGGCGGGTTCGTTCAGCGTTGCAAGCACCGCAAGCCAGAAGTAAACCACCACCAGAACCTGCAGGAAACTCAGCAGCGAGAATAGGGCGGCCGTGGCGGGAACATCGCTGCGGAAGGTGAGGACCACCAAACCCAGGTCCAGTTTCCCATTCCAGCCGGCCGGCGCGCCGATGCCCCAATAAATGGCGGCGCGCCCGATCAAAAGCAGCAATAGGGCCAGCGGCATCTGCCAGCCGTGCCGGCGGCTGGGCTGGGCGCGCTTCAGCGTCCCGGCCAGGGTGGCCGGGGCGGCCCGGTGCAGGGGATCGAACCGGTGGGAGCGCCAGCTCAGCCAGAGAAGCAGAGCGCAGAGGTTTAGAATGAGATCAATGAGGGCCATGCGAAAGAGCCGCTTCGAACAGGGGCGGAGCCGGCCAAAGGCCCGCCCGCCGCGGAGGCCACCCTACATGATCCGCAGCAGCGTGTCAGCCATTTCGGAGGGCGTTGGCGCCACGGCGATGCCCGCGGCTTTAAAGGCCTCGATCTTGGCTGCCGCCGTGCCCTTGCCGCCGCTGACGATCGCCCCGGCATGACCCATCCGGCGGCCGGGCGGCGCGGTCGCGCCCGCAATGAAACCGGCGACAGGCTTCTTGCCGTGTTGGCGGATCCAGGCGGCGGCCTCCTCCTCGGCAGCGCCGCCGATTTCGCCAATCATGATGATCCCATGCGTGTCAGGGTCGTCGTTGAAGAGTTGAACAATCTCGAGGTGGGAGCTGCCGTTGACGGGGTCTCCGCCGATGCCGACGCAGGTGGACTGACCCACGCCCCGACAGGTAAGCTGCCAGACGGCTTCGTAAGTCAGGGTGCCGCTGCGGGAGACCACCCCGATGTGACCTTTGCGATGGATGTAACCGGGGGCGATGCCGATGCGGCAGCCGCCGTGAGAATCGGGTCCCTCGCCGGGAGTAACGATGCCGGGGCAGTTGGGCCCGATCAAACGCGTCTTACGCCCCGCCATGGCGGCTTTGACTTTAACCATGTCATTGACCGGAATGCCTTCGGTGATGCAAACCACCAGGTCAAGCCCTGCGTCCACTCCCTCGAGGATGGCATCCGCAGCGAAGGCGGGCGGGACAAACACGGCCGAGGCAGTGGCGCCGGTCTCCCGCATGGCTTCCGCGACGGTGTCGAAGATGGGGACTTTGCCTTCGAATACCTGGCCGCCTTTGCCGGGGGTGACGCCGGCGACGATTGGCGTGCCGTAAGCCAGGCTGAGGCGGGCATGGCGTCCGCCAAACTCGCCCGTAATGCCCTGAACCAGAACGCGGGTGTTGCTATCAACGAGGATGGACATGGGGGAATCCCAAGTGGGGTTGAGAGTTGGTTTACCGCCCGGTGGCGGCCCGAACGACTTTTTGCGCCGCATCGGCCATCGAGTCGCCCCGCAACAGCGGGAGCCCGGATTGGGCGAGAGTTTGGTTGCCGGCCTGAACGTTATTGCCCTCGAGTCGCACCACCAAGGGCAGTTGCAAGCCCGTTTCCTTAACAGCGGCAACAATGCCGGTGGCGATGACGTTGCAATCCATGATGCCGCCAAAAATATTCACCAGAATCGCCTTCACATTCGGGTCCTGGAGAATGATTTTGAATGCGGCGGTGACCTGTTCCCGGCTGGCGCCGCCGCCGACATCCAGGAAGTTGGCGGGCTGGCCACCGTGATGTTGAATGATGTCCATTGTCGCCATGGCTAGCCCGGCGCCGTTGACCAGGCAGGCGATATTGCCGTCCAACTTGATGTAATTGAGGTTGAACTTGCTGGCTTCGATCTCGAGCGGGGCCTCCTCGCCCAGGTCGCGCATGGCCTGAAGGTCCGGGTGGCGGAACAAGGCGTTGTCGTCGAGCGAGATCTTGGCGTCCACGGCCTGTAGCGCGAGTTTGCCCTCGGGAGTGAGGATGATGCAGAGGGGGTTGATTTCAACCAGCGAGGCGTCGCATTCCCACCACGTACGATACACGCCCTGAAGCAGCCTGGCGCCCAAGCTGATGAGTTCCCCGCGCAAACCCAGCGCCACCGCCACTTTCCGTGCCTGGTAGGGCATGAGCCCGAGAGCCGGGTCCACCGACTCCTTGACGATCTTTTCCGGCGCCCGGGCGGCCACCTCTTCGATGTCCATGCCGCCCTCGGTGCTGGCCATCAATACCGGCCGGGCGAGCGAGCGGTCGAGCAGGACGGCCAGGTACAGCTCCTTTTGGATATTGGGGGCGGCGGCGATGATGAGTTTGCGGACGCGGCGGCCTTCGGGGCCGGTTTGTTTGGTGACCAACACATTGCCCAGCATGGCGGCGGCGGCCGTCTGCACCTCATCGGCATTCTTGAAGAGCTTTACCCCGCCCTGGTAGCCCGTCGTGAACGTGCCTTTACCGCGGCCGCCGGCGTGGATTTGGGATTTGACGGCGACGAGCCTTGCCCCCTGGGCCAGCAGGTTTTCGGCGATGGCGCGGGCGGCTTCGGGGGTGTCGCAGACGCCGCCGGGAGGGACGTTGACACCGCGGGCGGCCAGCAATTCTTTAGCCTGGTATTCGTGGAGGTTCATGCGCGGAGCCGGCAACATGGGTCCCCGGCCCCGGTGCAACCGCGGGCGCGCCGAAGGCGCGGTGGGGAGTGAAAGCCACCGGCGGGAGGGGGCTTACTTTCGTTCTTTGATCGGCGTGTAATGATTGAGCGTGGGACCCGTGTAAATCTGGCGGGGACGGTAAATCCGGGTTTGGGGGTGCTCCATGACTTCCTTGTAATTGGCAATCCAGCCGGGCATGCGCCCGATGGCAAAGATGACGGTGAACATTTCGACCGGAATGCCGATGGCGCGCATGATGATGCCGCTGTAGAAATCCACGTTGGGATAGAGTTTGCGCTCGACAAAATAGGAGTCTTTGAGCGCGACTTCCTCCAGGTGCTTGGCAATGTCAAGCAACGGGTCGGTAATGTGGAGTTTCTCGAGCAACTGGTCGCAAACGCGTTTGATGATTTTGGCGCGCGGGTCGTAGTTTTTATACACGCGGTGACCGAACCCCATGAGGCGCTTGCCGCTGTTCTTGTCCTTGGCGGCGGCGATGAACTTCGAGCCATCGTCGCCTTCGCGGTGAATGGCTTCGAGCATTTCCAGGACGGCCTGGTTGGCGCCGCCATGCAGGGGGCCCCAGAGGGCGCAGACGCCGGCGGCGGCGCTGGCAAAGAGGTTGGCGCGGCTCGAGGCCACCATGCGGACGGTGGCGGTGGAGCAGTTTTGCTCGTGATCGGCGTGCAGCAGGAAGATCAGGTCCAGGGCTTTGACAGCCTCGGGCTTGAGATCGTACTCCTGGTACGGCAGCGAAAACATCATGTGGAGGAAGTTCGCGGTGTATTTTAGGTCCGGTTTGGGATAGATGATGGGCAGGCCGCGCGACATCCGGTAGGCATACGCGGCAATCGTCCGGACCTTGGACAGGAGGCGGGCCGCCTGCACCACGAAGGTGTTTCGACTGTCCGGCCCGAACAGCTCCGGGTAAAAGCAACTGGCGGCATTGATCATGGACGAGAGAATCGCCATGGGATGCGCGTGCGTGGGGAAGCCCTCGAAATGGTGCTTCATCGCCTCATTGAGCAGCTCGTTTTCGGTCAGGAGGTCCGAGAATCGGCGCAACTCGGCGCTGGTGGGCAAATGCCCGAAAATGATGAGGTGGGCCACTTCGATGAAGGTGGATTTCTCGGCGAGTTCCTCGATGGGAATGCCGCGGTAACGCAGGATGCCTTTTTCGCCGTCAATAAAAGTGATGCTGCTCTGACAGGACCCCGTGTTGGCATAACCGTCGTCCAGCGTGATATAGCCCGATTCGTTGCGGAGATTGGAAATGTCAATCGCCCGCTCCTGCTCGGTGCCCACGACAACCGGAAGATTATAGGTTTTCCCGTCCAGTTTGAGTTCGGCAGTCTTATCCATACCAGTAGCTAGAGATTTTGTTTCGCGGTACTCAGGTTCATCAACAGCGGCAATACTCAAAATTATTCCATCGCGCGATAAGGCCTGCAATCCTAAACTTCAAAATCTGAATGAATTCGGTTTTCAAATGCCCATCGGCCGCGGCGCGGGGAGGGACCGCGGCCGGTCGCGGCGCGGTCGCGCGGCCGGAGAAGCCGGGTCCGTGGCCAACGGCGCGAACACCAGCCATGCAGCCCTGCGGCGCGGCCACGCCCAGGGACGCCAGATTTGCCCTGTGGCGGCGGCAGACCTCCCGGTTTGGCGTGGCGCTGGTCTTGGGGGCCGGTGTTTGGCTGCTGCAAGCGCCGGCGCAGGCGGCAACGCCGGTCACCATTGCGGGCAAGCCGCATGTCCGGCTGGCCGATTGGGCTCGCGAAAAGGGATTGACGGTGAGTTGGATCAAGCCGGACAAGGCACTCCAACTGAGCCGGCCCGGGGTCCGGATCCTGTTGAACGTCAACTCACGGGAGATCGAGGTGAACTCGGTGCGCGTTTGGATGTTGTTGCCGGCAATTCAATACCAGGGACGTATGTATTTATCGCAACTGGATGCGAAGACGACTTTGGAGCCACTGCTGTCTCCGCCACGACAGGCGGCGGGCTCGAAAATCCGCACCATCTGCCTCGACCCCGGCCATGGCGGCGCCGACCCGGGGCACCAGTCCGGTTCCCGCCAGGAAAAGCACTACACGCTCCTGCTGGCGGAAGAGTTGCGGCAACAACTGTCGCAGGCAGGATTCCGAGTGACGCTGACGCGAACGCGCGACGTCGCGGTGGACCTTTCGGCCCGGACCAAGCTGGCCAACAGCCGAAAGGCCGATTTATTCCTGAGCCTGCACTTTAACGCAACGGATGGCGCGGCAAGTTCGGTTCAGGGGGTGGAAGTTTATTGTCTGACGCCGGCGGGAGCCAGTTCGACCAACGCCCGGGGAAACGGAGGAGATACCCAGGCGACCGCGGGCAATACGACGGACGCAAAGAACACCCTCCTGGCCTACCAGATTCAAAAAGCCCTGGTGCAGGGTCTGCAAACGGAAGACCGCGGGGTTCGCCGGGCGCGATTCGCGGTGCTGCGGGAGGCCGGCATGCCGGCGGTGTTGATCGAGGCCGGCTTCATGTCTCACCCGGTCGAAGGCCGGAAAATTCTGAGCGCGGCGCATCGGCGGACGATCGCAAAGGCAATCGTCACCGGTGTCCAGTCTTACCGAAAATCCGTTGGGGGATAGGCGCCCAAGGGTCCGAAGACAAGCCCGCCGGCGCCCAAGACCGCCGCGCAAAAGATGATTTTGACAGGAGCGCCGGTTGATCTAGGTTCGCCCGGTGAGCATTGTAACCAAGACCGGCGACTGCGGAACCACCGCCTTGATGTACAACCGGCGGGTGTCCAAGAGCCATCCGCGAGTGGAAGCCTATGGCACGGTGGATGAACTAAACGCCGCGCTGGGGTTGGGCCGGGCGCTGGCTGACGATCCCTTCGTGCGGCGACAGCTCGAGGCCATCCAGCGGGACCTGGTGAAACTCATGGGGGAGCTGGCGACCGCGCCGGAGGACTTGCAGCGGTATGTGCGGGATGGTTTCCCTCGAGTCACCCCATCAACGACGGCGGCGCTGGAAACGGCGGTTCAAGAGCTGGAGGCCGCGCAGGGGCAGTTTCGCGACTGGGCGATGCCCGGGGCCAATGCGGGGGCGGCGGCGCTGGACCTGGCCCGCACCATTTGCCGGCGGGCGGAGCGTGGGGTGTGCGCGCTGCACGAGAGCGGCCAACTTCAAAACGCCGAGATCATTGTTTACCTCAATCGGCTTTCGGATTTGTTGTGGCTTCTGGCCCGGCGCGCGGAGAACGCGGGCCAGGCCTCGAATTCGGCCCGGGCTTGAGTCCGGGAGCTGACTTGGGGCGGGGTCGAGCGGCTCAGTCGGCGGCGGGCGCGGGAGGGGAGGCGCGGTTGCTGGGGCAGCAGGCCGTCACCAGGGGCCAGAGCTCCGCAAACCCACCGGCCTTTATCAGCGGTTTGGAGGCAGAAAAGTAACCGGGCATTTCAGACTGGCGCCGGTCCTGACGAGCCTTCCTTGGGAAAGGGACCAAGGATTTACCTTTCCTTATTTGGCAGGCGGCATGCTGCAACTAGAATGGACCACCGGCGCGTTCCAGGCGCCCGGTGAGCTTCGGGATGTTTCGCTGGATATGGAAGCCATTGGGTTAGAGTATGATATCTGCCGATTTAGCAGGGAACACCAAGACCGTCGTTCTGGTGGACGACGACCCGTCAACCGCGAATTTGTACAGTAATCGGTTGCGGCAGGCTGGTTTCAGGACGACGTCGGCGGGGGCCGCGGAGGAGGCGTTCGAGGCGCTTCCGGACCTGCAGGCAGATTTGATCATTATTGACCTGATGCTGCCGGGGCGTAGGGGATTTCAAGCACTCGAAGCAATCCGCGCGGATACCCGCCACAAAAGCACCCCCGTGCTGGTGCTTTCGAATGCCTATCTTCCCGAGCTGACGCAGAGAGCACTGAGAGTCGGCGGCAACAAAGCAGTGCCCCTGTCGCTATGTACCTCATACGAGCTGATTTCCGCTTCCCGCCAACTGGTGGGCATCGCAGCGGCTGACGAAACCGTGGAGGTCCCGGTTCAGGAGGATGGCACAACGGAGCACTCGGACAGAGACCTGAAGGAGGCGGGGCGCTGTGCGATGGGAGAAATCCGGGAAAACTGTGTCCGTTATGTGAAGGAGGCCGGGACCGAGGCGGGCAATGAGTACCTGGGCAAGCTGTATCAGAATCTTCATGCGCTCACCGCCCGTGCCGGTCTGGGGGACTGCTGGAAAATCGCCCAGTTGACTGGCGCGCTGGAGGCCATGCTGTTTGAGCATGTGTCGCGGTCGAATGCCGCCCTGCCTCCCTCTTCCATGAAGACGCTGGTCAAGGCGGTGGAGTGCCTGGAACGGTTGCTGGGGA
The DNA here is from genome assembly GCA_964631605.1 of uncultured Verrucomicrobiota bacterium. Taxonomy (GTDB): domain Bacteria; phylum Verrucomicrobiota; class Verrucomicrobiia; order Limisphaerales; family UBA8199; genus JARKQH01. The sequence goes on from CAZVYG010000006.1 coordinate 63,089, forward strand.
GCGGGAACACGGGCGCAGGCGAATTGCCGTACACCGCGAGGGTCCTGCTGGTGGATGATGACATGGTGTGCAACATGGCTAATGAAGTGGCGCTCAAGCGCGCCAACTACGACACCGCCCGGGCCACGGACGGGGGTGAGGCCCTGATGCTGTTGAGCGAAAACGACTTTGACCTGATTCTGCTCGACATCAACATGCCTGGCATGAACGGGCTGGAGGTATGCGAGCGGCTGCGTCGTATTCCGCGACACCAGAACACGCCCGTGATATTTGTCACGCTTAGCAGTGATTTTGAGAGCCGGGCGCAGAGTATGCTGAGCGGGGGAAACGACCTGATCTCGAAGCCGATCTCGCCTCTGGAACTGATCGTCAAAGCGACGGTGTTCCTGTTGAGCATGCCCAAGCCCGCGGTGCGGAGGCCTCGGCAGCCGGGGGCAGGCGAAAGCCCTCCCCAATCCCCCCCGTGTCGGCGCCAGCCACGGAAAGCGCTCCCGCCCCTGCGACGTCGTCCGGCACAGCCGAGGAAACCGCCGGCCTCGAGGGCCACGCCAGTTCGGCGCATACGCTGCAGGAAACGGTGAGTGAAAAGCTTAAGAGCCTGCGGGAAGCGTTGGCGGAGGAAACGCGGCGGCGGGAATCCGTCCAGCAATTGGCCGCGGAGAACGCGAAACGGCGGAGCGAGCTGGAGGCTGCCATCGAGGATAACCAGCGGTCGCAGGAAAGTTTTCAACAACTGTTGGAGCAGGTGCAGGCGCAGGAGGCGGAATCGAGCCCCAAATCCGGCCCCTCGAAGTTGGTCGGACGCCGGCGGGCGTTGATGGAAGTGCAGGACTTTGTCGCCGACAAACTCCTTCGGCTGAGAGAGGCCCTCGCGGAGGAGATGAAGCGACATGAAGCGGTCGAGCAACAGTTGCGGGAAAACGCGCAGCGCCGCAGCGAGTTGGAGGCGGCATTAGGCGAGATCCAGGGTGCCCAGGCGGCGTTTGAACTCGAGTTGCGGGCGGCGGAGGATCCGGCCGAATTGTTGAGACTGAAGGCCGAGCTGGAGGAAAACCAAAAGGCGCGCCAGCGATTGGAGGCGGAGTTGGAAGCCGCGCGACGCGAGCTGGCGGAACTCCAAGCCAGGGCATGGGAGCGCCAAAACGAGCTGGCGGCGAAGACGAAGGAGTTTCAAGTCAGTCAGGCGGCCTCGGAAAGAGACATTCAAGCGCTCCGAGAGGAGTTGGCAGCGGTGGCGGGCCGTCGGGAAATTCTCCAACGCCAGGTGGAGGAAACAGCGCGGCGGGAGGCGGAGCTGCGGGGGAAAGCCGCGAAAGCGACCAAAGAGCTGGCGCGGACTCAACGGCAGTTGGAGGAGGCGCGGCGGCGGCTCGACGCCTTGGCGGAGGAACGGGGAAGCGAACGCGCCGGGCTCGAACGAAGGATGGCCGAATTGGAGGCGACTCTCCCGGCGATGGAGGAAAAAACGAAATGGTTTTCGGAGCAATTGGAGGTTGAAACGGCGCGGCGCGCGGAAGCTGAGCAGCAGACCGGGGAGCTGGCCGAGCGCCAGCGACACCTCGAGGCGGAACTGGCCCGGCACCACGAAACGCACGCCGGGCTGCTTCGTGAATTGGAGGAGTTGCAAAAGCAAAAAGCTGCTGACGAGGAGAGCGCCGGCCGGGAGCGATCCACCCTGGAGGCAAGAGAACAGGACCTGCAGACCGCACGGGCCGAAGTGGACCAACAGGCGGCCCGTTTGCAGGAAGCACTGGCGGCGGAGAACGCAAGGCGCGAGGCAGTCCGATTGCGGGCGGCGGAGCACGCCAAGTGCCGGGTCGAGTTGGAGGCGGCCCTGGCCGAGAACGACCAGATCGAGCGAGCCCTGCAGCGCGAGAAAGAGGCTTCGGAAAACGCGAAGCGCCGGGGCGAGTTGGAGGCAGAACTGGCGGAAAACAAGCGGACCCAGTCGAAATTGCAGCAGGAACTCGAGGAAGCCCGGGAGGAACTGCGCCTTCACCTCGAACGGAATTCAGGTGCGGAACGGTTTCGGTTGGAAAAGCAGGCGGAAGCGCTGGAAGCGGCCAAAGCGGAGGTGGAAAAGCAGCTCCAGCGCTTGGCGGAATCGCTGGGTGAGGAAACCAGACGCCGCGAAAGCGCGGAGCAGCAGGCTGCGCAGTTTGGGCAACAGCGGAGCGAAGTCGAGGCGGAGCTGGCCCGCTTGCGGCAGGAACTGGAAAAAAGGGAGGAGGCTGCACGAGCGCAGCAGGCCGGGCTCGCGGCGCGAGCCGACGAGTTGAAAGCGGCGCAGGTGCAAGCAGCACAGGAGCTCCGGCGCCTGACCGAGACCCTGACTGAGGAAACCAAGCGCCGCGAAGGCGCCGAGCAGCAGGCAGGGGAACTGAGTCAGCGCCGGAACGAACTGCAAGCCCAACTCGGCCGGTTGCAGGAGCAGTTGGAGGAACAGCTCCAGCAGCAACGGGCGCAGGAGGACCACGCGCGCGCCGAGCACTCCACCCTGCTGGCCCGAATCGGCGAGCTCCAGACCCAGCAGACGACGTTGGAGGAAAAGATAAAGTCGCTGGTCGAAGCGCTCGCGGCGGAAAGCCGGCGGCGGGAGGCCGCCGAGCAGCGGGCGGAGGAACTGGAGACCCGCCAGAAGGAGTTGCAGGCCGAATTGACCGCGACCCTGGAGGCACGCGCGAGGTTGCAGCAGGAGCTCGAGGAGGCGCAAAAACAACTCCAGGCGCAGACGAATAACTCCGCCGCCGAGCAAAGCAAACTCCAGAGCCGAATCGAGGAATTGGAGCGGGCCCGGGCGGAGACCGAACAGCAGGTTCAAAGTCTGAGTGAGAGGCTGGCGGAAGAGGCCAAACAGCGGCAGGAGGCCGAGGTTCGAGCGGGCCAGTTGGACCAGCGCCGAGCGGAACTGGAACGCCAACTGGAGCAATGGGGAGAGCAGTTGGCCCAAACTCAAGAGCAACTGCGGACCGAAACGCAGCAGCGGGAGGCACTGGAGAAGGCCCACCAGGAACTGGCCAGGCTATTGGAGCTGGCGAAAAGCCAGGAACAGCAGGTGCGGCTGCGGCAGCAATTGGAGGAAGTCCAGAGGCAGTTGGAGCAGGAGAAGCAGAAATACCTGGCCGAAGAGGCCCGGATTCAGGCGCGGGTCAAAGAGTTGGAGGCGGCCCAAGCGGAGGTGGAGCAGAAGGTTGTAGCGTTGGTGGCCCTCCTGGAGCAGGAGTCCCAGCGGCGGGAAAACGCCGAGGACCAACCGGAGGAGGTGGGCAAACGGCGCGGTGAGTTGGAGGCTGAACTGGCGGAGAACCGGAGAATACTATCGCGGTTGCGCGGTGAGCTGGAGGAGCTGCAGGAAAAACTGCAGGCGTTGAAAACCAAATACCAGTCTGGGCAATCGCAACTGGAGGCTCGGGCCAGTGAGTTGCAGGCGGCGCAGGGATCGGTGGACGAGCGGATCAAGTCGCTGACGGAGGCGCTGGCTTTTGAGACCAAGCGGCGGCAGGCGGTGGAACGGATGGCGGTGGATGCCATCAAGCGGCGGCAGGAATTGGAACGGGAGCTGGCGCGGCGGCAGGAATCGGAGCAAGCGTTGCGGCAGGAACTGGCGAGGGCGGAGGGGGACAAGCGGCGAAGCGAATTGGAAGCCCAACTGGCGGAGAGTCAACAAGTGCAGGCGCGGCTGCGGCGGGAGCTGGAGCAGGCGCGGAAGCAACCGGCGCCGGCGTCCGGGGAGCCGCCGATGGTGGTGGTGCTGGGGGTGCAGCGGTTGACCCAGACCCTGGCGACGGAGATCAAGCGGCGGGAGGGGGCGGAGCAGCAGGTGACGGACCTGGAGGAGCAGCGGAGCCAGTTGCAGGCGCAGTTAGGGCAGGTGCGGCAGGAGCTGGAGCAAGTCCGCCAGCAACTGCAGGTCCAAGGTGAAAGCGCCGGGGCGGAGCAGAGCAAGCTGGTGGCGCGAATTGCGGAGCTGCAGGCGGCCAAGGCCGAAGCGGAAAAGCAAATACAGCAGTTGACTCAGACGCTGGCGGGGGAGACCCGGCAGCGGGCGGAGCTGGAAGGGGCGTTGGCGGAGCAGCAGGCGGCGCGAGCGAAATTGCAGCAGCAGTTGGGGGAAGTGCAAAAAGAGCGGCAATCGTTGCTGGAGAGTTCCTCCGGTGAGCAGAGTCGGCTGCAGGCGCGGGTGGAGCAATTGGAGGCGGCCCGGCTGGCGATCGAGCGGCGGGTGGAGGAGCTGACGACGGCGCTGGCGGAGGAAACCCACCGCCGGGAGGGGGCGGAGCAGCAGGTGACGGCGCTGGGCCGGCAACGGAGCCAGTTCGAAGCGCAATTGGCGGAGTACCAGCAGGCGCGGGCGGAGTTGGAGCGGCGACTGGAGGTGGCGCGCCAGCAACAGCAGGCGGAGGCGGAGAAATCCGCAACGGAGCAAAGGGCGCTTCAGGACCGGATTGGGGAATTGAAGCAGTCGCAAGCGGAGGTGGGGAGGCGGGCGCAGGAGCTGGCCGCCGCGCTGGCCGAGGAAACCAGACGGTGCGAGCAGACCGGCCAAGAGGCGTCCGAACTGAAGGAGCAGCGGAGCCAGTTGGAGGGGCGATTGGCAGAGGTGCAGCGGCAACTGGAGGAGGCGCGGCAACAATTACAGGGTCAGGAGCAGTGTTCGAGTGCCGAGCAGGCCCGGCTGTTGGGCCGGGTGGAGGAATTG
>CAZVYG010000006.1:67887-82517 GCA_964631605.1 uncultured Verrucomicrobiota bacterium
GGAGCAGTGTTCGAGTGCCGAGCAGGCCCGGCTGTTGGGCCGGGTGGAGGAATTGCAGGCGACCCAGGCTGGATTGGAACAGCGGCTCCGGGAACTGACAAAGGCGTTGGCAGAGCAGCAGGCGGCGCGATCGAAATTGCAGCAGCAGTTGGAGGAGGCGCAAAAAGAGCGGCAATCGTTGCTGGAGAGTTCCTCCGGTGAGCAGAGCCGATTACAGGCGCGGGTGCAGCAATTGGAGGCGGCCCGGCTGGCGATCGAGCGGCGGGTGGAGGAGCTGACGACGGCGCTGGCGGAGGAAACCCACCGCCGGGAGGGGGCGGAGCAGCAGGTGACGGCGCTGGAGCAGCAGGGGAGCCAGTTGCAGGCACAATTAGCGCAGGTACGGCAGGAATTGGAGGAGGCGCGGCAGCAGTGTGCGGCTCAACAGCAGAGTTCCGGGGCGAAGCAAGCGTGGTCGGAGGCTCGCATCGCAGAACTGCAATCGGCCCGAGCCGAGGTTGAAAAGCAATTACAGCAACTGACCGAGACTCTGGCAGGGGAGACGCAGCGCCGGCAAAGCGCGGAGCAACACGCTGCGGAGACGGGACGGCAGCGGGCGGGGCTGGAAGGGGCGTTGGCAGAGCAACAGGCGGCGCGAGCGAAACTCCAGCAGCAGTTGGAGGAGGCACAAAAAGAGCGGCAAGCGCTGCTGGAGAGTTCCTCCAAGGAGCAGAGCCGGTTGCAGGCACGGGTGGAGCAATTGGAGGCGGCCAAGCTGGAGATCGAGCGGCGGGTGGAGGAGCTGACCCATGCGCTGGCGGAGGAAGCCCACCGCCGGGAGCGGGCGGAGCAATAGGTGACGGAGCTGGGCCGGCAACGGAGCCAGATGGAAGAGCGGCTGGCGCAGGTGCGGCAGGAGTTGGAAGGAGCACTCAAGGAGCGGCGGAGGCTGGAGGAGGTTTCCGCCTCCGAACAACACCGGCTCCAAGGCCGCATACAGGAACTGCTGAAGGCGCAAGCTGCCGCCGAGACAGAAGTCCAACGGCTCAGCGAACTGCTGGCCGAGGAGACCAGGCATAGGGAGGGGGCCGAGCAGCAAGCGCGTGACCTGGGCCGACGCTGTGGCGAACTGGAAGCGCAATTGGTTCAATTGCAAGACCATCTGGACCAGGCGCAAACGCATTGGCGCGAGCAGGTGCAAGCCACCGAGGATCGGTTGCGAGCCCTGCAGGAGAAGTCCCGGGCCGAGCAAACCAGGCTCGAAGTCAGCGTCGGGCAGTTGGAGTCGGCGAAAGTGGAGCTCGAGCAGCGGCTCAAGCAACTGACCGAAATGCTGGCCGGTGAAGCGCAACGCCGCGAAACCGCCGAGGGGCGGATCGGCGAGCTCGACCGCCGCCGAACCGAGTTGGAGGCTGAGCTGTCAAACAACCAGCAGTCCCTTGGCGCCGCGCGGAGCAGCCTGCTCGAAGCACAAAGGCAACTCGAACTGCAGCGGGCGGATTTCACGGCCTTGCGGTCGGAAGCCGGGGCTCTGGAAAAGCGCGCTGAGGAATTGAAGGCTCAGCTTGCGGGCCGGATGGCCGAAGAGCACAGGCTGCGCCTGCGCGAAGCCGAGCTGGAACAGTGCATCCGGCTGCAAAAGGATCAACTCGCCGCCTGGAGCGCGGCCGACGCGGCGCAGAAAGCCGACCTCCAGCGTCTCCAAGCCACGATCGAGGAGCTGCGAATCGTCCAAACCGCGCTGTGTTTGCGGGTGCGGGATTTGACCGCCGAACAGGAGCGCGCCTCCGACCGAATACGGCAATTGACTGATCAATCACAAGAGGCGGCTCGCACCCACCAGGCCACGGAACAGGAACTGGCAGGATTGCGTCATGCCGTGCTCGAAGCCGCCAGGATTGGGGCCAATATCAGCCGGGAGCGCCGGCGCGCCCAAGCCCACGTCGTTGAAGGCTGGAGAAGCCTGATCACCACGCTCCTTGACACGCCACTCTCCATGATTCAACGCGGGGTCCTGACGGAGGTCATCCGGGCTTTGGACGGGTGGATAAAGCAGAGTGAGGATGCCCGTGGTGATTCTCACCAACCAGTGGAACCTCCGGACTTCCTTGCGTCGGAGTTCAATTGTGCCGAGGTCATTCACTGCGCTCTGGATGCTGTTCGGGAGAACGCGCGCGAAACAAACAGGCAGGTGCCAACCGCAATCGTTGGTCCAATGCCCGAGCGAGCACACGGCAGTTCTCCGCAGATTCACCAACTCATAACACTGCTGGCCGCATCGCTGCCGGCCATTGCGCAGACCGATCAGTTGGAAATCAATATTTCGTTGGAACGGGAGAACGACACAACCTCCCGCCTCCGCCTGGCATTCTTGCTCTCCTCACCGGAAGCCGTGGAGACGCTGAGGCTGCGTTTGAAGAGTGTCGCCGACGCTTCCGCCGCACTTCGGAGCACGATGGATGGTGGCGCGGAATTAGCCTTCTCGTCCGCCTGGCAGTTGGCGCTGGCGTTGGGAGGGGCGCCGGTTATTGAGCCCGCGGACGGCCAAAAGGTGCGCGTTCAGGTCTCTGTGCCGGTGCAAGCAATCCGATCCGCTGGTTCTGAGAACGTCCTTACCCATCCTCTTGCCGCCCTGACTGAGGGGTTACCGAGCTGTTGCGTTTGACATGGCGGGGCTGGGATGCCGGCGGTATGCTGGGGTGATATGGCGCAGTCGAGAATCGGTTCGTTTGGCGGGGCATTGGTTTGCGGTTGTTACATGCTCCTTGCGGCACCTCCGGCGGCCGCCGCCGCCGCAGCGGAGGGGGGGGACCATGCCGGGCTGCGTCCGTGGCGGGATTATCGCACGATTCTTTGGGTGGGTGACAGCGCGTGGAAAGAGCCCGCAAAAACACCCGTGTTCTTTGAACGGCTGCGGGAGATGGGCATTAACACGGGGATGGTTTACGGAGAGGGCAGTCTCGAGCCGTTCGTCGAGCAACGTTTTCCTTACTACGTCGAGAACATCATCAACCGGGGTTTATGCCTCAAATGGAATGCGAAGGTGCGGGACTGGGACCGGTTTATCACCGATTGGTCAAGAAATGGGCGGCCCGAGGCGGCGCTGGTGCGGGAGTATTGCCTGGATGATCCAGCCTGGCAGAGTTGGTCGCGAGGCGAAATGCGGCGGGTGGCGCGCAAGAACCAGCCGCACGCCCCGCTGGCTTACGACATTCGCGACGAGCTTTCCACCACCCTTTCCGCCAACCCTTTTGATTACGATTTTCACCCCCTGGCGCTGTCCGGATTCCGGGCGTGGCTCCAGACGCAATATGCGAATCTGGCCGCGCTCAATCGGCAGTGGGAGACGCAGTTCAAGACCTGGGACGAGGTGCGACCGTTTACCACCGACCAGATCAAGGCGCGGATGGCCAGCGGCGAGGCGCAGCCAAAGGGAAAACCGGACTGGCAGGCCTTGCAGCGTGTCAAGTTTGATCCTCGGACGGCCTGCGAATCGCCCACCCGCTGGAATTTTGCCCCTTGGGCCGATTTCCGAACCTACATGGACCTTTCACTGGCGCGGACGCTGGATGATTTGCGCCAGGCCGCCCGGGAGGTTGATCCGGAGACACCGGTAGGCATCGAGGGAACGCAGATGCCACACGCCTTTGGCGGATACGATCTGTGGCGTCTTTCCCAGGCGATTGACTGGGTCGAGCCCTACGACCTGGGAAACGCGCGGGAAATTTTCGGCTCGTTCATGCCGGGACGACCCATTTTGACGACTGTTTTTGAAAAAGAGACGCTGCCAGCCCGGCGGCGACTGTGGCATCTGTTGCTGGAAGGGGACCGGGGCTGCATCGTTTGGTGGAGCGAAGACTGCATTGACTGGAAATCCGACGACCTGCGTTTGACGCCCAAAGCCCTGGCCCTCGCGCCAGTGCTCACGGAAATGACCTCCGGGCTGGCACGGCTCTTCATGCGGGCGCAGCGCGTCCGCGATCCCATCTATATTCATTACTCCCAGCCGAGTATCCAGGTGGATTGGCTGTTGGAATCCACTGTGGACGGTTCGACGTGGGTGCGGCGTTTCTCGAGTTACGAAGCGGATCACAACCACCTCGCCCGCATTCGCAACGGCTGGCTGAAGCTCTTCCAGGACCTGGGCTACGCGCCGCAGTTTTTGTCATCGGCCCAAATCGAGGCGGGCGCGCTGCGCAAAACCCGTTCGGCCATCCTCGTGCTGCCCAACTCCCTGGCGTTGTCCGACAGCGAGGCGGACGAGATTCGCTCGTTCGTGGGAAGCACAGATGATCCGGCTGCGGCTCGCGCACTGGTCGGCGGCGGCACGCCCGGGTGTTTTGATCAGCACGGGACGCTGCGACCGAAGCCGGCCCTGGCGCAGATGGCCGCCGCGTTGTCAGGCGCCGAGGCGGGAACCAAGGCGTTTGTGATGCGGGCGGGAAAACGGCCGCAGACCAGAGAGGGCGACGTTGCCCAATACGCGGCCGAGCGGCTCAAGCCGGCGCCCGACCCTGGCTGGGCCGACTGGCTCGGCCACCAGCTTTCGTTCCTGCCACCGGGGATTCAGGTTGATGCCAGCCATCGGGTCCGGGTGCATCGGTTTGAGGTTTCGCGGGGGCAATTGGTGGCGTTCGAGCGCAACCTTAATTACCACATCAGCGAGGATTTGAAGCAGGCGGGAGGCAACGAGGCGCTCGAGCATGCGGTCGAGGTCGAGGCGCGGCTGGCGCGGCCGATGCACGCTTACGATTTGCGCGCGCAAAAGTCCCTGGGCCGGATTGATCGCCTGCGCTTCACGCTCTCGCCGTGGGAACCAGCACTGTTCGCCCTGACAGCGGAAGCTTTGCCCGCGGGCGGATTGCTGGAAGCGCTCGCGCGCGAATAGAAAGAGGGCGGCCCGCGCGGCCGCCGGGGCTCAGGTGCGGTTCAAGATCGCCCGCGCGGCCCGAACCAGCGCCTCGCACTCGGCCGGTGTGCCGATCGAAATGCGCAAGGAGTCGCTCACCCTCGAGTTCGCGAACCACCGCACAAGAATCTTGCGCGCGCGCAGTTCGCCCAGCCACTGTTCGGCCGTCAGACGGGGCGGGCGGGCCAGGATAAAATTCGACTGGCTGGGCGCCACGATAAAACCGAGGTTGGACAAATCACGGGCGAGGCGCTCGCGCGCGGCGATGACCTTGCGGAAATTGGCGCGGTAATAGGGCAAGTCACTCACTGTCGCCACGGCGGCGATCTGCCCCAGGCCGTTGACATTGTAGCTGTCCCGGATTTTGTGCAAAGCGGCGATGAGGGCGGGGTGGCCGACGAAATAACCGACACGCTGGAAACAGAGCGAATAGGCTTTGGAAAACGTCCGGGCCACCAGCACATGGGGATATTTGAGAGCCAGTTCCAGCGCGTTCTCGTTCGCGAAATCCACGTACGCCTCGTCCAACACCACCACCCCCTTGTGGGCGCGGCACAACGTCGCGAGTTGGCGGGTCGGGTATCCGCGTCCACTGGGCGCGTTGGGCGTGGTGATGAAAGTCAAGGCCGCGCCAAAATCCCACTGGCGGCTCAGCGACAAGTCGCGCACCGAAGGAATGCCAAAGTCGGGTTCCAGGGGAAAGGCGTTCTTGTCCGCGCCGTGGATGTCCGCCAGCACGGGATACAGCGAATAGCTCGGGTCAAAAAACTGGACCACGTGCCGGCTGGCGCGCGCCCCGCGGCGGGAGGCGGGCCGGGGCTCGACGAAGCAGCGAACGGCCATCGCCAGCAGCTCATCCGAACCGTTCCCGATGATGAGGTTCTCGACCCGGCAGCCGTGCAGGGCGGCGAGTTTTTCCCGCAGCGGCTCGGCCGTGGGGCTGGGATAGAGCCGGAGACGTTCATCCACCGCCGCCTTGACCGCCGCCAGCACGCGGGGGGAGGGGGGGTAGGGATTTTCGTTGGTGTTGAGCTTGATCAAGCCCCTGATCTTCGGCTGTTCGCCGGGGACGTAGGCGTGCAGGGCTTGTACCAGGGGACGGATCAGGGGAGGAGGTTTCGGCATGGTGATCACCGGAGGTGTGGAAAATCAAAACCGGCACTCGGCGCTCTTGCCATGCGCTTCCAAACCCTCGACTTCGGCAAACTTGCGCACTGCCGGAAGCGCTTTCTTCAGGGCCGCGCGGCTGTATTCCACCACGCTGGTCCGGCGTTGAAACTGATCCACGGACAGCCCCGCGAAGGACAGGCCCGCGCCGCCCGTGGGCAGCGTGTGGCTGGGCCCGGCCACGTAGTCGCCCAGAACCGTCGGCGACCAGGGCCCCAGAAACAGCGCCCCCGCGGTGACAATGCCCTCGGCCACGGCCCGCGGGCAGCGGGTCATCACCTGGCAATGCTCGGGCGCCAGTTGGTTGGCCAGGCTGACGGCGTCCGCAAGGGTCTTGACTTGAATCAGCCAGGTGTTGTCGAGCACTTGCTCGATGTATTTGCGCCGCGCCAAACGCGGAAGCTGGCGTCCGATTTCCTTCTCAACAGCTTTGAGTAATCTCCCGGAGGGTGTGACCAGCCAAACGCGTTCGTAGCCCGACCCGTGCTCAGCCTGGGCCAGCAGGTCCGCCGCCGCGTGGCGCGGGTTGGTGGTGTCGTCGGCCACGACCAGCAGTTCGCTGGGGCCGGGCAGCAGGTCTATGGCGACGTGGCCCACGACCAGGCGCTTGGCGGCAACCACATAGGCATTGCCGGGCCCGAAAATCTTCTGCACCCGGCGGATGGTGGGTGTCCCGTAAGCCAGCGCCGCGATCGCCTGGGCGCCGCCGACGCGGTAAATCTCGGTCGCGCCCGCCGCCCGCGCGGCAAACAAGAGCGCCGGATTGACTGTCCCGTCCCTGCCACACGGCGTGCACACGACGATCTCGGGACACCCCGCCACCTTCGCCAGCGAGGCGGTCATCAGCGCGGTGGAAACCAACGGAGCCGTACCGCCTGGAATATAAACCCCCACCCGCTGGAACGGGTCAAACTTCTCCCCCACCATCGCCCCGTGCGAGTTGCGCATCTGCCAGTTCCTGCGCCGGGACCGCCGGGCGAAGGCGGCAATGTTCTTTTCCGCCTCGGCGACGGCGGCGCGCAAGTCGGGGTCGGCTTTGAGCGAAGCGGCCAACAACTCCGCCCGGGTGATGGCCAACTGCTCGGGCCGCAGCTTCGCGCCGTCGAACCGCTCGGTGAATTCGAGCAGAGCCTTGTCCCCCTGGGCGCGGACCGCTTCGAGGATTGTGCGGGCGCGCTGTTCGATCACCCGATCGAACAGGCTCGAGGCGGCGGTCAATTCCCGCAGGCGCCCCGCAAAATCCGCATCGGTGTGGCGTATCACTCTCATGAAGGAGCAAGCTAGAGGAAGGGCTTCCGAATGTCAAAAACTGGGGGACAGGAGAGACGCGGCGCGACGGGGATCCGGCCGGGACGCAGCTTTAAAAGACCCCCAGAGTTTCCAGCACGGCCCGGGTGCGGGGCACCTCGTGGGTGCGAAACAAGTCGGTCTTGCCGAGCGCAGCCAGCACGGCAAAGAAGGGCTCCGCGCAGCGCACCTCCGGGCCGAAAAATTCGAAAGCGTGCGGCAGGGCGTGGCAGATGGGGAACCCGAGCGTCCGCAGACGGAACGTGTTCAGAAAGACGGTCATTTGGTGGCGGACACGCACGGCGCTGTCCTGCAGGTTGCGATAATAGAAGCCCAAGCCGGGGTCCAGAAGGATTTTCTGGACGCCATGGCGGGTCGCGCTCTCGATCTGCCGCGCGAAGTAATCACGCATCGGCTCAATGGGGTCCTGCGAAAAATCGAAGTCGCCGACCTCGCGCACGTTTTGGCCCTGAACGTAGCAGATGATGACCGCGGCGTCATGATCCGCGACCATCCGGAACAACTCGCCGCCGCGGTCGGCGCCGGTGAGATTGAGCACATTGGCGCCGGCCTCGAGGCAGGCGCGGGTCACGGCCGGCTGGTAGGTTTCCACCGAAACCAGGACGCCGGCCGCGCGCAATCCGCGCACCACCGGCAGCAGGCGCGAGTTTTGCACGGCCTCATCCGCGCGGGCGGCGTGGGCCAGGGTGGATTCGGCGCCGACGTCCACCAGGGCGGCGCCCTGGGCGTGGAGGACCTTGCCGCGTTCGACCGCCTGCTCGGCCGAAAGACACACACTCTCGCGATACCACGAGTCGGCCGAGAGGTTGATCACGCCCATGATGGCCGGTTTGAAGTTGAAGGGAAAAGGATGGCCCCCGATCGAGAATTCCCGGACCCGCGCCGCGGCGGCGGGCCGGTGTTGTTCGATCAATTCCGCCAGGTATTCGAGCGTCAGCATAATTCCCAACGTAGCCCAAATCCGGCGCCGGGAAAGTCGCAATCCCGCAACGGCACCCTGAGGCGCTGCCCCGCCCCCGGCTCGTTTCGCTCAGTCCCATTCCAATACCAGCAAGGAGACGGCCTGGCGTGGCAGGGTCAGAGTAACGGTGGCCCGACCCCGTTCGAGGCGGACGGTTTCGCCGCCGCCCATCTCGGCGAGCTGGCCGGCGGCCTGCAGTTGAGCGTATTGCGGCTCATTCGGCGCGATGGGCGAGCCGAGACGCTTCCATACCGCAAAGGCATTGCTGTGAAAATCGTCTATGCGAAAATGCGTGAGGCGCGCCGGGCCGTCGGCCACCGCCAGCTTCTCGAGCTGGAGGGTCACCTGCGCGGCGGGACCGGGCAGGTCATCATCGTGATAATGCCACAGCATCACCGCCAACTGCCGGGGCGCCAGACTGGCCAGCGCGCTGACGTCGGGCGCCCCCCGCACGCCGTCGCGCAAAATCGCGTCCAGCGCCACTTCGGCGGAACTTTCGACGGCCAGACGCTGTCCCGACATGCGGCTGAACATGCGGAAGACGTTCAAAACGGGCAGGTCAATGCCGTTGCTGGCCAGGACGCGGAAGCCGGCGAAGTAGGGCTGATCTTCGAACTCGAAGGCCCAGGTCAGCGCGCCCTCGAGGTTGACGCCATGGCGGTCAGCCAGCAGATGTTTTCGGGCAAAACTGGCCGCGGTGTAACTCGAGTACAGGGTGGTGTTGCGGTAACCGAGGTGCGGCCCCTGGCAGGCCGCGCAACCGTCCGGATCGGATTCGCCAATCACGATGGGTTTGCGCCTCAGCTCGGGAATGGCGGCGATCCTGGCAAAGCCACGGTCAATTTCCCGCAGTTGGGCGGCCATGCCCAGGCGGACGTGGCCATCAACAAAGGTCGGGGCGCCCTTGGCGTGAAACGAGAGGAAATCGGTGGGTGTGCCGATCCGGCCTGTGGCGTAATTGGTGCCGCTCACGACGTGCCTCAAGAAGTTCTCCATGAACCGGCCCCCCGCCCCCGCCACGTCCGGCCCGCCGACGCGGGCGGTGGGCAGCGCCCGGCGGACGGCGTCAATGGCGAAATCGTGGAGTTTATAAAACTCCTCGGGTGTGCCGTGCCAGTAAACGGCCGCGTTGGCCTCATTCCAGACCTCCCAATACCATTGCTCGACCTCCCGCCGTCCGTAACGCTGGACGCAGTGCGTGACCCACTGGTAAACCAGGCCCGCCCATTTCCCGTAATCCTTCGGGGGATAGGCCCAACCGGTGCTGATCTGGCTGTAATTCAGGCCGGGGCGCCAGGCGTGTTGATAGGGTTCGGGTTTGATTGACAATGCCTGCGGCATGAAACCCACCTGCGCGTAGGGACGAACCCCCCGGGCCAGGTAGGTGTCGAAGATGCGATCCACAATCTTCCAATCATACACCGGTCGGCCGGCCGCATCCTCGGTGTAGATGTCCGTGCTGCCCCACTTCAGCGCCGGCGTGCCGTCACCCGTGCACAGGAGGTTGTGCGCTCGAAAATAAACCTGCTGGGGCCGCAGTTGACCCAACTCCGCCAGCAGCCGGCGACCGTCCTTCATGGTCGCGTAATTCGGCTCATCGGCGCCGAAAAAACGCCAGATGGGTTTCAGCTCGCCGCGAGGGCTGGCAGCGTCAACGCGGATGCTGACGGGAAAACTCCCGGAGCTGCCGCCCTCGGCGGGCGGCCCCGCCGACGCATCAGCGGCCGTGGCGCGGCCGATTGCCAGACCCAGGCTGATCACCAACAGTTTTGCGGACCCTCGAGCGGTCATGCGGAGCAATCTAACCAAGCCGCCTGCCCTCGGACCAGACGGAAGAATCCGCAGAGGCGGGTTGATTTTCCCAGGGCGAAACCGGCGTGGGGTTTTGGAACGAAAAGGCCCCCCGCGCGCGAAACGCGGAGGGCCGTGAGATTGGGGTCCGAAAGGACCAGGGCCTTACGGATAGACCAGGCGGAAGAACACCGTCGGGTTGTTCGGATTGAGCGGGATGGAGACGGCGTTCACGTTGGTCGAGTTTGGCCAGGTTGACCAGTTGTTGCTGATGCCAACCGACAGGGCGTTGGTCTGGACCTCGAGCCGCCAGCCGGTGTAGTTGGTCGGCCACCACAGGTCGAGGTTGTTGCCCGTCACGCCGAAGGTGATGTTCGTCGGCGTGGTGGGGATGGTCGGCGCGGCGCTGGCCACCCGAATGGTGCCGTTCACCGTGAGGTTGGCGGTGTCCCAGGTGACGTTCTGGCCGGGGGTGAGCGACAGGAGCGTGAAGGACCCGCTGTAGCCGGTGGCATTGAACAGCTTGAAGGTGTCATTCACCTCCAGCGGCGCGCCGGTGTTGGTAATGGCCAGCGTTCCGCCGTAGGCGATCGGGTTGCCGGTCACCTCGATGCGGTCCGCCAGCGGGCTGCCGCCGTTGCGGTCCACTTCAGCCACGACGTAACCGCCCAGCACGGGAGACGCGCCGAGGGTCAGGGTCCCGATCGAGGTCCCGGCGCCGAGGGCGCCGCCGGCCTCGACCGTCACCACACCGCCTACCACGCCGTTGCCCGCGAGAGCCGCGCCGGGCTTCACCCGAACAGCGCCTGGAATCTGACCATTCACGACGAGAAAGCCGTTGCTAACCGTCGAGAGGCCGGTGTAGGTGTTGGTGCCACTGAGGACCAGAACACCCGCGCCGAGCTTGACCAGGCCGCCGCCGGTGCCGCCATCCAGCAACGGCTGCGGGATGGTGACGGTGTTGGTGCTGCTGTCAATGATGGCGCCGCCCGCCAGCACGTTGGCCGCGTCGAGGCCGGTAATGAAGCCGGCGCTGTTGGCATTGGCTTGGAGAACGCCACCGTTGAGGTTCAGAGTACTCGTGCTGTCCGGGGTGTTGGCGTACACACTCGGCGTGACAATTCGACCGCCGTCGAGATTGACGGTGCCGTTGCCCGAGGCGGCATGCCCGATCGAGAGGCCGCCGGCGCAATTGATGAGGCCGGAGCCGCTCACCGTCAAGGTGCCCGTGCCTTCCTCGGCAACGATCAGGCGCTGGCCGGTGCCGGTCTGGCTGAAGACACCGCCCGAGACCGTCATGGTGCCGACGCTGCCCGGGAAGCGGCCCACGGCGGGCCAGGCGGAGCAGACGCAGGTGCCACCGGATTGATTCCACGTGCCGTTGCCGTAGGCGCCAATTTGCAGGTTCCCCGCGGGTTCGATCACGCCGCCGTAAAGGTTATAGGTTCCGATGGCTGTCGCGTCCGCCGCATCCACACCGGCGATTCGCCAATCTCCACCGCCGGAGGAACGTCCAAGGTAACCGCCGTACTGATTGACCACGCCGACGCTGCCGGCCCGCTTGCCCACATAGAGGGTGGCGCCGCGGTTAGTCGCGTTGTCATACAGATTCAACGTCCCATCGCCACCGGTGAGATCGCCCAGGTTGTAGTCGCCCGGGAAGGTCACCACCGCGTTGTTGGAGAGGGTCAGGGTGCCCTTGCCGGAATTGCCCAGGGCAAACCACTCGCTGGTCTGGGTCCAGCGGCTGTTGCCGGCAACCACCACGGTCGCGTCCGCGCCGGCGCTTTCGCCGATGAACGTGCGGGCGCCGACAGTGAGCGAAGAATTGCCCAGAAGGGTAAGCACCGGGAAGCTGGAGTTGCCCACGATGTTGTTGGCGTAGCCCATCGAGAAGTTGGCGGCCGTCACCACCGAGTCGTAGAGGGTGAGCTTCGACGAGCTGCCGATCGTGCCATTGCCGCGGTCAATGGCGAGCCACGTCGAGATCGAAAGGCTGCTGTTGGTGATCAGCATCGCCCCGGCGTTGACCTGGTCGTAGCCAACCCACAGCTCGCCGTTGATGATGTTGGTCTGGAGGTAATTGCCCGGCGTGCTGGCGCCGCCATCGAGGACCACGGTGCCCTGGGCAATGTAGTAACCCGCAGAAGTCAGGACGTTGGTGCCGAGGCGGGCGTAGGTCAGTGCCGCCGGTCCGCTCTTGGAGAAGCTGCCGGACGCGGGCAGGACGGACCCAGTCAGCGTGAGGTGCCCGGCAGCGGCCAGGGTGCCGCCGCCATTGATCGTATAACCGCGATCGCTGACGGCCGGCGCGCCGGCATAGCGGAGCGTGCCGCCGGCGAAAACCAGGTTCGTCGGATCAGCCGAGGCAGCGCCCACACCGCTGGGCAACCCGCCGTTGGCCAGGTTGGTCACCAGGAGCGTGTTGCCGGTCAGCAAGGTGCGGCCGGTGTAGGTATTGGCGCCCAAGGCGCTGACCACGTCGTTGTTGGTGCCGGAAACCGTCACAGTGCCGCCGCCCAGCACGGCCGTGATATTGCCCCCTGAGAGGTTGTAGTCCGGGGAGGTAACCACCGCCCCCGAACCGAGGATGTTGCCGTTCGAGACGGTGACGGAGCTGAATTTCTGGTTATTGGAGCCGAGACTCAGCGTGCCGGAGCCGATCTTGAGGGGACTGTTGGCGCCGAGGTTGTTGGCCACGGTCGAGATCAACGTGCCGCCCTCTTCGATCACGGTCGGGCCGGTGTAGGTGTTGTTGGCGGTGCTGAGCGTCAGGCTGCCGGTGCCGGCCTTGGTGATGCCGCTGCCGCCACCGATCCCGCCCGAGCCGCTGATGGTGTAATTCAGCACCGAGTTGCTGAACAACACACCGCCGGGGGTAACGTTGGTGTTGAGGGTCACGCTGGTCGTGCCCAGCGCCGAGTCATCGAACACCGCCAGATAACCTTGCTGGAAGGTCATGGGCTGCAGCGTGACGCGGTCCAGCCAGTTGGTGGTGATCCCGATGTCCCAGGTGCCGCCCGCCAAACCCTCCCACCGCGGGAGTGAAACACTGGTAACCACCAGGTCAATCGTGTTGTTAACGGTGTTGGTCGCCAGCGACGCGACCACGCCCGGCGGAAGCGCGCCCAGGACGAAGCTGCCGGACCCGGCCAGGCTGCCATACTGGATCAACGGGACCGTGCCCACCGACAGCGTGCTCATGAAGCTGATGTTGATCGTATTCACGCCCACCTTGGTGAGGGCACCCGACACGGCCAGGGGCGCCGTGAAGGGGTTGCCAAAGGTGCCGAGGTCAAACTCCAGCGCACCCCCGGCCGCGCTGCCGAGGGCCAGCGACGGGGTGGTCACCGACGTTCCCGGCGCCGAAACCTGGACGCCCAGGGCGGCGTTGTCCGCGACCGTAATGGCGCCGTTGCCGTAAGTGGTGGTGGGCAGGGTGAGCTTGCCGGCGCTCACGACCGTCGGGCCGGTGTAATAGAGCGAGCCGCCCAACTGGAGCGAGCCGGTGCCGAGCTTGGTCAGCCCGCCGCCGCCGTCGTAGAGGTCCTGAACCATCACAATGTCATTGGTGCCGCTGTCAATGAACGCGCCGCCACTGAGGACCATCACAAAGGACAGACCCGAGAAGAAGTTTGGATCCGCCCCCTCGGCCGCACGGAGGGTGCCGCCGTTGAAGTTGAAGCTGCTATATGCGCTGGGGTTGTTCATGTAAACGCGCTTCGTAACAATCGTGCCGCCATCGAGGTTGACGGTGCCGGAGGCGCCGGCCGCGTTGCCGATGCGCAGATGGTTGGTGGCAATCACCAGGCCTGAACCACTCACGTTGAGCGTGCCCTGGCCTTCCTCGCCGACGATCATGGCCGTCGTGGCATTGGTCATGACAAAGGCGCCGCCCGAGATGCTGAGCGTTCCCAAGCTCCCCGCATAACGACCGATGGAGGCCCAACCGCCCAAGGCAATCGTTCCCCCCGTTTGGTTCAATACGCCTTCCGTCCCGTTGGCTTTCCCCACAAACAAGGTGCCCGCGGTCAGCAGCGCATTGTCCCTGATGTCGAATCGGCCAATGGAATAAGCCAGGTCCGAAACGTTGAAGTCCGACGTCGAGTAAAACGCGGTGTTGTCCCGCATCTCCATCACGCCCACGCCGCCCGCGCCGGGGGCGCTGCCGGACCCCGTTCCGACCGACGTGTAGCTGGTGTTGGTGATAATCGAAGAGTTGGCCATGTAAAGGGCGCCGGTCGAGCTGGCCGACATGCCCAAGCGCAGCGAATTGCCCCGCAGCACCGAGCTGCCGTTCAAGTAAACCTCGGCCGACGAGCCCGAGCTTTCGCCAAATTGGATGTTGCCGGGCATATAGACCAGCGAGGAGCCGTTGAGCGTCAGCCGCTGCCGGGCCAGGTTGGTGGCGTAACCGGGCTGATAGCCCATCGCCAACCCATTGGCCGCGAGGATCACACGACTGTTCTCCAAGGTCAAAGTGGACAGGTTGCCAATGTTGCCGTTGCCACGGCC
>CAZVYG010000006.1:82527-102113 GCA_964631605.1 uncultured Verrucomicrobiota bacterium
CGATGCCCAGCCAGGTATCCTGCAGGAGGGTTGTGTTGGACAGCACCATGTGGCCAGGGTAGGCAAGGCTTCCGCCGACCCACATTTCACCCATGTTGCGGTTGGTCTGGGTGCCACCGGACGAAGTGCCGTCAAAGATGACCGTTCCCTGCACCACATTGAAGCCCGGGCCGGCGCCGCCCGAGAGAATGTTGGAACCGGAATTGGCGAAGACGAGCGTGCCGGGGCCGGTTTTCGCAAAACCGCTGTTGCCGCCGCCGCGAACCGGGCCGGTCAGAGTGAGTTGGTTGAGCACATCCAGGGTGCTGACCTGGCCGCCGAACAGGATGCCGCGGTCTATCGTGGTGGCAGGACCCTGGTAGCTGAGCGTGCCGCGGAGGACCAGGTTCGTCGGATCGGCGCCGGCCGCGCCGAGCGCACTGGGAGAACCGGCGTTGGCCAGCGAAGAGACAATCGTCTTGCCCGAGAGCAAGAGGGTCGGTCCGGTGTAATCATTGACCTGCGAACCCGTGAAAGTCAGGGCGCCGGCGCCTTCCTTGACCAGGCCGGCCGAACCGCTGATCTTGCCCGACCCGCCAATCGTGTAAGCCTTGGATTCGTTGACGACCGCCAACGACCTGGGAGTCAGGGTCCCGTTCAGACTCAGCGTGGTGGTGCCCGTCGCCGAGTCGTCCAGGCGCACACTGGCGCCGTTGGTATAGCTGACCGAGGCCGCCTCCGCCAGCCAGTTGGCCGTGCTGGTGTCCCAATCACCGCTCACGTTCCCATTCCAAACCAGCGTCGAGGCGTCCAGCGTGTCGGCCGGGCCCATCAGGTAGTTCCGCCGCACTTCCGCTTCGCTGAGCACCCGGTCATACATGCGGAATTCGCGATAGCCGCCGCCCATGTTGGCGTCCCCCGACCAGTTCGAACGGCCCAGCCAGTTGTTGACGTCCAGCACCGAATTGATCTTGTAGGCCACCGTGTAGGAACCCGCTTTCACGCCGTTGACATAAATGGTGATGGTATTGCTCGCCTCGTCCCACGTGACCACATAGTGCGTCTGGTTAAACATGCCCCGTGCAATGTCCGGCACCAGCCGCGACCCCACCGTCCCCGCCGAGCCGCTCGTTGTGTAAACTTCAACGCGTGAATGCTCGAGGTCGCCGCCAACCTGCCCCGCCAGGAGAATATAATTGCGCCCGCTGAAAGAGCCGCCGGGGGCCGTGATCTCGCCCACCGTGTTGCTGCCAAAATCCATCAGGCGCGACCAGTTTTGGGCCGTCGGCGTCACCCACATCTCAAACGTGACCTGGCCCGGTCCGCCATTGGACGAGCTTAACGGGGAAAGCAGAAAGTTCGGCAGGTCCACATACGCCGCGCTTGCCGAGGAACCGCCATTCAGGTTGAGTTGGTTGCCGTCGAAGTAGGCGGTACCGGCGTTTCCTTTGATCACCGCCGCCCCGGCGGGGGTGCTGCCGGTGTCGGGAACGGTCAAGCCAACGGCATTGTTCGTCGGCGGCTGATCAAAGGACCAGCGATGGATCGGCCCGCTCACCAGGTCCTGGGCAAAACCTCCATTGGTGAACGCAGCCACCTCCGCCGCGTAGTTTTGGGCTACCTGGGTCGGGGTGAGCACGCCGTCGTGGACGCGCACCTTGGCCAGCACGCCGTTGGCAAAACCGGTCCAGGCCGTCTGGCTGTTGTTGTGCTGCACCCCCAGAACAATGTTGTACTCGGGGTTGACATTCAGCGCGGCAGTCTGCACCGCGGCCTTGTCCAATACGCCATCCCGATAGAGCATCAGGTTGCCGGCACCGTCGTAGGTCCAGACCAGGTGATGCCAGGCCCCGGGTGAAGGGACGACGTTCCAACCATGGTCATAGCCGCCGCCTTGCCAGCTAAAGCCGCCCCAGCTTATATGGCGCCCCCAATTGCAGCTCACGTTCTGCCCGGCGGTGCGCGTGCCCCAAGCCACCAGCGCCGTTTCGCTCATGACACTGTGCTTGTACGCCCACGCCTCGACCGAGAAGATCGGGTTGGCGCCGGTCAGACTTGCTGGCGGCAGCACAATCGTTGTGCCCGAGGTGTCGGTGTAGTGGCGCAGCGAGACGCAGTTGCCGTCCAGCAGCACGCCGCGCGTGCCGCTTCCCCCCAGCGCGATGACTTGGGGAGTGACGGTTGCCACGTTGTTGTTATTGGCCAGGAAGACACCGCCCAGGGTGCCGTTGTTGGTGAGATAGGCCAGCGCACCAACTGGGGCGCCGGTGGCATCCACGTTGACGAGCAAGTTGCCGGCCACTTGAACCTGGCCGAAAACTGAACTGACAAAAAGCCCAGCCGTCGTAACGGCAGCCAGGCCGAGGAGGGTTCTTTTCATATTGTTAACGTATCGAGGGGGTTGATTTTCAGAGGTTTGAGTAAAATCGAGGACCATGGATTACCTGGGAGGGTTCTGGTTTCAATTCGCAACTGTGACCCATTAAACATGGCAACAAACGTTCACAAGGTAAGCGGTATCCTATCAAGAGAACGGGCGGGAAAGCAACGCCACTTTGCGGAAAGAAATCGCCATTTTGCGACACCACGCCGATTGGATTCAGGGCTTGGTGTTTTGGGATTCTATAAGCGAGCCGCGCAGGACCGGGCCGGCTGGGTTGGTACTATACCCCATGGCAGGGGTCTGGACTTGAGCGGGAGGTTCAGCGACATTGCCCTCCGTATGATGATTACTGACGCGCTACGGACCGAGCACACCATTTATTTGGGAGTGTTCGATGAGATCGAGCAGGTCCTGCCGAGTTTGACGACCCCGGCGGAGGTGAGGACCATGGCCCGGATCATCGAAGGCCTGTTGCAAAACCACGCCAAGCGGGAAGCCGACCTGGCCTATCTGGCGCTGGACCATGTCCTCGCCAACGACGGGGAGTTGGATCGCATGCACCAGGAACATGAGGAGATTGATGGGCGCCTGCGAAAGGTGCACACGGCCAAAACGGTGGCGGAGGGGCGGCGGTTGCTCAAGAGCGCCATCGGCTCGTCGCGCGAGCATTTTCGGATGGAAGAGAAATACGTATTCCCCTTGCTGGAGCGCACGCTGAAGCCTGAAACGCTGGTCGAGTTGGGCCGGGAATGGGTGGACGCCCGCTGAAATCAAGGGGACGAAAGCCCTAGGGCAGCAGGACGACGCGGTAAAAGCGTTGGGGGCGGGCGGTGAGGGAATCCATCACGGTGGCGGTGGTGTGCGTTGCCACGGCGGGGAGGGTGAGCGGAATCCAGGTGGCATCGTCCAGCCGGTCGCGGTAGTCACAGCGGTAGGTGCAGCCCGGGGTTGTCCTGTAGCTGAGGAGTATTTGTGACCCGGCTGTTTCGATCCCGCAAAACGCGGGCGGCGGTGGGATGAAAGAATTGGTGCTTCCCGGCGTAGGGGCGCTGAGCGAGTAGATGTAAGCGCTGCCTGCCGGATAACGGCCCTGGCTGACATCGCTGGTCTGGGGACCGAAGGTTACGCCGTCCACCAACCGGCCATCCGGCGCGAAGAGCGCGATCGTTTCACCGTCGCGGTTGAGCTTGAAGTTGACATGCAGGTCCGGGTGATTGGTCGAGTTGCGACCAGGCTTGCCATCGGCCCAGACCACCAAATAGCCCAGCGCCGGGATCCCGTAGCCGCCGGGGATGACGTTCTGTGACGGATTCGTGAAGGAGTTTGCCAGCGACCAGCCGCCCAGTTCCACCGCGAACGAATTCGGATTGTAGAGCTCGAACCAGTCGTCATAGTCGCCGCCCACCGGGTTGGGCAAGGTGCGCGTGTTGCTGGCCATCCATTCGCTGATGAAGAGCTGAATCGAAGGCTCGGCGGCATCGTTCGCGCTTCCGGGCGTGGCATGGAACAGGGCCCGGCGAGTGAAGGGCTGGCCGTCCGGCAAGCCGCCATAAGACCGGTTCGCCCCCAGTTCCGTGTAATTCAAGTAATCGAGAACCTGAAGGGCGCCATCCGCCAGCCGACGCGAAAGCACGATCGAGCCCGTTCCGGGGCGAAGGGAGAAGTTGCTGTGCAGTTCGCTGGCGCTGGTTTCATTCGTGTTCCCGCTGCACCAGACCAGCACGAATTGGCCCGGCTGGATGACCGCGTTGGATGGGAAAGCCCATTGGGGCAGGGCGGCATAATCGTCGCTGAGCCACATCCCGCCCAGCGACAAGTTGGAGGAACCGGCATTGTAAAGCTCGACCCAGGGATGACGGTGGCCGGCGGCATCGAGCGGGCCGGAAACGTTCTCGGGCTGAACTTCGTTCAGCCAAAGCGGGGGGAAGGCTGGCAGCAGGGATTGGACCACATTCGCCCGGCCGGGAGTGACAGTGTCGGCGTAGTTGTCCTGCTCGGGTGGCACCGCGACGGTTCTGGTAATGCCGCTGCCGGCCAACCGGAGGGTGACGGTGCCGCCACTGGAACCCGAACGGTACCAAAAGCTCAAGGTATAAACCTGGCCGGTGCTCAAGACCGGGGTGAGGTCCTGATAGACCGATGAAGTGCGCGAGGAGCCGCCGCTGGTCGCCACCAGATGGAGGCTGTACTGGCCGGAGTGCCTGACGCTCGAACTAAGTTCGGAAGCGGCATGGTTCGGCGACACAACCCAAGGCCCGGGAAAGGCGCTCTCGAAATCACCGTCGGCCAGCAGCGACGGCCCCGCCTCCGCCTCGAGCCCGGCCACCAGTTTGATATCGTCCAGGTAAACGTCGCCGGCGGCCAGGAGGTACATATACAGGGACGAACTGGTTGCCGTACCGGTGGCAACCGCGTACTTCCAGGCCGGGGGCGCCGGGGTGTTGCTGGTCACCACGGCCCAATTGGCCACCCGGCTGTTGTCCTGGCCGGCATCAATCAATTGCAGCGACGCGCCGCCGCCATCGGCAGCGGCCGGCCAGGGCGGGTCGTCGCTGTAGGCCACCTGGTCCAAAACCGTCCAATTCGTGCCCTCGAGGACCTGGAGGCGGAGCGTCTCGCCGCCATTGGCCAGGGTGCCGTTAAATTCTCCAACGACCACTTCGGCGTTGCCGTACGTGGATTGATACCCCGGCAGGCTGCCGGCCACCACCGCGTAGCCGCCCGGCTCGATGAAGCGCCCGTGTCCAATCGTCGCCCCAATGCCGTCAACTCGCAGCCCGCCCAACGGCACCGTTTCGGTCGGGCAGAGATTGTGGATTTCGATGAAACTCGAAGACGGCGCCGCCGGATGGTACATGATCTCGCTGATGACGAGTTTGCCCTCGAGCGAGACTGCCGGGCCGGTGTAGGTGACCGTCCGGGTGTCGCTCCCGACCACCACGCCCCGCTCGTCGAGGGCGCGGAAGGCAAGGAGGTTTGCCCCCGCCTCCAGGGCGACCCGGATTTGCCAGGTCGTGTCGCTCACCCACTTGACCGCATGGGGCTGGCCGTTGACTTCGATGGTGGTCACTGCGACCGGCGCCTCGCCGGTGAGGGTGATGGGTGTCCGATTCGTGACCGTGTCGGGCGTGGTCACCCGGAACGCGACGTTGGTTTTGGGCGCCAGCGCCAGCAGGTATTCGTTTTGGCGCGCGGTGATCCAGGCGCTCATTTCGGACGGATTCACCGCCGTGATGCCGTGGTTGAGAAAAACCTGATACCAGTCGTTGAGCCGCGCCCCGCTGATGGCCGCGTCCATGGGCCCCCGCGCCATGTCGCACGCCAGGCGCCAATACACCCGCCGGAACTCCGGCTTGGCGAACATCACCCCCGGCAGGTAGCCGGCGTCGGGAAAAAGGCTGTAGGTGGTGCGGAAAGCGCCGTCCATGTCGTTCGCGTGCAACCGGGACCGGCCGTAAGGGGGAATATACGTATAAATGTTGTGCGGGTAGCTGGCGGATCGGTAGTGGTCGCTGTTGCCGCACATGCGGTTGACCACCCAGTAGCCCGCCCATGCCCGAATGTCGGCCAGGGCGGACACGCGCGCCACGTAAAGGTCGTCGGTCGGCGCCCCCAGCGCGTCTATGACCCGGTAAAGCGGCGAATAGTCGTCATCCGGCACGGTGGTGTGCTTCTTGCGCATGCAGTAGCGATACTTCGCCTGTTTCTTGACGCCGCCGGTTGTCGTGTAGTTGCCGAACGGCTCGTGGGGGTAGAGTTGCTCGTACACGTGCGGGTCGTCATCGCCATACCAACTGCGGCAAAGCGTGCGCGAGGGCGAAAGGGCGTCGTAACGGAACAGGGCGGACCCGTTCACGCTCACGTGCACGTAGCGCATGGCGATGGAGGCGAGGTCAATCTGGCGCGCCATCCAGTAGGCGTGTTTCTCCTGTTGTTTGGTGCCGTTGTCCTGGTTCAGGCTGATGAAATCAATCGCCACCTCCGTGTCGCCCAAAACACGGTCGGTCTTGGGGAATTCGACCAGGTACGCGGCCGTCCGGTAGTCTTCAAAACCGGTGGTTCGCCAGTTGCCGCGGTAGCGGACACCGGCGTTGTAAACGGTGCGGTAGTCGCCGTAGGTGAAGGTCGTGTCCACCGGTTCGTTGCTGCGGGTTTCCCGCGCCAGCCACCGCGCAACGTTGGTCGCCGACACCCACAACCTGTAGCTCCCGAATACGCCCGGCGCCAGGGTGTCGCCGAAGCGAACCAGGCACTCGAGCGGTGGCGCGCCGGTGGGCGGTGGGCCGGGAAAGCGGGTCGTGCCAGGGGGCCCGGCGGCGTCGGTGGCTTCCACCGCAAAAGCGACGATTTGCCCCGCCGCCTGTCCCGGAATCGTCGCGACAAACACGCCGTCGCCGTCGGAATCGGTCATGGGTGTGGTCGTGACCGCGCCGGCGGTCGTGTCGTTGCGCCACTTGAGGACAACGGCGGCCACACCGTCCGGGTCCTGAACCCGTGCGGAGACGGCGAGGGCCTGGCCGGCGGCCGGCAGCACGGGCAGGTGCTGCACCTCGCAGATGGCAGGCCCGGCATTGACCACGCGCCGGCTGTTGGGCGCCCCGGGCGTGCCGAGGTTGGGAGGAAGCTTCAGGCCGCCCACTGCCTCGAGCGCATGCCCCTTGACCCCAAGGACGATGTAGGGCCAGCCCGCAATCCACCGGCCCTGGGCGCGAATGGTGAAGGTTTCGCCCGCGACGGGCGGGGTGATGGTTGTCGAGAGCCGGTCGTAGGTGATACGATAGATCGAGATGGTGTAGCGGCCCTGGCTGCTGGCGCGCACGTGCAGGCTTCGGCTGCTGGCGTAGCCCTCGCTGCTTTCCAGGCTGGACCGTTCGTGGGAACCGAGCAGTTGCCATCCGGTCAATCCGCTTTCAAAGTCGGAGTTGTTCACGCGGTTGAGTGTTTCGCCGGCTTTGACCAGTTCGATTTTGTCCAGCAGGCACTCGCCCGATTGCGGGCAAAAGACCTGGAGTTCCTCCATGGTCCCGGCCTGGTTGTCTATCACGCCGGTATGTTCGATGTCGGTCCAGGGGGCCTTGGCCGTTTCATCACTGCCCTGCCAGTTCGGCCCCAGGGCGTTATCGGCGTGCGGATCCATCAATTCGAGGCTGCTGCCGCCCCCGTCGGCCCAGCGCCCCCAACCGTCGCTGTAGGTGACTTCGTCCACGACCACAAAGTCCTGGAAGGGCTTCTGCGGGTCATCCGGTTTCGCCAAGGCCACCCGCTCGCCGCGGTCCGACAATTCGCCCTCGTAGTCCCCCACCGTGTTGGCGAGGTTGAGCTGCGGGTATTTGCTTAACAAATTGGCGCGGTCGCGGGCCACGACCAGGTAGCCGCCGGCGGGGATGACAGTGCCCGGCGGGAACACGTAGGCAATCCCGTCCACGAAGCGCCACTGCCCGAGGTCCACGGCATTGGTGCCGCGGTTGTGGAGTTCCAAATATTCATCCTTCGTCTGCCCGGAAAGCGGGTGGTACATGATTTCGTTGATGACGACCTCGTGCAGGGCGGGCGGGCTGTTGGACCCGCCGGGCGACGGTTGCGCCAGCTCGCGGATGCCGGGGGCCCCGTCCGGCCAGCGTCCCGACGACACGCCGTTGGCCTGCGCGCCGAAGCGCACGGCATCAATCACCCGGTTGCCATCGGCTCGCACAAGGAAAATCGCCTCGCCCTGGCTGTCGAGGGTAAAGCCCAGGTCCGCCTCGGAAAAGACCACCCAGGCGCGCGGCGCGAGCAGCGTACCGGGGGGGATGGTGAACTTGTTCGTGTCGGGCCGGTCGCTGAGCCCGCACCCGGACAGGTCAACGGTCTGTGTGCCACGATTGAACAACTCGATGTAGTCCATCTGCGGGGGGTCGGTATGGGCCAGGAACTCGTTGATCACCACCGCCCCCAGCGGATCCGTGGTTTCCGGATCGGCCCGGCCCGGCGAACCGCCCACTTCCGAGCTGGCCGACCAGGCTTCGACGGAGCATTCGCCGTAGTCGGGACGGGCCAATTGCAGCGAGTGGCCCGCTCCGTCCGCCGCCACCGGCCAGGGCATCTGGTCTTGATACTCCACCTCGAGCAACAACGCGCCCGCGCGGTTGGAGAGGCGCACCTGGCCGCCGTCGTTCGGCAGGCTGCCCGACCAGGGGCCGATGACGTTGGTGATGCCGGTGGCCTGCCGCAGCGCCTCCGGGTCGCGCGCCACGACGATGAAGCTGCGCCCGGCGAGCGTCGCATTCGAAGGGAACGTGAAATGGACCGCGCCGGAAATTTGATAGCCGCTCAGACTCTCCCACACCGGTTCGGTGTTGAAGATTTCGATGTATTCCAGCGCCTCCGTCCCGCCGGGCTCGCGCGGATGATACATGATCTCGGAGATAATCAGGGCCGTCCCCCGGCTCGAGGGCGAGAGCTGCCGCCCCGGCGCGACCAGGACGGAAAGCAAAGCGAAGGCGATGCCGACCCCAAAAACACGCCGCCGGATGCGCCGTTGCGGCGCTTGGCCGGGGGAGACACGGCCGACGCCCTCATCCGATCCAGCCTTCCGCGTGCTGTGGACGGGACCGAGGACCGGACAGTTTCGCATGATGGGAGGATACCTGTTCGGTCCGCGCAGTTCAATGCGAATCGGGGTGGGAATCAGGGTGGAAAATTGAGGGCGCCGGTCAACGATCTTCGAGGCGAATGGGTTCCCTCTGGGGTGGCTATCCTCGACCTTGATCACCTCCGTTTTGCGATAACCAATCCGTTTTCCTGCAGCCGGGCCGCGGGGGGGCGCAGGCAAAGGTTGGTCAGCCCGGGAGGTCAGGGGTTTTGGGGCCGTCAGCCTTCGAGCGGGAGATGGTGCGCATAGCAGGACTTGAACCTGCACGGATTACTCCACTACCACCTCAAAGTAGCGCGTCTGCCAATTCCGCCATATGCGCACAAGCCTGGAGGTAATGAAGCAGGAATCGGGCTGGGATGCAAGGGAAATTGAAGCCGGAACGCGGGACGGGGTCACCCGCGAATTGACTCAAGTTAAATGTGACCAAAGAAAGGGAGGGGGGTGCGGGGGGAGCCCGCTCGCGATCCGTGGGAATTCCTGTCCGCCTTTGCCCGCACGGTGTCCGCCTTTGCCCGCACGGCAACGGACAAGATTGTCCGCTCCAAACCCGGAGGCGGTGGGCCTGGGCGCGGCCGGCCAGTCGTCCCGGCTCACGCTCCGGCCAGGCGAAGGCTGAGCTCGAGGGTTTGACCGGCCTTCAGCAGGAGGGGCCGTTCAAAAGTGATCAGCAGGCGCGAGGCGGTTTGGGCATAATCAAAAGCCGGTGTCCGGCCCTGGCAACGGACTCGGAGCGAGGCGGCGCGTTTGCCCGCCGGCAATTCCAGTGCAAAGGTCCGCAAGCGCAGCTCGCCCCATTTTAATCGGAGGGTGGCAGTGCCGCGCGCGGCCTGCCACGCTTCGGAGAAGGCCCCCCAGCCTGAGGCGGTGGTGAAGGCGGCCTGGAAGCGGGCGGCGCCCGCGGCCGAATTCGTTCGAAGGCGCGGGGCGAAGCCGAGGTGTCCGCGGGGGCCGTGGCATTCGAAGCCGCAGGCGGCGAGGAAGACGCCGTAGCTGGCCATGCTGCGGGCGTAATGGTCGCCGCACTCGACTTCATTCCACGGGTTGCGGCGCAGGGGATGGTAGCGGTCGTGGACGGCGCGGGTGATGGCCAGGCCTTCGGTGAGCATGCCCTCCCAGAGGCAATGGCCCGCCACCTGGTATTCGAATCCGTTCATGCACTCGTTGAAATAGCCCGCCGCCCAGTCCGGCCCCTTGCCCCGGGCTTGCGCAAAGTCCCAATCGGATCGGGGAAAGGTGCACATCAGCAGGCCGGCTTCGCCCGGCATGGCGTACCATCGGCCCGCCGCGTACGCTTTGCGATAGGGACCCACATCGGGCGTGAAGTTGTAGCGCCACAGGGATTGGAGGGCGAGGCGGGTTTCCTTTTCCGGGAGCACCCGGGGCAAGCCGACCTGGAACGCCCAGCTCTGGCCCAACACCTGGTCAATATGACAGCCGGTGCCCGAGTTGATGGCCTCGGGATGCCGCGGGTCGGGACGGTTGACGAAATACTCGTCTTCAAACAACCGCGCGACGATGTTGCTGCTGCCGGCCTGCGCGATGCGCGCACACGTTTCAGCAAAGGCCGCGTCGCCGACTTCGCGGGCCATTTGTTCGGCGGCGCGGAGGGCGGCGACATACAGGCCGCTGAGCCAGGCCACCGGCCCGTGCCAATCGGTGTCCAACGTGTTGTGTTGGTTGCCCTCGAGAATGCCGTCCCCGTTGGCATCCTGGGTGATCAGCCATTCCGTCGCTTTCCGAATGCCCGGCCAGTTGCGCTTGAGGAAAGCCGAGTCGGCGGACATTTGGTGCTCGCGCAAGGCGCGCAGGATGGCGCCCGCCTGGCCATCCACCGCCGGGATATGATTGAACTCGCCGCGGAAATGGATGGCGCCGTCGGGCTGGAGGGCCAGGCCGAAGTCCACGCGCTCGCGGGTGCCTCGCTCGAGGTCGGGGAAGAGGCGGGCGACGGCGTGGGCGTAGTGCCAGACATGGGCGCAGGTGCCGGGACAACAACCAACGCCCTCCCAGCCGTAGAACCGGCCGTCGCGGAAACGGTGACACGTCGAGGAGGCGAGGATCGAAGTGTTGAGGAAGGTGCGATCCAGGAACCAATACGGCAAGGTTGAATCGTACCAGGTGTCGTGCCACAGCCGGGTTTGGCCCGCCAACCGGTCCAGGTTGGCCCGGAGATACCGCGCGACCCCCAGCGCGGAATCAAAGCGCGCGGCGTAGTAACGGCCGGGAGGCAGCCGCTCCAGGCGCAGGTTCGGCATGTGCCAGGTGAGCAGAAACGTGACCTTGGCCGACGCGCCACCCCGCAACCGCAGTTTGCGCGACAGGGCGCCCACGAGCTTTTGGTCAAAGGGTTTTCGGCTCCGCTCGACGCCGGTCCCGGACTGGAGCGCTGCGGGGCGGGGAAAGGTGGCGGCGGGGAGGTCGGTGCCGGCCGCATCGCCCGGTTGCGGATCGGTCAAACTGAGGCTGAGGGTGCCGAAATCGGGAGCGTCGGCAAGAGGCCCCGGGGGCTGGAGCGAGCGGTCGCTCAAGACGAGGTTGTCCACGCCGATGTTGCCCCAGGGACCGGATTCCTTGTCCACGATTTGCAGGGTGGCCTGCCGCCCCGCCCATCGGCGCAGGTCCCAACTAACCGGCCGCATGCGGTTGTCATTTTGGCCGGTGGCGGACAAGACGGTTTTGCCTTCGACGATCAGGTTCAGGCAGGTGCGTCCTGCGTGCGCGCCGCCGCCGATCAGAAAATTGAGGTAGTGGCGCTCGAGGGTAAAGGGCCGGCTGGTCAGCGTGCCGGTTGCCGCATCTTTCTCCGCCACGTCTTGGCCCGGAGCCGAGGCGTGCGAATTCACGACTCGCAGGCCCTGGGCGCCGAGATCGCCCTGGTATTGGGGAACGCCGGTGACGGCTGCGGGTCCGCTGCCGAACGCGGTTCCACTGACGGTCCAGTGATTGTAGGTGCCTGACTCGAAATCGTCGAAGAGAATGTCGGGCCGGCCCGCCGTCGCGGGCTCAGGCCCCTCCTCGGCGCTGCATTCCAGTGAAAGCAGGCCCTTGCTCCGCAACAGGCGGTTGCACCGGACGCCATCCCGGCTCTGAGCACTGTGCAGGCAGACGGCGTTTTCCAGCCAGCCGGCCAGCTCCGCTTCCACGGTCCCGGCGCTGTGATTGCGCAGGGTAAACTCGAGAATCGTGGCCGGGAGGGAGGAGTCATCCGTATGGAGCGGGATGAAGGGGGAAAAGGCCTCCAACCGGACGCTGACAGGCCAGGCGGGGTCGCGATACTCGACGTAACCGACCGGGTACTCGCCGATGAAGGCCACCTCCGGCCATTGGCTTCGATCCAGGACTCGTTCGGTTGTTCTGCCCGAGCAGGTGACGCGCAGGGCAAAGCCCTGGTCCAGAGGCGAGCGCGCCTCCAGCGGGCGGGCGTAATGGGACGCGTCGGTTCGGATGGGTTGGTTGAAGATGTCCCAGTGCCAGAGTCTGCCGTCGCCGCCCAAATACAACTGTCCGGCACACAGGCCGCCGATGGGCATGCCGATTTTTTCCAGCTCCGCTCCCCGATAAACCGAGCGGCTTCCCCGCTGAGTAAGAGCCGCCACCCATTCAGCCGTGAGCTTTTTGTCGGCGGGAACCAGGTTGTCAAAATCCGGGCGTGAGAAGGGGCCGGCCATGGCCGGCCACGGTGGCAGCGCGAGCAAACCTCCGCCCAGGCCCAGCCACTGGAGGAACTGCCGGCGTCCCCAGCGCGTCGCCGCGGCGGGCGCGGCGCAGGTACAGCTCGTCCCCGCACACTTCGGGTGCGCGTCAGGGTTCATAAAAAGCGCGGCTCGGCGCCGGCGAGGTCGGCCACGGCGCAGACCTGGCGGTAGAACTCGTCCCGCATGAGTCCGAGCAGGGTCGCGCCGTAGAGCAGGCAATGGTCGTCGTTGATGATGTCACCGTAGTTGATGACAGGAACCATATAGGCCACGGCGGGGATAATCAACTCCGGCCGTCCCTCGAGCTGCGGGCGCAGATAGAGCACCCGGGCGTCGCGGTCGGGATGGCGGAAGTCCCGTTCCGGCTGGGCGAACTGGTGGAGGGCCATTTCACCGATTTCGAACACGAGCCGGGTCGGGTGCCGGAGACAAGCCGGGTCGTTCAAAAAGGCGTCCAGTTTTTCCAACGACAGGGGCCCGTATTTTTGATGGGCCACAACCGCCTGCGCGGTCAGGTGCTCGCGCAGGCTCTCCTCGCCGGCCCGGACCAGCTCCTCCGGGGACGCGCCGCGCAGGTTTGGCACGGGGTCGGGCTCGGCAGGCATGAGGGTCAGGCGCGCCGGGGCGAGGACTTCCGCCGGCCCCGGCGCGCGGGGGGGGTGGTTACTTCGAGTAGCGCTTTTGGAATTCGAGGCGTTGCTGCTCGCGGAGGGCTTTCTCCGCGGGGTCCATCTTGTTCAAATACCACTGGTGATTCGCGTGGTTGAGCGTCTCATCCAGGAGTTTTTCCAGCTTTTCGGCGGCGGCTTTCTTCGCGGGGTCGCTCGAGGACTTGTGGTGGTTCACCAGCTCCTCGAGCTCGGGAACATATTTGGAGTAAAAGTGTTTGGCCACTTCGTAGGTGCCGTGCCAATGGGTGTAGTCGGGCCCCATCATGGAAACGCCATGGCGGGCGCGGCGACCTTCATGGTGCCAGATTTCGTACCAGGTGAAGTCGAGGGGGTTGCTGAACTGGGCGGGGCGCAGCAGCGGCTTGGCCGCGTCGTAGAGGGCCAGGCCCGGCTTGGCAAACTTCTCGTGATAGAGCTCGATGAGGCTGTCGTATTGGGTGTAGAACGAGTCCACGAAATGCTGGTTGTGGCAGTTGAAGCACACGTCCACCATGTTCGTGCGGCGGGTCTGCCACGAGATGTCCTTGCCGGGCAGGCCCAGTTTGGCGTCGGCAATCTCGGGCCGGATGGACAGCTCGGGGCGGTTGTTCCACGAGATGCGCAGACCGACGTCGTGAGTGACGCGCTGGTTCTTGGTGGCGCTCATGTGGCAGGTGGCGCAGGTGGGGGCGGCGCTGTAATCCTCGCCGACGATCCATTTCTCATTGTTCAGATTCATCTTGTCCACGTTGGCCCGGTAGGCGATGCCGTGCTTGGATTCGTTGTAGATTTCAATTTGGGGGTGATCCGGTCCCATGTGGCACTTGCCGCAGGTGTCAGGCGTGCGGGCCTGCGCGGCGGAAAACGAGTGGCGCGAGTGACAGGCGGCGCAGGAGCCCTCCGTACCGTCGGGGTTGATGCGGCCGATGCCGGTGTTGGGCCAGGTGGCGGGGTCGGGTTTGCCGTTCGAGCCGATTTTCACCTCGGTGCCGTGGCACTGCCAGCAACCGTTGACGGCCGCCGAGGAGATGCCTTGCGGAAAGGCCGGGGTCTTGAACCCGCGGTTGCCCTCGACGATTTCGGCCAGGACGTTGTCGAGGGAGCCCAGGATGCGGGCGGCTTTGGCGTGGTGCGAGGAATTAAACTCGGCCACCTCCTGCTCATGGCAGCGGCCGCAGTCCTTGGGGGTGACAATGGTGGCGATCTTCTGGCCGTAATGCTCGTAGGCATCCGGGTCGGTGTCCACGGCGTTATGGCACTCGAAGCAGCCCACGTTGGCGCGGTAATGCTTGCTCGAGCCCCATTGCTCGTAAAGAGCCGGGCTTTCCTTCTTGTGGCAGTCCACGCAGGCTTTGCTTTGCGGCGACATTTCCTTGAGGGTGAATCCGGCCTGAGCCAGGCCCGGGAGGGCGGGGATCAGCGCGGCGAGGAGGAGGGTTCGGAACCGGGTTTTCATAATCATCAGGTTTATGGTGTTGAAGTGGCGAGTTCAGGTCGTGCCCGGAGACTGCCATTCATGATGGGAATGGCAATGTGGAGCATCCAGGAGTAAAGGAGGGTGCCAAAGGCCCAAATGCCCAGACACACGAGCGTCTCGTTGAAGGTGGGCAGGTATTCAACAATCTGGCCCAGCGGCGAGGGCACAAAGCCGGGAATAATGAGTCCCATCCCTTTTTCAATCCAGATGCCGACGACGCAGGCGACACAGGCGATGTTGAGACCGACGATTTTGCGGCTGACCGGCGTGATGAGCAGCGCCAGGCCGATAAGGTCCAGCACGATCGCGGTCCAGATCCACGGCACCAGGCCGTCGTGTCCATGAAGGCCGAAGTACAGGTAATGGGCGGCGGCGGCATGCTGGGTCGGGGAGTAAAACTCGGTGAACAGCTCGCACCCCAGCAGGAACATGTTGATGATCATGGCCACGGTCATGATCATCCGGAGGGTGAAGATCGGTTCATCGCCGATCCAGTAGCGGACGAAGCGGCGGATGATCTGGAAGACCAGGATCATGAGCGCCGGGCCGGCGACGAAGGCGGAGGCCAGGAAGCGCGAGGGCACCAGGGGATGATGCCAGTAGGAGCGGCCGGCCAGGCCGACGTACAGGAAGGCGGTGACCGTATGGATGCTCACGGCCCAGGCGATCGAAATGAACACGAAGGGGATGTAAAACTTCCTGGCGGGCTTGGTCTGGCGATAGCGGCAATAGAGCACGTAGCCGGCAATATGCAGGTTCAGCAGCAGGTACCCGTTGAGCACAATCACGTCCCAGGAAAGAATCGAACCCGGGAAGTTGAAAATGCCGAACGGGGGGATCATGTGATGAAACCGTTCGGGATGCCCAAGGTCCACAGTCACGAACAGCAGGCACATGACAATGACCGCGATGGCCATCAACTCGCCAAAAAGCACCACTTCGTGCATGAACTCCTTCTTGTAGATGTAGGCCGGGATGACGAGCATGACGGCGGCGGCGGCGACGCCGACCAGGAAGGTGAAGTTGGCGATGTAAGCGCCCCAACTGACCTGGTTGGTCATGCCGGTGGTTTCGAGGCCTTCGACCACCTGGCGCGCGTAGGCGTGCAGCCCCACCAGCGAGACCACGCTCAGCAGCGTCATCCAGGCGTAGAATCTCCAGCTCCCCTGGAAGGAGATGCGAACCACGCGCCACAGAAAGGTGAGGTACTCGCTCATTGGTCGAAGAAGTAGTAGAAGCGCGGCAGGGTGCCGACATCCTCCTTGAGAATATAAACCCGTTTGTTTTGGAGGATGTAGCTGATCTCGCTCCCGGGATCCAGCAGGTTGCCAAACACGCGCGCGCCGGTGGGGCACACCTCAAGGCAGGCCGGGTATTTTCCCTCCCGGGTGCGGTGCAGGCAGAACGTGCATTTCTCGACGACCCCCTTGGGCCGGATGCGGTTGCTGAGATAGCTTTGGTTGGGATTGATCCGCGCGGATTCGAGGCTGGGCTTGCGGTAATTGAAGCGGCGGGCGTCGTAGGGGCAGGCAGCCATGCAGTAGCGGCAACCAATGCACCAGTTGTAGTCCACGACAACGATGCCGTCGGCTTCCTGCCAGGTGGCCTGCACGGGGCAGACTTTGGTGCAGGGGGCCTGCCGGCACTGGTGGCACTGGACCGGCATGTAATACTTGTCCTTCTGGGGCACCGTCTCGGGGTTGTAATAATGATCGGATTGCTCGAGGTTGATCGCGCCTTTATTGAGTTGGAGCACCCGGATGTAGGACATTTCGATGTCGTCGGCCGAGGAGCGGGACTGGTTGTTCTCCTGCAGGCAGGCGTGGGCGCATTTGCGGCAGCCGATGCAGCGCGTCAGGTTCAAGGCGTACCCGAACTCGACCCCGGCAAGCGGTTTGAGGTCGCGAATGACGGGTTGCACGCCATGCTCGCGCGCGCATCTGGCTTCGAGTTCGCGCAAGATGCGCCGCAATTCGTCCGGGTTGAGTTCGCGATAATGTTTCTGGAGCAGGTCCTCGAGGGTGATCTCGCCGCGTTCGAGGGCCAGCAACGGTTTGAGCGCGGCCACCAGCCCCGCCAGGCCGACCATGGCGGCCGCCGAGCCCTTGAGAAACGTGCGGCGGGTGATGGGTTGGTACACCTGCTCGATGGTCTTGGGGCTGACGGCGTTTTGGGGATTCTCGTTCATGGCCGATTACGGGTGATCGCCGGCAGGGTTCCTCCCGCTGCCGCCATGCGCCGCCCGAGGGGGATAGCGCAAGGGGGCCAGGGGCTGCATGGGCTTGAAGGCCGGCTGATGCGGGTCATGGCATTGAATGCAGCGGAGCTTGGTCCTTGGCCCTTTTTGGGTGTCCCAATAACCGTTGGCCCGGCCATGAACCCCCGCTTCCCAGTCGCGGTAGGTGGTGCCGTGGCACTTGCCGCAGAGCAGGACCACATCCTGCTGCGCAATTTCCGAACCGTCGTAATCCACGAAGGCGTTCCGGTTGGTGGGATGATGGCAATTGAGGCAGAAACGGTTGTTGCCGTGTTCGAGCCGGGTATCCTGATGCTCGGCCATCGGCCGCTCGTAGTGCCATCGCGCCGGAATGAGCTTGTGGCATTCCATGCAGTTGTAGGTCCAGCCCATTTTGACCAGGTCCAGCCCCCGGGTCCGGCGCGGCGGCGTCTTGTCCAGGTGAGTATCGGCCGGCAATCCAACGGGGGGCTGGTCGGCCGGAGGCCGCGCCACAACCGGGAGCTGAACCGCGGTTTGGACTGAAGCGGAGGCGGCAACCGCCACCGGCCCGGCGCCGCGTCCGGCCGAATCCTGGCCTTGCGCAGGGGACAGGAGGGCCAGACAAAAGGCTAGGCTGCCGAGCAGAGCGGCGGCCGGGGCGAAAATCTTGAACGCCGCGCTCATGAGCTAGCCATCAGGAGCCGCGGGGCGCGCTTCGCCGCCTCGGGCAGCATTGTTTTTGCAGGCATCCGCCATTTGCACGCGCTCAACATAATCCGGCCGAACGGACGCGGAAATTGACGCGGGTCAAAGGCTGTGCCGGTTTTCGCGGCGCCGTTCGGGATGGTGTAATGCCCGGAAAATGTCCCGACCACGCTCGGGCGTCAACATCAAATCACAAGGGCGCAAAGGAAGCGCTCAGGGCGATTGACTATCCGCTCCCGACCCGGCGCCGGATGCCGCATTAATCCCGATGCCCTTCGGTAATATCCTGAATTGTTGTCTCGGCGGGCCGCGAGGCATGCTGAGGACAGATGATCCAGCTTATGCGCCGGAACCTTGGACAGATGAACTCAGCCGCCCGGCCCCGGCAACCGGCACCCGGGGCGCCGTCACTTGCCTGCCGCCGCTCGGCTTTCACCCTGACCGAAATCTCGATTGTGGTGACCCTCCTTGGCCTGCTCGCGGCTGTTGCCGTCCCTCGCTTTGCCCGGGCGCGGGTCAGTTGCCAGCAGACCACTTGCATCAACAACCTGCGCCAGATAGACAACGCGGTTCAGCAGTGGGCGCTGGAGTTTCGACGCGGCCCTCAGAGCCCGGTTGAATTCCAGGACATCGCGCCGTTGCTCAAGCGGCAGGTGGTTTGTCCCGCGGGCGGCCGAAGTTTCGAGGAGAGCTATGTGTTGAGAACGGTGGCAGAACCGCCCGAGTGCCGGCGGCAGGAGCTGGGGCACGTCCTGCCCGCGCCCTCCCCATCCCGCGGCTGGCGGGCGGACCCGCGGGGCCGCCTCCTGCCCGGAACGCCGCTTTAGCCGAACTTCACGGGATGCTGGCCAGGAGGAATTCGACGGTTTGAGTTACGTCGGCGCGGACGCCGTGCCATTCCCGGGTCAAAGGACCCAACATGGCGGCGCAAAGGAGGTCTGTGAGAAGCTGCTTCGGTCGCCTCACGGTTCCTGAAGTCGCGCCGACTGCGGCGTCACCGCCGCAGGAACATTGGTGGTGACAGTCTGGGCCGCCTCACGGTTCCTGAAGTCGCGCCGACTGCGGCCGTGGTTATGCGCCGGGTGGCCATCAGCGAAGAAGCCGCCTCACGGTTCCTGAAGTCGCGCCGACTGCGGCCGGCCCGCTCATATTGGGCCTGGCTGTATTGCCCCCCGCCTCACGGTTCCTGAAGTCGCGCCGACTGCGGCAGTATGGGGCAAAAGTGCACACTCCAAGCCTGCCGCCGCCTCACGGTTCCTGAAGTCGCGCCGACTGCGGCCGGCCAACTTTGCGTACTACGTAAAGCCGCTCAAACCGCCTCACGGTTCCTGAAGTCGCGCCGACTGCGGCCATGCCAGCGGTCAAAGTGTTGCGGGCACGAACCTGCCGCCTCACGGTTCCTGAAGTCGCGCCGACTGCGGCCACTAGCCGCTCCTCATGATTGCCCTCCTTGTACCGCCTCACGGTTCCTGAAGTCGCGCCGACTGCGGCGAATGAGAACCCGCCATTTATGCCCGGCGTCGAAACCGCCTCACGGTTCCTGAAGTCGCGCCGACTGCGGCCTGTTGTGCCCTCGATGCCGCAACGTGCCCCGGATCCGCCTCACGGTTCCTGAAGTCGCGCCGACTGCGGCATTCCCCGTTGTTCCTCCAAGGCCCCCGCCCGCCCCCCGCCTCACGGTTCCTGAAGTCGCGCCGACTGCGGCTGAGGAAAGGTTGACCGTCATGTGTGGAAAAGAACCGCCTCACGGTTCCTGAAGTCGCGCCGACTGCGGCGTGGTCTGCCTGGCCTATGCGGCATGCGATTCCGCCGCCTCACGCTACGGGAAGTCGCGCCGACAGCGGC
>CAZVYG010000007.1:0-73899 GCA_964631605.1 uncultured Verrucomicrobiota bacterium
TAAAATCGCCAATGTGAGCGTCTTCGGAGTCGCCGACGGGGGCCTGAAGGGAAATCGGTTGCTGAGCCAGCTTGAGCAGGGCGCGCACCCGCTCGATGGGCAGTCCCATGTCTTCGGCGATTTCCTCGCAGGTGGGTTCGCGGCCGATATCCTGCAGGAGGCGTTTTTGGGTTCGGGTCAGCTTGTTGATGCTTTCGATCATGTGCACCGGGATGCGAATGGTGCGGGACTGGTCGGCAATCGAGCGGGTAATGGCCTGCCTAATCCACCAGGTGGCATAAGTGGAGAACTTGTAGCCGCGGCGGTATTCGAAACGCTCGACGGCTTTCATGAGCCCGAGATTGCCTTCCTGAATCAGGTCGAGGAACGAGAGGCCGCGGTTGGTGTATTTCTTGGCGATGGAAATGACGAGGCGCAAATTGGCCTCGACCATTTCGGTTTTCGCCTGGGTGGCGCGGCCGGCGTGGAGCTTCATCTGCTGGAAGGCCTGTTTGAAGCGCTCGGCCGGCTGGCGGACGAGGCGTTCGAGCGCCCGCAAACGCGCCTGCTCTTCGTGCCATCGTTTTTGGTGTTCCGGTTCGTGCTCGCGGCCTGCCAGCTCCTGGAGGGCCGCCTGGCAGGCGAGAAAATGCTCGTAGGTGTTTTCAGCAACGAGGGTCATTTCTTCGATGACCTTTTGTTTGTAGGCGAACCGGTGGAAGGAGGCCTGAAGTTTCCGCTCAACCTGGCCCAACTCCGCCTCGAGCCGCCTGCGCCCAGCGCGGCTCTTGCAGTCCACCCAGGCGGCAAAGAGCCGGTCCGCGTGCTGATCCAAATCACCCACGGTGGCAATCAGCCTGCGCAGCAGGCGTAGGTGGTTGTCGCGGCTTTCCACCTTCTTATCCAGAACAACGCGATCAAAGCGCTCTTTGGGAGGATCGGAGACGAGCTTCTCGGCGAGGCTGACATGCTCCTTGGCGGCGAAGCCGAACCCGTAAAGAATCCGGCGCACCTGGTTTTCCGCTTGCTCGATGCGCCGGGAAATCTGCACCTCCTGGTCGCGGGTCAGCAGCGGAACTTGCCCCATCTGGCGGAGGTACATGCGTACCGGGTCGTCGAGCACGTCCAGGCGGGAACGCTCCTCTTCTTCTTCCTCGGGCTGGCGCACCCGGTCCACCTCGGCTTGATCCACAATCTCGACGTCCAGGTTCCGCAATTGAACGTAGATTTGGTCCAGCTCTTCCGGTCCAATCAGCGAATCCGGCAGCGCCTCATTGATGTCATTATAGGTGAGATATCCCTGTTCCTGGTGGAGACGAAGCAGCTCCTTGATCTTCTCGGTGACCTCGGGGGAATGCGAGTCGGCAATTGCCGCGGCATTTCGCGCGGTGGTTTGGTCCGCGGCGGATTTGGGTTCCGATTTCGGATTACTCGCGCCCGGGGCTGCTTCGTCGCGGGAGGACCCGGACCCGTTGCGTGCTGCGGCGGCGCGAACCGCGGCGGCGCCACGCTGCTCCCCGCGGGAGCGCGCGGGCTTGCCCGAGGAGGGCTTTGCCTGGGGTTTGCTCACCTTCAACCGCGACATACGACGTTACAACTTCTGAACAACTCAAAACAACAAACCCAACAACCTCCGCCCCCACGGCCAACCAACCTATTGGTTGGTCACCGGGATGCTAACCGATGTGCCCTGGTCGCCACCGGCTGCCCGAATGCCCTCATTCGCCGCGACCGTGCTCACGAACGTGTTCACGACCAGGTTCAAATACGATTTGAGGATGCGGTACGGCGAATTCGGCACATACACAATATCCCCCGGCTCCAATTTCACGTTCGGGGCCTTCCCCTTCATGATAGCACCGAAATCCACAACCGCAATTTGGGGTTCAGCCAGGGAGCCGCGGACAATGGCGATCTGGGACAAATAGGCGTCATTCTGCAAGCCTTGTTCGTAGCGGGCGAGGTAGTCAAACTGGGCCGGACCATCCGCGCCGGTCATGACGGAGACCAGCGTAAGAGTGTCCGTGTAGGGAATGGCGCGGGGATTGCGCACCGCGCCAAGAACATACACCTCCTGCGCCAGGCTCGAGGGGATGAAAACGAAGTCATCCGGCTGGAGCACGATGTTCTGCGAGGTGTCACCCTCGCGCAGCAACCGTTGGAAATCCACCGGCAACGCCTGCCCGTTGCGCATCACGAAACTGTGCCTCAGATCGGCCAGTTCCTCCGAATTGGCCGGTGAAACCGAACGGGCGGTGCCGCCCGCCAAGGCGATGGCCTCGAGGAGCGATATGGGGGCCGGCATCGGATAGATGCCCGGCCGGTTCAGCCGCCCCACCAGCCAGACATGGCGGCTGCCCACCGCCCGCAACGTGAGGCTCACCTGCGGTTGGCTCAAATACTTCGAGAGCCCCTGCTCGAGCGCCTGCCGGGTCTGGTCGAGAGTCAGCCCCCAGACATCCATGCCAGGCAGCAAATGAAAATAGATTTTCCCGTCCGGTCCCACCGCCGTGCGGCTGCGGCTCGTCGGCTGGCCAATGATCTCGATCTCCAATTGGTCTCCAGGTCCCAGCGTAAAGTCTCCGCCAGCGGGTCGCAACAGCTCCGGACTGATCCGGTTGGTGGACTCCATGGCCGTGAAGGACACCGAGGGCTCGGTAAATTGCGTCTTGGGGGCGGGGGTCGTTTTGCAGCCGGTCACCAGAACACCCGCCAGGGCGAAACAGCAGATCCACGTCAGATTTTTCATCGTTATCACCAGTCAATTATCGAATCGTTAATGAGGGGGTCCACCTTGCGTGTGGTGGCCGTCACAACAAAGGATTGCATGAAAGCGCGGGCGGCGATGTCGAGAATGTCACCGACCTTCACCCACGGGTTCTGGCTGATGTAAACAATATCTCGCGGCTGCAGTTTGAAATCCTGGCTTTTGCCGGCCAGGATGTCGCTGGTGTCCACCACGAAGGTCTCGGGCGTCGAGAGTGAGCCCCGCACCACCAGGACTTTGCTCCGGAACGATTTCCGCGTGAAACCACCCCGCGCGCTGATGACGCTGATGACGGTCGGTTTGGGAGCATAAGCCACGATGCCGGGTCGGGCCACCTCACCCAGAACGTAAATCTCATTGGCGGTGGCGGAGGCGAAATAGATGTAGTCGCCGGGAGCCAACGGGACGTTTTGCGACAGGTCGCCGCGCTGGAACAACCGTTCGAGGTCCACCGGCAGGCGGTCGCCGTTGCGAACAATGAAGCTGCGCGACAAATCCGCCAGCTCGACCGAGCGCTGTTCGAACAGGCCCGTTTCCAGACCGCCCGCCCGGGCTACGGCCTCGATGACCGTCAGTGGCCGGTCGAGGTTATAGACCCCCTTGTTTACGACGGCGCCAAGCACATAGTACTTTTTGCTGTTGTAAGCTGCCGGGGTGACGATGGTGCGCGGGTTCTGGTAATAGTTGCCGAGCGCCTCGTCGAGTTTGGCCCGCAGCTCATCAATCGTGAGTCCGGCGGCCATGATCTGGCGAGCCTGGAGGAAGGTGATGCGGCCATCCGGACCGATCGGCACGTCGGTGCGCGCCGTGTCGGGCTGATCCAACAGCATGAGGTTGAGCAGGTCACCGGGGCCGAGGGTGAGCCGCTGCTGCCAATCCGCTCGTTTGGGTTGGGCCACCCCGGACAAGGATCGCGGGCTCGAGGCGTCGGAGTCAGCGGCCAGACTCACCAAGGCGCAGCCGGGGGCCAGGGTAAGGCAGAGGACGATTAGTGCGGTTTTTTTTCTCATGATCGTATGCTGCGGTTATCCGCTCATCGGTGTTCTCTACAAACACGGTAGCCGGACGTATCTTGCGGAGCAAGATTTGTCCATTCAGGACCTCTACGGATGGCCTATCCGCAATTTCCCACCATGATTCCCGCCCCACCGCCTCGCGGCTCCCCCATTCATGCCGCCGGCTCAGCCAAAAATGCGGCCACCAAACGATGAAAAACCTCCGGCGCTTCCGCATGCAGCCAATGCCCCGCGCCCGGAACCAACTCCATTCTTGCGCTGGGAAACAGCTCCCTCGCCGGCACGAGGTCCGCCTCGCTTAAATAGTCTGAATGTTCGCCGCGAAGAAAAAGGGTCGGGCCGGCATAGGTTCGCCTGCCGGGAAGGGCTTGGCGAAGACGATCGTAGTTGGCTGCAATCTCGTGGAGCCCCATTCGCCAGACGAAGTGTTGTCCCGACGCATGGCGGCTCAGGCCCCTCAATAGGAACTGCCGCACGGCCAGTTCCGGTATCCACGGCTCCAGCGCCGATTCCAGCTCGCGCCGGGTGGTGTAACGGTTTAGGTCCAGCGCCAGCAGTCCCTCGAGGATTCGCTGGTGGTGAGGGGGGTACGCTTTGGGCGCAATGTCGGCCACCACAAGACGCGCCACGCGTTCCGGGTAACGCAGGGCAAACTCCATGGCGGTCTTGCCCCCCATGGAGTGCCCCAACAGGCGCACCGGCGGCAACCCTTTGGCTTGCACCAATTCAAGTACATCCTCTGCCATCATGCCGTAGTCCATCTCCGGGCTGTGCGGCGATCGCCCATGGTTGCGCTGATCCACCGCATAGACGCGGTAACGTTCGGCCATGCGCTGGTTGAAAGGATTCAGGTTTTCCAGCGAGCCGAAAAGACCATGTAATACGATTAACGGTTCGCCCTTGCCGAAGGTCTGAAAATGAAGCCGCATGCGCGTCTCAGTATGGCAGGCGCCGCCGCTGGCTACAAGACCCCGGGCGCACGGCCGGGTTGCGCCAGTTCCGGAGCGGCTCCCGTGTCTGCGCTTGTCCTGGAAGTTGATTCCCGCTTAACTGCAATTCGATCCTCGGCTAAGTGAAACACCGAATGAAATGCTGCGACTTCACATTCGACTCAACAGAAGAGAACCTCGCCTGCGAGGAGGTGCTGCTGGATTGCTGCGAGCAGGGGATCGAAGGGCCGCTGTTGCGGTTTTGGGAACCCGCCGGTTATGCCGTCGTCGTTGGATATGCCAACCATGTCCAAACCGAAGTGAACCTGGCTTTTTGCGCCGAAGCAGGCATCCCGGTCCTGCGGCGGTTTTCCGGCGG
This sequence comes from uncultured Verrucomicrobiota bacterium, assembly GCA_964631605.1. Taxonomy (GTDB): domain Bacteria; phylum Verrucomicrobiota; class Verrucomicrobiia; order Limisphaerales; family UBA8199; genus JARKQH01. The sequence continues at coordinate 5,071 of CAZVYG010000007.1, forward strand.
CGGGACGGTGCTGCAGGGGCCGGGTTGCTTGAACTACGCGTTATTTTTGCCGGTGGACGTCTCCGGGCCCCTCGCCGGGATCCATTCGACCAACGCCTTCGTTCTGGATAAGCATGTCATTGCCATTTCCACCTTGCTGCGCGCCCCGGTCGAGCGACAGGGGGACACAGACCTTGCCATCGGTGGCATGAAATTCTCCGGCAACGCCCAGCGCCGCCGCCGCCGCTTCCTCGTCTTTCATGGCTGCTTCCTCCTCAACCTCGATTTGGAGATGGTGGAGAAGACGCTGCACATGCCTTCCCGTCAGCCAGGCTACCGCTTGAATCGGCCGCACCGGGATTTTCTGCTTAACCTCCGACTCGAACCCAGCGCCCTCAAGAACGCCCTGCGCGCTGCTTGGAAAGCCGTCATCCCGTGCGATCACCTGCCGTTTGACCTCATCCGGAAACTTGCTCGCGAGAAATATGCCCTCGACGAGTGGAACTTGAAGTTCTGATTCGAATCAAGGGAGTGCCGTGTTACACGGGACCCGCCTTCAGGCGGCAATCAGTGCGCCAGAGCTGCCGCCTGCCAGTCTCGGGAGGTTGAGCCAACGTCAATCGCCGCCTGCCGCCGGAGGCAGGCGCAATGCGGTGTCCACCGGCTGAATGTCGGCGAGTTCCCTGCCCGGCACGCCCCCGCCCAGTTCGACCAGCCGCTCTCCCGCAGGGCGAACCCGGGTCTGGAAGCTGGCGGAAGCCTCGTTGAAAGCCGAGGTGGCGCGTTCGAGCCCGGCGCCAATTTTGGCGAAGTGCTCGGCGAATTTGCTGACCCGTTGGTAGAGCTCGCGGGCGGTGTCCGCAATCTTTCGCGCGTTCTCGGTCTGGGCATGTTGCTGCCAGCTTACGCTCACCGAGCGAAGCAGGGCGATCAGGGAAGCCGGCGTGGCCAGAAGGATGCGCCTGGATGCCGCCCAGACGATCAGGTCGTGATCACCTTCAAGCGCGGCGCTGAAAAGGGACTCGGCGGGAAGAAATAGCACTACATGATCGAGCGCGTTCGGGAACTGGCTCGGGTAATCACGCTCCGCCAGCGCCCGGATGGTGGCTTTGAGCTTGTTGGCGTGGGCGGCCAGCGATTCCGACCGTTTGGCAGGGTCCGCCGCTTCCAGGGCGCTGAGAAAATCCAGGTCCGGGACCTTGGCATCCACGATGATCACCCGGTCGCCGGGCAGGTGGACCAGCAGGTCCGGCTTGGCGTCGCCCGCCTGGGCCTGTTCCACGAAGTCGCAGTGGGCGCTCATGCCGGCGGCCTCCACGACGCGCCGGAGGGTTTCCTCTCCCCAGCGCCCGCGGGCTTGGTTGGATTTCAGCACGGCGCGGAACTGCTGAGTTTCCTGGGCCAGGGCCTGGCTTTGCTGAGCCAGTTGATCGAGCTGTTTCTTGACTTCGCCCAGGGTGGATGCCTGGAGGTTCTCGGCCTGTTGCAGTCGCTGCTGGTAAGCTTCGAGGTGTTGCTTGAGCGGCTCGACCAGCAGTTTGATGGATTCCTGGCGCTTCTCGAGGTCGCCCCGGGCGGCTTCCTGGAACTTGCCGAAGGTTTGTTCGGCCAGGCGCAAAAACTCCGGGGCGCTCCGCTGCAAAGCATCGGCGCTGAGCGCCCGAAACGCTTCGCGCAGGTCGGCCAACGCTTTCTCCTGCGCTGCCCGGGCTTCCTGCAGCGTCTTCTCGTGCAGCGCCCGTTGGTCCGCCAGAAGTTGCTCCGCCGCCTGGCAACGCGCCTCGGCGGAAGCGCGGGCGGCCAGCTCGCGGGTCGCGTCGGCGCGGGCATTGGTCAGTTCGAGCTCCCGCTGGGCCAGTTGCTGGCGCAGCTCATTGGCCAGGCGGTCGTCGGCAGGCGCGGCGCGGCCTCGGCCCCAGAGCCAGCCGACCAACAGGCCCAGCAGGGCGCCAATTACCAAGCCGATTAACAGGTAGAATCCCGCAGGCATTGCTCAGGCTTTGGCGTCGAACGTCTTAGTAATGAGCCACCACTTCGATTTCGACCTGGGCCCCTTTGGGGAGGGCTGCCACCTGAATTGTGGAACGAGCAGGGTGATCGCCGGTGAAGTGCTTCGCGTACACCTCGTTCATGCCGGCAAAGTCGCCCAGGTTCGTCAGGAACACCGTGCTCTTGACCACATGGGCGAAGGTGAGTTTCTGGTCGTCCAGGATGGCCTTGATATTCTGAAGCACCCGTTCAGTCTGGACTTTGATATCTCCGGTAACAAGGTTGCCCGTGGCGGGGTCCAGGGGAATTTGCCCGGCACAGAAGAGCAAGTCACCCACGCGCACGGCATGGTTGTAAGGGCCGACCGCAGGAGCCGAGCCGGCTGGTTTGATGATTTGTTTATTGGCCATATTCGTTTTCTTTGAAATGCGAGCCTAGCGTAAGGCATCGCGTCAGCCCGTCAAGCGGCGCGTCGGGCTTTAAGGTTTCGCGCGGCGGGCGAGGCCCTGGCGATGCGCCCGGACAGCTCTGCCTCCGCCCCGGCATTGTCAAGGCCCTGGTTTGCTGGTAGGCTTGCCGCATGGTTGAGCCTGGGCCGCGCATTTTGGCCGTTACCGGCAGCCTGCAGCAGCAGTCGGTAACGCGGGTGGTGATCCTTCATTTGGCAAAACGCCTCGAAGAATCGGGCTGTGCGGTGGACTTGCTGGATTTGAAGGAGGAACCGCTGCCGCTCTACAATCCGGACACGGCCCATCTCCAACCCGGTTTCGAACCCTTGCGCGCGCGGTTGAATGCCGCCGACGTGTTTGTGCTGGGCAGCCCCGATTATCACGGAAGCATCGGCAGCGCGCTCAAGAATTTCCTGGACCATTTCTGGCACGAGTTCGCCGGCAAACTCTTCGTCACGGTCGTCGCCTCGCACGAGAAAGGGTTGACCGTGACGGATCAGCTTCGGACCGTGGCGCGGCAGTGCTACGCCTGGACGCTGCCTTACGGCCTGAGCGTCGCCGAAAAGGTGGATGTGAAGGATGGCCAGGTGGCAAGCGAGAGCCTGAAGCAACGGTTGGAGATGGCGGTCCGGGATGCGCGGGTTTATGGCGCGCTGCTGGCCGCTCAGCGGCGGGCCGATCTGGCGTGCAGCGACCCCTGCTTCATGGCGAAGTTGCGAAAGTTGCACTCGAAATGAAATGCCTGCTTTGTTTTTCCCGGGTGGCACTGGCGGTATCGGCCTTCTGCGCTGCGGGCGCTTTCGCTCAAAGCGCCATCTTCGAGGACGACTTTGAGTGGGGCGGCGGGGTGCCCAACCCTGCCATCTGGCCCCAAGTCGTCGGCGCCACCCTCGAGTCGTCCGGGACTTACTTTGGCAGCAACAACACTTATCTTCGCATCAGCGGGGCGGGCAGGAAGGTGTTCTCCAGCGATTGGTCCGCGCAACTGACGGGCAGAACCAGCACGTTTGCGTTTGACTACTACGAACCTTCCTCCTCGACGGGTTATTGGGTCACCGGCTATGCCGCTGGCACCAGTGACATTAACGTGGACGGCGCGTTCGCGCGAATTTCCCTGGCAGCCGGCGTGGTCAGCCTCAACGCCACTGAAGGAACCTGGACCACCAACACCGGCACGACGACCTATCCGCGGGACACGCGGCTGACATTTAGTCTCGTGCTGAACCATACGCCAGTGGATCAGCCGTTTAGCGGCAGCCTGTTGCCAGCCAAAACGATGGAGGTTTGGTACTACAACTGGCAGACCCACGAAACCGTGTACGCGCTCACGATTGCCACGGTCGCGTCGGCCCGGTCGCCGGCCGCCGTGGCCTTCCGCACGTGGTCAACCGAGACCGGAGTGCTGGCGCATTTCGACAATGTCAAACTGCTCGATGGCCTGCGAATCGTCACCGACGGTTTTGTGCCCGAGGAACCGCCGGTTCCGCCATCCATTCCGCCGCGGCCGTTTGTTCACCCCAGTGTCTATAACACCCAGGAGGAGCTCGAGCGCATCCGTTACCGGGTCAATGCCGAGCCAGGGTCGGCTGCGGCCACGGGTTGGTCCCAGGTGCTCAATTCCGGTCTGGCCTCGCTGAGCTATCAGCATGTGCCCTACTCGAACGTCGTGGTGGTGGGCAGTGGCACTTCCCCCAGCGAAACCCAATATCGAAGAGACGCCCATGCCGCGCGCGCCCTGGCGCTGCGATGGGTGATGTCGGGCGACGTCCGTTACCGGGATAAAGCCAGACAGATTCTCAACGACTGGGCAAATACCTTCCAAACCATGAGCCCGGCCTCGGGAACTTCCACCTCGCAAATCCAGCTCGAAGCCGCGTGGGCCGCGCCCATTTGGGTCGCCGCGGCCGATCTCATCCGGTATTTCGACGGCGGCAGCGCCGGCTGGAGCGGTTCGGAAATCGCCCAATTTGACCGGATGCTGGATTATCTCCATGGGGAGGCGGCGAAGAGCGCCACGCGCAACAACAATTGGGGCGCGTCAGCGGCGCTGACCATGATCAGCGTTGGGGCTTACCAGGGGAACCGCGACCGGTTGAACGCGGGGGTCAAGACCTGGCGGGATCGGCTCATCGGGATTAACCAGGCGGTGGATGGTTACAACGACGACTCGATTTACGAGGTCTGCCGCGACACAGTCCACCCCCAGTACACCCTCACGGTTTGGGCCCAGGCCGCCGAGGTGGCTTGGAAACACGACCTGGACTTGTATGGAATGACCTTCGATGCTGACCTGCGGCCCCAATATTCGCGTAACCTCGAGTATTTCGCCGAACTGTTCCGCGGGCTGCGCCAGCCCCCCTGCGACGCGACCTTCACCGGCAATTACTTGGGCGAACAAATGCGGGCCAACGCCTACGATGTCGGCCATAACCATTACCTTCACCGCTGCGGCTTGTCCTCCATGCCGGTTTTTGAAGATATGGTCATCAATCATTGGCGTCCCGGCGGATTCGACGACCATTTTCCGGCGTGGACGACCTTCACCCATGGCGACCTTTCCACCGGCATACCGCGCGTCATGTCCCTGGTCCTCGCCGACTCGGCCTCCGGCACGGTCTTCCGATCACTCACGAACGGGATTAGGCTGAATCTTCAGGAAATGCCCTCCTCGAATGCCATATTCATGGCGCAGATTGTGGGTGCAGTTTGCCCTGAACGACATTCCGACCGGCCCCCCGGATACAACCGCGCCTTTCACAATGCCGGTGCCTGAACCGGGCAATTATTTCCTCAGCGCACTGCCTGGCCGCAGTATGACCGCCGGCGCACTCCCCGGGGACCGCTTTGTGAGATTTCTGACGGTGGTTGACCTGCCGCCAACGTGGAACCTGCACAACATCGGGGTGCCACCCATGCCGGCCTGGGCCCGTGCAGCGTCCTCGAAGCTTACTCTCGCCGCCGCGGGGTCTGCCATTGCTGGGAGCTATGACCAATTTGGTTTCGTCGCCGCCGCAATCGAAGGCGACGCGCAAATCACCGCCTGCCTGCAGGGGCTCGAGAGTGCAGACTCGGACACGCAGGCCGGAATCATGTTTCGAGACGGGCTGAAACCGGGGGCCGCCAATGTTTTCCTTTATCTAACCCCCACGGCCGCCAACAGCGTCCATTTGCAGGCTCGGGGCGCGATCAACGCCGTCACGACGAACGGGGCTGCTGGCAACCTGGTTATGCCGGGGTGGCTGCGGCTTGTCCGGTTCGGAGACTCCTTCTCAGCCTACGGCTCCGCTGATGGCCGCTCGTGGACGTTCCTGGGCTCGGCGGTTGTCCCGATGAGCCACCGTCTGGAGGCTGGCCTGGCGGTCGCCAGCCACAGCTCCAACGAGGTGGCGCGGGCGGAATTCCGCCAGGTGTTGATCGAACCGCTAACCAATTCCTACGCGCAATGGCAAGAGTGGCTGTTGACCCGTCGCGGGCAGACCAATGCGAACGCGCTGCTGCCCGAGGCTGACCCGGACGAGGACGGGCGGTTGAATCGCCTCGAATTCTATTTGGGCTCTGATCCCCTGACACCGGATGTTTCGCCCTCGGTCGCCTTGGCGGGGTTCGAAAACCCGGACAAAGTCAAATTGCGTTTCACCGAACGAAAGAACGCCGCTGACTTCGGCCGCGTGTTCCAGTACTCGACAAACCTTGTTCATTGGTCGGTGGTCGTGCCTTCCGCGTCGGTTGAGCTCGACGACCGCGGCAGCGTCGTGATCCGCGAAGTGACGCTGCCGGCCCCCGCCGCCCAAGGCTTTTACACCAGCACCTATCCGACACCTTAAACTTCGACAATCTTATGAGCACGTCCTTCCAACATCATTCACACACCCGCCGCGCATTCCTGCGCGCCTCAACCGTCGGCACAGTGGCCCTGGCCCAGGCCCCGCTGCTCTGGGGACAAGCCGAGCGGTTCAAGGGCGCCAACGAGCGGGTGCGCGTGGCCGTGATCGGCATCCATGGCATGGGCCAGAATCATGTCGCCGAATACAGCAAACTGCCGAACGTTGAAGTGGCGGCGCTTTGCGACGTGGACCAAAACCTGTTCGGCGAGGTGATCCGCAAGCGGCTCAAGGACAAAGCGACGCCCAAGACTTACACCGACTTGCGCCGCTTGTACGAGGATAAGAGCATTGACGCCGTGTCGGTCGTCACGCCGAATCATTGGCACGCGCTGGCCGCCATTTGGGCCATCCAGGCCGGGAAACATGTGTCGGTCGAGAAACCCTGCTGCCATAACTTCCATGAGGGCCGAAAGCTGGTCGAGGCGGCCGCGAAATATCCGAAAATCGTGGTCCAGGATGGCGCGGAACAGCGGTCGAATCCCTGCGCGCAATCCATGGCGCAGTTCTTGCGCGAAGGCGGTTTGGGCGAGGTCTATATGGCCAAAGGCATTTGTTACAAGCGCCGGGACACCATCCTGCACACGCCGGACGAGCCGGTGCCGGCGGGAGTGGATTACGACCTGTGGCTCGGACCGGCTGCCAAACGGCCGTTCTCGCGAAACCGCTTTCACTACAACTGGCACTGGCATTGGGACTACGGAAACGGCGACATCGGCAACCAGGGCGTGCATGAAATGGACATCGCCCGATGGGGGCTGGGGGTAACGCTGCCCACGCGGGTTTGCGCCATGGGCGGCCATGTGATGTTTCAGGACGATCAGCAGACCCCCAATGTGCTGCTGGCCGTGTTCGAGTTTCCCAATCCTGCCGGTGGCGGCGACAAGAAGAAGCTCCTTCAGTTCGAGGTCCGGCACTGGTATGTCAACCGGGAGCTTGATCTTGCCCCGGAGAAAACAGCTAACTCCTACATGACCAGCGCCGCCAATGTCGTTGGCAACCTCTTCTTCGGCTCCAAAGGCTACCTGGCCAAAAATGTGAATGAGTGGCGGGCGTTCCTGGGCCCGAAACTTGAACCCGGCCCGACCGGGCAGGGCGAGGCAAACCATTATCGCGATTTCATCGAAGCCATTCGCGCGGGCGATCCCGCCCGGGCCCATGGCGATATCCGCGAGGGCTTCTACACTTGCGCCTTGGTGCATCTGGCCAACATCTCCTATCGCCTGGGCCGTTCGCTCGAATTCGATCCGGAGAAGATGGAGTTCAGAAATGATGCGGCCGCCAACGCGATGCTTACCCGCGACTACCGGGCGCCGTTCATCGTCCCCGATCGGGTTTAGGCTTGGCCGCAGATTTGTGTTGCTCCTGAAGGCGGCCCGGGTCGCGCTATGCCGCGGCGTCTTCTCAAGCGCGCTTCCGGCGCCCTTGTGCGAAGTTTTGCATCGTCTGTCCTCACACGTTATACTGCGTCCATGCGCCAGTGTTTTCGGCCTGACCAAGTGCCGCTTCGGCATCGGCTTGGACTCGGTGGCTGGTTGATTTTGATCTCGGTCAGTGCGGCTTTAGTCCGGGGTCAGACGCTTTCCGACCGTTTCGAGACCTATTCGGAGGGCAGCGACGCCGGTCCCGCCTGGGAGCCGTTGTCCGAGGGCTGGTCGGTGGCCGGGGGGAGTTACCAGGGCGACGAAGGAAGCAGTGTCTGGCGGGCGGTGCCTTGGGCAGGTTCAGTCAGATTCGCCTGCGAGCTGACAGTGATCGAAGCGCTGCCGGGAAATTGGCTGACCGCGGGGATTGGATTGCAGACGGACGAGCGCAATTTTTGGGCGCTCAACCTGGTTGCGGCGCCTGAAAGCCAGCAACGCCGGCATTTTACCGAGCTGCACGAAATGCTCGATGGCGTGTGGCAGGCGCAAGCACAGGCGGCAACGCGCCTTGAACCTTTGCCCGGCCAGGGCTGGGATTTCAACTGGCAGGCCGGCGAAACCTACCGGCTCGAGCTGGATCTGTCGGTTTCCAACATCGTCGGTCGTGTATGGCGTGGAAAGGAGGCGGTCTCCCGTCTCGGTTACCGCCTGGATGGTTCGGGGCCGGCGGTGCGCGTGGTACGGCCAATGGTCCGCGTCCAGGGCCTGCGCACTCGCTTTGACAGTGCGACCGTTACAGTCCGCGCCCCCGCCCCGGAGCCGGTTCGGGAGCGAAAGCCCGTTCCTGCGTGGACCTCGCGCCCGGGAAAGCCGCTGGCCCAAGGCACCGGCTTTTTTCGCACGATTGAGGCCCAGGGGCGCTGGTGGTTGGTGGACCCCGAAGGGAAGCCCTTCTTTGACATCGGGACCGACCACATCAACTACCGTGGCCATTGGTGCGAGGCGTTGGGTTACGCGCCGTACAACCGGAACGTGACGGCGAAATATGGCAGCGAAGCCGCCTGGGCCGAGGTCACGCTCGACCGTCTCAAACGCTGGGGATTTAACACGTTGCCGGCGGGCCACAGCGTGTCGCTTCGGCACCGGGGCCTGGCACACATCGAATTTGCGAACTTCGGCGCAAGTTTTGCCCGGCGCGAATGGATCTGCCGGCCAATCCATTGGACCGGCTTCCCCGATGTCTTCAGCCCGCGCTGGGAAGGCCACTGCCGGATGGTTGCCCGACGGGTCGCGCGGGAGTCCAGAGGCGACCCGTGGTGCATCGGCACGTTCCTCGACAACGAACTCGAGTGGTATGGCAAACGCGGGCATTTGGTGGACGAGGTTTTCGAACTCTCCCCCCGGCAGCCGGCCAAGAGGGCTTTCTATGAGTGGCTGATCCAGCATTTCGGCGGCTTGGAAAACCTGAATGAGCAACTCGGAACCGCCTATTCCAACGAGGGGGCTTTCCTCGGCGCGACCCACGTCCCCCAAGCCAGCCCCGCGCTCGAGCGGGTGCGCGAGGGTTTTCTGTCGCTGATTGCCGAGCGCTATTTCGGCTTGGCAGCCACAGCGCTGCGGGAGGCGGACCCGGATCACCTCGTCCTGGGATGCCGTTTCGCCGGCCAAGCCCCGGCAGCCGCGCTCTCCGCGGCAGGAAAATACAATGACGTGTTTACCATCAACAGCTACCCACGAGTGGATTTCGAAAACATCTGGCTGCCGGACGGAACCGGCGGAGTGGTCGAGCGAGTGCCGCGACAGCTTGCCGAATACCATGCCGTGGTCCGCAAGCCGATGATTTTGACCGAGTGGAGTTTTCCGGCGCTCGACAGCGGGTTGCCTTGCAAGCACGGCGCCGGCATGCGGGTGGATACTCAGCAGCAAAAGGCCGCCTGCTACCGCATCTTCGCCAATGCAATGGCCGACCTGCCGTTCCTGGTCGGTTACCATTATTTCATGTGGGTGGACGAACCCGCGCTGGGAATCAGTTCAACCTTTCCGGAAGACAGCAACTATGGCCTGGTCAATGAGCAGGACGAGCCTTATGAAGTCTTCACGCGGGTGGTAGCGGAGGTGAACCAGCAGGCGGCGGCTCGACATGAGCGCAGCAGTTTGTCGGGACTGCTCGGACTCGCTGCCGCGCCGGGTCAAGTCGAGGTGCTCAACACGAACGCGCTGACGTCGCACGGCCATTTGCGGCTGACGATTCAGGGCCGCAGCCGGATTGAGAGTTTGCGGCTCCAGCCGCGGGAGTGCCGGCGATTCGACCTGCCCACCGATCAGGTTTGGTGCGCGGAGTTGTTGAACTGGGACGGCACCAGACAACGCGTGGTGGGAGGTCCGTTTCCCTCAGGTGGCCTCGCGCTCGTGAACGTTTCCAGCCAGGTCCTGGAGCGCCTGCCGGTCGTGGTCGAAGACCGGGGATGGGCGGCGGTCTTGGTTTCAAAACTCGCGCCTGGCGAAAGCCGCCAGGTACAGGCCCTGCCGCTGGACCTTCAAAAGCGGCAAACGGCCGAACTCAAGGGCGTCGGGACGACCTGGCTGTGCACAGGCAAGACCGGCGCGTTGTTTGATCGAATTGAATCCGAGGGCCTGCCATTGGGCCGGCTGGTCTTCGCGGTTCATCAGCGGTTTGAGGGACGCGATCATTGGGTTGAAACCACGCGCCTGGTGGAGTTGGAAACTCAGGAACACCCGGACGCCTGGGTGCTTGAAGCGGTCGTCGAGAATCCCGGCGCCAGTCATGGCCCGGCGGGATACCGCGCTCGAGTTCGCGCGGTGGTGTTCAAGCAACCGAGCCTGACGTTTGTGCGGCCGCTCTGGGTGGAAAGCCGGGATGAACAGCCATGGGATTTGGTTGAGGCGTATTGGTTTTGTCGCCCGGCCATTGGCGGGTCGGCGGACGACGACGTTGTCGGCGGTCCGGGCGTCCCCCAGTATTATCGCCGCGCCCAGTTTCTTACCGACCGGAACCTGGGCGGGTGCTTCGGCTCGTTGCAGCAGCCAGGCGGATGGGAAGTGACGTTTTGGACCGATCCGCAGGGAGGCATTCATCCGGACAGCCGGCTGGCGGCCAACCTGGCAATGAACCGGGGAAAACGTTGGGACGCCGGCTCCGCGCCTTATCTCTGGGTCTATGCCTCACGGCAAACGGAGGCGTGGAAGGAATTCTCCAGACTCAGCCAGCAGGCGGAACATGCTCTCATGCGGCGGTAGTGCCCGTACGCTCTGCCTCGTGGTGATTTTCCCGGCAATTTTTTCCTTGGCAACACCGAGGCGCGGTCCTAAAAAGGGGCGGTTCATTGAAAACGGGTGAACAACACGTTCGCCCCGTAACACAGCCTGGCGTCTGGGAACCCCGTGAGATTCGGGGACGGTTGCGCCACTGTAACGGGTTACAAGCTCCCACGCTCGGGACCGGAGACAAACACTCCGGCGCCGGGCACGAGCCACTGGTCGCAGGGACCGGGAAGGCGGGGGCAAGGTTTCAAGCCCGAAGTCAGGATATCGGCCAGGTTGTGCTCGTCATGGCGGTCAGTTTGGAGTTCATGCCGGGCCTTCGCTGCACAGCGGAGGCGGCAGAGGCCTGAATCCGAACCGGCCCCCAACTTCTCCGGCAAAGAGAAGGATGAGGCCAGCCTGTTGCGCGGGCGCGCGGCAGGGTTCGTTGGATGCCTTCATTCTCCGATTTGCGGCGGCTGAAGGCATTTTTGCTTTCCGGTCGTCGCACTGGTCTCTCAATCGTAAATCCGCCGCGGGTGAAACTTCGCGGCTTAATTGAAAGATCAGTCATGCAAGTACGTTTGTTTGAAAGGCTGGCTTTGGCCGGCCTCATGGGTGTTGTTGCGTTCGCGGCCACGGCCGCCGTCATTCAGGAGGATTTCAGTTCCGCCCCCGCCGACCGCGGTTGGCGCGTCCACGGTGATACCAACCTCTTCCACTGGAACTCAACCAACGGGAACCTGGAAGTCACCTGGGATTCCTCGCGCTCCAACAGTTACTTCTGTCTCCCGCTGCCCGATACCCTGACGGACGCTGACGATTTCAGCCTGTCGTTCGATTTGCGGCTCAGCAATGTTGTGGCCGGGATAAACCCAGCCAAACCCAACCCGTTCCAGCTTTCGCTGGGCTTCTGCAATCTCGCCCAGGCCACCGCCCCGGGTTTCGTCCGAGGGACGGGATTCGAATCGCCCAACCTGGTCGAGTTCAGCTATTTTCCGGATCCGGGTCCCCCCTGGCTCTGGGGGCCGTCCCTGACGGCTACGATGATAGACTGGACCGCGACCAACTGGTCGGTCGGCGGTTTCGCCCCGGTCGGCTTAAGCACCGAGACCGTCTATCGCGTGGCCTTGAATTACTCCGCCAGCAACCGCGTTTGGCGCACGACCCTTCTGCGCGACGGACAACCCTGGCTGACGGTGGATGACGCGATGGCGGGCACGGCGTTTCTTGGGTTCCAGGTGGACCACGTTGGCGTGCTGAGTTACAGCGACGAAGGCCAGGACCCCTATTACTCGGGCTCCATCCTGGCTCACGGCACGGTGGACAACGTCGTGATTACCGCACCGTCCGCCGTGAGCCAATGTGCCGGCCACCTCACCGGCGGACAATGGGAGACGGCTTTTCGGAGCCGCAGCCACTGGCTCTATCAGCTCGAGCGCTCCGTGAGTTTCCAATCCTGGAGCCCGGTCGGTGACGCTGCGCCCGGAAGCGGAGGGACGCTCGTTTTGCGGGACCCCAGCCCGCCTGCGGGCGCGGCCTTCTACCGGGTAAAGGCGTGGAAGCCCTGAGGCTGAAATGGCTGCGGCGAAAGCACCGCTGAGGCTGCCGAAAGCGTTCACGCTTGTGGAGCTGCTGGTGGTCCTGGCGATCATCGCCATTCTCGCCGCCCTGCTTCTGCCCGCGCTGGGCCGCAGCCGGGAGTCGGCCCGGCGCCTCAAGTGCGTCAGCAACCTGCACCAACTGGGCCTGGCCATCCAAATGTACTGGGACGATAACCACGGCGAATGCTTTCGCTACGGCGGCGCCTACACCAACGGCGGACAGCTTTATTGGTTCGGTTGGATGGGGCCCGGGCCGGAAGGCCAGCGCGTGTTTGATGCCGGACAGGGAGTCCTGTTTTCGTACCTTCAGGGCAGGGGAGTCGAGCTCTGTCCGGCGTTCAACTATGGATCGGCACAAGTCAAACTCAAGGCGGCCGGGGGGTCTTACGGCTATGGTTACAACTTGGCGTTGGCGGGCGCCCCCGCGTCTCCGCCTGTAAAAGTCAGCCGGCTGCCTGATCCCGCAGGCACCGCCTTGCTGGCGGATGCCGCCCAGGTGAACACATGGCAGGCGCCCGCCTCCCGCAGCAACCCCATGCTCGAGGAGTGGTATTACATTGACAACAACACCAACCAGCCCAACACCCACTTCCGGCACGGGGGACGGGCCAACGTCCTGTTCACCGACGGCCACACCGGCCCCGAGAAGTTCGTTCCCGGCTCGATTGATCCCCGCCTCCCAAGCCAGTTGGTCGGCCGGCTGCGGCCCGATATTCTGGACCTCGAGTAGGGCCGGACGGATCAGAGTTCCTTGAGCCGGATGTTGCGGAACTCGACTTTCATCTTCAGCCCGCCGTGAATCTGGAGGCCGATCGGCGCCGCTCCGGAGAATTTGGGATCGGTATAAGTCGAAATTTTTTGGCCGTTGAGCCAGACGGTGAAAGTATCCCCTTTGGCCTCAAGGCGGAAGCGGTTCCAGTCTCCCGGTTTGAAATACTTCTCGAACTCTTTGGCCTGTCCCGCCTCGGGGTAGCGTTCCTTGCCGCCGGTATAAAAGGATCCGGTCAAGTCCCGTTTCAGGCTCCGCGAGACGCCGAACTGCACTTGCAGCTCGGGCTGGCGAAAAAGATAGCCGCTATCAATTTCCCCAGACCACCGCACCTCACTCTCGAGGATGAAATCCTTGTAGGATTTTACCGTTCTAAGCACGTGGCCGGTGAGCTTTTCGTCGTTTTCCCCGACCAGAACGCCATCCACCACCTTCCAGAAAGGATTCGGGTCGGGAACCTGCCAGCCAGTCAGGTCTTTGCCGTTGAAGATCGGCTCCAAGTCAGCCGCCCGGGCGGCTGGAGCGGAACCTAACAGTGCGCAGAGGACAAGGGCCATGAGGTAAGTTTGTGCTTTCATCGTTTGTTGTTTTGTCAGTGGTTAAAACGTAAATCAGGCGACGCGGCCGGCAATCCAAAAATTCAGGGCTCAATTTGTTTTTGCGAGGAACATGGGCGAGAAACGATTCTCAGGGAGCCTGGGGCGTGGCCGGCGGCACTCAAAATCATTCGGCGCCCATTTTCTTCGCCCATTGATCCAGCGTTTGCCCCTCGCTGATGTGGCTGATGCCGGTTTTGCGCGCGATTTCGAGGAAGCGTTTGAGCAGCTCGGCCCGGGCGTCCCCCTCGACGCGATTGGTGGCCAGTTGCACGTACCACACCGGCAGGCGGGCAACCTGCACCCGAAAACGGACGGCGTCATCCCCGGCGGCTTTTTCGGCTTGGGCAAGGAGGGCGTCGGCTTCACTGAGGAATTCAGGTTTGAGGTAAACCGCCCTCGGGGAATCAAAAATATGGGCGTGGACCTTCCCGTCCTGGACCTGACGGTGGAGCAGTTCGAGATAGGCGCGGATTTTCTCCGCCGCACGGCCATAGTAGGCGGACAGGAATTCGTCCTCATGCCGCCGCAGATCGGTGTCCGGATTCCACAACAGCTTTGCCAGCAGATAAGCGCGCAGTGGACCCATTTCCCCAAAGCCGCCGGGCGAGTAGTTGCCCTGTTCGAACAGCCCCTTCACCCCGTGGGCCACGAAGAATTGGACGTTCGGCTGGATGGCGTTGAAGTTCGGAAAGGGCTGCTGGTAGTGCGCAAAGTTCGGCGTGTAATCCCACACGTAAAGCAACGGTGCCACCGGCTGCCAGGCGACGATGTCCTCCCGGAAACGGCGATTGGCTTCCGAGTCACAACTCGCCAGCGGATGGGCAAAGCAGCATTCAATCGAGCAGAGTCGTATAATCACGTTGCTTCTCGGACGGATCGTTTTGGGCGGTTTGCGGGTATATTGATACGCCAGCGTGTCAATGCGCACGTTCGGATGGTCCGTTTCGATATCCTGGGCGATCGTATTGACGAAGCGCAGCAGCGAAGCGCAGGGACTGCCTTCGGCGTCATCCAAGGCTTTGCAGGACTCACACTGGCACCACTTGCCGACATCGTTTTGCGATACGCTGATGATGCTTGCCTCGGGATGCTCCCGAATCCATTGCCTCACTCGTGCAATGGCCAGCTTGACGACCTCGGGGTTGGAAAGACAGCGTTGCACATACCCTCCCACGCGCTGGCCATTAATGTAAGGAAAATACTCCGGATGCTCCTTGAAGAGATCCGGGGGCACCAAACTGTCGAAACTGTGCACAAAGGGGAAGTACACCACGCGCCGCCCGCCGTGTTTGTCCCCCAGCGGGTAATGGTGGCCATTGAGCCGGTGCCTCGCCGCGAAATCCGCGTTGCGCATCATTTCGGTCCAGAAAACTTCCCGATATTCCAGCGCCGGAACGCGCGTTTCCCCCAAGTCAGGCAGAATGACGCGGTTGGTGCGGGGGACTTGTTCCAATTCGGGTGTAAACCAGCGCACCCCGAGCTTCTCCTCCAGCAGCGTGTAAACTCCGTAGAGTGTCCCCCGGGGTTTGCCGCCCGCAATGACCAGCCGGGGACCCCGGGTCTCGAGCGTGAATCCATCTGTCCCGAGTTTTTTCCAATCCGGCACCGCCTCGAGCTTGCGGAGATGGGCATTGTCGCCCAGCAGGATGTCATTCGTTCCCGGTGGTTCCGAATCCTTGACGATGGGCAGTTTTACGCCGGTGATTTTCTCCAGGTAACGTTGCAGCTCCTCGGCGGCGTAAGCCTCGGAGGGAATCGCCTCCGCCGCCACTACAACCCGATAACTGCTTCGGCCTTCATCCACCAGGGTGACTGCGGCATATCCGGGACGGGCGGCAGCCGCAAGCAAGAGCACTAGCGCGAGGAGTTCCAGGCCACGGGTAGGAAAATGCTGTGTCAGCATGCGCGCCAGCCTGCGTCGCTCAATCCCCCTTGTAAAGCCGTAATTCAGCGCGCCCGACTCTTTGCTCCCCGCTCCGTGTTCCATGCCGGACGAATTCCAAAGAGGGTCCGTAAGGTTCTGCGGATGCGGATTCACCTGGCCATGGCCCTGGCAGTTTCAACGTCGCGGGCGATTTGCCGTTGCAGCTCGGCCAGCGAAGGGAACCGGCGCTCGTCCCTGATCCTGGACACGAACATCAGTTCCAATTCCTGGTCGTAAAGGTCGCCGCTAAAGTCCAGCAGGTGCGCCTCCACCCGTACTGGCGGTGCGGGCTGTTCGACCGTGGGGCGGGTCCCGATGTTGACCACCGCTGGATAATGGTCTCGTCCGACTTGAGCCTGGGCAAAATAGACGCCGTTGGGAGGCAGGGCCAGGCCGGTGGTCTCGAGGTTGGCGGTCGGAAACCCCAACTGGCGGCCCAGTTTGTCTCCCCGGATTACCGTTCCGGCGAGGGAATAGGCGCGGCCGAGCATCTGGCTCGCCTTATCGAGTTGACCCGCGCGAATCGCGGCGCGAATGCGGGTGCTGCTGATGGTTTGGCCGTCCAGCGCCACCGCCGCCATGCCGTGCACCTTGAAGCCCAGTTCTGCGCCCAGCTTTTTCAGCAGGGCCACGTTCCCCGAACGTTTCGCTCCAAAAACAAAATTGGCCCCCACACACAGGCTGATGACCGGCTCGAGGTCGCGGGCTAGCCGGCGGACGAATTCCTCGCCGGTTTGACGGCTGAACGCGCGGTCAAAGTGGATCAGCCACACGGCGTCCGCGCCCAGGCCCTTGATGCCGCGCAGCTTTTGCGGCAGCGAGTAAATCAGCGGCGGCACCCGGTCCGGCGCCACGATCGTGTTGGGGTGCGAATCGAACGTGATCACCAACGACCGGGCGTTGTGCTGGCGCGCGTCGGTGACGGTTTGGCGAATGATTTGTTGATGGCCGAGATGAACACCATCAAAAAAACCGATCGCCACACACACCGGCCCCAGCTTCGCCTCGCTCGCGGAGTGAATCAGCCTCATATTTCACCGGGGCCGCGCGCCTTGAAACCGGCCGGGGCCGGGTCGGCGGCGTTGCGGGCCGTCATGCCCTGCCACGGGTTGTCTTTTTCGCCTTCCATGGCTGTCACGCGCGGGCCAGTTTCAGGAACGGAATCACCCGCTTCTCCAGGTCGCGCGGACTCCACTTGAGGATTTCCTCGAACGGCACCGCGTCCGCAACATCGAACTTGCCCGACGCGGTTCTTCGAAGGGTCGCCAGGTGGGCGCCGCAGCCCAGTTTTTGCCCCAGTTCGTGCGCCACGCTGCGGACGTAGGTCCCCTTGGTGCACGCAATCTTGAACCAGCCCATGGGTTCCTCGTAGGCCGTAAAACGGAAACTGTAAATGTGAACCAGGCGCGGCTCGCGCTCCACTTCCACCCCCTTGCGGGCCAGTTTATAGAGCGGCACGCCGTCCTTCTTGACAGCGGAAACCATCGGCGGCGTCTGCATCAGGTCGCCAACGAACTCCGCGGCCGCCTCGTTCAGTTGCTCAAGCGTCAGGGGCGGCACCGGCAGCGAGGCCACCAACTCGCCCGCGGCGTCATAACTGTCGGTCGTCTCTCCAAATTTCATCGTCCCCTCGTACACCTTGTCGTCGGACATCAGCCGCTCGGACAGTTTGGTTCCCCGTCCGAGCACAATGATCAGCAGCCCGGTCGCATTGGGATCGAGCGTGCCGCAATGCCCCACCTTTTTTATCCCAAATTGGCGCCGGATCACATCCACCACGTCATGGGAGGTGGGCCCGGCCGGTTTGTCTATCAGGATCGCGCCGTCCAGCGCGGTAAATTCTTGCATCATGCGTGACATCCATGCTGCCAGTTCCCCCGGCCAATGGCGAGCGCCAAAAAGTACGCGCCAAGTCCGCATGGACATGCGCCCTCACACGCTTGTCGTCCGGCCTCCGGCTTGATACGCTGGCTTATGAACTTTCAATTGGACCGCCGGAGCTTTCTCAAATCCACGGCTGCGTTCGCAGCCTTCGGCCTGATGCCGCTCGGGGGGCTGGCCGCGGAGGCAACCACGCTGAACTGTTGTTCGCGCAAAAAGAAGCCCGCCCGGCTTCGAGGCGCGTTCTTTTATCCGCCGGCAGAGGTGGTGCTGGCCGGGCGCAACGAGGATTCCTGGAGCCAGCACGAGTGGTTCACGTGGCCGGGCAACCAGTTCCAGCCGGAACGGCAGCAGGCGAAATTCCTGGCCAAACTGCGCGAGATCACGGCCGGCCTGGACCTCTCGCTCGCCCTCGAGGAAAAACCGATCTATACCGACGCCGCCATCCGCGAATTCATCAACAGCCTCGCAGACGACCGTCCGGATGCGCTTCTCTTATTCAATTTCTGGAACAGCTTCAGCGCCAAGCTGCGGCCCATCCTGGACGCCTGGAAAGGCCCGATCATTCTCTACCACCCGGTGGGAGCCAATCACCAGTTGCCGCCCGAATACTTTCGCACCGCGCCGCGGCTGCAATACATCCATTCGATTGAGAACTGGGAGAGCCTTGAGCGCGGCTTGAGGGCGGTCCACGCGATGACCCGCCTGGGCCAGAGTCGGCTCCTGCGGGTGTCCGGCCGGACCCAAAAGGAGAGCGACGCGGTCGAACCCTGCTTCGGATTGCCCATCCACACCGTGCCCGCCGACCAGTTCAACCAGATTTACGACGATACCGTCGTCACGCGCGATATGGAACGGCTGGCGCGGTTGGTGCGACGCAACGCGCGCCGCGTGACGGATCTGGCGGATGAGGCCTTCCAGGATGCGGTGCGGGCGCACCTGGCGGTGCAGGAGATCATGAACCGGCACCAGGCTGATGCCATTACCATCGAATGCCTCTTCCTCAAACATCGCAAACCGTGCCTGAGCTTTGCCCTGAACAACGGCAACCTGGTCCCTTGCGGCTGTGAGAACGATCTCAACGCCACCCTGACTCTCATGCTCGGGGCCTGTTGTTTTGGGCGGGGCGGTTTCCAGCACAACCCGGAATTTGACACCGAACAGAACCTCTACTTCGCCTCGCACTGCACCTGCACCACCCGCTTGCACGGTCCGCGCGGGAAGGAGGCCACCTACGACCTGCGCCCGTTTTTCCATCAAATGCCAAAAACCCTGGCCCTGGACGTCCAATGGCCGGCCGGCGAAACCGTCACGCTCTGCAAATACCAATCCGGCAAAAACCTGCTCGACGCGTGGCAGGGCCGGGTGGTGTCTTCGCCCGCCTGTCCGCCCACCGGCGGATGCGCAACGCGGGTTCTTGTCAAGTTGGAAGACGTCAAGGATGTTTGCTCGGTCTATGCGGGGCCGCATCCGATCCTCTACTGCGGGGGCTGGGCGGGCCACCTCAAGACCCTGGCCCGACTTTACGGCTTGGAAATCAAGACCAACGTCTGACGGGCGGCTCAACCGTTTTCGAGCGCCTCCTGGACAAAATAGTTGGTGCGCCGCTCCTCCCCCAGCGTGGTGACCGGTCCGTGGCCGCCCAATAATTTGGTTTCCGCCGGCAACTGCATGACCCGACGAATGGACGCTTCCAGGTCCGCGTGACAGGAATCCGGCAGGTCCGTTCGCCCCACCGACCCGCCGATGATAAGGTCTCCGCCCACCAGCACCCCTTCGCCGGGAAGGTAATAGGCCACGTGACCCGAGGAATGGCCCGGCGTATGCAGCACCTGAACCTTGAGGGCCCCGATGAACAGTTCCTGGTTGTCCGTGACGTGCTGGTCCGCCCGGCGCGGAGGAATGGAAAAGGGCAGGCCGAACATCCCCGTCTGCAAATCTGGATTCAGCAGTTTGGGCGCGTCCAGGGCATGGATCAGAACGCGCGCCGTGGGGCACTCTCTGGTGACCACGGCGTGGTCGGCGAAATGGTCGAAATGTCCGTGCGTCAGCCACAGCCCGATGAGGGTCCACCCCCGCCGCTTGACTTCAGCCAGCAAGGGCTCGGTCGTATGATCCGGCCCGTCAAACAACACCGCTTCGTTGCGCGTTTCGTCAGCGATAAGGAAGCAGTTGGTCATCGCGACACCGCCAGTCTGACTCAAGATTATCATGAACTTCAGTTTACACGGCCTGCACCGGGGCAAAAAGTCGGAATCTGCGAAATTCGCCAACTTTACCCGGCGACCTGCAGCGGCACGGTCCACTCGCCTTGCCCCCCGACAAGTGCCCAGATTCAGTCAACCTCTGGTGGAGATTCCGCGGCGCCGACGACGGGGCCATGAACTTGCCTTGAACCAGCGGTCCGGACTGGCAAAGAGCGGGCCTCCCGGGCTACATTGGCGCCACGAAATTCATGTCATCCTGTGTAAGATTGATCCTTGCCACTCGCAACCGGCACAAAGTCGTGGAAATCCAGACCATTCTTGGCGGGAGTTTCCTGTGCGCCAGCATGGCGGAATACCCCGGCGCTCCGCTGGCGCCGGAGGACGCCGGCTCCTTTGCCGGGAATGCGACACAGAAGGCGGTGTTGCTGGCAAAGTGGCTTTCAAGTCAAGTTGCGGCGGGCGCAAGTTCCAATGATCGGGTTTATGTGCTGGCGGACGATTCCGGGCTCGAGGTGGATGCGTTGCACGCGGCGCCGGGCGTTCACTCGGCCCGGTTCGCGGCCCTCGAGGGAAACGCTGGAAACAGCGGCGACGCGGACAACAATGCCAAGCTGCTGAGGTTGCTCAAGGAGGTTCCGTGGGAGAGGCGAACGGCGCGGTTCAGATGCGTGCTGGCGCTGACGCCCGTCAGGGAAGCCGGCGGGCACGCGGCCTCGCCGGTTTGCGGCCTGGACGAGTTTGAAATCGCGACCCGGTTGTTTGAGGGCCGCTGTGAGGGGCGGATTGGATTCGAGCCAAAGGGTGCCGGTGGCTTCGGCTATGATCCGTTGTTTATTCCCGAGGGATATGACGCGACTTTCGCCGAATTGGGGGAGGAGATAAAGAACGGCCTCAGCCATCGCGCCCGGGCGCTGGCGGCTTTGAAAGCCGCCCTTCAGGCTTGAGTCGCGGTGCTTTTTCGGGCAGAATGAGAATCAGTGCACGCCGGGTTGCGCCCCTGAGGAAAGGGCGCTCTGACGGCAATCAAGATACGTTATGAGCCGAAGAATCGGGTGGGGAACAGCGGTTTTTCTCGGAGCAATTCTGGTCTGCGTTTTGCCAGGCCGAACCCTTGGGCAGACCAACGGCATTTTCGCCGACTTCACCACCAGCCTGGGGAGTTTCACCTGCCAGTTGGATTACACCAACGCGCCGAAAGCGGTGGCGAACTTTATCGGGCTGGCGACAGGGCAGCGGGCCTGGCTGGACCTGCCAACGGGCCGGGTTCGCACCAACACGTTTTACAACGGTCTGACCTTCCACCGCGTGATTGCCAATTTCATGATCCAGGGTGGATCTCCCAACGGCCAGGGCAACGACGGCCCCGGCTACGTCTTCCAGGACGAGTTTCATCCTTCCCTCACCTTCAGCGATTTTGGGGTCCTGGCCATGGCCAATAGCGGCACCAACTCAAACGGGTCCCAGTTTTTTATTACCGTCGCCAGCACCCCCTGGCTCAACAACGTGCACACCATTTTTGGACGCGTCACCTCCGGGTCGAACGTGGTTTATGCCATCAGCCGCGTGGCGACGGGCGCCAACGACAAGCCCTTGACGAACGTGGTGATTCAGCAGGTGGCGATTCGGCGGGTCGGCTCGGCCGCGCAGGCGTTTAATGTCCATGGCCAGGGCTTGCCGACTGTGACCAACCTGGCGCTCCGAATCAACCCGGCAGGGAGTGACATCCTCCTCAGCTTCACCAACCGCCTCCATGCCGACAACCGCCTGTATGTTTCAACCAACCTGAGCGGTTGGAGTGGGTTGGAATTAGGGCTCGAGCTGGGCCCGACCTTCACCAACAGCCTGCGCCGGCCGCGGACCGGCTGTGAATTCTTTCGGATGGCCCAGATTCAATATCCCGCTTCGACGCTGGCCCCGCGCGCCGTGACGAACCGGGTCTTGACCCTGAATTTCGGAGGGGGTTCGGGCACAATCGTCATTACCTTCGACGCGACGGGAGGCGGCACTTACACTTATACGGCCGGGTCACCGGGTGTCATCACCGCCTACGACTGGCATCAGGAGCCCTACGCCGGACGCCTGTGGCCCATCTACTATTCCGCCTTGGTACCCATGACGCTGCGACTTGGGTTCGCTTCCACAACCGGCGGGACCTTCAGCGGAACCGCTTATGGAACCAGCGCCTTCCCTGTTTCCGGCAGCTTCACTCTCGGACCATAGCCCAAAAAGAAAGCCTGCCCCCGTTGGGGAACGGGCGGCAGGCCGTGACGTTCGGGGCGGGCGACCGCCTCGCAGTGATCGGCGCCCGGGCTATTTCAGCAGTTCCTCCGCGATCTGGACGGCGTTAAGCGCGGCGCCTTTGAGGAGCTGATCCCCGCTGATCCAGAAGCACAGGCCGTTGTCCATCGCGCAATCCTTGCGCAATCGGCCGACCGCGCAATCGTATTGCTCAGCCTGGTAAAGGGGCAGGGGATACTGATTCCTCGCGGGTTCGTCCACGACCTGAAGACCGGGAGCTTTGCGCAGCACTTCGCGCGCGGCTTCAACCGTCACCGGTTTCTCAAACTCGGCGCTGACCGCCACGGAATGGGCGCGGTAAACCGGCACCCGCACGCAGGTCACACTGGCCCGGAACGTGGGATGGTGCATGATTTTGCGTCCCTCGTTCTCCATCTTCATCTCCTCCTTGGTGTAGCCGGAGGGCAGAAAGGAATCCACGTGCGGCAACACGTTGAAAGCGATTTGATGGGGATAAACCTCCCGGGTAACCGGCTGGCCCTTGACAATTTGGCCCACCTGCCGTTCCAGTTCGAGAATCGCCTTGGCGCCCGTGCCGGAAACCGCCTGGTAACTGGAGGCAAAGATGCGTTTGCAAAAGAACGCCTGGTGCAACGGGTAAAGCGCCATCAAGGTGATCGCGGTGGTGCAGTTGGGGTTGGCAATGATTCCCTTGTGCCATTTCACATCCGCAGCGTTGATTTCGGGCACGACCAGCGGAACCTTGTCGTCCATCCGGAACGCGCTCGAGTTGTCCACCACCACACATCCCGCTTGAACCGCCGCCGGGGCGTATTCCTTGGAAATGCTGCCGCCCGCGCTGAACAGCGCGATGTCAATGCCGCCGAAGGACGTTTTAGTCAGCTCCTGCACCGTGATGTCCTCGCCCCGAAACTTGAGTTTCTTGCCCACCGAACGAGCGGAGGCGAGCAGCGTCAACTTCCCGACCGGGAAATTGCGCTTTTCCAAGGTCTTGATCATCTCGATGCCGACGGCGCCCGTCGCACCGACCACGGCCACATGCGGTCTGCTATTCATAAGAGCCGCAAAATATAGGTGCGCGGGGCGGTCGGTGTCAATCCAACTGATGCGAAAACGAAGCCCTCATTACGCTTGACGCTCCGGCGCCCCCGGGCTGCCTCCGCGCGACTCGAAAGGCCCGGTCCGAGGCGCGAGAACGGGCAGGTTCCTGGGCCGGGACCCCGGAGGGACAGGGATTAGCGTTTGCGGCGGGCGGGGCCGAAGTAGTAGCCGCCCCGAATGCGGGCGCCGGTGATGCGGCGGACTTCACCGCCCGGCTGGCCCGGTTTGCTCTGTTCGAAGAGGGCGGTGTAGCGATAGTCGAAGTCGTCGAGTTTGACGCGTGGAATTTTCTGGCTGATGAACCGCTCGATGGCCTGCACGTGGCGGGCGTCCTCGGCGACCATCAGGGTGAACGCGTCGCCGCGGGCCTCCATGCGCCCCGTGCGGCCGATGCGGTGGATGTAATCCTCGGGGTGTTGCGGCACGTCGTAATTGATCACATGACTCACATCGGCAATGTCGAGCCCGCGGGCGGCGATGTCGGTGGCCACCAGCACTTCATAGCGGCCGTCGCGAAAACCGCGCAACGCCTGCTCGCGCTCGCGTTGCGTGCGGTTGGAGTGAAGCACCGCCACGGCGTGATTATGCCGCTTGAGCAGGTGGGCGACGCGATCCGCCCCGTATTTGGTCCGGCAAAAAACGATG
This sequence comes from uncultured Verrucomicrobiota bacterium, assembly GCA_964631605.1. GTDB lineage: Bacteria > Verrucomicrobiota > Verrucomicrobiia > Limisphaerales > UBA8199 > JARKQH01. Next base: position 28,983 of record CAZVYG010000007.1, read on the forward strand.
ACCGAGTCGTAATTCACGCGCTTGAGCAATTCCAGAAGCAGGTCGGCTTTCTGCGCGTCCGAAACCGGGTAGATGACGTGCTTGACCGTTTCGGCCGGCGTGCGGCGGGCCCCAATCTCAATGGTCTGCGGGTCTTTCATCGCCCAGCGGATGAGGGAATCAATCTCCGGCGGGATGGTGGCCGAAAACAGCGAGGTGTGGCGCTCGCGCGGGCATTTCTGCACGATGCGGCGCACATCGGGCAGGAACCCCATGTCCAGCATGCGATCGGCCTCGTCGAGCACGAGGTATTGAATGTGGTCCAGCCGGCAGACGTTCTGTTGCATCAGGTCCAGCAGGCGGCCGGGGGTCGCGACCAGAACATCCACACCCTGGGCCAGCGCTTCGCGCTGGCGCCCGTACCCCACGCCCCCAAACACCACCGCAACACGCAGGTTGGTGAACCGGGCGAAATCCCGCAACGCCGTTTCGACCTGCGCGGCCAGCTCGCGAGTCGGCTCCAGCACCAACAGCCGGGGCTGCGGCTGGTGGGACCCAAGCTTGGAAAGGATCGGCAGGCCAAAAGCCGCGGTTTTGCCGGTGCCGGTCTGCGCGCTGCCGATGACATCCCGCCCTTCAAGGATCAAGGGGATTGCCCGGATTTGAATCGGCGTGGGTTCAACGTAACCCATGGCGCGCACACCATCCAAAACCGCGTGAGAAAGGCCAAACTTGGTAAAAGGCATGACGGAATCCTACCAGCCTCTGCCAAAAAGGGAAGCGTTTCCATGAGTCACAATTCTCGTGATCGTTGGAACGCCGGGCGGGGCGTGGGTCGGCGCCCTGACGTCCCCCTGGGCGGGCTGCTCAGCGCAGGAGCATGAACGAAGAGAGCGGCAGCGCGATCACGCGCGGATCCACCACCTCCGGGGCCTCACTCTGCGTGATCAGAAGCCCAAAAGGCGCGTTGTTCGCCGCCTTCTCGATAAAGGACCTCAGCCCCTCGGTATCTCGCAGGGGGTCAATCCTCGCCTGGTACTTCACTTCAACGGGAATGCGTTTGACGCCAATCGTCATGACAAAGTCAACCTCAGGTTCCCCGTGCCTTTCGGGAAAATGCGCGAGGTCGAGCCCCGTGATCGTGGACAGCACAGCGCCTGTTACACTTTCCGCCAGATGCCCGGCGACCCCCGTCAATTCAGGCTGCTCGCGCAGCCGCTTTGGATCCAGCGGAATTTGCTCCTGCAGCCAGCTTGCCCGCAGACCATGATCCACCAGGCACAACTTCGGACTGCCCCGCTTACGCTTGAGCCGGATCTCCAGCGGATGAATCAGCCGCAGCAGCAAGGCGTCACCGAGAAAACGAAGATAGGCATTGATTCGCAGGGTGCCCACATTGGCTCGCAGAACGCGCTGGGCTTCCCGGGCCAGAGTCTGGATCGTGGGTGCCTGACCGGCATAGCGACAGCAAAGGCGAAACAACTCCTCCAGAAGCGAGGCGTCGCGCTTTCTGCCTTTTTCACCCAGGCGCAGGTCATGTTGAATGACCCGCTTGATCACCGTTTCGTTCAACTGATCCGCCACTTGCTCCCAAGGAACCTCCGCGCGCAGGTGAGCTAGAGGGTAGCCGCCCCGTTCGGAAAAAGCCTCAAACGCGGCATCCCGGGGCGCCCGCCGGGATTGCCCCTGCGCCCGCAACTCCGCCCAAAAGGCTGGGTGCGTGAGCGCCTCCAGCCCGTTGTCCTGCAAATACGACTCCCCCAGTTCAATTCCTCGAAGCGCCGCGATTTCCGTCAGGGACAAGGTTCCCGCCTCCAACGAGGTGATGCGCCCCGCCAGACTGTCGCGTCCCACCTCAATCCGGAGCGCCGAGCTACCCGTCACCACCACTTGCACGGAGGCAGCATCCACTAATGACTTCAACTGGGGCGCCCAGTGGTCCAGGTTTTGCACTTCGTCGAGCAGCAGCAGGGCCGGCGCTGCCGCCCTCGCGGCTTCGTTGAACGTGCAGCCGAGTACCGTGCGCTCGAACCAATCCGCTATCCGCAGAATCGGCGACTCAAACCCCCCGAGCTCGCGCAAGTCATCAAACTGAACCCTCAGAATCCGGCGGCCCTCCATGCCCGCCCCGAGCAGGTCCTCCACAAAATGGAGCTGGGCGGTCGTCTTGCCGATTTGCCGCGGGCCCCGGACCACCACCACAGGCGCAAGTTTCCGTTCCAGTCGGCGACGAATTTGCCCCACAAGGTGCCGCCGATGCGGCGGCAGCACGGGCAATGCCCGCCCTTCCCACCACGGGTTTTGCCGTCGCAGGTCTTCCACCAGCTCGGGCGGCAGGGCCATCTGCGAGAATAGAAACTCTGTCTTCATCGTTGGAAACTGTAGTCTCGTCCCCAAAAAGCCAAGGTTCTGGCCTCAAGTGTCCGCGTTCATGCCCCCAACGATGGGCTTTGAAACGGAAACAGCCACGAACTCAAACCCAAGTTGACGTCTCTGGGCTGAAACACCAGCCCAAATTTTCCTTTTGCGCCCGGACGGCCCAAACGCTAATTTGTCTCCAGCCTTGTCCGGTGGTGTAATGGTAGCACAAGAGTCTTTGGAGCTCTTTGTCATGGTTCGAATCCATGCCGGACAGCCAACCCTTCAAAGCCGCGGAGGAGCAGGCTGCCGGGGCGGCGGAGGAATTGAACAAATCAAAAACATGCACAGAAAACAACGGGTACAATGAAAGCCGCTTTTATCACGCAAACCGGACCACCCGATGTAATCCAATACGGGGATTTGCCGGATCCCAAACCCGGGCCGCACCAGTGCCTGATCAAAGTGGCCGCCGTGGATGTCAACCCGGTGGACACCTATATCCGGGCGGGAATGGTGCCAGCGAAGCTACCGTTTCCGTTCATTGTCGGTTGCGATTTGGCAGGCACAGTTCTCGAGGTCGGGTCGGCCGTCAAAGGATTTCAGCCGGGGCAGCGGGTGTGGGCGACCAACCAAAGTTTCGGGGGGCGTCAGGGCACATTTTCCGAGCTGGCAGTGGTGGACGAGCAGTGGCTTTATCCGACACCGGAAGGGGTGGGGGACCAGGCCATCGTCGCGTTATCGTTGGTGGCGGTCACGGCGCACCTGGGCCTGGTACGCGACGCGAAGTTAAAGGCCGGAGAAGTCCTGTTCGTCAACGGCGGGTCTGGAGGCGTGGGGTCGAGTGTGGTGCAGATGGCGAAGATTCTGGGCGCGCGGGTGATTGCCACCGCCGGCAGCGAGGCCAAGGCGGTCATTTGCCGGGAATTGGGGGCGGACCGGGTGATCAACTACCGGACTCAAAACGTCGAGGAAGCCGTCAAAGCTTTCGCGCCCGAGGGAGTCAATGTCTGGTGGGAGACCTTGCGCGAGCCGAATTTCGAACGCACGGTTCCGCTGCTTTCCATGCGCGGGCGGATGGTGGTCATGGCGGGGCGCGATGCCCGGCCGGCGTTCCCGGTGGGCCCGTTTTACGTGAAAGGCTGCTCCCTGCACGGCTTTGCCATGTTCAATGCCACCGCGGACGAGTTGCGGGCCGCAGCCATGGACATCAACCGGTGGGCGGCTGGCGGAACCCTTAGACCGCGAATAGACCGGGTCCTGCCCCTGTCCGAAACCGCGCTGGCACACCGGTTGCAGGAGGAGAACACGATTCACAAATCCGGCGCGCTCAGCGGGAAGATTGTGCTGACCCCTTGAGACGCCGAGGGCGGCAGTCGTCCAGCGGAAGGCCCGGCATCCGTGGCCGGCATTCGCAGGTCTCAGGCCCAGTGGCTGTAATCCAAGTCTGGAAACAGATTGTCCCGGGCTTCCAGACTGGCCAACGCGGTTTCGTCAATCTGGCCTTGAGTTAACTCCTCTCGGAGGCGGTCGAAATGCCGGAGGTGGTCGGAGACGCGACGCCGGGCATACTCGGGGCTGGTGCCGGTGTGCAGGATGAAGGGCCAGTCGCTGGCCTGTGCCAGCAAGAGTTCCCGCCCAGCCTGCTGCAGCGCGCGGTGCTGAAGGGGGGCCGGCTTGGGGAACTGCCGAACCAGCGCGGTCATTTGTACTTGGGCGCTGGAGAGCTGTCGGAACACCCATTCATTTTTTTCGTTGAGCCAGACGCGCCAGTAGCCTTCCTCGCCCCAGCTCGAGGCGGCGGGGGTGGCCACCTGGTTCGTCGGGTGCTCGCGCAGGTAATCGCCGGGGGTGATGAGCCGCACGATTTGTTGATCAAGACAGGTTTTCCGGACCCAGGCATCCAGGAACTCCGGCCCCTCGAACCACCAGTGGCCGAAGAGTTCGGCGTCGTAAGGCGCCACGATGGCCGGTGGGCGGTCGAAGAAGCCGCCGAGTTTTTGCACCTGCTCGACTCGACTTGCGAGGAAGTGCGTGGCGTGTTCGTTGATGGCAGCCAGGGCGGCCCCACGCTCGTAGAGGGCCTTCGGCCCGGACCCGCCCGTGATGCGATGATACTTGATGCCGGTGAAGCTGCGAAGCTCGCTGACGACCAAATGCGGCCGCAGGTAATCGAGGTCCAGATCGAACCCGATGTCGCGATAAAAATCGCGGTAGCGGGCATCGCCGGGGTAACCCTCGTCCCGGCTCCAAACCTGGCGCGCGCAGGCCTGGTCGCGGGCGAAAGCCGCCACTCCAGCCCGGGTGTAAACGGGCGCAAAAGGACCGTAACGGGGACGGGGACGCGCGTTCAGCAGCCCGTGAGTTTCAGTGATGAACCAGCGCAGACCCGCTTCCTTCAGGACCTCCTCCAGCCCTTCATAATAGGCGCATTCCGGCAGCCAGATGCCCTCGGGATCCCGGCCGAAGCAGCGCCGGTAGTCCTCTCGGGCCGTGTGGATCTGGGCGCGGACCGACGGGGGATGGTTCGCCAGCAACGGCAGCAGCGCATGCGTCGCGGCGCTGGTGATGATTTCGATCCGGCCCTCATCCTGGTGATGTCGGAACGCATGGACCACATCGCCACCCCAACCCCGGTAGGTCTCGCGTGTCGCCAGAAACCGCTCGAGGTAAAATTCCGCCAGCGGCCGCAGCCGGGGTTCCCACGAGGTGCGATACAGCTCCTTTTCGGCCAGTTCGATCATCTCGTCGAGATAACGCTGGTATCTCCGCTGGAGCAGGGGGTCCCGCAACATGGCGCACAAGGTGGGCGTGAGCGAAAAAGTCACTCGCGCGGCCAGTCCAGCCTTCTGCCACTTCTCCAACAGTTGGAGCAACGGCAGATAACACTCCGTCATCGCCTCGTACAGCCAGTGCTCTTCAAGAAAACGGTCATGCTCCGGATGCCGGACAAATGGCAGGTGCGCATGCAGCACCAGGCAGAGGTAGCCCCGCATCACTCGACGTTTTCCGGCGCCGCCGTTTTGAGCGACGGGTCCTGAGGATGAGCCTGGACCTCCCCTTCGGCGAGTGTTGAGCGCGAGAAAGCCAGCCGGATACGCCGTGACTCCCCCGCGGCGTTGGTCGCGGCGATGGGCAGTTCGTAAACTCCGTCTGGCAGCGCGAAACGATAGCTGAAGCTGCCATCGGGCCGCAGCCGAACCTGCCGGTCCCCAATCATCACGGTGGCATCCGGTCCCGCAGCCCCATAGACCACCAACTCGGCATTGACGCTGAACCAGGACTGGGAGGGAGCGCCGGGCGAGGGCGCTGCAGCCGGGCTTGAAATGTGATCGGATCGAGCGGCTTGTTGTGCCAGAACCGCCTTGAAATGATCGGCCGCCATAGCCTCCGCTTCGCCTGGCGGCACTCCCGCTGCGGCCAGCCGCAAGGCTTCCCCTCGAATCAGGCGTTCGATCTCCAGGGACCCGATTCCCTCACGGTGAGTCAACGATTCCGCCAGATAAGCCGCCAACAACTGTTCGTGTTCCGCTGTCCAGGCGGACGTTGCCCGGCCCGGTTTCGGCGGAGGCGGGGTGGGACATTCTGAGAGCGCTGTGGTTGGAGTCGCGGCTTTGACGGCCGTGCTTGGAGAAGCGGGCGCCGGTTTCTCCTGTGCCCGGCGAGGGGTATTGACAGCCGGTGAACAGGGAGGGGCGGTTTCTTTGTGTTCCTTCCGGGGCGCTTGTACTGGAGCCTGCTCTGGCCGGGACATGTCTGGCCTCGGCGTGTTTGCCTGTTGAGGAGGTTCAACAGTTGCACTGACAAGGGGCGGACCCCCGGCCGCGCCAGCCGCGGGCGGAAGTATCGTGGCAAATTCGGCGGAACGATCCTCGGACGGACGTTCAGGCGGTGTTGTCGCCGGGGCGGACACCGCGAGACGATGCCAGGCGTCGTCGGCTCCGTAATACCCGAGCTCGGCCTGATAGGCGGTCCCGGCCTGTGGCACTGGAACAAACCAGGAACGGGATTCTGGATGGACGGGGATTTCCGGCAAGTGGTGCGCAGTGGAGTGAGACTGCCGAATTCGCAATATGAGCGGATGGTCTTTTGAGAGGCGGTTGCAGGCTTGTTGTTGCGCTGGCGACACATTCCAGTGGGCGTAGAGGCAGCGTGGGTCTCTCGCAGTCAAGATCAAGCCGCCTGCACCCGCCACTTCAGGCAGGTCGGCCACAGTGGGAGGCGTGGCAGCGGCCGGCCGCGGGGATACCAGGAATTTCCGGCCTGGTCCGCTCATGAACTCTGAAGCAGGCTGATCGCCCTCCAAAAGAATTGGGGGGACATGCACGGATTTGGCCGGGGCGAGCCCTTTTCTTGCGGCAGGCCTTTCCCGCGTGCGTTTTGGGCCGACCGAGGTCTTGGGGCGATTGCGTGACTTCGAGGAATCGGCCTGCCTGCCGCGTCTTCGGGCCGACTGCCCAAGTTTCCCCAAGCGGCCTTTTTCTGAGGGCTGGAAATGCACACGGGCGGAAAGGTTTTTGCCTTTCCTGGCCTTATCTGATTGGGCCTGTTGAGCTTTCATGTGAACCGGGCCCCCCGCAGTTTCTGGCCGGGCGTGCTTCTGACGGCGGTCAGAATACGGGAGATAACACACTTTCGCAACCGGGAATTTGGCCGGGAATCAGCCGTTTCCTTTGTTGCTGGGCGCTTGCCAGACAAAAGTTGACGGTGTTAATTGGCCTTGGTCATTGAATGAACTCGTTTTCGGCCAACCAGACTGAACGGGCAGGAGCCAAGGGCAGCCTGATTTACGTGGTTGATGATGAGCCGATGATTCTGGATTTGACGCGGGCTGTGCTTCTGCCGGAGGGGCACCGGGTGGAGTGTTTTCGGGACGCGGCAACCGCTTTCGGCGCATTTGCAGCTCAAGCACCGAGGCCGGACCTGGTGATTGCGGATTTCAACATGCATCCGATGAACGGGCTTGAATTTCTAAGACTCTTGCGACGGGTTCATCCCCGTCAGCGGGTGCTCATGATCAGCGGCACGGTCAGCGCCTCGTTCTTCGAGTCACTCGCCTGCCAGCCCGACGGTTTTCTAGCCAAACCTTACGAAGCCAGACAGCTTGTGGAAGCCGTGCGGGCGCTGCTGCGCGGCCAATCCGCTTGAGTGCCGGCCCGAAATCCATATAATGCCGTACATCGTCATGAAAAAAATACTCATTGGAGGCGTAATTGCCGTTGTTGTGGTGCTGGTTGGTGGCTTGGTGGCAGCCCGTCTGTTCCTGGATCGAGCCATCAAACACGGAATCGAAACCGTGGGGCCAATGGTGACCAAGGTGGACGTCCGGCTCGACGCGGTCAATGTAAGGGTGCTTTCGGGCTCGGGGCGGGTGAAGGGTTTGGTGGTCGGCAACCCCGAAGGCTTCAAGACCCCCTCGGCGATCAAGGTGGGTAGCGCCAGCCTGGCAATTCAGCCCTCCTCAGTGCTGTCGGACAAGATCATCATCCGGTCGGTGGAGGTGTTGGCCCCGGAAATCACCTTTGAAACCGACCTCCGCAAAAACAACCTCAGTAAACTGCTCGAAAACGTTGAATCGGCAACCGGCAAGACCGGTGCCGATTCCCAGCAGCAGAGCCAGACCAAGCTGCAGGTGGACGACTTCCGCGTAACCGGCGGCAAAATCAATGTCAGCCTGACCCTGCTTGGCGGGAAATCCGTCACCGTGCCGTTGCCAGACATTCACCTCACCGAATTGGGGCAGGGACCCGAGGGCATCACGGGCGCGGAACTGACCAAGCGTTTGATTAGCGAACTTAATCGCGTGGCCATTCCCGCCGCCATGGCGGCGGCAAAGGAACTGGCGAAGGGAGCGGGCGACATCATCGAGAGCGTGGGCAAGGAATCCGTGGAAGGTGTCCGCAAAACGACCAAGGGCATTACCGACCTGTTCAAGAAAAAAGAGTAACATTTGCCAAAATTTCCCGTTGACAGTTGGCTGGGGAACGGGAGAATGCTCGGCCAATGCTTCGGAACTTTCTGGCAGCAGGCAGCTTAACTTGTTGGTCAGCGTGGTGCGTGTCAGAGGCACGGGCTTTCTCCATGGGCTGGCCGGCGAGGCGGCTGCGTCTTCAACAAAGCTCCTGATCGCTAAACCAACAACCGACCTATGAACAATCAAGACAAGCAATCGGCTGGCCAACTGCCAGCCTTCATCACCAGCGCGACGCCCAACCCGGCGACTAATCGCGCCCCGTGGTACAAAAACACGGCCCCAACCTACGCGGGCATTTTCTTGTGGTTCGTATTCTGGCAGGACGCGGCCAAAGCCGCGGCGCCCGGCGGGACGCTGGCTGCGGGGGTGGGGTGGGCGCTGGTGAGTCTGGTGATCGCCGCGCTGGTTTGCCATTTCCTGTTTTACCTTGTACCAGGCATGTTCGGCATGAAGACCGGCCTGCCCCTTTATATCGTGGGCACCTCCACCTTCGGAGCCCAGGGCGGTTTCCTCATGCCGGGCTTTCTGATGGGCGTTCTCCAGTTTGGCTGGCTGGGCGTGAACATCTATTTCTCCTCGCTGGCCTTGAGCGGCATGATCCCCATCAAGGCTGAGATCATTATGGTTTTGTGGGGTGTGCTGGCAGCCTTTGTCGGGCTCAAGGGCATCCAGTATGTGGCCCGCGTGGCCACCTGGCTGCCGCTGATTCCACTGGTCGTGCTGCTGTGGCTGACCGCCAAAACAATCGGTCATGTGGGCGACTTCAATCCGGACACGTTGATCGCTGCCCAGAAAGCGCTGAATCCAACCGGTCCCGGGGCCCTGAGTGCGTTGGGGGTGCTGGCAGTCATGCTGACTTACGTGGTGGGTTTCTTTGCCACCGCCGGGGCGGCCGGTGTGGATTTTGGAACCAACAGCCGGGACAAGAACGACGTCCAAATGGGCGGTTTGATCGGCGTCGCGCTGGCCATCCTTGTCACGGCCGGATTGTCCTTGCTGATTGTCGCGGGCGTGTATGGCTCGCTCAAGACGGGCGTGGACGCGGCGGCAACCAAGAACCTGAGCCTGAGTTCATTCGACCTCATTCCGGTCGTCCTGGGCGAAAGCACGGCGAAATGGGTCTGGTTCCTTTTGGCCGTTTCGGCGTTCCCACCGGCATGTTTCAGCTCCTTCATTGCCGCGAACAGTTTCAAGACCACGCTTCCGAAAGTGAACCCGTTCGTGTCCGTTGGCATTGGCGCCGCGGTCAGTATCGCGCTGGCGATTACGGGCCTGGTGGCCAAGGCCATCAGCGTGTTTGTGATCATCGGCGCCTCATTTGGTCCCATCTGCGGCGCAATGATGGTGGATTATTTCCTGTCCGGCGGCAAATGGACGGGCCCCCGGGCCGGGTTCAATCCCGCCGGCTGGATCTCCTGGGCCTTGGGCTTTGTCGTGGGAATCCTGCCCAACCTCGGGGTCAATGTTCCTGCCGCGCCGGTGTTGGCGTTTGCGGTCGGCGCAATCGTCTATTTCCTTTGCGCCAAGGCAGGGCTGCAATCTCCCGTCGTACCGCTTCCAGAAAAAGCAGCTCCGGCCAAATAGAGTCCGGCCGGCAAGCGCGCAGCTTTCAGCAATACTGTGCTTTGGCCCGCCTTGGCGTCCAACCCCAAGGCGGGCTTTTAGGAGTCGGGTGACGGGGGGGGGTAAGTTTATCTTGCCGGCATGGAACCCAGGCGATCAGCCATGCCGTGGCGCTCTATTGGAAATAGGCGCCGGCGGTTACGAGCAGCGACTCGACCGAGTCCTTCTGAAGGTATTGGTCCGCGCCCGCTTTGAGAATGGCGGCGATGGTTGATTCATCCTGGTTCAAGTGCGTAAACACCACGACCGGGGTTCCAGGGTCATTGTGCTTCAAAAACTTGAGGAGGTTCAGGCCATTCTCCCCAGCCAGATCCAGTTCCAGGATGGTCAGACACAAATCATTGTTGCCGGCCAACTCCAGGGCCTCGGTCGCATTTTGGGCGCAGATGACCACTTGACCCGCCTCCTTGAAGGAGGCAGAGACGGTTTCTCGCCAGGACCCGTCCGCATCAATAAACAAAACCTTCTTACCCATTATTCCGTACATAGGCGAGCCATCGGGCAAAGCAAGGATTTTTGACCGCCGCCGTTTTTTGGCCAGCGCACGAAAACCCTTCCCGCTGCGGGCGGCGGCCGGCTTCACTTGGCCCCAGTCTCGTGGGGGTGGCCACGGGTGACGCGCGTGGCGACCGGGTTTCTCAGCGGTTAGGCAAAGGTTAAGCAAAGGATTGACAAGGCCGCTCCTGTGTGAAAGGTATCAGGCAGCCCCCGAGCCATTGGCGCCCGCGCGATGCAAGATGGGGCGGAGAAAGCATAAACGTCGAGAATAATTATGAAGAGGTTGATCATCACTCTGAGTGTGTTGGTTCTAACGGCAACAGCGATGGCCCAGGAACACTTGCCGCGACAGGAGGCCCTCAAATATGCCTTCCTGGTAAGCGTGGATTTGAAAAACTTGCAGGGCACGCCCATCCCCACAGACGTTGACGTCAAACGCGCTGTGGCCATGCGCGACGGGGACTACGGGGCCTTGGTCCTGCCCGAGGCGAAACTGAGCGTGACCGCGGTCGCCAACGCCGGCGCCTCGGTGGTGCCGCTTGGCCAGCTTTGGCTGCATCGCCTGACTCCCATGAAGGACGGCAGCGGCATCCCCGAGGACAGCCTGCGGCTGGTCACAGTAGAGGCCGGGCAGGAAACCGGAACTGCCGTGCAATGCGCCCTGGGCGTCAAAGGCAACGGCTCCGGAGGTTTGGAACTGCTCCTTTATGGGAAAGGCCAGGAACCGGTGCTGAGCGTGCCTTTGCGCCAGGCGGAAAGCTCGAACGACGCCCCCATCAGCATGGATGCCGAGCGCACCGGCGACGAGGGGGGAAGAATCATCCTCCGCATTCTGGGCCGGTACCGGGCGAGCATTCCTGTGACTGAACTCGGCTTTTAGCCGGGCATAATTCCCGGGAAACAGGGGAGTGGGGCCGAGGGGCTGTCTGGAAAAAAGACAAGTAGATTGCCCTTTGACTCGGCGGCGTTCGGTGGCGAAGTGTTAGCGTGAGACCACCGATGCGCGCGAGTCTGAAAACAGAGAATTCCAAAACGGAACGGGCTTTTTGCCGGCCGGGGCGGCCGGCTTTTACCCTCATCGAGCTGCTGGTCGTGATTGCCATTATCGCGATCCTGGCCGCGATGTTGTTGCCTGCGTTGTCCAAAGCCAAGGAGCGGGCCAAGCTGACCGGGTGTTTGAATAATCTGCGGCAAGTCGGGCTGGCCACCACGATTTACGCCAACGACCTCAAGGACGAGCTCCCGCCGCGCCTAGCCAAAGGGTCGGATGGGACCTTTTACTCGAGCCAATACGCCTGGGTCGGCCGGGCGGGAAATGTCAACCCGTACAACTTCATGGATGCCTCCGGGCGTCCGCTGAACTCCTACCTGGGGACTTATGCCCCGACAGGTGAAGTGGAGGTGGCGCGGTGCCCGAGCGAGAGCAAGGCAACCGGGAGTTATTATAAATACGGTTCCTCCTTTCCCAACAATGTTCACGGCGACCCCGCTTTCAATACGCTTGGCGTGGGCAATGACCGAAGCTGCAAACTTTCCCAAATCAAAAGCGTCACCCGCATGGTGGTGATTGGCGAGGCCGGCTGCTATTTCCCATCTTGGAACGGGACGGCCGCCCCCGTCGAGGAATACCGGCACACCAAATACCCTGACCACCGTTGGAACATGGCCTTTGCCGACGGCCACGCCGAATTCATGAGAATTCCGCTCACCAACGGCATCCGCAGCATGTATGGGGTGAATTTTACCTTTAACCGGGATAAGTAGGGAACTCGTCCGTCAACTCATTGCACAGAAAAGCCTGTTTAACAAAACCAGAACCCAACTCCAGTAATGAAAATGCGTCATGTAATTCGAACCACACGACTTCTGGCCATCGCGGCCGGAGTGCTGTTCACTGCCGGCAGTCAGGCCGGCATTATCTATAGCGACACCTTCCAGACCTATCCGGTCCAAAGTCCAGCGCCCAACCCGCTGACCAACGGCCCGGCGGGAGGTCAATGGTGGTTTGTGGATCCCACGCCCCCAACGATTGGGGCCAACGAACACCGCATCTACGATTCCGGAACCGGTGGCTCAGCCCTGCAAAGCCGATGCTGGATCAGCAGTGCTGATAATGCCAAAATAACCAACGCCATCACCCTTCCAGCACTGCCGCCCGGGCCGGGACCGCACACTTTCACCCTGACGTTCCTGGCCGCGACCGACACGACGACGGCGGGCCGAAGGGCGACCTTTCTCTATGAGATCGCCAGCACAGGCGGCAACCTGCAATTTGTCTCCGGCGGCAACCTCGACGCCAGCCAGGCCTTTACGGGGCTCGCGGGTTACGGCGTGGCCCCGGAAGGGGCAAAGGGCAAGACCGATGACCGCAAATTCCAAGTGGTTTTCACCGGCGCGAACCTCACCACCTCGGACAAGATTTTTGTCAGCCTGGCGCGGGTGACCAATTCGGGCGCGGCGGGTGCCTTTATCGCGATAGACGACGTTTCCCTTGCGTTGAACTTTGGGCCGCCGGTGGTGGTGCAAGACCCGGTTTCACAAACGGTATCCGCGGGTGACCCAGTCACCTTCACTGCCGTATTCACGAATTTTCCGGATGTTTACCAATGGTATAAGAACGACGTGGCCATTCCGGGCGCCACCTCGACCAGCTACACGATTCCTTTTGTCACCAAGCCGGATGAAGGATCCTATCGGCTCTGGGCCACCAACAGCGAAGGTTTCGCGGGGACCGCACCGGCCACCTTGACGGTGAATGATCCCACCGCGCCGACCCTGGCGAGTGCCCGGGGCTTGCTCACACTGGAGCATGCGCTGATTCGGTTTTCAGAACCCGTGGAGGAGGTGTCGGCTACCAACGCGTCCAATTACAGCGTCAACAACAGTGTGACCGTCAATAGTGCCACCTTGGTGGATGCCTTTACCGTGGAGCTGTTCACCTCCTCCTTGAATGCCGGGGCGAACTACACAACAACGGTTTCGGGGGTTCGGGACCTGGCTGGCAACACAATCCAAGCCGGCTCGACGATCAGCTTCTCGACTCCGGCACTCGTGGTGTCTTCCGCGCGGTACGACGCCGGCACGACGGCAACCCATCCGCTGGGTCCGCCGGATCCAACCAGCGCGGCGGGCGGTTACTGGTCGCAAACCACCAACCTGAACGCCGGCATGGCGGCTTATGGCGTGATTGACGATCTGGGAACGGGATTGAACGCCTGGACGGTCAGCGACCAGAACAGCTCATCCACGGGCGGCATCCTGGACTATCGGCTCGCGATTGACGACCGCTCGGACAATTTGGCGCAAAGCAACGGCTGGCGCCTGCTGTTTGTCAGCCGCATGCCGTCCTACCCGATCGGGACTACGCCGGTCGTGCTTTACAGTCACCCCGGCATTCCGCGCCGCTACGGCATGGTGTTTGGCGTGAACGCCAATAACGAACTGACGGCGGCACTCTTGGGCGGGGCCACTTACGTGCTGCCCGGCGATCCCCTGGCCTATCATACCCATGTCATCGTGTTCGATCCGGCTACGACCAATGCAACGTATTATTGCGACGGCCAGCGCATTGTTGCGGGATACACGGGCCAGGCAAATACGGCTTACAACGGCTTGGCGTTCGGCACCGGCTCGAGCACGGCCACCGGCGACATGAATTTCCATCGTGTCCAACTCGACGTGGTGGGCGGCACGACCCCCGTGGTGGTGTCACATCCGCAGAGTTCGACCAACGGCGTGGGCCAGAAAGTGACTTTCAGCGCCAGCTTCACTCCCTTTGTCGCCGCTTTTCAGTGGCTGTCCAACAATGTGGTGATTTCGGGGGCGGTCAGCAACTCCTACACGACGGACTTCATTACCCTGGGAATGAACGGCACGCAGTACCGGTGCCGCGCCCTCCACGCTCTGGGCAACGTGGAGACTGAGCCCGCGACGCTGACAGTTACTTCCGACACCGAACCGCCGACCGTGGTCAGCACCAAGGGCTCGCTGCTTCTCGACCGCGTGGTGATCACCTATTCCGAGCCGGTGCTCGAGTTCTATGCCACGAACATCGCCAACTACGTCTGGGTCAACCCGGGAGTGACGAACCTGTCCGCCCGGTTGGCAGATCCTTTGACCGTCGAGCTTCGAACGACGCCGCAGGCGGCCAACAGCAACTATACCGTCCGGATCAGCAACGTTCGCGATACCTCCAACCTACCCATCGCCAATAACACTCTGGCTTCCTTCAAAACGGCCAGACTGGCGGTTTTCGCCAAGTACGACGCGGGTAACACTACGTCCCGGCCGGCGGGTCCTCCCGACCCTGCGACCGCCGAGGGCGGTTCGTGGGTGGTCAATCTTGGCACGGATCCGCTGCTGATCACCAACGCGGTGCTTGATGATTTCGGCACAGGTTTGCACGCTTGGGAAGTAACTGACCAGACCACCGGCGCCGGCCAGTTCATCCAGTTCAATGCGCCAATGACACCCGAGCAGCAGGCGGCTGCCCGAGCCAATGGCTGGGTCATGTCCATCCGGGGCCGCTTCGCCAACGATTTTGGCAGCAGCTTCACGGTGATGTCACAGGCCGGAGATCAAGCCGGCAACCGGGTGCTTTTGTGGTTTGATATTGACGCCGGCGGCGCGCTGGTGGTTCGTCCACAGGGATCGGCGGATATCACCCTGACGGAGCCCGGCCTGGGGATTCTGGAGTATCATCTGCACCAGGTGGTGTGGGACCCCACGAGGACCAACGCCTCCTACTATTTTGACGGGCAATTGGTCCTCAGTGGCTGGCCGGGAGACGTGTCCGGTTTCACCTATCCGGGCATGCAATGGGGAACCGGTTCAAGCGCCAACCAGGGGAGCATGAACTTCAATCTGGTCGAGTTCAAGGTGGTGGAACCGCCGGCCCGGCCATACGTGGCGGCCGTGCTTAACGGCGCCAATCTCGACGTTTACTACACGGGCATTCTGGAAGCTGCCGCAGCCGTGGGTGAGAACATGGCGTGGACGGCAGTGGCAACCAACACGACGTTCGGCACCAACGTGTTCTCGATCCCGGCGACCAGCCAGCAGTATTTCCGCGCCAAGGCAGTGGAATAGGCGCAAGTTCATAAGGGTTGAAAGCGCGGTTCCACGAAAGTGGAGCCGCGCTTGAACTGTACGAAACGGACCTGGGCCGCGGCTCGATCCCTGAATCAGAGGCAAGGCAAGCGGGGCGCCCGAACCGGAGGGAATCAGACCGGTGCGGCTTCGGAGAGCGGCGGGGCCAGGATGCCGAGGCTGGCGATTTGCTCGCGCAGTGCCGCAATTTGGGAATCGGTCAGGCGCCGAACGGGCGGGCGAACCGGACCGCAATCCACGCCAAGCATAGCCATGATGGCTTTGCCCGCGGCGAGAACGCCATACTGGCAGAGCACCTCGACGAGCTTGACGGATTGCCGCTGGAGTCGTTGAGCAGTAACCATCTCGCCGGCCTGAAACGCGACAATGATTTTGTGATAAAGGGGCGCGGCGTAATTGTAGGTGCTGCCCACCGCCCCGGGACAGCCCAGGGCCAGACCCGCGAGCAGCATCTCGTCCACCCCAAACAAAATGTTAAAGCGGCCGTCCTCCAGTTCGAGGCATTGCTGCAGCGCCATCAGGTTGGTCGTGGTGAATTTCAACCCGGCCAGGTTCGGAATCCGCGCGGCAGCCTTACGGAGAAAGTCCGGCATGGAAAGGCTTACGCCTGTAAGAGCCGGAATGTCGTAGAAATAAAAGGGCAGGGAGGGCGCGGCCGCCGCAACCGGCACGCAGAATTCCACGAGGTCCTCGACACTCGCAGGCTTGAAATAGCAGGGGGCCATGATGGCGACCGCGTCCGCGCCGATACGCTGGGCATGGCCCGCGAGCGCGCGGGCATCCTCCAGGCAATTGTGACCCGCATGCACGATCAATTTGACGGGAGAATGAGCGAGCGCTTTCTTCCACGCCTCGGCGATTTGCATCCGCTCGGCAGTGGTCAGGGAGTGGGATTCGCCGGTGCTGCCGCAAATGAACGCGCCGCTAATGTGGTTGCAGCCCAGCAGGCGGGCTTGCGCGGCCACCACGCCCAGATTCAGGCTGCCATCCAGCCTCATGGGCGTGTGGGGCGCCGCTACCAACCCAGACAGGAAGCGCGAGTATCCATGCATACGACCTCGAAAGTATCGGTTGCTGGCGGGGTGTCCAGCGACGAAAAACCGCTTGTCATTTTGTAAGACAGGTGCATACTTCCCATTTAGACCGCACTGCGCTTGCCCTGCGGTGCTATGAACCTGGTTCCCAAACGTTCTTCGCTGGTGGCCCAGACCGTCACCATCCTTCGGGATGGCATCCGCGCCGGTTTGTGGAAGGGTGTGCTGCCTGGCGAATTGGCTTTATGCGAGCGATTGCAGGTCAGCCGGGTGACGTTGCGGGCCGCGCTGGATCAGTTGCAGCGGGAGGGATGGTGTCGCGCGGGGCAGGGGCGGCGGCGGGAGATCGTGTCAGAACGCGCGCTGGACTCCGCCGAAAAGCCCAGCGACAGGGTGGTGCTGCTTTCGCCCATGACGCTGCAAAACCTCCCCGCCAGCGCGATCTTCTGGGTGGACGCCTTGCGCGACCATTTGGCCGCCGTGGGTTATACGCTCGAATTCCATGCCAGCCACGCCGCCTACTCGCAGCACCCGGAGCGCGCCTTGGAGTCGCTGGTTCACAAACTGCGGCCGGCCGGATGGGTGTTGTATCTCTCAACCGTGGCGCTGCAGCAATGGTTTTCGACCAGGGCCCTGCCCTGTGTGCTCAGCGGCTCACGGCATCCCGGGGTGGTATTGTCCTCGGTGGATATTGACTACGCGGCAACCTGCAGTCATGCCGCCGGCCTGTTGGCGGCTCGCGGCCGGACCCACCTGGCCCTGCTGATGCCGCGCAGCGAACAGGCGGGGAACCTCGAGAGTGAGCGCGGGTTTCTGCAAGGCGCCGAGCGGGTTCAGCATGTCCGGGCGCAGGTGGCGCATCACGATGGGACGGCTGGCGGCATCTGCGCGACGCTGGACCGATTGTTGCGCTGCAATCCACCGGTGAACGGGATTCTGGTGGCCAAACCGGCCCACGTCGTGACAACGGTAAGCCATCTGCTGCGGCGGGGGGTGCGCCTCCCCGAGCATTTGAGCGTCATCTCGCGGGATGATGATCCCCTGTTGGAGCACCTGGTTCCAGTCGTCGCCCGCTACCACACGGACCCAATTCTATTCGCGCGGAAAGTCTCGCGCGCGGTCCTGGACTTGGTGCGCAGCGGGGCGCAGCGCCCCCATGATTCCAGGCTGATGCCCCACCTCATCCGCGGCGAAACACTCGGGTAAGCCCCCCGTCTGCCGGCTAATGCTCGGAGTAGAGCACCCCGACAACGTTCCGGATGTATTGTTCGTCGGCGATGCCGTCCGTGGCTTCGGGTGGAAAGTCCACTTTGCCTTTAAAATGGGCCGCCAAGTCGCAAAAAAGTTCAATCCTGGCTTCGGGCTGGAATTGGTCGCGGCGCAGTAGGGCCTGCAGAGCGAGGGCGGCTTCCGCGGGTGAAACCGCCTGGCGCAACCGCGCGGCCAGGTGGGGGTATCGCTGCAGCGAATTGAATTTGCCGGGCAGGACTTGATCCAGGTCCGGCTCCCGCAGCCGGGGCTGGCGGATGACAACTGTGCCGGCCGCGAGGTCGCCCAGCCGCTGGCACTTGGGGCTGAACCAGCATGCCACACCGCCGACAAAATAGAGGAAAGGCAACGCATCCACGAATCGGAGCAGGTTGCGGATAACCACCTGATTAAACTGCAGGCGCAGCCCCTCGGCATCCACGACCCGCAGCCGGCACACCTTCTTGCCAACGGTCTGCCCGCGCCAGAACCATTCGCAAACCATGCCGTACCCGATGCTGATGACGAAATAGCCAAGCGTATTGACCGCCGTTGCCAGCCCCGGACTCACAAAGACAAGCAGCAACACGAGGTAACTGACTACGGTCAAAAGCGCGAGGATGCAGAACAAATCAAGCGACCAGGCAAGAAAACGCGCCACGGGGCCTGCCAGTATTTGCGCGAAGCATATACCTTCCGGCGTGCGAATATGAAGTGAAGGACTGTTCATCCCGGCGCGCTCTGGGGCGTTGCGCGTTCGCCGTCTCTGACCTGGTTTGCGCCGCCTGGCTCCCGCCCCGGGCGGGTGGTGCCGGATCGGGCAAGAAATAATATGAGGGCCGCCAGCTCCAGGAAGCCGAACGCGATTTTGGCCGTGTAAGGAACAATGGGCTCGTGATATTGAGACAGGAACGCTTCCACAAATCCGGCCCAGACCAGCAGCAGGGCGACACCGGAAATCAGGGTCACGATGTCGCCCCAAACCCGTCGCAAACGGGCAGTCAGCGGCATCCGGCTGCCCCAGCCGATCAGGGCACTGGCGAGCACCAACCCGGCCTGGCCGGCGATGAGAATCGCCGGGATTTCGATCGCGCCGTGCGGCAGGAGCCAGCCGAGCAGAAAGCGGGTTTGACCGGCGGCGACATAATCCACCGCCACGGCTCCAAGCAGGACGCCGTTGTAGAAAAGCATCAGGACGGTGCCAACGCCCCAAGACATTCCCAGCGCAAGGGTCAGGATGGAAACCTTGGTGTTGTGCGTCATCAGAAAGGCCGAAAAGGTGGTTTTTGCCCCGGCCAGACGATCTGCCGTGGCCTGCTCCTCCTGGGCGACGCGTTGAGCCGGGTCCTGCTGGAGATGGGGGAAGGGCATGAGGACCGGCTTGGCCTCGGGGTCCAGCGCAAGGGCAAAGCCGCCCAGCAGGGCTCCCGCCAGCGTCACCGCCAGGGACATCCAGAAGGCCCGCAAATGGCGCCGGAAGGTTCGGGGCAAGGTCGCGAAAAACCAATGCAGCGGACGAAAGCCTCGATGCCGGTCGCGCGTCTCATGGATTTCGCCGTAGGCGCGGGCGACCAGATGCTCAAGATACCGCCTCGTCTGCGGTTCCGAGGAAAACGTGCGGAGCCTGGCCAGGTCTGCGGCGGTGCGCTCGAAGAGCAAATGAAATCGCTGAGCTTGATCCAGTGACAGGCGCGCGCGGGGGTCTCGCTCCAGTTCATCCAACAGCCGCTCGAGTTCCGACCAGAACGGTCGTTCATTGGCGAGAAAGCGTTGCAGATCAACGATCATGGGCAGTCGCTAGAGGATTTGGCGGCGCTTGATATTCAAGTACTGCGAAATGATCTCGGCGCTTAAGCGGCCTTGGGGAAACAGCCCGAGCCGAACTCCTCGACGCTCGAGCACCTTTTGAAGTTGACGTAACTTGTTCCAGAGCAGGTGGCCGCCCAAGTGCCGGTAAAGATCATCCACGGAGCCAATGTCGGCGTCGGTAAACAACGGCTGGACGCCCGCCGGTTGAATCATGTTGGCAACCAGGAGGTGCTGACGCCGGATCAGGTCCACGCCCCGTACAAAGTTCTCCGCCAACGCCGGATCATCCAGAGAGGTTAAGAAGACCAACAGGGCCCGGCGACGCAGGCGCTGGCGCAGGAAAATCGCCACCTCCTCGAAGTCGGGACTGACCGTTTTGGGTTCCAGGAGATAAAGTGTGTCGCGGCAAGTGCTGTAATGGGCCTTGCCGTTCCGCGCAGGGATCAAACGGTCCACTTTGTCGGAGAAGGTGATGAGGCCGAAGAAGTCGCCCTGGCGTTCGGCGGCCAGTGCCAGCAGCAGGGCAGCCGAAATAAAATGCTCCAGCGGAGTGGCGGCAAGAGTTTCCGGCGCACCAGAGTCAGGCGCAGTGTCCGGCCTGGGCGCGGCACAAAGCGGACGCGCCGACAGCCGGGAAGAATCCACCAACAGGTAAACCTCCTGGGTTCGTTCAAGTTGAAAAACCTTGGTTATCGGGTGCCCATGGCGGGCGGTGGCCTTCCAATGGATTTCGTCATAGCTGTCGCCCGGCACGTACTCGCGAAGTTTTTCGAATTCGCGGCCTTTGCCCACCTGACGATGCGCATGGAAACCCAATGAACCGCGATTCAAGAAAAGCGGAGCCAAGGTTTTTCGATCGGCCAAGAGGCTCGGATAGACTCGAATCTCGGTCTCGACGGCGACGGATTTGCGCGCGGCCCAAAACCCCCAGGGCGAGGCGGTCTCGATCCGGGCGCAGTTGACCGGAAAACGACCGCGGCGGCGGGGCAGACAGGGCCAAGCCAGCCGGGACCATTCCGCCTCGCCGGTTACCAGCACCGAGGCATCTTCTTGGGACTGGATCTCCGGCGGCAAGCCCAGCGCAAGGCGAAGCGCAAGGGCTTTGCCTGGCCGGCTGGCCAGACGCACTTCGATATTGCCCGGCCGATCCCGAGTCAGGCGAACCACCGATGGCAACGTAACCGTCAACTCGGCAGCGCCGCGGCAGGCCCGGAACGCGTCCAGCGCCGCCAGCGCGACAAGCATCCCGGCCGCTGCCAGCGCGGCGGGAGCAAGTGCCGGAACGGCCGCGCCAGCCAGGCCAAACGGCAGAAACACCACCCCCACCCAGAACAGCAGGCGATTTTGGGGAACAACCATCAGCGCGGAACGGGAACGGTTTGGAGGACTTGCTGAACCACTTCTGCAACCGTCAGCCCCTCGATCTCGAACTCGGGTCGGAGTATCAAACGGTGTTCCAAAACGGGAAGAGCCATGGCCTTGATATCGTCCGGGGTGACAAAGTCCCGCCCGGCCAGGGCGGCCGAGGCGCGCGAAGCCATGATCAGCGCCTGGGTGGCACGGGGACCGGCTCCCACCAGGATGCTTTCATGTTGACGCGTGGCGCGCACCAGATCAACCAGGTAACCAATCAGCTCGTCGCGGATCAGAATGGCGGACAACTGGCGCCGCAGCGTGGCCAGGTCCTGCTCGCGAATGACGGGTCTGACCGCGCCTCTGGCCAGCAGGGCTTCCGGGGCATCGTCGGTCAGGGTGCGTTGCGCCAATGCCACCTCGTCCGCGCGATCCGGCGGAGGCATCGAGATTTTGAGCATAAACCGGTCCTTTTGCGCTTCGGGCAAGGGATAGGTGCCCTCGTATTCGATCGGGTTCTGGGTGGCGAATACCGTAAAACTGGCGGGCAGCGGATGGGTCTCCCGATCAATCGTGACGACTCGTTCCTGCATGGCCTGGAGCAAGGCCGACTGCGTCTTTGCCGGCGCCCGGTTGATTTCGTCGGCCAACAAAAACGAGGTGAAAATCGGCCCGCGGATGAGGGAGAATTCGTTGCGCTGAAAATTGAACACGTTGGTGCCGGTTATGTCGGCCGGCATCAAATCCGGAGTGAACTGGATGCGCGCAAACTCGCAACCCAGCACATGCGCCAGGGTCCGAACCAGCAGCGTCTTGGCCACGCCCGGCACCCCCTCGATGAGGGCGTGGTTGCCGGTGATAATGGCGATGAGCGCCTTTTCCACCACCTCCTGCTGGCCGATGATGACCTTGGCGGTTTCCGCTCGCGCCAGGGTCAAAATGTCTTTTACATTGATGGTATCCATAAACGTGTTCTTAATGCTGCCTGCTCTTGAGCACGGCGCAAATCTCGCGATAGACGCGGACCGGCTCCTGGAGGCGCCGGGGACGGGCCAATTCGGTTTCGATTAAAGCCTGCGCCTGATCCACTTTGGTGATGGGCAGCGGCGCCCCCGCGCCGAGGGAGTCCGTCCATTTTTCAAAGCAAACGCGGAGCAGGTCGGTGGGCGCAACACTTCGCCGCAAAAGATTGATGAAACCCGCCGCTGCGTCGCGGCCGGCCACCTGGTTCAGCTCGCCGGGCGGCGCCTGTGGGGGGGCGAGGCTCGTTGCGTTCTTCCAAACAAACAACCCCGCCAGCAGCAACAAACTTACCAGCGCCCACTCGAGCTGGTATTGGCGCAGCAGCGTCGCCACGCCGGCTTGCTCGACAATGCCGAAGTGCGCTTCATCAAAAACAACAGATGTTGCGGAGCCGACCAGCCAGGCGAGCAGGTCCGCCTCCGGTTCGCGGAGCAACGCCTCGTTGCTGAGAAAGTAGGTGTCGGAAGCTAAAACAATGGAACCGGCCCCGAGCCGCTTTTCGATGAGCACGGCATTGTTGCTGCGGGCGTAAAGGGTGCTCCACCCCGGTTGCAGGTTGGTGAAGATGATGGCGCTGTGCCACGCCAGCTCGGCTGGGAGCGGCAGCTCGCTGCATTTATAAACCCGAACCGGTTCAAAACGGTCATTCGGCCCGGCCTCCAGCGGCAGATGGCCCAGGCTGATTCCCCACCTTTCTTCGAGCGAGAACCACTTCTCCGAGCCCTCGGGAGCAGAGGTGGTTTTGCGTTTCTTGGCCGGCGGACCGCCTTTAGCCGGCGAGGGTCTGCCGGCCGCTGCCGGCGCCAAAAAACCGGATGACGCAACGGCCTCCGGATAAAAGGCCACGACCAGACGTCCTCCACGCAGCACAAAGCCTTCGATTTCGCGGAACAAAGCTTCAGGCAGTCGGTCCCAATCGTGGCTCCGCGCCGCGAGGTGCAAGTAGGTCGTGCCTGCGGGAGGCGGCAGCCGATTGGCCTCGGTGAAGTCGCGACTGACGCTGATGCCGGGCAGTCTCGCGAGGCTTTCGTAAAAGGCCATGGTTCCGAGCGGATCAGCCCGCAGCGAGGAGTAGGGGGGATAAACATCGCCCGTTTCGAAGCGAAGTCGGAACAGGTGCCAGAGCCCAAGCGCAAAGGTCGCCGTGGCGAAAACGAGCAAAAACACGGGCCATTTGGATTTCACGACACCCCTCCAGTGGAATGAGCCGTTTTCATCTGCTCCAGGTTGGCGGTGAAACGACGCACCTCCTGGGCGTCAACCGCGTGACGGCCGTACCAAACGCGCTCCAGAACGGCGAGGTTTTCGTCAAAGAGACTGAGCAGTCGGGGCAGGGCGTGAGCGCGCCGCCGCAGTTCCCTTTCGTATTCGAGGTTGGACTTGAACTGCGCCAGGGTAATGAGTTGGCAGTTGGCCAGGTAAGCCAGGCTGGCCAGATACCAGGCCCGCAGCGCCAACCGGAATTCCCCTCGCTCCGCCAACTCGCGCGCCATTTGGGCCCAACCATCCTCCGGCAATTCGTCCGCGGCCACATGATCCTGCGTCAAATCCAGAGTGGACCGAACCGGCTGGCTCACGATAACTGCTCCGGCGGAGCGCTTGCCGCGCCAATAGCGGTAGATCAGGTAAACGAGGCCGGCCAGCGCCGCCGCAAGCAGCACATAGAGCAGGAGTTGAAGCGAAACGATCCAGCCGTAACCCGGATTGGACGGGTTTAATCGCCAGCGCGGCTGAAAGAGCTTGCGGAAAATGTCGCCGATCCACTCGATCGCCCCAACCAGCGTCTTTCTGATTGTCTCGCCCAAGTCTGCGAAGAAACGAGCGATCAGGCCCGGCTCGGATTCCTTTTTCGGAGCGCTTTCTCTCGGCATGCGCCAGGCATACTTGCGCTGGCTCAGGACGCTCTGAATAGCCCCTTCCAGTTCCCGGCCCCGGACGGTGGTGGAGTCCAAACCAATTGGCGAGCCTTGAACCGAAGTCTCCTGACTTTCTCGTTCTTGAGCCGGCTTGCGGGGCGCTGTCTGGGCTTCCCCTCCAAAGTCGGGTTGTGCCGCTCGGAGAACCATTTCCTGGACCGAGGGGTGGTTGGTGACGTGATTCGCCGCGGTGGCGATTTCCGGAAGCAGGCAGCAAGCGCACATCACCGCGAGGGCCGCCGCCGCGGCGGGCCGGCACAGGCGGCGAAGTTCGGCTTTGAGATCCGCACCGGACTCGAGCGCCTGACCGTAAAAGCAGCGCAGGGCGTAGGCGCTCTTGATGATGGGATCAATGGAAAGGTAAGTCAGGCCCAGGGTAGCGGCGAAGAAAGTCGTATTCAGCAGCGCCCAGCCGCTGCGACTGAAGATGGTTTCCACCCCCAGCAGCGTTTTCAGCAGGTACGGAACCAGGAACAAGACGGTGGCCCAGTTCGCAAACACAACCAGCGCAAAACCCGCGCCGATCAGGTGCAGGTAAATGTTCTGTGACGGCCAAAGGCCAGCCTGGCGAATGGCCCGCTTCACCAGCGGAACGGGGTGGTCCAAATCGGTCGCGCCGAGAACCGTGAAGTTCTGGTAAACCGCGAATGTCCAGGGAAAGGGCAAGGCCGCGACAAAGAGCAGTGGCAGCAGGAACAAACCGGTTCCATGCAGCGCGGCTTGACTGGCCAGGACGCGGGCAGCCTGTCGAAAGGATAGCCGGGAGGGAGAGTCCTGGGTTAGGTGTGCGCCCAAATGCCGCCCGTAAAGCGCCTGGCAAAACTTCATCCAGACAAACAACAGAGCCAGACCGAGCGCCCCCGGCGCATGGGTCTGGGCGGCAAAAGGACTGCGACTCATTTCGGCCCAGAAAAAGAGTCCGCCCAGAACAAAAGGCAGGGTGCCGAGGTAATAGAACATCAGCGCCGAGGGCGGGGCGGTCCGCACCAGATGGACGCTCTCCTCAAGCAGGTCGAGCGTGGGCTTTCCTTGCCGCTGTTGGGCGCGGTCCTTCATGGCCCCTCGAACCAGCGAACGCGCCAGACCGACCCTTCGTGCCACGCTGAAGGCAGGGAGAGCAGGGCATCCCCAACAAGATAAAAGAAAAACCAGGCCAGCATCACGCCGAGGAGTCCCTGGACAACCCAGCCCAGGCCGGCCAGACCACGACGGGCCAGCGAGGATGGGCGTTCGGCCTGGCGCAGGCAGACTGCGCACATGACCCGGCCGGCATGTTCGGTGACGCACTCGCGGCAGAAGTAACGCCGGCAGCCGGGACACCGCGCCACTGCCTCGCGGAAACCGTGGTTAAAACACCGTTGCTGTGCCAACTGCGGCATGAAGAAACTTTGACTCAGCCCGGCGCGGCCGAAAAGGCATTTTGTTCCCCGGCTGCAGGGGCGGCGGGCGCGGGGCCGGACTCTTGGGCTGGAAGCCATGGACCCTGAACTGCCTCGATGAGCGGTCGCAGCCGGTTTAACGCCGCGTGGGCGCGAGGCACCCGATTCAGACAGGCCAGGTCTTCAACCTGCACCGCCGTGCGAAGGTGGCATTGACAAGTGGAGCCCAGTGCCGTGTTCACCAGGAGGATGACCAGCAGGACGCCGCCAAGTCCCAGCAAGAGGCCTGTGCCGACTGGATCCTGAACGCTCCGGGCCAGGAGCACGACCAAACCAGTCAATAGTGCCAAAAGAATGTTCAAGGCCAGCCTTTCGTTCGTTTTATGAATCGTGACCCCTTGAATGTCGGCATACCGAAAGCGCTTGTAGTATTCCTTGTAACCGTCCCATTCAACCAACAGAAGGTGGTCCGGCCCGAGCCAGAGTTGAACCCGGCGTCCCCGCAACAAAAGCGCGAAAATGCCGATTACAAAAAACAAGAGGAAAATGGCCCAACCGGGCAGCAAGCGCCGATAGCCGGTCCCGGTCAGACGCTGGTAGGCTGTGGGGGGCGGGGTTTCCATGGCGCGGCTAACCAAGGAAAAGCCAAACGAACAGCAGGCTGAAAGCCAGGGTTTGCAACGCCCCGAAGAAGACGGCGGCCGGAAGCATCCATCGCTGCGGTCTGACCAGGCTTAAAGGCGCCCTCCAGTATCGCAGCGCCAGGAACAAGGCCAGCAGGCCGGTAATGAACAGGGGGAGCAACGACAACACAAAAGCCTGCCGCCCGTAAAGAGGGCGGACGGTCTCAAGCTCCTGAATTCGGCGCTCCTGACGTCCGGCCTCCAGGCAGCCGGGACAAAAGTGGCTGGCGTTGAGCTGGCAATCACAGAGCGCGCACAGGAATCGGCCGCAGGCGTCGCATACCGCCACTGCCTTCCTGGCCTCGTGGTAAAAGCAGGCCGATTCGCCCGGCACCATCACCGCCTCGCCCGCCGTGCCCCTGGGCAGAGGTCGAACAAGCGCCGGGAATGCCTCGACCTGAAGCTGGGAACCGCAACCGGGGCAGGGGAAAAATTGACCGCTGTTGAAGCTGGCCGGAGGCAGAGCCGTTTGGCATTTCGGACATTCGAGGACTGCAGCGCGCATCGCAGCTTCACCTCAAACCGAAGATGTCCTCGTAGGCGTGCAGCGTGGCGGCGTAGAAGATCGGCAGCGTTACGAAAATGCCAACGATGCAGGCCAGCAAGCCAAGGGCGCTCAACAAGCCGGCAACGAACATGAGGGCAAAGATCGAAAGCCAATGCCTGGACACGACCCGGAAGCTGACGCGCAGCGAGTCCATCGGCCCCAATTCAAGGTCCGCGCTCAAGGGCAGGGCGAAGACCAGACCGATGGCTACATAGACGAGGCCCACCACGCCCAGGCACATCAAAACCAGGAAAACAACGTCTGGTGACTGCCCGCCCCGCATGGTTGCGAACCCGTAAACCGCCGCGGGGATCACGGAGAGGTAGATCAGAACGGCCATCAACAGGAAGGTGCCGCACAGCCGCCAGAATGCCTTGCTGAACCCTGCAAAGGCATCCGCGATGCCCGCCGGCTCGCCGCGAATCAGCTTCAGATAAAAAACGTTGAGTCCGCCCAGCAGCGGACCCTGCAGGATCAGACTGGCAATGATGCCGAGCAACGGAATGAAACCGGCCGCCTGATTGCAGATCATGACCAGGAATGTGGCCCCAATCGCCAACCCAAGATTGGGTTTCACCGTCGCCCAGCCGCGGGAAATGCAACTGCCAATGTCAACGCGGTAGTCGCGCGCCAGAATCTCCCGCACCAGTTCGTCGGCATTCACCGGCACAGGGCGACGCCCGCGGCGCGCGCCGACCTGGAGCCCCTCGCTCAGCTTTTGCATGAAGATGGGCTTGCAGCCGGCGCACACATGGACTGTCCCATACTGGATCATGTCCTGCTTGCTGAACACGCGGTTGCACTCGGCGCACACTGCCTCGTCGGCGGACGCCGGAGCGGGAGCAGCGCCAAGGGGAGACTCCGAAGAAGGGGGTGCGGCGGCCGTGACGCCTGCCGGGCCTGCCGGGCTGAGCTCGCGGTAAGGCTGCCAATTGGCCAAGCCTTCGTGCCAGACCAGGGTGTCGGGTTGGATTCTTCCGGACCGGACGAGTTCCTGGAGCTGGGCATCATCAACCGGGCCGGCCTGCTGGCCGTTTTCAACATAATACCAGTTCATTGGCGTACGTGGAGGGAGCAAGGTTTGTTCCGTTTCAGTGTCGCGGTTTGCGGGTGCACGGCCTTCTTGTGCCACATCCCGCCGTCGCCTGGCAAAGTAATTTTTATTCGCTGAAACCCCTTGGACGACCGTTGGCAGGGCTTGTACTGTCCAATTTGCGTTCCCGGTACCGCTAAAAAGAGTTGAAACGGCGGCCCAAGCCGCAAACACTCAGGCAGAACGAACTATGAATCTGGATGAAGCACAACGCAGCAAACTAACCGAGTGGGTGGGGCAGGGACTCAAACTGTCGGAAATCCAGAATCGGCTGGCGACGGAACTGGGAGTTCGCCTGACCTATATGGAGGTCAGGTTGCTGGTGGATGATCTGAAGCTAACCCTCAAAGATGCCGAACCGTCCAAACCCGCGGTCACCGTTGTCCCGGGCGAACCCGCACGAAAAGGCGCTCAGCCGCCCGCAGGCGCCGCGCGACCTCAGGGCGTCCCCGCAGACGCACCCACGCCGGGCGGGGTTTCGGTCACCGTGGACCAGATTGCCAAACCCGGCGCCGTGGTGAGCGGCAAAGTCACCTTCAGCGACGGCGTCCGAGCGGACTGGTATCTGGACCAGACGGGGCGCTTGGGGTTGGGCGGTTGCAAACCGGGATACCGGCCACCCGCCTCGGACATGCCCGAGTTTCAGGCCGCCCTGGATGAGGAACTCACGCGAATGGGATTCTAATCCCCCCGCTCACTCTCGGGGTCCTGAGGATAGTCTCTTGCCCGCTCTGCCCGCAGCGAACACCCCCTTGATTTCCTGATCCGTCAACGCCCGGTTATACACGCTCACTTCGTCAATCAGGCCTTCGAAGAACAATATCGGCGGTTCGCTTTGAGCCCCGATGATGAAGGGATGGTCGTTGAGTGTATTGACAAGCTTGCCGCGGCGCCTGGCAGTTACGGTCCGCTTGCCATTCACGAAGGTCCTTAATTCGACCTCGCCTGGGCTGCATTGTTCGAATACCCCCGCGACGTGGAGCCAGGTCCGAGGCGGAGGGGGCGTTCCAGTGTATGAAATCTCAAAGGCGGTCGGGTGGACCCGGTCGTCCACCGAAGGGTCGTTGAAATACAGCGCAATTCCCTCGGGCGAAAGCGCGACGGTGGGCTGTGTGTTCCCCTCAACCCGCCCACGGTCCGAAAATAGACCTGCATAATAGGGAACCGGGCTGTGGTCCTGAAACCACAGCGCTATTGTCACCTGATTGGAGAAAGTCAAACAAGGACTCTTCGGAATGCGGACATAACCGTTCGTCCCGTTGAACTGGAAGGCTTTACCCACCATGCCTAGGGCAAAACCAACGTTCCCAATGAGAGTTCCGTGGTTATCACCCGCGCTGTCTCGCGCATCATCCTCCCCGCGCCACCAGGCAACCAGTCCCGGGGGCGCCGGGATCGGAGAAGCGGACGCCGGCCGTAACTTGCCGGACCACGTTAACCACGCGGCCCCAACCGCAAGGAGGCTGGCTGCAATCCACATCCTTCCCAGCCGAAAGAATGGTCTCCACCGGTTCGCCCCAATCTGCTCGCCCCGCTGGATGCGCTCCAAATCGGCAAGCATTTCGCCGGCGGAGTGGTAGCGGCGACGAGCCGGCTCAGCGCATGCCCTCCCGATTACTCTCAGCAGTGCAGCGAGTGCGGGGGAAGGAGCTTTAGGCCACCTTGAGCAATCCCCGTAGTCGTGGCGGCTCAACCCTGTGCACGCCTCGAACAGGGCCATTCCCAGGGAATAGATGTCCGCTTGAATCGTGCCGGGTCCCTCAGGAGGAATATAACCTTCTGTTCCGACAAACGACCTGGCTTCAGCAGTTTCAATGACCAACCCAACATCCCCAAGTTTTGGCCGCTTTTGGACAAAAAGAATATTGCTGGGCTTGACATCGCGATGAATGAGCCCCTGCCGGTGAAGCGATGCCAGCGCGGAGGCCAGGGCGATGCCCCACTCGACGCAGGACTCGGTCGGCAACACCTTGCGCCGCGCCAGTTCCACATCCAGTGTGTGAGGCACATAATCGGCGACGGCATCGCCCCCGTCACCGTTGGCATTGTCCGCCAACTCCATGGTGTAATAGAAGCCCTCGCCACCGTCGGCCTCGCCCAGTTCAAGAACCCTGATGAGTGATGGATGAACCTCAGCCAGGGCCTGGAATTTCCGCACGCCCGCCAACTCCCGTTCAAAGGGCCGCTGCTCGGGAAACGCGGTTCGCCGTATCACCTTTACGGCGCGGCACACCCCCGAATTGTGCCGCGCCAGCCAGACCTCGCCATAACCGCCGGCGCCAATTTGGCGTAGCAACTCGTAACCGGGTGGAAATCTTCTTTCTTCCGAGGGTGACACCATTCTGAAATACGCCGTCGAATCAATGCTTCAACATCAGCGCGCGCAGGGTATTTATCCCTTCCGGCTTGAGGTTTCAAGCACGATCGTGGCCAATTTAATCTGCGCTCACTTGTGCGCAAGCCTCTTGCCGGCATTCCCGCTCGACGCCAGCATCAGAACCTCAAGCCCGTCCAGTGCCCGCGTATAAATGGCAAGTTCATCAAGAAGTTTTGCAGAGAAATAGTTGTATCCGGACCTTGGGTCCACCTGGGCGCCGATGTGGATAACCTCTTCCGAGTCCTGAAGATGAATAACCTCGGGACCGCGCCGGTACTTCACCGGTTCCGGCACTCCATCAATAAAAAACTCAGGATCCGCAGCGCCTTCCCGAACCACGACCGCACAATGGTGCCAATTGAGGTCCGCGATACGCCCGGCGCCCCGCCATCCACACGCGAAATGGAAGGCCAGGCAATAATCGCTGCTGGCGCCGTTGAGACTGACCGAGAACGCCGTTCGCCCCGCCGTCCAGTCGCCCCCCTGTTCGATAATGTAGCACGGCGCATCCAGTTCCTCGCGTTTAACCCAAAACTCGATGGTCATGGCCTTGGCCGACCGCAGCGTCTCCATCGCAGGCACTTCCAGGAAACTCTTGTTCGCCCCGAACGCCAGTGCCTTGCCGATCTTGCCCCGCGCAAATCCAACCCGGTTGCAGCGGGTTTCGATCAGTTGGAGGGAAGAGCAGCGCACGTCATCTTCGCCGCGCCACCAGGCAACAAGGTCGGCCGGGGCGGGAACCGCGCCTTTCGGAATCGGTGGCTCCCGCCTCTGCATCCAGGCAACCCAGAGCCAGGCTAACGCGGCTATGCAGAGCAAACTTGCCAGGACCATGCTCCCCATGAGAAGCCGGACATGCCTTGGGTCGCACGACCGTACAGCTTTTCCTTCCTTCAGTCGCTGCAGGTCGGCCAGAAGTTCTCGCGCCGAACGGTAACGCTGCCGTGGATTGGTGCGGCAGCACCTGACGACGACACGGTTGAGTTCAAGGATTTCGCGGCTGTGAATGGTTTTGTCGAGCAGCGTCGGCAGTTCCGGGAACTTCTGCCGGTCTTTGCCCGTGCTGGTTTCGTAAAGCACTTTGCCCAACGAATAAATGTCGGCCTGAGCTGTGCCGGGGCCTTCAGGTGGGATGAATCCCTCGGTTCCGACGTAAGAACGGGCTGCCGCGGTTTGGGCCACAAGACCGGCATCCGCCAGCTTGGGCCGGCCGCCTACGAAAAGGATGTTGGAGGGCTTGACGTCCCGGTGAACCAGGCCGTGGGCATGCAAAAAGCCGAGCGCGGAACCAATGGCCAGACCCAGTTCCACACAACGCGAAACCGGCAGACGATGGTCTCGGCCAAGCTCCTGGGCAAGTGTGTGAGGACAATAGCAATCCGGGTCCACGTTCTGGCCGGAAGCGATGTCATCGGCCAGCTCCATCGCGTAATACACCATGCCCGATCGGCATTCCGTGCCAATTTCGAGAATTCGAGTCAGGCCCTCGTGCGCCCGGGACAGCGGTTCAAAAGCCCGCACCCCGCTGAGTTCGCGTTCGATGGCCCTGCTGGCGGATTGAGACACGCGAAGAATTTTCACCGCCGCCCACCTCCCGGCTGCGTCCCGAGCCAGCCACACTTCCCCATAACTTCCCCGGCCAATCAGGCGCACCAGGCGATAGCCTGGAACCTCAGGGAAAGGGTCGGGCGAATCAGGGTTCTCCGGGGAGGATGCTGCGCCCATAAACCTTGCTGATCTGACAAAACGCGGAACGGGGGCTGGGGAGGGATACGCCCTTCAGGGCCGGCGTGGTTTCCCCGGCCCTGGCTGCGCTTCGAGCGACTCTTTGGAAGCGGCAGACGGAGCCGATTCTGCACTTCGCCTGCTGGCGACAAACAGCCACGCCGAAAGCAGGACGCCGAGCAGCACCGCCGCAGCGCTCACGTACAGACCGTAATAGGAAGGTTCAAAACGAAACGCCACCTCGTGCGTCCCAGCCGGCAAATAAACACCGCGCATAATGAAATTGGCGCGCAGCAGCGGCTCAGGCTTGCCGTCCACATACACCTTCCAGTTCGATTCGAAACGATCATTCAACAACAAAACGGACGAGGCGTTTGCCTCGGCTTTCAGCACAATGTCTTTGGGTGCGTAACTCACGAATGAGACGGTCCCGGGCGGCGAGTTGGTGGCCGTTGGAGGCGATGCCGGCGGCGGCGTGGCCAATAACACGGTCGTCGAAGGGTCAAAGGCTGGATCTACCAGCCGGGCCAGGGCGGCCTGATCGTTGGTAACCACCTGCCAGTTCGTGTACAGCTTGGCACGGGGCAGGGCGCCGGTGAATTCGAACAAGGCAAACGGACCGTTGGTTGCAGGCGCGGCGGTAAGTTCGTCAAGGCGCATCGGGCGTTCAATCCCGGGTTTGGGCACGATTTGGAAGCGTTCGGCGATGCGGAACCGTTGCTGGCCGGGATCCACCTGCTGGTTCAAAAACCCGAGATAATCCGCCGGCCCCAACAGGTAACGGGTATTGGTCAATTGCCAGCGGCGGGGCACCAGCCTTGGCACCTCCGCCATATTCTTGGGTTGGAGCGCCTGTTCGAAGGCCAGCAGGTCCTCGGGCATGCGCGGCAATTGCACAATGTCCAGCGATTGGATGTTGTAATATAGGAAATGGTGTTGAGCCCACTCGATGCGGTAAAGGTCGCGGACGAGTTCCAGTTCCGGGGGCGACTGGAGCACCTGTCCGATCCAGTCGGGAAGGATTGCCACGCGCTGTTCGTAGGGTTTCTGCCGAAGACGATCAATAATCGGGTTGGTGGCGTATTTCTGCTTATAGTCCCACGTAATAATCCAGGGGAGGTTTGCCCGGCCCAGGTCGGCGATGACGAACGCGCCCACCAGGATGGCCCCCCATCGGGAGCGCGGTCCGGCGAATGCGCCGCTTAAGAGCAGGGTGACCAGCGCGACCGCCAGCACCAGCGTTAAAATAAACCAACCGACCTGGGTGACACTGAACCGCGCGATGGTTTCCGCTGTGGCGGGGTCGAAACGGACCGTTTGGAGGTAGCGCACCACGTCCTCCCGGCTGGAGCTGTAAATCAGCCAGCCCAGCACGCTCGCCCCGATGCTCCCCAGGCACAGTAGCGTCCAGCGCCGGTCAAACCCCCGTACCTGGCGCCACCAGCCCTGCACCGTCGCCGCAATGCCTTGTTTGGCAGGCTGGGCCTCGATGACATATCGCTGCCACAATCCATGCAGCCCGTAGGCGAAAAGAACCACCAGCGAATAATCCACAATATGCAGAAACTTCGCCGGATTTCGAATCGTGGAAAAGTAAGGCAGCATGTAAAGGAACTGGTAGAAGGGCGCGAACCGGCCAAAAGCCAGCAACAGGGAAATCAGTGCCACCACGGACCAGAACCCAATCCACCGCCGTTGCTCCAGTGGGAACACGGAGTCCTTCTTCCGCAAACCCTGGGCGGTTGCCCACAAAGCCACCAGCACCACCATCACTCCGGCGTAATTGCCTCCGCCGGTAAAGCGTAAAAACCCCGCCGGGGGTTGGCCCTGTTGGCCGCTGGCGAAATAGCGGTCCCAGGCTGGGTCGCGGCCCACGGCGCCCCAGTAGTTTCCCCCGCTGTAGGCTTTCTGCAGGGAGGGAGGCAGCAGCGCCGGCGTATCCATCCGGTAACCAAACAGCCCCGGGATGATCAGTCCCAGCGCCTCGCGTTTTGGCAGACTCCATTGCGTCGCCCAGTCCCACCGTTGCTCCTTGGTTCGCAGGTCCTGCTCAGTGCCGGCCACGCCCTGAATCTGTGTCGCAACCAGCACAATCACGGTCTGGGCCGCCACCAACGCGGCGAACACAGCCACCGCGGCCACTTGGAGCGCCCCCTTGGCCAGGTTGGCTGCCCGGGAGCCCTCGGCGGTCCAAGCTTGGTACATCATGAACGCCGCCGTGTACAGGCTGAAAATCGCACCAATGTCCGCCCCCTCCATGACCCCCATGCCGACCGCGGCTCCAGCCACAGCCACCCGCAGCCAGCGGCGGCGCGCTGAAGGGTCCGCCACCGCCGCCAAAGCAAGGAAGTTCATGCCGATGGTAATGGCATGCGCCGCCACTCCCCAGGCGGCCGCGGAGAAAAAGCCGGAATTCAGCGTGGCCGCCAGCGCCCCGGCGACACAGGCGACCGGTTGAAACCGCAACTGGCGGAAAAAGCACCAGGCTCCCAGACCCAGGATAAGCAGGGCGACGGGCGCATAGAGTTTGGAGAACAGCACCGGCTTCAGCAGCCACAGCATCAGGTATGTGATATTCGGCAGGGCGCCGCTCTCCCGATAACCCAGGGTGTTGAGATCCTGCCAGCCGCCCGTAAAGGTGTACGGCACGGCATGCGACTGCGAACTTAGGGTCCCAAGCGGGCCGTCGTTGGAAAATACCGTGTGTCCCGGCACAAGCCCGTTCCGGAACAACAACGCCAGAACCACCACCAGCAGCAATAAAGTCATTACAAACAGCCTGGGCCAATTGTTGTCTGCCGCCCGGTTTTTCAAGGAATCCATATTGTGTAAAGTCAAAGGGTCTGTTTGGAGGAGTCAAGCCCAAGGTTCATGTGGCTGGTGAGGCAAGCGGTCGTAACGCGAGCATTGGTGGCTTCAGAACTCGGGGCGCTCGCGTCCCCCGGCAGGTTCCCTCGGCACTGAGGCGGGGCCATTATTTCGCCTTTATGCACAGAATTGCGGCGGCTCGGGCGGGAACCCACCGCGTAAATAGAAAATGCCCAGCCAGAGACACCAAGCTCCAGAGAGCTGCAGGCTTCCATCTAATGCGGTGGTATTCGCCTCGAAGACATTTCGGTCCCAGCGCCCCTACCACCCGGTAACCCAAAGCTCTCATCTCCGCGCAATCCCAACCCGACAGATGCTCCTGCAGATCGCTTTGCTCTGCATGGCGCTGGGGAAGAAAACCGTTGGGAGTGAGTAGCACCACGCGTCTTGCGGCGATGCGTTCCATGGATTGCAGCAATGCCAGACCTTCTGCTTTCCTCAGATGTTCGATCAGGTCCAGCGCCACACAGGCGTCGAACTCGTTCTCCCGAAACATATCTCCCAGCTTCCGCACATCCCCCAGGACCAGACAGTCATGCGTCGCATCCCGCCGCGCCGCCATCACATTGGGTTCGTATCCGTCAATCCCCACCAGCCGGTCGAATCCAAAATGCTTGAGATTCGAGCCGGGGCCGCAGCCCACGTCCAGCGCCGACCTGCAGCCGCGGAGGGCAGAGCGAATCTGAAGCAAGGTCACGACGCTCGAGGGAGGCAGGCCCCGCGTGAGCAGGGTCCGCACCAGAGAGATTCGACCGGTTCGCATGTCGGGACGCATTGTGCCGAAGAGGGCGAAACCATGGCAAGGCGGGAAAGCACCGGAAGGCCGAAAAGAGCAGGCAGCCTGCGGACGGGCCCGGGTTCGGGGCTGCGCGGCCTCCGACTCCGATATCAGCTTGGAAAACTGTTTGACACTTGGCGGTGCCGGCGGCAGAATAAACTGGATTCAAGATGGAGTCCGCCTCACAAAGGATTGTGGCGCGCGCCGTGGCCCGAGCTCATGGTTTTACGCTGATCGAGTTGCTGGCGGTCACTGCGATCGTGGCGATACTCGCGGCCCTTTTGCTTCCCGCGCTTCAAGGGGCGAAGGCACGGGCCCACCGAATCTCATGCCTGAACAACCTGAGGCAGCTTCAAGTTGGCTGGCAGTCCTATGTGGACGAAAATGCGGGCCGGCTTCCCTCCAACGCCACTCTCAACGCGGTGAGCCAGCCCGGGGCGTGGATTGTGGGCAATGCCAAGCGGGATATCGGCCCCACCAACCTCCAGGCCGGCACCTTGTTCCCCTATGTGCGGTCACCCAAGGTTTACCAATGTCCAAGTGACACCAGTCGGGTGGCGGGAGGCGAAGCCCCCCACAACCGCAGCTATTCCATGAGCGTCTGGATCGGCCATACCTACAGCGGCGTGCCGACAATGACGCGCTTCGTCCAGATTACCGACCCGGCGCCATCGCGGGCGTTGGTCTTCATGGATGAGAATGAGGACAGCATAGACGACGGGTCTTTCGGGGTGTACGCGACCGGTTGGTGGGCGTGGTTCAACTACCCTGGCAGTCGCCATTCCAAAGGATGCACCCTGAGTTTTGCCGACGGTCACGCCGAGTACTGGAAATGGCGTAATGCCTCGGTCCTGGTTTTCCGGGGATACGGTTACCCGGCCTCGTTCGGCGACCCTGATTTGATGCGGCTTCAGGAAACGATTCCGACCGGCACCGACCGCTTGTAGTCCAGGCGAAGCTGCGGCGGGCGCGGGGTCCAGTTGCTCATGCCAAGGGAGGCTTGACGAGGCCGCTGGAGTCGTTTGGAGTCCTGCTTGCGCGGCCCGCCCATGACCTCTGCAACGGTGGGAAGAAACGCCTGCGTCCGCGCCGGCGCGTTTGATTCTCCGGGCGAGTCCGCCGATCAGCATTCAATTTCGGACGCCGGCGTGAGAAGCTGTTGCCAATTCATTGCCGGAGCCAGGTGTGCGGACTCAATATGGGTCGCCACGGTGGGTAGCGGAATCCAGAGCTTGTACTTGACGCCCCAGAGCAATCTAAAGCCGTTGTACCGCCATGCCTGGAGGATGTAGCCGCCGTATTGGATCCGTTGACGGCAGCACTGCATGAACCGGACAGGGTTGAGGGCTGTTTGTTTGGTCAAGGCCATCCACAGCGAAACATCCAGGTTTGTCTTTTCATAGGTGCGGAACACCCGTTCCGTGCGGCGCAAGGTTCGCTGTCGGGTCAGAAAGGTCAGACACGTTGAGGCGCTGGTGCGCCAGTGCCGGTCCCCGTACACTCGCAATTCCTGCCGTTTGGGGTGCAGCGCCAGGTGATACGCGTCAGGATGGTCATAGGGACTGACAAAGTGGGCGTCCTCGTTTCCGCGGGCGAACCGCACCAGCGCCTCCACCGCCCCCGGCAGGTAGAAATAGTCATCCTCCGCAAAATAGACCAGGTCGGATTCCCGTTGGTTCAGAAGCACGTCAATCTGCCGGCCGAAGGTTGGACGATTGCCAATGGAGTTGACGGGGATGAGTTCCAAATCCGGGGTTGCAAAATGCTGCGTGAACAGCGTTTCATAATCCGGAGGGCAACCATCCAGTATCACATAGACTTTGGCGCGAAGGGATCCAAGTGCCTGCTTGAACGAACGCAAGCAGAGAGCCGCCAGCCTCTTTTTATCGTGGCTGAAAACGGGGGTTGGCTTGGATACTTTGGGGTAGATCCGGTAAGCAACTGCCAAATCGTAAAGCATGCGCCAAGGCCAGCAATATAGGCGGATGAGACGGTGGGAGCGCAATCCTTTTTTGGCGCAGGTTTGTTTTGCTTTTTGGGGCGCTGTTCGGCCATAATGCAATGTCTGATGTCGAGTCGGCGGGGCCATGCGTCATGGGCCTCAGGACGGCGGCTTGCCTGTGGATGCAAACCCCGACGGACGTTTTCAGATGTGGCCGGCTGTTTTCCTTAAATGAATAGTTCGAACATTGCAGACTACGTGCGCGGGGTTGAGGGCTGGTTGTTTGATGGGGAGGCTCGCTTGCTCTTCGACCTGGCTCGACAGGCCAGCAACACCGGTGTGATCGTCGAGATCGGTTCCTGGAAAGGCAAGTCCACGATTTGCCTCGCCAAAGGCTCCCAGGAAGGTCCGCGGGTCAAGGTTTATGCGATTGACCCGCACATCGGCTCCGAGGAACACCACGCCGAAACAGGCCGTGTTTGGACCTTTGATGAGTTCAAAGCCAACATCAAGCGGGCCGGCGTGGAAGACCACGTGGTTCCATTGGTCAAGATGTCCACGGAGGCGGCCCGGGATTTCAACCTGCCGGTCAGTCTGCTTTTCATTGACGGCGCGCACGATTTTGATTCCGTCAAGGCGGATTTTGACGCTTGGTTCCCCAAGCTGATCAACGGGGGGGTGGTGGCATTCCACGACACCACGGGCTGGGAAGGTCCGCGACGGCTGGTCCGCACGGCCTTGTTTCGAAATCCACGGGTTGAGGCCGTTGGTTTTCGTTGGTCAATTACCTACGGCCGAAAGACAGAGTCGGCCTCCTTCTTCACGGGGCTGGTTCAGCGGGTGAAGATGGTGATCAAGATGCTGTATGATCCCGTGCTCAATCTCCTCACGGGCCCTGCCGTCAAACGTGTGATTTGTGGGCTGCTGGGACGTCCCTCCAAGACATGATGAGGCGCTGGGAACGCGACTCAGCCGGCAGTCACCTTTGGCAGTCCCATTTGGCGGATGCGAGTGATTTCGTCCCACCGGTTTAAGCGGGC
This sequence comes from uncultured Verrucomicrobiota bacterium, assembly GCA_964631605.1. GTDB lineage: Bacteria > Verrucomicrobiota > Verrucomicrobiia > Limisphaerales > UBA8199 > JARKQH01. The sequence continues at coordinate 67,339 of CAZVYG010000007.1, forward strand.
CTTGAGGAACCTTAGCATCCAGAGGTCACTCCTGGTACGTAGTCGGCGCAACTGCTGTCGCTCCGCGCGGATGTGGCTTCGCAACCGCCAGACTTCAGCCCAAGCCGTCCAGTAGGCCCGCTGGAAAAAGCTCCAACGCCGGAGCAGCAGCGCGCCAACCGTTCCCTCCACCGCCAATAAAAGCAATTGAAGCGCCGCCAGGGCCAGCAGGGCGCCTTGAGCGTTTTTCAATAATACCAAAAGACCATTGCGGTTCGCATAGTAACGTTTGGTATCACTGGTTCGAAATTCGACCACCCGTCCGCCGCCGGCTGGATTGACCTGGGCCGCACCGCGATGGTGCATTTTCGCGGAGGGAACCGCGATCGCCCGGTGGCCGGTCAGCCAGAGCCGCCAGGAAAGGTCGTACTCATCCGAAAACATGAAAAACTCCGCATCAAATCCCCGCAAGTTCCGGAAAACCCCGGCCTGGATGAGATACGCGCACCCTTCCGGCATGAATACCCGCCGGGTCTCCTCATGGAATTTGCGCGTGCTGGCCAGTCCAAAAATGTCGAACCCCGCAGCCCCCAGCGATTGGAATGCCTGCGAGTCATAATCCATCACGAGCGGACAAGCGGCTTGCGCCCCCCCCTTTTCCGTCTCGCGAACAAGTGTCTCCAGACAGTCACTTTCCAGCCAGGCATCATTATTCACGAAGAAAAGCCATTTGCCGCGCGCCTGCGCGGCAGCGCGGTTATTGCCCTCGCAAAAGCCGAGGTTTTCTCCATGCTGCAGCACACGGCCATTCGGCCAATCGCGCATCAGGTCCGCCGCCAAACGATCGGATCTATCCGGTGAGGCGTTGTCCGCTACAATCACCTCGATTTGATCGAAAATCGTCTGCGCGCGCAGACTCATCAGACAGCGTTCCAGCCAGGGGGCCCCGTTGTAGTTGAGGATGATGACGCTCACCCAAGGCTCCGGGTGCGGCTGGGTTGCAACCTTTTCTGGCTGGGACATTCTTGCTGCCACGCGACTTGCTTTGGAGTTTAGCCCGACCGGGAGATGAGCCTCAATCCCAAAAGGGCTCACAGAGAAAAGCCGTTCACCCAGCAGCGAGCTTGGCAAGCACACGTTTCAGATCTGCGGTGAATGGGATCGCCCATTCGCCCGGCATGGACTTTAACCTGCGGCGGAGATAGGCTGGCGGGGATGTCGCCTGAATACGCATTGCGGCCGTTTGGGTCGGTGATGGACTTGCAGATTGATTACGGCCGGGAGCTGAACCCGCAGCAGTATGCGGCGGTGGTCGCGCCGCCGGGGCCCGCGCTGGTGATTGCCGGGGCCGGATCGGGCAAAACGCGCACGCTGATTTACCGGGTAGCCTATTTGCTCGAGCATGGGGTGCCCCCGGAAAACATTCTGCTGCTCACCTTCACGAACAAAGCCGCCAAGGAGATGATGCGGCGCGTGGCGGAGTTGCTGGGACGCGAGCTGGCGGCATTGTGGGGTGGAACTTTTCATGCCGTCGGGAGCCGCATTCTGCGCCGGCACGCCGACCGGCTGGGGTATGCCAGCGACTTCGCGATCATGGACCGCGAAGACGCCAGACATTTGCTCACTGATTGCATCCAGTCCCTGGGGATTGACACCAAGGCACTGCAGTTTCCCAAAGCGGAGGTCGTGGGGGAAATCGGCTCGCTGGCGGCCAACACGGCGCGCGGCCCGGCCGAGGTGATAGCCAGGGAGTACGAACATTTTGAGGGGTTGTCCGACCGCATCGAAGCGGTGCTGCGCGTTTACCAAGAGCGGAAGCGGGCGGGGAACCTCATGGATTTTGACGACCTGCTGGTGCAATGGTTGAAATTGCTGCGGGACGAGGCCGAAGTGCGGGATTACTACCAACGCCGGTTTCAGTTTATTCTGGTGGATGAATACCAGGATACCAACCGGCTGCAGGGCGACATCATAGACCTGCTGGCGGCGCGGGAACGAAACGTGATGGCCGTCGGCGACGATGCGCAGAGCATCTACTCCTGGCGCGGCGCCGACTTCCGCAACATTCTCACCTTTCCCGAGCGCTACCCTGGAGCGGCGATTTACCGCATTGAAACCAACTACCGCAGCACGCCGGAAATCCTCGAGGTCGCCAATGCGGCCATTGCGGCGAACACCCGTCAGTTCGAGAAAAAACTGGCGCCGGTCCGCCCCGGTGGTGTCAAACCGGCGGTGGTGGCGTGTTTGGATGGCGCCCAGCAGGCTGCCTTCGTGGCGCAACGCGTGTTGCAGTTGCGAGACGAGGACATCCCGCTGGACCGCATGGCCGTGCTTTACCGCTCGCACTTCCATGCGCTCGAACTCCAGTTGGAACTCACGCGGCGGAGGATTCCTTTCAGCATCACCAGCGGCATCCGCTTTTTCGAACAGGCGCACATCAAGGACGCCACAGCGTACCTCAAGGTGGTGAGCAACCCGCGGGACGAGGTTTCCTTCAAGCGGCTGGCGCGGTTGTTGCCGGGGGTTGGCCCCAAGGCGGCCGAACGGCTTTGGGCGGCTTTTCAACGGGCGCCTGGCGCCCCGGCAGGGCAGGAGAACCTGGCCGGAAGGCTCGAGGCTTGTGCCAGGGTTGTCCCCAAAAGGGCCGCGGCAGGCTGGACGCAGTTTAGCGCCACCTGCAGCCAGCTCCAGGCCCCGGATTTGCGGGACTCGCCGGCGCACATGCTCCGGCTGGTGCTCGAAGCGGGATACGCGGATTACGTGAAAACCTCGTTTGACAACTACCGCTCGCGGCTGGAGGACCTCGATCAACTGGCGGATTTCGCCCGGCAATTTGACCACCTGGATGAATTTCTGACGCAAATGGCGCTGCTTTCCAACCTCGACAACGAGGATGAGCAACCCGCCAACCAGGGCCAGGAGCAGCTCCGCCTCTCCACTGTCCACCAGGCCAAGGGATTGGAATTCGACGTGGTTTTTCTGATCATGCTGTGCGACGGCTTGTTTCCGTCGCGCCGGTCGCTCGAAACGCCCGAAGGCGAGGAGGAGGAGCGGCGCCTGTTTTATGTGGCGGTCACCCGCGCCCGAAACCAGCTTTATTTGAGCTATCCCCTCTGCCGTGGGACCGCGGCCAGCGGAGGCGACTCACTCCAGCAGCCGTCCCGCTTTCTGAACGAAATTCCACCAGACCTGGTCGAGCCCTGGAACCTCCGCACCTTTCACCCGGGCTTTTGATCGGGTGAGGCCCGCGTGCGGAGCCTCTCGAGGTCCTCGGCAAGAAAGCGCGCGACTTCCTTGAACCGCGCCGCGTTTTCAGGGCGGATCTCCATCAAAGTGCGATGCGCTTCCAGACAGGCGCGAGTGAGATCCTCTTTGCTGACTGCAGAAGGGTCCAGCGCCTGCGGCTCGGTGTCCGGCGGGAGACTGAGCGGCCCTTGAGTCACGCGGAACAGGTGGAGGATACCCAGATCGTCGAGCAACTCGGTTAGGTGCGCGTTGGGCTGGTAAAGCTCAACTTGGCGGCCGTCACCGCCCGCACCGCCAAGGTTCATCTGCAGTCCGAAGCCGGCCAGCACGCCAAGAAAAGTGCTGTCCATATTCACGCATTCCGAAAGATCCAGAATCAGATAGGACAGACCTTTCTGGCGAAGGTTGTCCACCAGCGTCTTGAAATCAATGCTCGAGGTGAAATTGGCGCGCCCGACGATTTTGACGCAGGCAAACCTCTCGCCTGTCAGCACGAGAATTCGGGCAGCCGCTTGATTCGAGGGAGTCAGGCTGGGCATTTCAGGAAGCGCGGTGCGGCGCGATGGGGGTGGCGGAGGGTTGGGCGGCAATCTGGACGAGGGTCTGCTGCAGAACCATCGCCTCGTCGAGGTTGCTGGACACCAGCCGCTGATTGCACTGGAACAGGAGGTCCATGGCCTGAACCAGCTCGGCCTGCGAGTAGCGTTTCACCTGCGGCAGGGCCTTGAACAACACATAGGCGTTGATTTGCAGCGGGTTGTAACGCTTATCCTCGGGCAGGCCCTCCGGCGGAATTCGCTGGAGCTGCGACTTGAAACGCGGATAATCACAATTCGGGCTGACCCAGCCCTCCCGCAGCATCTCCTTTAGCAAGAGCATGGCCCGGACCTTGCTGATCAGTCCATACAACAGGCCAATTTCGGATCGTTGTGAATCCAGTTTGACCTCCCAGAGTTCCTCGTCCAGGCGCCGCAACAGCTCCGGCACATTGCGGTCGCCCAGCGCGTCGCCCAGGGCGAAGGCGCGCGCCGTCTTGTTCCGCGTGCAAACGGCTTCAATGTCCTCGAGCGTGACCCGGGCGCGGTCGCCAACATAGAGGCAGACTTTCTCAACCTCGTTTTCAAGTTGCCGCGAGTTGGGGCCCACGCGGGCCACCAGTTCGGAAAGCGCCTCCTCGGTGACCTCCTTGCCGCGTGCCTTGAAACTCTTGATTGCGCTGGTTTCCGCCAGTTCGGCCCAGTTCTTGTCGTCCAGGGACCAGGCGGCGAACATTTCGACAGATCCTATCTTCTCGAGGGTCTTGAAGAAGCTCTTGCGGCGGTCAACCTTGCCGGCGCTGATCAGCAGTCGAAGGTTCTCCCAGGGCAGGGCCTTGAGCTCCTGGGCCAGGTCGGCGAGTTGTTCGGTCACCTGCGCCGAGGCCGGGCGATCTTCGGAAAGAAAATTGCAGTTTTGGAACCACACCACCTTGGCGCTGCCAAAAAAAGGCAGGGTTTGCAGGGCTTCGCGCAGTCGGCCAATCGCTTTCAGCGCTTCGCCGCTGTGCGAAACGCTGGCGTCAATCATCTCATGGTCCATCCCTCCGACCTGCCCTGTCCACTCGGCATAGATCTGCCGCGCCCGAAGCTTGACCGCATAGTCATCCTCGCCGAATACAAGGCATACGGGTGCGGAGGACTTGGCTGAAACCGAGGGCATCGGTTATTCGTTTTCGGCGTCCGTTTCGTTGATGCGCTGGAGGACCTCGCTCATGTCTTCGACCTGCTCGAACAGCGAGGTGGTCACATAGATGGGGCGCTTCTGGGCGCTGGCCAGGGCCAGGCAATCGCTGGGGCGGGCATCTATTTCGACAATCTTGCGAGCGATCTCGTTGCTTTGCTGCAGGATCAGCCGGGCGTAATAAGTCGAATTGCGCAGCTCGGTAATGACCACGCGCTCGACGGTGATGTTGAAGCCTTTGAAGATGGACTGAATGAGGTCATGGGTGAGGGGGCGTTCCTTTGGCGTTTCGCGAAGAAACATCCCGATTACCGCGCCCATGTTCGGCTCGACGTTGATCACAAACACCTTCTCGTCGTTGCCGACAAAGAGCGCGCAACCGCTGTTGGCGGGTAGAATCCCCCGAATTTGCACCGGCACGACATCATTCTTCATACTCATATTTTAGGGCCGTTGCCCCCAAAAAACAAGTCTTGTCGCAACCCCATCAGGCAGATTTTAACGGGACTACGCGGTTTTCTGCCTCGAGGTCGTAGTTGAGGCACGGGCCCAGCCAGCGCTCGACGGCAGCCAGGTCCATGCCCTTCCGGCGCTGGTAGTCCAACACTTGGTCCCGGTCCACCTTCCCGACGCCGAAATAATGCGACTCCGGGTGGCCAAAGTACAGACCGCTGACACTCGCGCCCGGCCACATGGCGCAGCTTTCGGTCAGCCGGATGCCAGTGCGTCGTTCCACCTCGAGCAGCGACCAGAGGGTCAACTTTTCAGAATGGTCCGGACAAGCAGGGTAGCCGGCAGCGGGCCGGATGCCGCGGTAGCGCTCCCGGATCAGGTCCTCCGGCGACAGATTCTCTTCCCGTCCGTACCCCCATTCGCGCCGCACTCGCAGGTGCAGGAACTCGGCGAACGCCTCGGCCAACCGGTCGGCCAGCGCCTTGATCATGATCGAGCTGTAATCGTCATGCCCAGCCTCGTACCGGCGGCAGAGTTCCTCCACGCCAAATCCCGCGCTGACTGCGAAGGCCCCGAGGTAGTCCCGGAGGCGCGCGCCAGCCGGCCCCTCGAGGTCGCGCGGAGCCACGAAGTCAGCCAGGCAGGCGTTAAATTCGCCAGCGGGTTTCTCCATCTGTTGCCTCAGAAAATGGAAGGTGGCCCGCACCGCCGTGCGCGACTCGTCCAGGTACAATTCAACGTCATCCCCAACCGCGTTGGCCGGGAAGAAGCCGTAAACGCCCCGGGCGGTCAGCAGGTTGCCGGCGACAATTTCCTCCAGCAGGCGCCGGGCATCCTCGTAAAGCTTGCGGGCCTCGGGATTATCGAGGATGGCAGGGTACCGGCCCCGCAGCTCCCACGTGTGGAAGAAGGGGGACCAATCTATGTAGGGCACCAGCTCCGCCAACCGCAGGTTGGCCTCGGGGCCGTCGGTGGCCAGCGTGCGAATGCCCGTGAACTCGGGTTGGGCAACGTCCTCGGCCCTCCAAACGATGGGCGGACGCCGCCGCCGGGCTTCGGCAATCGGCAATAGCGGCTTGCTCCGGCGTTCCGCGTGCTGATCGCGGAGTTTCTGATAATCCTGTTGCAGCGTTTGAAGGAACCCGGGCTGCTGCTCGGGGCTCA
>CAZVYG010000007.1:73909-89581 GCA_964631605.1 uncultured Verrucomicrobiota bacterium
CGGTGGCAACGGCGCGGGACGCGTCCAGGACATGCACCACCGGCGCGGAGTAGCCGGGCGCGATTTTGACCGCCGTGTGCGCCTTGCTCGTGGTGGCGCCGCCGATCAGCAGGGGAATGTTGAACCCCTGCCGCTCCATCTCGCGGGCAACGTGGGACATTTCGTCAAGGGAAGGAGTGATCAGACCGCTCAGGCCAATAACATCAGCCTGCTTCTCGCGGGCCGTCTCGAGAATTTTCTCGGCCGGCACCATCACGCCCAAGTCAATGACTTCATAGTTGTTGCAGGCGAGCACGACGCCAACGATGTTCTTTCCGATGTCGTGGACATCTCCTTTGACCGTGGCCATGACAATCCGGCCTTGGGCCCGGGCGGGACCGCCGGCAGCCTTCTCGGCTTCCAGGAACGGAAGCAGGTACGCCACGGCCTTCTTCATCACCCGCGCGCTCTTCACCACCTGCGGCAGGAACATGCGGCCGGTCCCGAACAGATCGCCCACCACGTTCATCCCTGCCATGAGCGGCCCCTCGATGATGGCCAGCGGTCGGCCGTATTTCTGCCGCGCTTCCTCCACATCCGCCTCGATAAAATCCGCAATGCCCTTGACCAGGGCGTGAGACAGCCGTTCCTCGACCGTCCCCTTCCGCCAGGCCTCCTCGACCAGCCCGGCCTTGTCCTGCTGCTTGAGGGAGTCTGCGAACTTGATCAGGCGTTCAGTGGCGTCCGGACGGCGGTTCAGCAGCACGTCCTCGACCCGTTCCCGCAGGTCAGGTGGGATTTCCTCGTAAACCGCGAGCATTCCGGCGTTGACGATCCCCATGTCAAGACCGGCCTGGACGGCGTGATAGAGAAAGGCGGCGTGCATCGCCTCGCGCACCATGTTGTTGCCCCGAAACGCAAACGACACATTGCTGATTCCCCCGCTGACCCGCGCCAGCGGCAGGTTCCGTTTGATCCAGTGGGTTGCCCGGATGAAATCCACCGCGTAATTGGCGTGCTCTTCAATCCCGGTCCCGACCGTCAGCACGTTCGGATCAAAAATAATATCCTGGGCGGGGAACCCCACCTCCGTCGTCAAGATGCGATAGGAGCGTTCGCACACTTCGATCCGCCGCTCGAAGGTGTCAGCCTGGCCCCGTTCATCAAAGGCCATCACCACCACCGCGGCCCCGTAACGACGAATCAACCGCGCCTGTTGTTTGAACTTCTCCTCCCCTTCCTTCAGGCTGATCGAGTTGACCACACCCTTGCCCTGCAGGCATTTGAGACCGGCCTCGATCACCGACCACTTCGAACTGTCAATCATGATCGGCACCCGGGCGATGTCGGGCTCCGAAGCGATCAGGTTCAGGAACGTCACCATGGCCTGCTCCGAGTCCAGCATCCCCTCGTCCATGTTCACATCAATCATCTGGGCGCCGTTTTCGACTTGTTGCTTCGCGATGGACAGCGCCCCCTCGTAGTCTCCCGCCAGAATCAACTTCGCAAACTTGGGCGAGCCGGTGACGTTTGTGCGCTCGCCAATGTTCACAAAATTGGTTTCCGGCCGCAGCGTCAACGGCTCAAGACCGCTCAGCCGCAGCCAGGGCTCGGGCCGGGGCGGCACCCGCGGCTTCAGCCCTTTCACCGCCTCCGCCAGTTTCCGAATGTGGTCCGGCGTCGTGCCGCAGCACCCCCCTACGATATTGAGCCAGCCGTTTCGCGCCCATTCCTCGAGCTGCGGCGCCAGCGACTCGGGGGTCTCCGGGAACCCCGTCGGCAGCATCGGATTGGGCAGCCCGGCGTTCGGATAGGCGCTGACGTAAATGTTGGCGATGCGCGAAAGTTCTTCGATGAAGGGCCGCATCTCCTTCGGCCCCAACGCGCAGTTGATCCCAATGCTCAGCAAGTTGGCATGCGAGACGGAATTCCAGTACGCCTCCACCGTCTGGCCCGACAGCGTCCGGCCGCTCAAATCGGTTATGGTGAATGAGAGCATAACCGGCACGCGGCGCCCGATCTCCTCGAACAGCCCTTCTATCGCGAAAAGCGCCGCTTTCGAATTCAAGGAATCGAAGACGGTTTCAATCAGCAAAAGATCCACGCCGCCCTCCAGCAACGCGCGCGCCTGTTCGGTATAGGCCTTGACCAATACGTCGAAGGTGATGGCCCGATGGGCCGGGTTGTGAACATCCGGCGAGAGCGACGCCGTCTTGTTGGTCGGGCCGAGAGCCCCGGCGACAAAACACTGTCGGCCGGGCTGCGCCGCCATGGCCGCGTCCGCCGCCGCCCGGGCCAGGCGCGCGCCGGCCAGATTCAGTTCGGGAACCAGCGCCTCCATCCCGTAGTCGGCCATCGAGACAAACGTCGAATTGAAAGTGTTCGTTTCGACAATGTCGGCCCCGGCTTCGAAATACTGCCGATGAATCTGTTCGATGATCCGCGGTTGGGTCAGGTTCAGCAGGTCATTATTGCCCTTCAAATCACAGCTCCAGTCCTGAAATCGGGCGCCCCGATAAGCAGCCTCCTCCAAACGATGACTCTGAATCATCGTCCCCATCGCTCCGTCGAGAATGACGATGCGCTCGCGCAGCAACCGCTCCAGCGGATGCAGTTGATTTGGCTCAGTCTTCACAATGCTTCTTTAGGTCACGCCGTCCGCCCTGAAACCCAGCTTGGCGGAGCGCGTGTAACAAGGAACGTAAAGGCTTGTGCCTTAAATTGCAAATAATAAATCAACATATCTTGATGCGTAGATATGACTATTGCAAAGCACACTTTCCCTCCATGTTTCCTTTCCCACAATGCGGATCCCCCTGGTTCCAAGCGCGGATGCGCCCTAGCCATCGTCAACCGGCTGCTGCTGAGTTGACATCCTTTGCTCACCGCCGACAATGCGGCGTCATGATTTGCCGGCGACTTTCCACTCCCAAAACCTCTGGACTTAAGGCGTCCCATGGGTTGGCTGCCGCTGCAGAGTGTTCCCGCCGACCCGCTTGGCGAGCCTTGGAATCCTCCTAAAGCGCTGGCCATGGAAATAACGCTGGTTTTTCTGATTGTCGCAGCAGCCATGGCGCTTTTTGCCACGGAGAAACTGAGCGTGGACCTCGTGGCCCTGCTGGTGCTGGGGGCGCTGGTCGCAACCGGCCTCGTTTCCGCCGAGCAGGCAATCTCCGGATTTGGCAATCCCGCCACCGTGACCGTGGCCGCCATGTTCGTGCTCAGCGCGGGCCTGAGCAAAACGGGCGCGCTGTCCGCGTTGGGGCAATGGCTGGTTCGGTTCGGGAAGAACGAGACCCTGTTGCTGTTGATGATAATGCTCGGCATGGCGGCCGTATCCCCCTTTATCAATAACACCGCCGCCGTGGCGGTATTCCTTCCCCTGGTCATGGGCGCGGCCGCTTCGCGCAATGTCTCGAGCTCGCGCCTGCTGATTCCCTTGTCTTTCGCCTCGCAGTTTGGGGGCGTCTGCACGCTGGTTGGCACCTCGACCAATCTGCTGGTGAACTCGATCGCCGAGCGCCGCGGCCTGAACGGCTTCGGCATGTTCGAGTTCACCCCGCTCGGCCTCTGCATGGTGGCTGCCGGTGTTCTTTACTTTCTGGTCCTCGGGCGGTGGTTGCTTCCGCGCCGGCGCTCCGCTGGGCTGACGGAAAATTATGAACTGGGCGAGTACATCACCGAGCTGCGGGTGATGAAAGGCTCCCCATTGCTGGGCCGGACGGTCGTGGGAGCAAAACTGGGCGAAGTGCACGACATCACGGTCCTGGAAATTTTGCGCGATGGCCGGAAAATCTGGTCCCCAACCTACGAGCCCCTCCGCGAAGGCGACCTGCTGCTGGTGCGCGGGGCAGTGAAGCAATTGTTCAAACTCAAGGAGAACCTCGGCTTGGAACTGGAATCGAAACGCCGGCTCGAGGATCAGACGCTGGCCGGCCAGGAGCTCGAGCTGGTCGAGGCGCTGCTGCCTCCCCAGTCGCGGTTGGTCGGACGCACCCTGCGGGGATTGGACTTTCACTGGCGGTATAAAACCGTGGTGCTGGCGCTGCACCGCCGCGGCCAGACCTTGCGCGAAAAACTCGCCACCGCCCGGTTGCGCGTGGGGGACGCCCTGCTCTTGCTGGGGCCGCGGAACGAAATTGCCCGCCTGCGGAAGGATGACAACTTTGTCGTGCTCGAGGCGCGGGGGGATGTGACCCTGGACCGGCGCAAGGCGCCGCTGGCATTGGGCATTGTGGCGTTGGTGGTGGCCTTGGCCGCGCTCAAAGTGCTTCCGATTGTGGCCACCGCGCTGATGGGATGCGTCGCGCTGGTGTTGACTCGCTGCCTGCGCGTCGAGGAGGCCTATCGGGCCATTGATTGGAAAATCATCGTCCTGCTGGCGGGGGTGTTGCCTCTGGGCGGGGCACTCGAACAAACCGGCGCGGCTCGATTCCTGGTGGACCAGGCCCTTCACTTCTGCGGCGATGCCAGCCCCATTTTCGCGCTCGGAACGGTTTACCTGCTCACGGCGGTCCTGACCGAGTTCATGAGCAACAATGCCGCGGCGGTGGTCGTTGCGTCCGTCGCGATCTCCCTTGCCACCAGTCTGGGCGTGGACCCAAGGCCCTTTCTGGTCGCGGTGACCTTCGCCGCCTCGACCAGCTTTGCCACCCCCGTGGGATACCAAACCAACACGATGGTCTATAACGCCGGCGGCTACCGCTTCACCGACTTCCTGAAAGTGGGCATTCCCCTGAATTTGATATTCTTTATCCTCGCCACTTGGCTGATTCCAAAGTTTTGGCCATTGTGAAGGCATGCATTCTCCGCCGCGTCGGCGGGGTGGGGGAAACCGCTTCGGGATCAGGCGCTGGCCGAGGGCGGCAACTCCTTTTTCTTGAGGGTGGGAGGCAGGTTCTTTGAGCGCGGGCTATACGCTCATGCCTCTTCGAGTTATGTCGTGGCGGTGGGGCGAAAGTGGAAGCGTTTGGTTACCGAATACCGATTACGGGACGGGCATGAGGGGTCGGTGGACAAGTTTTTTGCTTTGAATTGCTTGTCTTCTCAAACTGAACCTGTAAACAGAAACGTGCAATGAATCAAAGACACAAACTGCATGGCTCGGGCGCCGCCTTCCTGAGGGGCGCGATGTGGATTCTCTTCCTTCTTGCGTTCTCGGGCGGCATGGCCGGGGAGTGGCAGCCGGCCAAGGGCCCGCTCATGACGCGTTGGGCGCGGGAGGTGTCGCCGGTGAACGCGCTGCCGGAATATCCGCGGCCCATGATGGTTCGGGACGAGTGGCAGAATCTGAACGGGTTGTGGGACCTGGCAATTCTGGGGAAAGAGGCGCCGCGGCCGTCCACCTTTCCGATGCAGATTCTGGTGCCGTTCCCGGTCGAGTCGGCGCTGTCGGGGGTGATGAAGGCGGTAACGGAGAATGACCGGATTTGGTATCGGCGGACGTTCGAAGTGCCGGCCAAATGGCGCGGGCAGCGGATTTTGCTGCATTTCGGGGCGGTGGATTTTGAGGCGACAGTCTGGGTGAATGGCAAGGAGCTGGGGCGTCATGCGGGGGGATACGACGGGTTTAGTTTCGACATTACCGATGCCCTGGCCGCGTATGGGCCGAATGAACTCGTGGTTGCGGCATGGGACCCGACAGACGCCGGGACGCAGCCCCGGGGCAAGCAGATTCGGAAGCCGCACGGGATTTGGTACACCCCGACGAGCGGCATTTGGCAGACGGTATGGCTCGAGCCGGTCGGCTCGGCCCATATCCGCTCGCTTAAGATCACGCCGGATGTGGACCACAGCGCCGTGATTGTTGAGCCAACGACCACCGCCATGCTGGGAACCTACCTCCTCGAAGTGACCGTGAGTGACCGGTCAGGCACCGTGGCTTCGGGAGCGGCGCGACCGGGAAACCCGATTCGCATTCCGATCAAGAACGCCAAATTGTGGTCGCCGGAAAACCCGCATTTGTATGATCTGAAGATCGCCTTGAAGCTTGGGAATCGGACGATTGATCGCGTGGAGAGCTATTTGGGCATGCGGAAGATTTCGTTGGGAAAGGATGGGAAAGGGTTTACGCGGCTGATGCTCAACAACAAACCCTATTTCCAGCACGGGCCGCTGGACCAGGGCTTTTGGCCGGATGGCTTATACACGGCCCCGACGGACGCGGCGCTGCGCTATGACATCGAAATGACCAAAAAACTCGGGTATAACATGGCGCGAAAGCATGTGAAGATCGAGCCGGCTCGATGGTATTATTGGTGCGACAAGCTGGGCTTGCTGGTATGGCAGGACATGCCCAGCGGCGACCGCTATATCCGGCCCAACGAGCCGGACATTCAGCGAACTCCCGAGTCGGCGGCGCAATTTGAGCGGGAGTATGCGGCGATGATCCAGGGGCTGGGCAATCATCCCTGCATCGTCATGTGGGTTCCGTTCAACGAGGGGTGGGGACAATACGACACGGCCCGGATTGTGGAGCTGACGCGGAAGCTGGATCCGACGCGGCTGGTGAACAACGCCAGCGGCTGGGCCGACCGGGGTGTGGGGGATGTCAACGACATGCACAAGTATCCCGGCCCGGGATGCCCGGAACCGGAGGAAAAGCGGGCGGCGGTGTTGGGCGAGTTTGGGGGATTGGGACTGCCGCTGCGGGGTCACACCTGGCAATCCGAGCGAAACTGGGGATATCGCAGTTTTACGAACGAGGTGGCATTGACATCGGCTTACATAGACCTGTTGGCGCGGCTGTTCCCATTGATTGATGAAAAAGGCTTGTCAGCCGCGGTTTACACCCAAACAACGGATGTCGAGGTGGAGGTCAATGGCCTGATGACCTATGATCGGGAGATCGTCAAAATGCCGCTCAAGTTGGTGGCGGAAATCAACCAGGGCAAGGTGCCACCCCGGCCCAAGGTGATAGATGTTGTACCCTCCGCCCGAACTGAGCGCACGGCGTGGCGCTTTACAACCGAGAAACCGGCGAGTGATTGGTTTCGTCCGGGGTTCGACGCCAGTGCCTGGAAGGAGGGGAATGCGGGATTCGGAACGCGCGGCACGCCGGGAGCAGTCGTCCGGACCGAATGGACTTCCGGGAACATCTGGCTGCGGCGGGAGTTCTCGCTGGGCACCATCAACGAGGATTTGCGGTTGCTGGTTCATCATGACGAAGACGCCGTGATTTACATCAACGGGGTGGTGGCCACCGTCCTCCCGGGCTACACGACCGATTACGAGGTCGTGACCATCCGCGAACCAGCCCTGGCAACGCTCAAACCCACGGGAAATGTATTGGCCGTTCACTGTCGGCAGACCGCCGGCGGACAATACATAGACGTGGGCATCGTCCGGCTCGAAATGCCCAAATAACTTATGAACAGCCACTCTGCGGGGCTTGCAGCCGGGGCGGGCGTTGGGCGGGCGTGGCGGTACGCGGCGGCGATTGGGTTTCTTGCGGGTGCGCTGGGTGTCGCGCAGGCGCCACCCGATTATTTCCTGGTCCGGGATTACGGGGCGCAGGGGGACGGTAAAGCCGACGAGACCGCCGCCTTTCAGAAGGCGCTGGACGCTGCGGGCAGGGCAGGGGGCGGCGTGGTTTATGCCCCGCGCGGGAACTATCTTTTTAGCGGGCACTTGCGCGTGCCCGACGGGGTCACATTGAAAGGGGTGTGGGAGTCTGTCCCGGCTCACAATGGGATTCGGGACGCCGGGTTGCCGAAGCCGACGGATGACGGGACCACTTTTCTCGTCACGGAAGGCCGCGGCAACGAGGCGGGCACGCCGTTCATTACTCTTAACCACAACAGCACGCTCAAGGGCGTGGTGCTTTACTACCCGGAGCAGAACCCGGATGAGGAGCCGCAGCCTTATCCCTGGGCCATTGCCCTGCGAGGGAAGAACCCCGCCGTGCTGGCGGTCGAGTTGTTGAATCCGTACAACGGGATTGACGCGACCCGCAACGAGCGCCACCTGATCCGGGATGTCCAGGGGCAGCCGTTGCGGCGGGGCATCCTCGTGGACGCCATTTACGATATCGGGCGGATCGAAAACGTGCATTTCAACCCGTGGTGGAGCATGAAGCCGCGCCTCTTCCAATGGCAGCAGGCCCACGGCGAGGCTTTTGTGTTTGGGCGCACGGATTGGCAGTACGTGTTCAACACTTTTTGCTTCGGCTACAACGTCGGCTACAAGTTCATCAAGACCCCGGCCGGAGTCTGTAATGGGAATTTCCTGGGCCTGGGAGCGGACGATTGCTTTACGGCGCTGGGGGTGGAGCAATGCGCGCCGATGGGACTGCTGATCAGCAACGGCGAGTTTGTGTCGTTCCACGGGCCGGACCCGACGATGGTGCGCGTGAGCGACTCCAACAGCGGCAGCGTGCGGTTTGTGAATTGCGCATTCTGGGGGCCGTGCAACCAGATTGCGAAAATCTCCGGCTCCGGCACCGTGGGCTTCAGCGATTGCACTTTTGTCCAGTGGGATCACCAGAACCAGGGCCGGCACGCGCTGCAGATTGAAAGCGGCACTGTTCTGGTCCGCGGGTGCGAGTTCCAGGCCAATCGCCCGCATCTGGCGCTGGGCGAAAACGTCAAGCGCGCGGTGGTGAGCGACAACGTTGTGCCCGGCGCCTTGCGGCTCGACAACCGCAGCAAAGGCAGGGTGAAAATCAGTAACAACAGCGGAGACCCCGAATCATGATTCCACCGCGATGGTCTGTTGGCGAATGCGCCTTCATGAAGACGGCTAGGCGGCGACTGGCGACGGCTTTTGCGGGAGGGGTTTGGCTTTTAATCTCTCTCGCCGCCAGCGCGGCAGCGTCGGGTGACGCGGCGACGTTTTATGTTTCCCCCGCGGGCAACGACGCCTGGTCGGGGCGTTCCGCCAGTCGCAATCTGGGGCGGACGGACGGGCCCTTTGCCACCGTTGGCCGCGCGTTGACCGCGGCGCGGTCCTGGCGTCAAAACCAGCCCGCTGCAGGACGGGTAACCCTCTGCCTGCGGGCCGGCACCTATTTTTTGCCGGAGACGCTGGTCCTGACGCCGCAGGACTCCAATACCCGGTTCACGGCGTATCGCCGCGAGCAGCCGGTCTTGAGCGCCGGGCGGAGTATCCGGGGGTGGCGCGAGGTTCAGGTCGGCAAGCGGCTCCTTTGGGCTGCGGATCTGCCGGAGGCGCGGGATGGCAGGTGGATTTTCCGCGAGCTCTGGGCCAACGGTCAGCGCGCGACTCGGGCGCGGCATCCCAACACGGGTTACCTGGCGGTGGAATCCTTGCCCGACGCCACGAAAGAGTGGACCGATGGCCACCTGCGTTTCCGTTATCACGAGGCGGACTTGAAGGCCTTTGATTTTCTGGAAGGCGCCGAGGTGATTGTCATGACCCGTTGGGTCGAGTCGCGCCTGCCCGTGGCGAGCGTGGACAAAAAGGAGCGGATGCTGAACTTCGCGAAGCGCTCGGTCTTTCAGCTCGCCCCCGGCGACCTGTATTATATCGAGGGGCCGCTCGAACTGCTCGATCAGCCGGGCGAATGGAGCCTCGATGCGCGCCTCGGCAGGGTTTACTATTCTCCGCGACCGGGCGAGCAGTTGAGCCAGTTCGAGGCGGTCGCGCCGGTGCGGCCCCAAGTACTGCGATTGGAGGGCGAACCCGGGCAGAATCAGTTCCTCGAGAACATGGAATTCCAGGGGATTACTTTTGCGCACGCCGAATGGTATTTTCCGGATGAGTTTTACGCAGCCAAAGACAAACCAGTTGTCTGGCCGCCCCCCAAACCGGAGGTGGGTGGGTTTGCGCAGGCAGCCATCGGCGTGCCCGGCGCGGTTTGGGGACAGGGGGTAAGAGCCACCGTATTCGACCGCTGCCGTTTCGTAAACCTTGGCCCGTACGGCCTGGAACTCGGACGCGGCTGCAACAGCAACGTGATTCGGGGATGCGAGTTCGGCTATCTGGGCGCTGGAGGTTTGAAACTGGGCGAGACTGCCGTGCGCTCCAATCCCGCGGAGCAATCCCGCGGCAATGTGGTGACCGACTGCCACATTCACCACGGGGGACGAATGTTCCACAGCGCCATTGGCATCTGGATTGGACAGTCGCCGGACAACCAACTGACGCACAATCTCATTCATGATTTTTATTACACGGGCATTTCGATCGGCTGGACCTGGGGCTACGGTCCCACGCTGGCCGCCGGCAACCTCGTGGCCGCGAACCATGTGCATCACATCGGCGTTCAGTCCGACGGCGACGGTCCCATCCTCAGCGACATGGGCGGAATCTATACCCTCGGGATGCAGCCCGGAACCCGGATCGTCAACAACCTCTGGCATGATATCGCCGGCTTCCGCTACGGCGGCTGGGGAATTTACTTTGACGAAGGCAGCAGTAGCATCGTCGCCCGCAGCAACGTGGTCTATCGCACCACGCACGGCGGGTTCCACCAGCATTACGGCGCGACCAACACCGTCGAAAACAACATTTTCGCGTTCGCTCGCGACCACCAGGTCCAACGCTCCCGCCCCGAACCGCACCCTGGCTTCAGTTTCCTCACCAACATCGTCTATTTCGACTCCGGCGTGTTGTTGGGCGGCAACTGGTCCGGCGATCAGTATCGCCTCGATTACAATCTCTATTTCGACGCGCGCCTCGCCACCAATGCCGAGAGCTTGAAACTGCCGGTCGGCACCTGGCGACAGTGGCGCGAACGCGGTCACGACCGCAACTCACGCATTGCCGACCCCTTGTTCGTGGACCCGAAAAAAGACGACTTCCGCCTGCGCCGCAACTCCCCGGCATTCGATCTCGGCTTCCAACCGATCAACCTCTCGAACATCGGCCCCCGGGCCACGGCGGGTTCCTCGGGCCGGCCCTAGCAGCCCGTTGAAAAAGTAGCAGCGGACGTGAGTCCGCTCCATTCACCGCTGTTGTTTGCGACGAAAGTTGGAGCGCGGGAGTTCCTCCCCGCGTTCGGCGAGACCGTCCGCGGCCCGCTCGCGTCTTGGAGCGCGGCTCCGCTGCGCCGGGCCCAGGCCCGTGGGATTGCTTGAAACGGTGGACATGCGGGGGAGGATGGTGGAGCCGAGGGGAGTCGAACCCCTGACCTTCTCATTGCGAACGAGACGCTCTACCAACTGAGCTACGACCCCATCCAAAAGAGTCAACGCAGGTTATTATGGCCGCGCAAGGCGTTGATGCAAGTGGAAAGAGAGGGGATTTCTCAGTCCCCGGGGCTGGATGTGTTGGAGGGTTCAAGGAGTCCGGGGGCACGGATAATCGGAAGATACATGGCAATCACGATGCTGCCGACGATGAGGGCCAGGAAGACGATCAGGATCGGTTCAAGCAGGGAGGTGAGGGCCGACGTGGCATCATCCACCTCCTCGTCGCAGGCGTCGGCAATTTTCATTAGCAGGTCGGGCAGGGCGCCGGTTTGCTCCCCCACATCCACCATCCCGGCAACCATGCCGGGAAACAGCGAGGAGGCTTTAAGGGTCGGGGCGATGGGTTCACCGGCCTTGACCTGGTCGTGGACCTTGGCGATGAGGCGGGTATAGACGACGTTTCCCGTCGTTTCTCCGACAATGGTAAGGGCCTGAAGGATCGGCACCCCGCTGTTGATCAGCGTGCCCAAGGTGCGCGCGAAGCGGGAAATGGCCACCTTGCGGAACAGCGGGCCGAGGAGCGGGAGCGTCAGTTTGAGTTGATCGAAGGCCCAGCGTCCGGGAAGGGTGCGGAGGATCAATGAAACAGTTCCCGCGAGGGCGGCCAGGAGAGTCAGGCCGAGCAGAAAGTGGGCCTGAATGGCTGTGCTGACATTGAAGACGAAAGTCGTGAAGGCTGGCAACGGCGCCCCGCCGAGCAGGCCCTCGAACACCACTTTGAACCGGGGGACGACAAAGACCATCAGCAGGGCCAGGATTGCAGCGGCGACTGTCAGCACAGCGCAGGGATAGAACATTGCGGCTTTAACCTTGCCTTTAATCCGCTGCGCTTTTTCCATGAATTCGGCCAGGCGCCGGAGGGTGGTTTCCAGGGCGCCGGCGATTTCACCGGCCTTGACCATGTAAACATAAAGGCGGTTGAAGGATTTGGGATGCGCGGCGAGCGCCTCGGCCAGTGAGCTGCCGTTCTCGATGGCCGACTCGATGTGGTTGAGGGTCAGCCGGAAACGCCGGTGGGGTTGCTGGTCGCGGAGGGTGCGGAGGCTGCGCAGCAGAGGCATGCCCGCATCGAGCAAGGTCGCGAGTTGGCGTGTGAACACGGCGAGAACGGCCGGCTTGATTCTCCCATCAATGCGGCCAGGAGGCAGACCCGCCCGCAGCGGTGTGGTGCGGGCCCGGGCGTGCGGGAAGGGCACCGTTTGGCTGGTTGCTTTCTCCGCCAGCAGGCGGGTGGGGAAAAGGCCCATTTCCTTGATTCGGCGGATGGCTTCAAGTTGGTCCGCCACCTCGAGCGTGCCGCGCGTTTCCCCGCCTTTGAGGTCCACGGCAACATAGGAAAAGCAGGACATAATCACCTCCCTTGCGCCCCCCTTGCCTCGGGCATTTGCATTGTGTTTGGCACGGTTCCCATACAACCAGTTAGACCGGGTGCCATCGCAAGCCTCACGCAACGCAGTGCGGGCAACAGCCAAGGACAAATCCAGGATTGTCGGGGCGGTGTGTTTGTGCTAGGGTAGGGTGCGTGAGCTGGTTGACCAGGCAGGAACAAATGGTTCTCTGTATTGTGCTGGGCTTGCTGCTGACGGGCTTGGCGGTGAAGGCTTATCGGACCGCCCGACCGCCGGCGGCAGTGACGACACCGGTGACACGCTAAGATGCAAGAAATCAGTTTTGAAGAGGCACTCGAGTTGATTCGGGCCAGGGATAACCGTTACGAGCGGGATGCTTATCTGTTTGTCAGGGAGGCTCTGGACTATACTCAAAAATCCATTGCTCGCGGAGGGCGGGGACGGCAACGGCATGTGACCGGACAAGAGCTGCTTGCCGGAATTCGCGATTACGCCCTCGAGCAGTTCGGTCCAATGGCAGCCACCGT
This sequence comes from uncultured Verrucomicrobiota bacterium, assembly GCA_964631605.1. Lineage (GTDB taxonomy): Bacteria > Verrucomicrobiota > Verrucomicrobiia > Limisphaerales > UBA8199 > JARKQH01. Next base: position 86,918 of record CAZVYG010000007.1, read on the forward strand.
GCTTGAGCAGTGGGGAATACGCTCCTGCAGCGACTTCGGCGAGATTGTGTTCAATATGGTCGAGATCGGCCTGCTGGCCAAAACGCCCGAAGACAGCCGGGCGGATTTTGCCGAGGGTTACGACTTCTTCGAAGCCTTCCGGAAGCCCTTCTTGCCCTCGACTAAACAGCGGCGGACGCCGATTGAAAAAGCGCCATCCGGGGCCTGAAGAGGATCGGCCAAGCTCATGCCCGCCAAAGTGCTGCCGGTTCCCCCCACGGGCCTGATCCCCGCGGTGCCGCCGGGGGTCAGGCTGACCACGCTGGACAAAGGCTTAACCATCATCGTCCGCGAGGATCACAGCGCTCCGGTTGTGTCCGCCCAGGCTTGGTGCATGGCGGGGAGCATCCACGAGGGACGCTGGCTGGGGGCCGGGCTTTCGCACGTGCTCGAGCACATGCTGTTCAAAGGCACTCGTCGCCGCGCAGGCAGCCGCATTGACCAGGAGGTGCAGGAGGCGGGCGGCTACATGAATGCCTACACCTCGTTCGACCGCACCGTTTTTCACATTGATGTCCCCAGCTCGGGCACAGCCGTTGCAATTGACATCCTGTGCGACATCATGCAGCACGCAACGCTGCCTCCGGACGAGCTGGCCAAGGAAATGCAGGTCATCCTCCGCGAGATGGATATGAACGTGGATGATCCCGACCGGCGGGCGGGCCGGCGCCTCTTCGAGACCGCCTACACCCGCAGCCCTTATCGCTTCACCGTGATCGGGTATCCGGACATCTTCAACGAGTTGAAGCCGGAGGATATCCGCGCCTATTATCACGAGAAATACGCCCCCAATAACGTGTTTTACGTCGTCGCCGGCGACGTGAATGCTGACACGGTGGTCAGTCAGATACGCGAGGCTTACGCCGGCGCAAAGGCCCGCCCCCTTCCCCCCATCGTCCTGCCCGAGGAACCGCCGCAAACCGCTCCCCGGGAGGTTATCGAAGAAGCGCCAATCGAGCTGGGTTATGTTCACATCGCCTGGCACATACCCGACCTCCGCCATCCGGATGTGCCGATCCTCGATGTGCTGGCGACGCTGCTGGGCAACGGGCGCAGTTCCCGTCTCTACCGCCGGGTAAGGGAAACCGAGGGCTTGGCCTACTCCGTCCATGCCTGGACCTATAACCCCGGCAACCCGGGCCTCCTCGGCATCAGCGCCACGCTCGACCCCAACGACTTCGAGGCTGCGTGCCGCGCAATGATGGCCGAGGTCGAAAAAATGCAAACCGAGCCGGTCGAACCCCAGGAATTGGATAAGGCGGTAAAACAGTTTCTGGCGGGGACACTGGCCGTGCGCAAAACCATGCAGGGCCAGGCGCAGGACCTTGGCAGCAACTGGCTGGCAGCCAATGACTTGGGATTCTCGGATCGTTACCTCGCCGCCGTCCGCCGGATCACCCCTCCCGATTTGCAGCGAGTTGCCCGGCACTACTTGCGGCCTGATGCCAGAACCCTCTACGCGCTGCTGCCTGACGGGCGGGCGCCACAGCGCGTCCCCTGCGTCGAGTCGCTCTCCCAGAACCCCATCCACAAGCTCGAACTGCCAAACGGGTTGCGCCTCCTGGTCAAAGAGGATCACCGGCTTCCCTTTGTCGAGTTTAGGGCAGTCTGCCGGGGCGGGGTCCTGAGCGAAACCCCCGATAAAAACGGCGTGACCCAATTGATGGTCAAAACGCTCCTCAAAGGAACCGCCCGCCGGTCGGCCGAGGAAATCGCCGGTACGATCGAGTCGGGGGGAGGCAGCATCGAAACTTACGCCGGCAACAATAGTTTCGGACTCAATGCGGAAATTCTGAGCACTGACTTTGACACCGCGTTGGAGCTGGTGGCTGACGTGCTGGGTAATCCGTCATTCCCTTCCGAGGCACTCGAGCGCGAGCGCGAGGTCCAGTTGGCGGCGATTCAGGCGCAAAAAGATCACCTGCTGCAAAGCGCCTTCAGGCTGATGCGCCGCGAGCTATTCGGCGCTCGCGCTTACGGGCTCGATCCCCTGGGAACCGAGGAGACGGTGCGGAGCCTGCGCGCCAGCGACCTTCGAGAGAACCACGGCCAGCTCGTCGTTCCAGACAACTGCGTGCTTGCCATTTTTGGCGATGTCCAATTGCCCGCTGTCGAGGCCGCGGTCCGGAAACTGTTCGGAGGATGGCAGCGGGGCAGCGAGGTTCCCCCGTTGGACCCTGGCCCGGCTGCTGAGGGCGAAGCGAGGAGTGCGGGCGGCATGCGGCGGGTGCGCGAGGTCCGCGACAAGAAGCAGGCGGTGCTGGTGGTCGGTTACCCGAGCACAACCTTGAAGGATCCGGACCGCTATGCCCTGGACATTCTCCAGGAAGCCTGCAGCGACCTTGGATCACGGCTGTTTCTCCGCATTCGCGAACACCTTGGCCTGGCCTATTACGTCGGCGCCCAGAGCTTCACCGGACTGGCTCCCGGTTTCTTCGCTTTTTACGCTGGCACCGCTCCCGACAAAGCCGTCCAGGTCGAAACCGAGCTGCTGCGCGAAGCCGATTGCCTGCGCGCGGAGGGCCTGACCGAAGAGGAGTTGAAGCGGACCAAGGCGAAGATCATCGGCCAGAGAAAGATTTCCCGCCAGGACCTTGGCAGCCTCGCCATGACTGCGGCTTTGGA
>CAZVYG010000007.1:89591-98219 GCA_964631605.1 uncultured Verrucomicrobiota bacterium
TTTACGGTCTGGGTTACAGTCATGGCGACCACGAGGACGCCCTTTATGGGGCCGTTACGCTCGCGCGCGTCAAGGAAGTTGCGGCCAGGTACTTCCGGCCGGAACGGGCCGTGCTTGCCGCCATTTTGCCAGAATAGCAGTTCAAGAGTTCGCCAAGTCACCCGGGCCCGACCGCAGGAGCAAAGACAGCGCCAGAAAATCGTAAAGGGCGTGGGTGAGGGCCGGAGTGAGGAGGTTGCCCGTCAAGAGGTAAAGCAGGCCGAAGTAAAGGCCAAACAGCGTGGCGAGCAGGGCATAGAGCCAGGTGATGCGGTGCGCAAGCCCAAACAGGGCGCTGGCGACAAAAAGTGCGGGCGCGTCACCCAGCAGAATGTGGAGGCTGTTCTGCAGTGCTCCGCGGAAAAAGGCTTCCTCGCAAAGGCCCGCCAGCATTGAGATCACCAGAATCTGCCCGAGGCTCCAACCGCGAAATAGCGGCTGCAGCAGAGACCGGAGGAAGACGCGGTAACGGACCATGGGCGGCCAGGACGAGCCCATGCACCAGCCTAAGAGGGCGAAAGGCGGGCCGGCGGCCGCGAGTCCGAGAGTCGCATCGGCGAGGTTCCAATGGCATTGGGCGGCCAGGGGCCGACCGAGGAAAGAGCCCCACACGGCCGCGATTGCCAGAAGCGCCAGTTCGAGTGCGGCGCCAGCGAGAAACGACAGGCGCGGAATTCGCGTCATGGAGGAATTAGACAACGGAAAGGCAAAAAAGGAAGGTCAAACCTCGGTGGTGGAGAGTTGATGCTTGGCAGTTTCACACCCCTTGCTCTAAGGTGGGGCTGTGACTGGGTTCTTGAGATACGTGGGGTTGTTTAATGCGGCAGTGTGGTTTGGCGCCGCGGTGGGGTATTCGCTATGCACCGCGCCTGTCTTCAGTTCCGCAGCCTTCGAGGAGTTGCTCGGGCCCAAAAACTTTCCTTATTTTTCGGTGGCCATCGGCCAGTTGCCGGCCGTGCGGTTTTATCATCTCTGCCTGGTTTGCGGGGTGGTGGCGCTGCTGCATTTGGGGGCCGAATGGATTCACTTGGGGAAAATGCCCAGAAGGTGGTGGGTCGCCGTGGTGTTGGGCCTGTTTTGTATCGCCCTGTTTGAGACGGCCTGGCTGCAGCCCAAGCTCAGCCGGGAACACACTGTCCGGTTCGCCTTGAACTCAACTGCAGCCGAGCGAACCGCCGCGGCGAGTTCCTTCACGGTCTGGCTTCGGGTCTCGCGAGGCTTGAATGTGTTGATGCTGGGATGCCTCGGCCTTTACTTCTGGCGCCAGGGAACCCGCGCCGATCCCCCGCCGTTTCGCCATGGCTCCCCCCTCTCGTACATGACAAAATAGGCGGTTGACAATTTAGGATTGTCACGGAGGTTAATCTTGGCGATAATGGGGAGCGCTCGTTTTGAGCGTCCGGGCTAAAAACATATGATTTCGAACGACAGACCATCGCCATACGGCAAACGGTCGCATGGGCCTCCGAAACCTCGGGTGGAAGAGGACACTATTCGATCCGAGAAGATCCAGATTGAGCGGAAGAGCTTCCTGCTGGCGCTCAAAGAAAACGCGCGCGGGAGGTTCTTGCGGATCACCGAGGATGTGGGCGGGCGCCGCGACACCATCATCATTCCCGCGCCGGGGCTTGAGGATTTCCGAAACCTGGTGGACGAGATGTTAAGAGTCTCGAACGAGACTCCGACCAAGACGCCGCCGGTCGAGGAGTAAGAATCGCTCACAGCGTTCGAAGTCAAGGACGCCCGGCTGGAACGATACTTCCGGCGTTCTAGGTGTGCTTTGTACCGAGCTGCCAGCCTTGGATTGCCGACACGTTATCCCCACACCGCACTCTTGGTGGAGCGCCCCAGAAACTGGATTACAGCCCCTCTTACGGCGTCTGGAGCCGGTAGAAAACCTTTTCCTGGACCGCCGGCAGGCTCAGTAGCATGGAATCATTCCACAGGTAGGGGGTGTTGGTGAGGGGCACCCAGACGACGGGTGGGGTAAGGTTGGTAGCTTGGTGGAGGACCAGGGGGGATGCCCAAGCTGGCCACGAGAGGATGACGTGATCCGCTGTGGCCACCAGCGTCAGGCTGGGCGGCACAAAGCTGGCGGTGTAGGTGATGTTGGTTGGCGGGACGGTAACCGCATGGGACATGGCGCCCCCATCTGACCAGAGCACGAAGTTGTAATTGCTGCCGCCGAGGGTTTGGGGGGAGGGCGCCTCGAGAGTGCGGGTGAAGCCCGCCACCGCCGGGACCACGGCCGGTGTTGTCACGGCCTGACCATCGAGCTTGACTTCGAGGCCCGCGGGTACGCTGGCCAGTTCCACCTGCGCGATTGTTGGAGCCACGTCTCGCCAGACCGTCTGTTGAATCCCCTGGCTGTCAGTGGCTTGCAGTTTCAGCCGGTAAAAGGCGTTCGTGCTGGCCGGGCCGCTGGTTGGAACCTGGAACGTCCCATTGGTAACCCCGCTGAGCGGTCCAAAGGCGGGACTGCTCAGGCCATCATGATGAAACTCGCCGGACCAGGCGAATGACGACGCAGCCAGGGGCGCGTCGGAATAATCGGAAGCCGTGCCGGAGTAGGAGATCACGGCGCCCCCGGCATACGTGGCTCCGATGGCCGGCTGCAGTATCACAGGTTGCGGGCCGAACAACTCCACAGGCGACAAGGCCCGCGAACTCAGCCTTACCGAGTCCAGGCGACCGTTAAAGTAAGGGTCGGCTGTGTATTGACTCCGACCGAAGTAGGCGCGCGGAGTTGCAATGTCCGAGGGCAGCAGGTTGGCGCTGTGATTGACGGCAACCGCGACGCCATTCGTGTAAAGGACGGCCTGTCGCCCATCAAACGTGACCGCGACGTGTACCCACACCCCGGCGGGCAGGCCGCCGGTGGCTCGAACGACCTGGACATAGTTCGGCCGGTCCGTGGTGATGCCCGCCTCCAGCCGCCCGTCGGAATTGGCTGCCGTTAACATGATCCAGCGGCTGGTGTCACTGCCAAAATCAAAAATTCTCTGCCAGGCCCCGCCTCCATTCCATTTCACCCACGCGGCAAAGGTGCGGAATGTCCCGACGCCCGCCGGCAGACTCGCATACTGGTTGCTCCCTGACAGGTTCAGCACGCTGCCCCGGGTAGCGTCGGTTTGGACCGAGGCGCCGCCGAGGAGGGAAGCGTGATAACGGTTGCTGGCATCCAGCCCGCCCGTGGTGAACGGATAAAACGAGCCCCAGTCCGTCGCGGAAGTGCCGCGCGTCAGTTGAACAAAAGCGGTCTGCGTCCGGCCCGCTCCGTTGGTGGCGGTCAGGGCCACGCGGCACACCGCACTGGTGCTCACGTTGGACGGAACACTAAATACCCCCTCGCTGACCCCGCCGAGCGGTCCCAAGAGGGTGTTGGTAACCCCATTATCCAGCAGTTCCACCCGCCAGGTCAGAGCACCGGCGCCCAGCGGAAGCTCGTTGAAATCCGTGGCACTTCCCTGGAACGTGATGGTTGCCCCCGGCCAATAGGCCGCGCCCTCGGCGGGTCGAACAATCCGCGGTTGGGGCGCCGCGATTTCGGCCGCGGTCAGCGCGCGGCCATGAACGCGAAACTGGGCGATCTGTCCGTTGAAATCCGGGTCGGCGGAAAACTTGCTGCGGCCGAGGTGGTTGGTCTGAGCCCGCACGTCCAGCGGCGACAAATTCATCGCCGGGTTGGTTGCCACGGGCGCGCCATTGAGATAAAGCACGCCGCGACTGCCATCCAGCGTTACGGCCACATGCGTCCAAACCCCCACCGGCACGGCGCTGGTCGTTTCCAGAGTCTGGGTCGTGCCATTCGCGCGAATGTCGCAACGAAGCCGGCCATTGCCGGACGACGGCGTCAGCATGATGTAACTCGAGGTGTCGTTTCCAAAATCGAAAATCCGCTGCCACGCGCCGCCGCCGTTCCACTTGATGACCGCCGCGAACGTGCGGGCGTAGGCGACGCCCGGCGGCAGAGTGACGTGTTGGCCCGCACCGTTGAGATTCAGAACGCGGCCCCGCGCCGGGTCCGTCACAATTGAAGCGCCGCCGCCCAGCAGACCGTAATACTGCCCGTGTTCGTCCCGAGCGTCGGTCTCAAAGTCGTAAACGGCCGACCAATCATTGGTAAACACGGGCCACAGGTCGGCGGTCCAGGACAACGGCTGCAGGTCAAACTTGGCCTGTCCGTAGGCCCCATACCACGGCGCGTAGGCGTTGGCGTCGTAGTAATGATAGCTGAACCAGAGCTCACCGCCCTGGTCGAGAAAAGCGGCATGACCGGGACCCACATACTTGCCGGTCCCCTCGAGAAAGAGCGTGCCGCCGTTGTTCGCCATGTTCACGCCGTTGCGGTCCAGATAGGGGCCGGTAATGCTGGTGCTGCGCCCCACGCGAATCTGGTAGGTGCTGTTCACTCCGGAACAGCAGGACCCCCAATTCACAAACAAATAGTAAAACCCGCCCCGGCGGAGCAAACCCGAAGCTTCGATGGAACCATTGTAGGCCACCCGGTAGGTCGGTGAGTTTGACGAAATCCGCAATCCCGTCGCCGGGTCAAGTTGCACCAGGTAAATGCCGTTCCAGTAAGAGCCGAACGCCAGCCAGGGGTTGCCCGAACCGTCCACCTCCACACTTGGGTCAATCGTGTTGTAGAGGCTGCCCTCTTGCGACTGAATGACCGGTCCGCGATCTGTCCATTGATAGTTCGGATCGGCTGGATCAAGCGTGGGGTTGGTCACCAGGCCGATGGCCGAAACCTGCTTCCCCCAGGTCGAAACCGAATAGTAAAGCCGGTATTCCCCGTTCAGGTAGATAATGTCCGGCGCCCAAAACGTGTTCACGAAACCCGGCACCGCAGCCTGGGTCCAGGCGGGCGGGGTCGAAAAGACCGTGGGGCCCGCTTTCCAAAGCACTTTGTCGCTCGAGGATTTCGAGACAATGTTATCCCCCGTGCCGAAGACGTAGTATTTGTCTTTGCACTGAATGATTGTGGAGGGATCGTGAATGCCCAGGTCGCCCCGGAGGTGAGGGGGCGAGGCCCCAAGCGCGGCATACCCGCTGGCAGCCAACCCGAGCGCTGCCATGGAAACCGGAACGAGACACAAACACCCCCAGTGCCGGGTCGGCCTGGCCGCCATGAATCGGAACAACTTTCGCACAAACTTCTGCGGCCAGTTTACACGCAAACCGCTTCGCCGTCATGTCCCTTTAACGGGTGACACCTGAAACCTGAGCGAAGGTCCCGGTCAATGATCCTCCACGGTGGCGAATCCCAAATCCACGTATTGTCCACCGCCGGTCTGACGGCAATGAATCGCCAGAAGGTTCTTCCCGGGCCGGAGGGCGGCCCGGCCCGCGGCCGACAGCGGAAACAGGTCGTAGCCTGTTACATAGCCGGTACCGCGCAAGGCCAGAACTCCATTGATGTAAACCTCAACGTCTTCGTCGTGGTGCAGCCAGGCTTGAAGGTTGGCCAGATTCCCGGGCGGCAGGTCCACCTCGCGCCGGAGCCAAATGTCCCGGCTGTTCCAGGTCGTGCCGAGCACCGCACCGGGGGTGCCGGCGGTGCCGAACCCGCTGCGCCCCTCTTTCCAACTCGAATGATCGAAAGAGGGTTGATACCAGTCCTCGGCGGGCTGGGAAGTCGTGTAGCGCCATAAGGCCGGCTCGCGGTCTGCCGCGGGAAGAACAACAGTGACTTTGGGCGGTTGCGGCATGGGCGCCCAGGCCTTTGCCCGAGTGCGGTCCCGGCGGGCATACTTTTGCCAGACGGTTTTGTTGTAGAGCATCTGTGCGAAGACGCCACCCACGACCGGCCGGGCCGTGAAGCCGACCTTGCGCGCGGTGCGGGTCTGATACCAATCCGTCATGGGGGAGCGATCGGGCGTCTCATTCAGAAACCGATAGACCGGCTCGACCAGGGCCATGAAGTCCCCCCGGTCCTGCGTCAGCGTCGCCGTCCAGAGAATCCAATCCAGCTTGGTGTAGGTTTGGCGGTTGTCCAGCGGCAGGCCGTAGCGATTCTGAATCTTCTTGTAAAAAGCCATTTCCTTGCGCGCTACGTCCGCCGGGAACAGCTCCAGCTCCAGGATGTCATCCCAGATCAAATTATACTTCTGGCTCCAGGTCCCGGGCTTGTCGAACGCAAGTCTGAACTTCTCCCCATCGTCGGCTTCCTTGATCCAGCGCTGGGCAAACTGGCGGGCCAGCGCGAAGTACTCGTCGGCCTTCGCCTGATCGCCACGCATCCGGCAAAGCTTGCCAAAGGAGCCCAGACCGCAAATCGCCTTGGCGCTGAGATTGACGTTATGAGCGAGGTGGCCCGCAAAGTCGTCCGTGCAAAGCTGGTTTTCCGGGTCGAATCCTTTGGCCTTCAAATAGTCGGCCCATTTCTCAAGCTGCGGCCAGTAGAGCGAAGCGAAGCCTGCATGGCCCTCCATCTGGGCAACGGCAGCCATCAGGATCAGCAGGTTGCCCGACTCCTCGACCGGCATCTGATTCTCTTCGGTCTGCTCCCCGCCCCCGTAAACCTGGCCATTGGCCTTGGGATAGGTGCCCAGGTCATGCGGCGCAAAAGGGAATTTCCAGCGCTCGCTCGCCGCGTAATTCATGAAGGGAACCAGGAAGGATTTGGCCAGCGAAGGCCCGAACAGCAGAAACTGCGGCGCCATGGGATAGAACACGTCAGAGGTTCCAATGCAGCCGTTGGAGTGGTTCTCCTTGCAAAACTGAAGCGGCTGGCCGTTGGCATCCGCGACGAATTTGCCGGCCGCGAAACACTGCCGGTAAGCCAGCGCGGCCACTTCGGCATACGGCCGCCCTCCCGCGTTCTCCAAGTCGGCCATCAACTCCTGGTCAAACCGCGCGCACCGCTTCTGCAAAGCCGAATAGTCCTTCGCGGCGGCCCGCAGCAAATCGGCCGCTTCCCATCCGTTTCGACGCCAATAAGGCCGCAGGTTCTTCTTCATGTACTGGATGGAAAACAAATCGTCATAGGCCAGCAGCAGCCAGCGGGAAACAGGGTTGCGGCTGACCCTGCCGAAATCCAGAACCACAAAACCAGCCGATTCGTTGCCACCGGTGCCGGGTGGCTCGGGCAGGGCCTCGCCGGCGCAAAATGCCGCCTGCACGGTGGCTCGGTTCGCGCCAATTCCCTGGCGGCCCGGAATTCTCTTGTCCACGGCGATGTAGAGGTAGCCCCAGTCAATGCGCAAGTCGTCCCCCTTCTTGACCAGCACCGGTTGCTCAACCGAACCGCAGGAAACCGCGGCCAGCGGCCCGAATTCCCGCCGCTCCCAGACCACGGGTTGGTGCGGTTCATTAACCGCCAGCTCGGAAGCTGCGTCAAAATAGACGGCCACAACATGGCTCTTCCCATCGGTCGCTTCCGCGTCCCACGTCAAATACGTTACAGGTCGCGACAGCAGGTCAATGTCCTCGGGCAGCGCCGCCGTCAGGAAAGTTAGGCTGAGGCGGACCCCCTCGCCTTCGAAGACGTAAATGGTTCGGGTCGGCAGCACGGTCACACTGCGTTGCGGCAACGCCGGCACAGTGTCCGGGCTGCGGCCCATGAGACGATAGGCTTTGCCGTCAATTCGGACCAGGCTGGCAAGCCGATGCGGTTTGCCGGTCCAATGCACCGTCTCGGCGTCGGTCAATTGATCTGCCGGCGACCAAATGCTGAAGTATGGATCACAGGCAACCAGCGGAACGGCCGGCGGGCGCAGGCTTTGGCCCGGGAGGCTGAACGTAATAAACAAGCCGGCCAGCAATGCCAGGCTCTTTGCAGCGTTACGAATTGATAATGCGATCATGTCAATTGTCCATCGAAGTTAACAACCTCGCCAATGGGGTCCAGTCGGGAATACAACCCAAACGCGCCCAAGTGAAAGGTTGGTCGGGCCGCCTCACCGGGTGGGTTTTCCCGCTCGGCGGGACCGAAAAGGGCGGCGGGCGATCCTTACTTGACCAGGTCTATCCGGTCGGGCAGATTAGGCACAATACAGAGGAACTCAAACGGCTCGTCTCCCTGGCCTTGATACCAATGCGGCGCCCCTTGCGGGATGAACAGCACGTCGCCCCGCTTCACTTCATAAACGGCATCGCCGATCCCAACCTTCGCCCGGCCGCGCAGGACAAACTGTTCGTGCTCGACCTGGTTGGTATGTTTCGGCATGCCTCCCCCGGGCTCGAAACGGAACCGCCTTAGAAAGAAATGCGGCGCCCGGTCCGGCCCAATGAGCATTTGCATCGCGGCGTCCGTTCCGGCGGCCACCTGCTGCCACGCCACATCATCCGCCGCCATCACCATCACTTTATCGTTCGTCTTCATGCTGCTGCCGCCCAAGCCATCCCACACTTCGAAAGCAAATGCAACCCTGAAGCGCACCTGAGGAAAACAACCCCCTCCTCCTCCACGCTGCCCCCGCCGATTGGCTCTTTTGAAGGCTGCTGAACGAGGCGGCCTGCCGCTTACGACTGCAGTAAATGCGGCGCAGGGTGACAGCGCAAAATGTCGTCCAGAACCGTGGTGACCTTCACCGCGCGCTCGGCAACGCATTCCGGCGAATCGGGGCTCATCCACCCCAGCGA
>CAZVYG010000007.1:98229-101541 GCA_964631605.1 uncultured Verrucomicrobiota bacterium
CGGCAGTTGCGTCAGATAATCCATCCCCGCAAGGTGGGCGACCTTGCGCAGGTAACCGTGCGGCTCGATCGCCTCCCCGGACGGCGGCCCTTGAGCCAGGACCACCAACGCCCCCTCGGCCTCGCCCCGGGCGGCCATCCAGTTCTCAATCCAACTCTTGACTTGTTCGGGCAGTTCCCGCCCGCCGGTGCAGGCGAACACGACGAAATCCGCCTGGCGCGCGGCCTCGCTTGCTTGCCGCGCGGAACCCTCCTGTCCCAGCAAATCAAACGACCACCAGTTCACCTCGAATTCGCAACCGGTCCGAAATCGTTCCACCAAGTGATCGCAAAAGTCCTCCGCCGCCCCCCGGCAAGCCGGGTTTTCATGCACGACCACCACCGAGCAGCAGTGCCGGTGTTCCTCTCGGGATCCGCGTTTTTCTTTCATAAGCACCAGGAAACAATCTGGGGTCTCAACCGGGTGGTTGCTGATATGAAAGGTCGTCCCTGCTCCTGAAAAATCAAGTGGAAAAAGCCCCGCCTGACAACCCCATCGCCCATGCCCGTCAGCCATACCGATGAGGCTGCTGCATTTCAAAACAATTGGGCAAGTGGCGTATCTCGTTCACCTCCCCCTCGGCCAGCAGGACTTCGACCACATCAAAGCGCACTTTCACGGGCGGATGCTTCAGCAAACGCAGGTAATCCAGGCCGGCCCGGGTCAAACGCCCCCTCCGCTCCCGATCAACCGCCGCGGCCGGACGGCCCCACTCCTCCGAGGACCGCGTTTTGACCTCGACAAACACCAGGCAGTCCCCGTCCCGAAACACCAGATCAATTTCGCCCCGGGCGGATTTGAAGTTCGCGGTCAGGAACTTCATGCCGGCGGCCTGCAAATGCCGTCGGGCGGCCCGTTCACCCCGCCGTCCGTAAACCAAGTGCCGAGGCATGCGCCCCCAACCGAACCACCGCTTGAGCCGCTCGATTATGCTTGTTCTTCGTTTGCGTTGTTCCGTCCTCACTTCCGCGTCCAAAGGGACCAACCCGTTTTCGCTGCGCTCATCCTTGACTTGCTTACAGGTTGGCATCGTATGCTCGGTCGCGCTGGAAATGTAAAACCGCGTTCAAAGCACGCAACCGAATTCCATGTCATCCGGCATCTCAATCCATCGCTGCTGCCCGGTCTGCGCCGACAACGAGGCGACGCCTTGCCTGTCCAAGGCAACGCTCCGGCTGGTCCGGTGCCGGCGGTGCGCCATGGTTTACGCGGACCCCGTCCCGTCGGAATTCGTTTCCGGGGCTTATTATGATGCCGTCGGAGACAGCTACTACCTGTCTGCGGGCAAACTGGAATCCGATTACTCCCCGGTTCGTTTCGAGCGCGAGTTGCGCCTCTTCCGCCGGTATTGCCCGGGCGGACGCGTCCTGGACGTGGGCTGCTCCTCCGGCGCGTTCCTGTTCCAGCTCCGCACCCGGGCGCCGGGAGCCTACGACATTCTCGGCACCGACGTCAGCGGCCCCGCGCTGGATTATGCCGAGTCCCGCGGCATTCCCGTCCGCCGTGGCGATTTTCTCCAGATGGATTTTGCCGGCGCGCCCTTCGATGCCGTCACCTTCTGGGCCGTCCTCGAACATCTGGCCCAACCCGGGCTGTTCCTTGACAAAGCCGCCACCCTTCTCAAGCCGGAGGGGGTCTGCTTCGTGCTGGTCCCCAATTTTAGGTCCCTCGCCGTCCGTCTGCTCGGCTCGAAATACCGTTACATTTACGAGCAACATCTGAACTATTTCACGCGCTCAACCCTGCTGCGGCTCGCCCAACCCCGCTTCCGCCTCCTCGCCGCCCACTCCACCCACTTTAATCCGGTTGTTATCTGGCAGGACTGGCGCAGCGCCGGACGGCCGGTTTCCAATCCGCAGCGCGCCGAACTTCTGCGTCGCACGACCGCCTGGAAACAAAACCCGCTCCTCACGCCGGCTCGTTTCCTGTATCGGTGGGGCGAGTCGGTTCTCGGGATGGCTTTCCTCGCTGATAACTTGTTGTTTGTCCTCCGACCCCTTTCACAGCCGCAAGTGGTGGTTGAGCCTCCCGTTGCCGGGCCAGAAGTGGGACTTAAAGAAGGCGCTTAAAAGCGCATTGACATCTTATTCGCGTGGGAATACTGTGAGTCCGTAACTCACGAAACCGCCCTGCGTCAGGACTGCGTCCCCGACCATGGCTTTGGGCTTGGCTCGTTTGAAGGTCCATTCAGCTAGGAGGGGGTTTTGTGCCTGGACTTGCCGTTTTCACCGCACCGGAATCGAGGTTCGGTGTTTTCTCATCAGCCACAGCACCCTTTCCCCACGCAAGTTTCATCCCGGGTTCCATCAATCGCCGATCAATCCCCGGTCGGTCCAGAAAGGATCAGTTCATGAAAAGCAGCCAGAAACCCGTTCTCAATCGTTGGCCGGCTGAGTCAGCCAGCGCGGCCTGTCCCCGGCCCGAAACTCACCGCAGGGGTCGGGGGTTGCCAGGCTTTGGCCCCGGCCATCCTCGAGTCTTGCCGGGTGTTTTAGCCCTGTCACTGGCGTTGGCGGCACACGCCGCACCGGACGCGCTGCTCCTTACCAACGACGTCGCCACAGCGCGCGGCAACCAATCCGGCGGCATCGCCAGCGGTGTGGATTTCAACAGCCCGCCCATCACCACTCTGAATGTTCATTCACTTTCTCAGCCCATCCAGCCGGGGCCCGCCACGCCCGGCGTCCTGTTCCGGAATGGCTCAGGCGGCAACGTATTTATCAACAGCGGCGACGGAATCACCAGCACGGTCATTAAAACCTCCGGCGCCGGCGGCGCTGGCATCATTGGCGAGAGCACCGGAACGCCGCCTCCCAACCCCCCTGACGATCCGTTCCTTTTGGTTCCCAACCCCACCGCCTCGACCAACGGCGGCGGCCAGGTCCGCATAACCAACCAAGGAGAAATCTCTACTTCCGGAAACAACGCGCCCGGCATTATCGCCAAAAGCAGCGCAACCGGCTATCCCGACAGCGTTCTGCAGGAGTTGCGCCAGTTTACGGATGAGGGTTTTTCCTTCGCTGTCAACTGGGTGGGCACGCTCACCAACACGACGGACCCGGTATTTGGCACGCTCCGAGACACCAACGGGGTTGCGCTGCCCGGCATTGGCGGCCTGTTCGTCATTGCCCCCGATGGCAGCTTTGGCTTCAACCTCGGTACGAACTTCGATTTCCTGGCCATCGGCGAATCCGCCCAGGCCACGGTGAACTACGGGGTGCTGGGTGTCAACCGCAGCAATTACGTTGAGTCCATTCCGTCCATGCTCACGAT
>CAZVYG010000008.1:0-46446 GCA_964631605.1 uncultured Verrucomicrobiota bacterium
GCGATGCCGGGTGGGCGAACGGTCTGCCCGGCCAGGGCCAAGAGGTCACCTAACCCTCCCGGCCACGCCCCGGAGGAGCCGGGGAAAAGACGCGGCGCCGGCCGTGGCCTGTAATCCCGCCGGAGCGGGGCGAACGTCACGGCCGGCTTTTGTCACCAGCCAATTGTTTGAGCCAGCCGCCGGTCATGCGGCCAATTTCGTCAATGCGCCCATTGACAAAGAGCAGTTGTTGCTGGCTGATCCAGCGCTGGTGATGCACCAGCCGCCAGAGCACGCGCAGTTGTTCGAGCAGCAGATTCAACTCGACCAGCAGGGTGGCTTTGGCGGGTTTGGCAGCATAGAGGGCGCGCACGGCCAGCATCAGCGCGTCAAGGGTGGTGTTGTCGAGTCGCTGGCCGAAGGTGAACCGGTGGCTTTTGGGAAAGTCGGCCGTGCGGTTAAGCGTCCAGCCGGTGAGTTCGGTCAAGGCGGTGTAGATGGGTGGTTTGTCGTTCATCACTTGAGGAAAGACGCGACCTGAACGCTCGTCAACTCGCGCGCCAATGCAATCTGGAGGCCGTCGCCTCGGTGGATAACCTGATGCTCGCGGCCTGGAAGGCCCGGCGCGGCAAAAGTTGCCGCCCCGACGTCGAGGCCTGGTGGCTGCGACGCGAGACGGAGGTGCTGCGGCTGCGGGAGGAATTGCTTTCGGGGACTTATCAACCGGGCGGCTATCGGTTCTTTGAGATTCACGAGCCGAAGCGGCGGCTCATCGCCGCCGCGCCGTTCCGGGACCGGGTGGTGCATCATGCGCTGTGCAACCGGATGGCCCCGGTACTGGAACGGCGCTTCATCGCGCGCAGTTTCTCGTGCCAGTTGGGCAAGGGGACAACCGCGGCGCGCGAGTGCTGCCGGAGGTTGGTGAACCGGCATCGGTTTGTGCTGAAGTGTGATGTCAGCAAGTTCTTTCCGAACATTGATCATGAAGTGCTTTTCGGGAAGCTGGCCCAATACCTCGAGTGTCCCGGGGTGCGGGAACTGATCCGCCGGTTGCTGGGCAGTTACCGGACCGGGCCGGAAGTTGCAGTGCCGCTGTTTGCGGGGGACGATGTGGTGGCGGCGGCCGCGCGTCCACGCGGGCTGCCGATTGGGAATCTGACGAGCCAGCTTTGGGGCAACTTTTATTTGGACGGACTGGACCATTGGGTGACGGAGGCGGAGCGGCACGGGGCGTATTTGCGTTACACGGACGACTTTCTGGTGTTCGGGGATGACAAAGCGCGGTTGTGGGAGCTGCGGGAAGGCGTCAGGCGGCAGTTGGCAGCCCTCCGGCTGAAGCTGGCGGAGCCGAAATCACGGCTGCTGGCGGCGGCGGAGGGCGTGCCGTTCTGCGGCTTTCGGTTTTTGCCGGGCCTCAGGCCGCGGATACTGGGGGCGACGAAACGGCGGTTCGAGCGGCGGCGGGTGGCGCTATATGCGCGGGGGGACATGGGGCGATTGGGCGAGAGTGTTTTTGCGTGGTATCAATTTAGCCGGGAAGGGAACAGCCAGGGGTTGCGGCGGGCGTATGCGGGGTGGCCGCTGGCGGGGAGCTGAAACGGCGGCGGCGGCCGTGAGGGCGCAGGGGCGGGCGAAAGCGACTGGCTTCCGATGGGGCCCATCACGAGCAGGCAAGCATGGTTTCCGCTCAAGCGCGCTCAAAAGGCGTTCAAAATGCGTTCAAATGCGCTTGCCAAGTGGGGGAAGGGTCCGCATATTGGATGAAATTGTTAATTTTATATGGCTGACGTCGCAAACAAATATCCTGAGAATGTTCCGGGCAAGTATTACGTGGATAACCAGTGCATTGATTGTGATCTTTGCCGGGAGACCGCGCCGGACAACTTTCAACGCAACGAAGACGGGGGTTACTCCTACGTGTTCAAACAGCCCGAGTCCCCTGAAGAAGAGGCGCGCTGCAAGGAAGCCAAGGAAGGCTGCCCGGTGGAAGCCATCGGCGACAACGGCGCCTAGTCCCAGGCCTGGCTTTTTCCGACCCGCAGGCTTCCGGCCGCGGGTCTTTTCATTTTGTCACCCATCCCACGCTGGAGGGTGCGCGGCCGGCTGATGAAAGGTGGGGCCGAGGGCCCTGGGGCGCCCAGGGGCGATGGACGGGCGGTGCGGGGCTGCCCTGGCGGCTGAGGAAGCCCCGCGGAGACGCATGGATTGGATCTCGCAACTGCGTTGGCGGCCCCAGATTGGCGACCCGAGCTTCATGGGGTGGTTCACCGTGGCCGCCTATGCGCTGGCGGCCCTGGCGGCGGCGTTGACCGCCGCCCGCCCGGCGCTGCAGCGGCCGGGGGAACCGTGGCGTGAAAGGCTTTGGTGGGGGGTGGCCGCGGGGCTGGCGTTGTTGTGCGTCAACAAGCAGTTGGACCTCCAGTCGCTGTTGACCGATATCGGCCGCGTCATCGCCCGCGAGCAAGGCTGGTATGAACACCGCCGGGATTTCCAGAAATGGGCGGTGGCGGGCGTGGCGCTGGGCGCCGCCGCCTTGGGACTCGGGTTCATCTGGCGGTTCCGCCGCTTCTGGCTCAGCCACAAATTGCTCGTGGCCGGCGTGTTCTTTCTATTGACCTTCATCGGAGTGCGCATGGTGTCCTTTCACCATGTGGACCAGGTGCTCGGGCTGCGGGCGGGTGGGATGAAAATCAACTGGCTGCTCGAACTGACGGGCATCTTCCTGGTGACCCTGGCCGCCGTCAGGGAACATTTCCCGCCCCGCACCGAGGCATCCTGAGCGGTCTGTTCCGTTCGGGGGGCGAGTCCCTCGCCTCCTGTGAACAGGGCGCTTTTTCCCATTGAGCGCCCCCGCCGGTGCGGTTAGGTTGGCGGCGAATGAATGTTTTGGTCACAGGCGGCGCGGGTTACATCGGGTCTGTCTGCACGGAAGAGTTGCTGAACGCCGGACACCGGGTGACGGTGTACGACAACCTGAGCGAGGGACATCGCTCGGCCGTGGACTCGCGCGCCCGGTTTATCCTCGGGCGGCCCGAGGCCGACGGCGACCTGTTGCAAGCGGTGCGCGAGGTTCAACCGGAAGCGATCCTGCACTTTGCCGCCAGCGCCCTGGTTGGGGAATCCATGGCCAACCCGGGCAAGTATTTCCAGAACAATGTGGTCAATGGCCTGGCCTTGCTCAACGCCGCGGTGGCGGCGGGCGTCCGGAAATTCGTCTTCAGCTCGACCTGCGCCACCTACGGGCCCCCGGACAGGGTGCCGATGACCGAGGACCTGCCCCAACGCCCCATCAACCCTTATGGGGAGTCCAAGCTGATGTTCGAGCGGATGCTGCATTGGTATCACCAGATTCATGGCTTGGAGTTTGTGGCGTTCCGTTATTTCAACGCGGCGGGAGCCAGCGAGCAATTCGGGGAGCATCACCGAACCGAAACCCACCTCATTCCCAATGTGTTGAAGGTGGCGCTGGGACAGGCGAAGCAGTGCGAAATCTACGGCACCGATTACCCGACGCCCGACGGCACGTGCATCCGGGATTATATTCACGTGGTGGACCTGGCCCAGGCCCACATTCTGGCCCTGGCGCCAGGCAAACAAGGCTTTTACAATTTGGGCAATGGGGACGGCTACTCCGTCCGGCAGGTCATCCAGACCTGCGAGCAGGTGACCGGCTGCCGAATTCCGGCAGTGGAGAAACCGCGGCGACCCGGCGACCCGCCGCGGTTGGTGGCCTCGGCTCAAAAGGCGATGCAGGAGCTGGGCTGGAAACCTCAATACCCCCGGTTGCAGGAGATTGTCGCCACCGCCTGGGCCTGGCACCGGAAACACCCCCAGGGTTACGCGGATTAGGCTTTAGTTTAGCACCATGGCTGACCCCGTTCGACCGATGACCCGAACCATCTTGTTGGTGGAAGATGACCCGCTGGTGAGGCGGATTTACGATGAAGGCCTGCGGAAACGAGGCTTCGAGGTGATCTGCGCCGAAGACGGCCTCGAGGCTGTCAAAAGGCTTCGCGTCGAGGCGCCCGACCTGGCGGTGCTGGACCTGATGATGCCGAAGTTCGGGGGCGTGGACGTGCTGAAGTTTATTCGGGGCGACGCCCGGCTCAAGGACCTGCCGGTGGTGGTGCTGTCCAACCTGTACATGGACGAGATGGCGCAACAAGCGGCGGCCTTGGGGGTGCAAAAAGCGTTGCTGAAAATCCGCTGCACACCGGCCACCCTGGCGGCGGTTATCCGGGAGATTCTCGAGGGGGCGCCGGCGAACTTAACGGATGAGTCTGGGATCCTGGCCGCGCCCCGCCATGTCCCCGCAGTCGAGAAACTGAAGGACAAACCGCCCCAGCCGGGCGCCGGGGTGGAGCCAGCGTCTGCTTCGGAATCCCCCGCGGCGGCGGGCGAATTGGAGCCGCGGGAATATGCCCGGGCGCAGTTGCTGGCCGATCCGGCGGGAACCAAGGGGGAATTGCAGAGCCTGCTGGCCGCCCTGAAAGAGAGCCGGAACGATCTCGAGCGGGAGTTGCGATTGCAGAATCTGTACCGGCGGATTCATTTTATCAGCGCCACCGCCGGCCTGGCTGAATGCCACGCCATCGCGCAGTTGGCCAGCGTGCTGGAGGCCCTGCTGTATTCGGCGATTGGCAAGCCGGCCTTGTTGACGGCTTCGGTGCTGGACACCGTCGAGCACGCGATCGAGGTGCTGGCCCAGGTGCTGGCCTTCGGCACGCACCTCGAGGCGATCACCCATCCCCGGCTCCAGATTCTTGTGGTGGATGACAATCCCCTCGCCAGCCGTTTGATTGTCTCCGCCTTCCGCACGGTGGGGTTTCAGACTCAGGCCGCTCAGGACCCCGAGGCCGCTTTGGATTTGGCCCGGCGCCAGCCTTTTGATCTGCTGCTGCTGGATATCGAAATGCCGCGGCTGGACGGCTTCGAATTATGCCGTCAGATCAGGGCCCTGCCGGGATACGCCGCGGTGCCGGTCGTGTTTGTAACCGGCCATTCCGATCCCGCGACACGCCGGCGCTGCAAAGAATGCGGCGCGGATGATCTGATTCCCAAGCCGGTTTTCCCCATGGAACTGGCGGTCAAGTCCTTTTGCCATCTCCTCAACCGCCGCCTGGCGCCACCCGGCCCGAACGATTAAACCGGTCTGGAGCGGCTGGGACCGCCTGCCTCCCGGCCCCCCGCTGGCAGCCTGTTGAAAAACTCCTTTTCGGTGGCAGCGGACGTGAGTCCGCTCAAACTTCCTCGCAAACAACAGCGGTGAATGGAGCGGACTCACGTCCGCTGCTGCTTTTTCAACGGGCTCCTGGGCTGGCGGCCACAGCGTTTCAGCACCGCCTCAATTCCCGGTCTTCAATTCGACCACGTCATGCGGCGCGGCCTCGCGCTGTCCGGCAGGACTGACCCGGATGAAGCGGGCTTTCTCCCGCAATTGCGACAGGTTGGCGGCGCCGAGGTATCCCATGCCGGATTGGATGCCGCCGATGAGTTGTTCCAGCACGCGATCCACCGAGCCGGTGACCTCCTTGAGCGCTTCGACTCCCTCGGGCGCGACCTTGCGGGTGGGGTCGGGCGCATGCCCGTACCGGGTGGCGGAGCCGGCTTTCATCGCCGCCAGGCTGCCCATTCCCCGATACTGCTTGTAAAGCTTCCCGCTGAACTCCATGACCTCGCCGGGCGCCTCCGGGCATCCGGCAAACAGGCCGCCGCAAATCACGGCGTGGGCCAGGGTCAGCGCTTTGACAATATCCCCGGATTTGGTGATGCCGCCATCGGCGACGATCGTGACCTTCCTCTTCTGAGCCGCGCGGGAAGTGACATACAGCGCGGTCATTTGCGGAATGCCGACGCCGGCGACAATCCGGGTGGTGCAGATGGAGCCCGGCCCCTGGCCGACCTTGATGATGTCGGCGCCCCGGTCGGCCAGGAACTCGACCCCGGCCGCGCTGGTCACGTTGCCGGCAATCAGCGGCAGGCGCGGGAAAGCGTCCCGCAACATGCGCACGGCGTCACCCACCCCCTTGCTGTGGCCGTGGGCGGTCGAAACCGCCACCACATCCACGCCGCGCTCGACCAGCCCGCCGACGTGGGCAATGATCCGGTCCCGGTCCAGTTCACCAAACGCGTTGCGGGTGGCGGACACCGCGGCGCCGCACACCAGGCGAAACTGCGCGTCGCGCGCCGGCTTGAACTGGGCGTTGCGCTCCTGGGTGATGCGCTCGATGTCGCTCATGGTGAACAGGCCGTGCAGCCGGTCCTGGTCGTCCACCACCAGCAGTTTGTGAATGCCGGGATGCGCCGTGAAAAAGCGATCGGCCGCCGCGATCGGATTGCGCCCGAGCTCCTTGCGATGGATGGTGTGCACCTGGTTGCGGGGCGTCAGGGCCTCGGCCACCTTCCGTTTCGCGTACCGGACTTTGACCACGTGGCCGGGCAGCAGGCCCAGCAGCTTGCCCTGTTCATCCACCACCGGGAAGGTGCTGAAGGCGAAGCGTTTTTTCTCGATCAACGCCAGCACGTCGCCAATGAACTGGTCGGGCGCAACCTTGATGGGATCCTGGATGAGGCCGTGGACATGGTTTTTGACGCGGCTGACGTGGGAGAGCTGCTCGCGCTCGGACATGTTGTAATGAATCAGCCCCAGGCCGCCATTCAGCGCCATGGCGATGGCCATCCGCGAGTCGGTGACCGTGTCCATGTCGGCGGAAATGACGGGAATGTTCAGTTGCAGTCCCTCGGCCAGCCGCGTTTCAAGCTGCGTCTCCCGCGGCAGCACCTCGGAGTAAAGGGTGGCCAGGGTGACGTCGTCAAAGGTCAGGCCGATGTTGTTGTAGGCCGGGAAAAAGGCGTCCGCCGCCTTGTAAAACCTGGAATCAATTGGGTCTGAATCTTTGCTTACTGCCATGTCGGAAAATGCCCGGACCGGGCACGTCGTGGCAAGCGCAAATCGCCTCAGAACTGGATGGCCTGGTTCATCGTGCCGCATTGCGAACAGCGCGAGCGGTCCACGTCCGGATCATCCGTATAAACATAGCCGCAGTGTTCGCAGCGAAAAATCCGGTCCTCGGGGGGCGCCGCGGTAAACCGGCGCCGGCGCATTTCGGATAAAATCGCGGCGGCGCCAACTCCCCCCAGGAGCACCACGACATAGGTGAGGATCAGTTCGGGCACACTCATGGGCTTGGGGGAGCGGCGGCAGGCGCGTTGGTTCCCGGCGGCGGGAGGGTTTGCCAGCGGAAGATCAATTCGCCCCAGCGCAGGCGGCTGCGCGCCTCGAGCGGAGTGAGTGCCGGGTCGAGGGGCTGGAACCGGGCGGCGCGGGCCTGCTCGAGAGCCAGGCGGTCGGCCTCCGTCCGGCCGCTGCCGGCCAGCAGGGTGGTGGTCACCGGTTGTCCCAGCCCGTCCACGACCACGCCCACCACCGTGTTGGTCAACACGTCGTCATGCGGTTGCGGGGGCAGCGCCAGGGGGTTCAGGGGCCCCGCCCCAGCCAAATCGCCCGCGACCTCCAACTCGGATCGGTCCGGCCCGAGGCTTTGGGGCGGCAGGGTCGGCCGGGTCAGCTCGGGCAGGGGCGCTTCGGGCGAGGGCAACTCCGCCTCGAGATGGAGGCTCAGCGACTGTTGGAAGGTCCGGCCCAGAACCGCCGGCTGAAGCGCCAGCCAGCGCGGCGGGTCGGGCGGCTCTGTGGGGCGGAAGTCCGGAGGGGTGTAGCCGAGCCAGGCCAGCCCGGAAAAGCCGCGCCGGTGCGGCAAGGCAAAAAGAGTGGCGTCCCGCAATGCCAGCAGGGCTTCCCCACCCGGAATCAGCAGGTGAATCGAGGGTGAAACCGCCGGGGTGCGGGGTCGCAGCGGTGTGCGATCACTCAGCCAGCAGATCAGTCCGACTTGCGTCACGAACACCAGCGCGACATAACCCCACCCGCGCAGGCGCCGCCGCCGGCGCGACTCGATCGCCTCCGTTTTCATCGCGCCGGGGCTTCGCGCGGCAGCTCGAAGGGACGCGGCAGGGTGGCCAGCCAGGCATCGGCGATGCCGGCCTCCCGCGCCAGCAGCGACAGTCGCAGCAGCCGCTCGTAGGAAACACTCTTGTCCGCCTGCACCAACAGGCTCAGGGGCGTGTTGGCGCGCTTCACCGCTTCGGCCAGCCGCGCCTTGAGCTGGTCCTGATCTATCAGCCGGTTTTCGTAATAGAGCCGCCCGTTGGCGTCCATGGCAACGGCCACGCTGGGTTGATCGGTTCCCGGCAGGTCCTCGCCCACGGGCAGGTTCAGGCGCACCCCCGGCGTGTAAACCAGCGTTCCCAGCATCAGAAAGATCACCAGCAGGAAAAACACGGTGGCGAACGGCGCGGCATCAAGCTGCCCGCGAAAAATGCGCGCATTGCGGGGGAATTTCATGCCGAATGCGAGAGGGGGGGTTCCGTGACGATGTTCACGATCTCCGTGGCCGCGCGTTCCATGTCCAGCACGATCGAGTTGACGCGGCTCACCAGGTAGTTGTAGCCGGCATGGGCGGGGATGGCGACCGCCAGGCCCGCCGCAGCGCAAATCAAAGCCTGCCAGATGCCGTTGGAAAGGTCGCCCACCTGCGCGTGCAAGCCGGCGCTTTGAATGCGCATGAAGGTTTGGATGAACCCCAGCACGGTGCCCAGCAGGCCCAACAGCGGCGACAACTGCGCGATCGTCGCCAGCAGGTTCAGCTTTTCCTCCAAACGCGGAACCTCCGCCAGCCCGGCTTCCTCGAGCGCTTCCCGGACCCGCTCCCGCCCGTGGTCCCGGTTGAGGATGGCGGTCTTGACCAGCCGCGCCACCGGCCCCGGAGTCGCGTCGCAAATCGAAAGGGCCTCGACCACGTTGTCGCGCTTGAGCACCGTGCGCACGCCATTGAGGAATTCCAGCGAGTTGATCTGGGCGCGGTGGAAGTGGAGAAAACGTTCGGTGAATACCACGACCGCGACCGCGCTGATGAACAGGATCAGCCACAACACCGGCCCGCCATTGGCCAACAATACCGGCAACGTTAACATGTCCTCTTTATACGGCTTGCGCCCCCGCCTTCAAAGGTCAAAGTTGGCCCCCCGCCTGCCTGTGCCCGCAACCGGCGCCTTGGAGCGGGAGCGCGGCCCGCTCTGTGAGGGACCTGTTCCGCCGCCGGCGCGGTTTCCGTCCGTCCCCGCCCTGCGATTGAGTCACCGGCCGTACTGGCCCAGCCCCGGCGGCTTCGGAATCGAAACATCGTGGGTGGGGGGGGAGGGTCTATTCAACCACCAGAGCAGCAGGGCGCACAGCAAGCTGGCCACGGAACCCAGGCCAATGACGTAACGAATCGCGCGCTTTTCCTTCGTGCTCAGCCGCCGCCGCACTCTGTGCCTGACCATGGGATGTCTGCTCACAGCTTGCATCTGGAATCGAAAACCTAAGGTTTCGGCCGCTTGATGGCAAGCGGAAAAAAAGGGTGACTTTTTTTACGCCCGCTCCCTTGCGAGCAAACCCGGGCGTTTGGCGTGGGGCTATCCGGAGGGGGATTTGCGCGGCGGACCCCACTCATTCAACTTTCGCTCGTCCGGCTCGGGGGCGGTGGAGAGCTGCAGCAATTCCATGGCTTCCCCGATCAGGTACAGCGACCCGGCAATGACAACGAAATCATCGGTGGCGCTGCCGGCCAGTGCGTCGGCCAGGCTTGTCAACTCGAGGACGCGCGCCTGGGGGTTGGCCTCGGCGCACGCCCGGGCCAAGGCGTGAGGGTCGGCGGTGCGTTCGTTGTGGACGGGCACCAGGAGGATGCGATGGGCCAGCGGCGCCAGCAGGCGGCACATCTCCCGCCAGTCCTTATCCTGCAGAATTCCCAGGACCAGTGTTGGGCGGGCCTCGGGAAAGTATTGGCGCAGCGCCTGGGCCAGAATCTCCGCCCCGCCGGGATTGTGCGCCCCGTCCAGCAGCACGCGCCGGCCCGAGGGGCGCGTAACCAATTGCAGACGGCCCGGCCAGTGCAGGCGGGTGAGCCCGTCGCAAATGGCCCCGGGCGAAACCGGCAGTTGGGATTCGAGCACGCGCAGGGTCGCCAAAGCCACCGCGGCATTCGCTTTCTGGTGTTCTCCCAGCAAGGGCAGTTCGATCCGGTCCAGGGGCGGTTCGTGCGCCGCGGCAGCGGGCACCCGCGAGAGCGGCGACCCAAGCCGCCGCGCCGTCTCCTGGATGACAGCCAGGGGTTCGGGCGTTCGCACGCCGGTCACGACCGGAATGCCGGGCTTGATGATGCCGGCCTTTTCCGCCGCGATGCTGGCCAGGGTTTCCCCGAGCCATTTCTGGTGATCGTACTGGATGTTGGTGATGACGCTGGCCAGCGGGGTCACGATATTGGTCGCATCCAGCCGCCCTCCCAGGCCGGTTTCCCACACCACCAGGTCGCACTGCTGCTCGAGGAAATAACGCAGCGCCATCACCGTGACCACCTCGAAAAACGTCGGATGGTTCTCCGCCGGAAAACGGCCCAGCAAGGGTTGCATGCCGCTGACCAGCCGCGCCGTGTCGGCTTCGGACAGAAGCTGGCGATTGACCTGAATGCGCTCGCCGAAGGCGACCAGGTGGGGCGAGGTGAACAGGCCCACCCGCAGGCCCGCCGCGCGGCAGATGCTTTCGAGCATGGCGCAGGTGGACCCCTTCCCGTTGGTGCCGGCCACGTGAATGAACCGCAGCCGGTGATGCGGGTTGCCGGCCAGTTCGGCCAGGCGGAAGGCGTGGTCCAGCCCGAGCTTCGTGCCGTACCAGCGCAGACTGTAGAGAAACTGAATGGCTTCGGAATACGTCACAAGGCGCGCGGCACGACACTCATCCCTGGGTTTTGGCGCTGCCGTGCGCCAGCGCGGCGGCGATAAACCCCCGAAACAGCGGATGCGGCTGGTGCGGTTTGCTCTGGAACTCGGGATGGAATTGGCTGGCGATGTAGAACGGATGCCGCGGTTCTTCGATGATCTCCACCAGCTTCCCGTCCGGGGTCTGGCCGCTAAACACCAGGCCGGCCTTCGCAAAGCGCTCGCGGTAGGCGTTGTTGAATTCGTACCGGTGCCGGTGGCGCTCCTTGATGACGAACGCGCCATACAACCGCGCCGCGAGCGTGCCGACCGCGAGCTGGCAGGCCTGCGCCCCCAGCCGCATGGTGCCCCCTTTCCGGGTGACCCGCGTTTGCTCGTCCAGCATCGCAATGACCGGGTGAGGGGTCCCCGGGTCGAATTCGGTCGAATGCGCGCCGTTCAGTTTCAAGACATTTCGCGCGAACTCGATGGTGGCGATCTGCATGCCCAGGCAAAGCCCCAGGTACGGCAGCCCGTTCTCGCGCGCGTATCGCGCCGCCTGAATCTTCCCCTCGATGCCCCGCTCGCCAAAGCCGCCCGGCACCAGGATGCCGCCCAGGCCCTGCAGCACCCGGGCCGCGCCCTCCCGTTCGAGCTCCTCGGCGTCCACCTTCTGAATGTCCACCCCGCAGTCGTTGGCGATCCCGCCGTGGTTGATGGCCTCGTACACTGATTTGTACGCGTCCTGCAGTTCGATATACTTGCCCACCACGCCAATCCGCACCCGGCGTTGCGGCGCGATAATCTTTCGCAGAATCTCCTGCCAGTGCGCCATGTTGGGCTGGGGCGTGTCCAGCCGCAGTTGACGACAAACCAGTTCGTCCACCCGCTCCCGCTGCAGCATCAGCGGCACCTCGTAAATACTGTGATCCACATCCTTTTCCTCGACCACGGCCTCGAAGGGGACGTTGCAGAACAGGGAGATTTTCTGCCGCAATTCCTTCTCCAGCGGCTTTTCGCAACGGCAGACCAGGATATGCGGCGCCAGGCCGATTTCGCGCAGCTTGGCCACCGACTGCTGCGTGGGCTTGGTCTTGAGCTCGCCCGCCGCCTTGATGAACGGCACATAGGTGACATGCACGAAGACGGCGTTGTGGGGGCCCACCTCGAGGGCAAACTCGCGAATCGCCTCCAGGAACGGCAGGCCTTCGATGTCGCCGGTGGTGCCGCCGATTTCCGTGATGATCACATCGGCCTGGGTGGTTTCGGCCAGCAGGTGAATGCGGTTCTGAATTTCGTTGGTGACGTGCGGAATGACCTGAACGGTCTTGCCGAGGTATTTTCCCTCCCGCTCGTTGTTGAGCACGGTTTGGTAAACCTGGCCGCTGGTCAGGTTGTTCAACCGGGTCAGTTGGCAATGGGTGAACCGCTCGTAATGGCCGAGGTCCAGGTCGGTCTCCGCCCCGTCATCCAGCACGTAGACCTCCCCATGCTGGTAGGGATTCATCGTGCCC
This sequence comes from uncultured Verrucomicrobiota bacterium, assembly GCA_964631605.1. Lineage (GTDB taxonomy): Bacteria > Verrucomicrobiota > Verrucomicrobiia > Limisphaerales > UBA8199 > JARKQH01. The sequence continues at coordinate 12,291 of CAZVYG010000008.1, forward strand.
GGATCCACGTTGAGGTAGGGATCGAATTTCTGCAGGGCAATCTTCAGCCCGCGATTCTCCAGCAGGGTGCCCAGCGAGGCGGCCGTCAGGCCCTTGCCCAACGAGCTCACCACGCCGCCGGTCACAAATACATATTTGGTGCCCACAAATGTCGTCAAAAGGTTCGAGCCGCAAACACGGCCGCGGAAAAAGAAATGCCGCCATGGGTTGCTTTCCAACCTGCTGGCGGCCCCGCCGGATCGCGAATGCGTGCGCCGGAAGACTATAGGTGCGCCCCGGCCCGGTTGACAAGACTCAAGCCACCCCCGCCTTTTGCAGCAGGCGCTCGACCCGGGCGATGTCCGCCGGCGCATCCACCCCCACGCTGTCGTATTGAACCTGCACCACCGCCAGCGGGATGCCATGGTCAAGCGCCCGCAGTTGCTCGAGTTTCTCCGCCGCTTCGAGGGGCGAGATGGGCAAGCCCACCAGCCGGAGCAGGGTGTCCCGCCGGAACCCGTAAATGCCGAGGTGCTTCAGAAAGGGAAACGCCCGCATTTGTTCCGCCGCCGGCTGGGTGGCGGCCTCCCGCAAATAGGGAATGGTGCGGCGCGAAAAGTACAGCGCCTGGCCGGCCTGGTTGACGACCACTTTGACGACATTGGGATTGTCATATTCAGCGGGGTCCTGGAGCGGCGTGGCGGCCGTGGACATCTCGGCCCGATGCAACGCCTCCGCCACCCGGTTAATGACCGCCGGGTCAATCAGCGGCTCATCCCCCTGAATGTTCACCACCGCGTCACACGCCAGCCCGCGGGCAACCTCCGCAATCCGGTCCGAGCCGCTGGGATGATTCGGCGAAGTCATCTCGACCCGGCAAAAGCTCCGCGCCGCCTGCCGGATGCGCTCGTCGTCGGTGGCCACGATCACCTCGGCCAACGTGGCGGCCTTCCGGCACTGCTCGACCACGCGTTGAATCAGGCTCTTGCCCGCAATGAGAGCCAGCGGTTTGCCCGGAAAGCGGGTCGAACCATATCGCGCCGGGATGATGCCAATCACACGCATGCGCACGTTGTAGCGGACCGGCGGCGGAAATGAAGCCTGAAAAGATCAGTTTTCCTGCGCCCGCGCTACGACAGCTTGGTGGTGCGCAGCTCGATTTGCGCTTCGGGACTGGGCGCCGGCGCCGGGGAGGTCCCGGCTTGGAGCGGGGCCGCCTCGCCGGGGCGCGCGGGCGCAGGCGTGGTGGTAATCAAACCCCAATCGGCGGCCACCTGGTCGAGAAACACTCTCAGGATGCTCTGGAAATCACGCTGGTCCCGCCGCAGCAACCCCAACAGCAGCGGCACCAGGACCAGCAACGTCCAAAGCCACGGTGTCGCCCTCCCCCACACGCCCAGCACGACCAGTTCAAAGCCGCAAAGCAGCCAAAACGTGACTTTGGCCTGCAACGACCAACGCGGCCGCAGCCGGCAGCGGATCATCTGGCGGCCTTGCCCATGCTCCTCGATGACCGTGGCGAGTTGCACACTGCACCAGCGGCTCCCAAAAATCTCGACGTCGTAATCGCTCCAGCCGATGTCCGGTTTGTGAGGCCAGCCTTGCGCCGCCAACCGCTGCAGCACATCAGCCACCCAGGCCAACCGGTCCACGCGGCGCTCCGCCCAATAATTGACTTCCTCCAGCCGCTGGCCGCTGTCCCGCAAGGCGATGGAATCCAGGCTGCGGCGCCCGGCGCGCGCCGGGGTTTGCAGCAGCAGCCGGCCCCGGTAGCGAGCCCAGCCGCGGACGATCGGCTGCAGGAAGAACAGGCAGGCAACCAGCGGTCGCGACCACCAGTGCGTCTTGTCCGGCGGCAGCGACGCCTGCGCGCCGGCCAGCCCGCAAAGCCCCACCGACAGCAACAGACTGGTCAGGGCCAGGGGGAACACGAAATGAAATGCGGCCGATAGCACCCAGAGCGGCAGGGTCACCAGCACGTGGTACTCGAGCGTCGTGCAGAGCATCAGGGTGGGCGAGGGGGGCGCCACATAAACTGATTGAAACCCGGCGCTGCCAAACAGGCCGCGATAAATCACCGGCGCGCGCAGGCGCAGCCCCGCAGCCGCGCTGGCGTAAATCCGGCCGCGCCACATGCTGCCTCCCAGCAGGTTGAAATACTCCGGGTGCTTCCGCATGAGCAGCGACTCGGCCTCGCCGTAGCCCCGCTGTTGCTTCAAATACGCGCCGAGGGTCGAGCGGCGGTAATGCCACACAAAACCGCCGGGACTGAACCCAATCTTGTGCCCGGCCTGTTGCAGCCGCCAGCAAATGTCCACATCGTCGCCGGCGGCGCGAAACACCGGGTCAAACCCGCCCACCTCCTCGAGCGCCCACCGGTAAAACGCCATGTTGCACCCGGGAATATGTTCCGCCTCGCGGTCGTTGAGCATGACGTGCGCCGGCCCGCCCGGCGAAGCCATCACTGCGGCCGCCACCGCCGAATCCTCGGGCGGCAGCAGGTTCGGACCTCCAATGGCCGCGAAATCGCTCCGTAAGAGGTCTCCCACCAAATAGTGGAGCCAATCCCGATCTGCCCGGCAATCCGCGTCGGTAAAGGCCACAATCTCCCCCGTGGCGGCGGCAATCCCGGTGTTTCGCGCCGCGGACAGCCCCAGGTTGCGCTCGTGCCGCAAGTACCGAACCGATGGGTAGGCCGCGGCGAGCTGGCGGGTGGCATCCGTCGAGCCGTCATCCACCAAAATCAACTCATAATCGGGATAGTTCAGTCGCTGCAGCGATTCCAGGCACGCCTTCAAGGTCCGCTCGCCATTGTAACTGGCCACCACCACCGAGACGCGGGGATACCGCGGCAGCGGAAAGCAGGGCGCGGCACGGAACTGGCGCTGAACCACGGCGAACGCGGGTTTGGGGCTGCGATCAACCCGGGTGAGGCCCATGGCCCAATCCTGGATCGGCTGGCCGTTCCGGTGCCAATCGTCCGTGAAGCTGAAAACCACCGCCCCCGCCGCCCCGCCCCGATAGGCGTCCTCGAGCTGCCAGCCCAGCATTTCGGCTTGCCGCGCCTCGCCCTCGCGCAAGGAATCAATCCCCAGCTCCCCCAACAGCAGCGGTTTGGATTCCGCCAGCATCTGCAGCCGCGCCAGGTAGTTTCGAAAGGCGGGCTCCTGGTGCAGATACACATTGAAGCAAACAAAATCCACGCTCTGCGGCCGGAGAAACTCCGTGGGGGGATAATTGCCAAAGGTGCACAGGCAATCGGGATCAATCCGCCGCGCCTCCACAACCAGCTCGTCTATGAAATCCTCCACCGCCTTGCCGCCGCTCCACCGCACAATGTCAGCCGGAATTTCGTTCACCAGGCTGAAGGCGAAGACGGCCGGGTGCCGGGCGCAGGACTGCACCGCGCGGCGGACGGCTTCGCGCGCCTGCTCGCGCGCCGGGGCGGTGTCGAGAAATGAAAGATGCTTGTTCCAGGGAATATCCACCAGGACCTTCAGCCCGTATTCAGCCGCCAGGTCCAGGAACCAGCGGCCCGGCACATGGTAAATCCGCACCACGTTGGCCCCCAGATCGCGTATCTGGGCGAAATCCGCCGCCGTCTGCTCTGGCGAAGCAAAAGGCTGGCCCGCCGCATTCAGCGCGAACGGACCATACGACACGCCTTTGACGCAGAACTTTTCCTCGCCCAGGCGGAAGAACTTGCCCTCCACTCGGACCCGTGAAGGGGTTGAACCCGCGACTGCCATTTGCATTGGACGCTGAGCCGGCCGGGTTTAATCATGCAATGTCCGCCGCAACAAGTCCATCGCCTGCTGGGCCGCCACCTGCTTGAACGTCTCCCGGTCTGTCGGGTTGCATTGGCGCTCGACGCGGGTCTGGCGCGGCGTTGCCACGGCGAGAAACACCGTGCCCACCGGTTTGTCCGGCGTGCCGCCCGACGGACCGGCAATCCCGGTCACGCCGATGCCATAATCGGCGCCGGTCGTCCGCCGCGCGCCCTCCGCCATCTCGCGCGCCACCGCCTCGCTCACCGCGCCGTGGGCGGCGAGGGTTTGGGGTTGCACCCCCAGGAACTTTTGTTTGGCGTTATTGCTGTAAGTAACCAGGCCGGCCAGGAATACCGCCGAGGCTCCCGGCACATTGGTCAACCGGTGGGCGATGCAGCCCCCGGTGCACGATTCCGCCACCGCCAGGGTCGCCTTGCGGGCCGTCAGCGAGCTGATGATCACCCGCTCCAGCTCTTCCTCCTCCGTGCCGTAACAATAATCTCCGATCAGGCCACGAACGATCCGTTCGCCTTCCACCACCAGCGCCTCGCCCTGCGGGCCGCGCGCCGACAATCGCACATCCACCTGGCCCGGCCGCGCGCAATAGCCGACCTCCAGCCCTCTGGCAACCAGGCTCTCGAGCGCCGGCGCAATTCGTTCCTGCACCATTGATTCCCCCAAGCCCGTGGTGCGCAGGGTGTGGCAGGCAAACCGCGCCTCGGGCGGCAGCCAGCCCCGGAGCAGCGGCACGACCTGGTCGGTAAACATCGGCCGCAGCTCGCGCGGCGGCCCGGGCAACATGACCAGCCACGATCCTTCGCCCCCCGCCCGGTACGGGTTGGGCCTGACCTCCAATGCCAGACCGGGCGCGGTTCCAAACGCATTGTCAAGAACGCGCGCCCCCTCCGGCACCAGCGCCTGCACCCGGTTGGACTCCGGCATCGGGCGCTGGCGTTTTACAAAATAGGCTTGAATGGCGCCCAGCACCCGCGGGTCCTCGCGCAGGCGCCGGCCTAGCAACCGCGCGATCAAGTCGCGCGTCAGATCGTCCGAGGTGGGGCCCAGCCCGCCCGTGGTGATGACCAGGTCCGCCCGCCCGAGAGATTCGCGGACGGCCCCTTGAATATCCGGGCCGGTGTCCGGGACGGCCACCTGGCGCGACACCACGCACCCCAACTCGGCCAGTTGACGGCACAGCCATTGTTGGTTCGTATTCAGCACCCGCCCCAGCAGCAGTTCGCTGCCGGTGTTAATCAATTCCACAATCATAGCTCAAAACAAGCCTCTGTCGCTCGCGCCGCCCGCGGTTCGCCTTGCGAAACCCCGCCCGGCTCAACGCTTCTGATTATAACGCCCGCGAGCATATTTGCTAAGCGCCAGTTGGCGGGTTTCCGCCTCGAATCGGGAGTCCGCCGGGAACGGCGCCCATGCTTCCGCGCCGAAGGCGGCGGCTTCCGCACAGACTGCCTGCTGCCATTCCCATCGCGAGGGAGCCCCCGGCGGCGGCTGAACCGATCCTTGAATCAGCAGCCCGGTTCGGGTGCGTCGCTGCGCCGCCCCGGCAATCTTACGGCCGCGGCAAAGCAGGTCAAACCGCTCGTAGCCCATGAAACACTGGCCTGATGCGGCCTTAAGCGGAGTGGGAGCCAGGGCGGTGGCAATACCCAATCGGCTGAATGCCGCGCCGAGCCACGCATGCACCCGCCGGTAGCTCTCAACCGCGGTGAGATGATACCACGGCGCGGACACCGGAAAGGCCAGGCTGTAGGTCCAGTCCGCGTCGTGCGGCACCAAGCCCCCCCCGGTCGGCCGGCGAACCAACGGCCGCAACGGCGTTAACCGCTCGACGTCGGCGTACCGCTGAAAGTAACCAAAAGACGCCGCCGGCGCCGTCCAGCCGTAGAACCGCAGCACCGGCCGGTCCAGCCCGGCCATCGCCCCCAGCAGCCACTCGTCCACTGCCATGTTCAAAGCCGGGTCCCCGGCCCCGGAATCCAGCAAGTACCACGGGTTCATGACGCAGGCGAAACCCCGGCCCGGCGGCTGACGCCAATCCTTGGACAAAGCTCCCGAATCTCGCACCCCTCACAGTCCGGGTTGCGCGCGAAACACCGCCGGCGCCCGTGCCAGATCAGCCAGTGGCTGAAGATCGTCCACTGCGGTTGGGGGACGAGCCCCATGAGGTCCTGCTCGATCTTTTCGGCATCCTGCTTCCGGCTCAGCCCCAGTCGCTGAGAAAGCCGGGCCACATGAGTATCCACCACAATGCCGTGATTGATATTGAACGCGTTGCCCAGAACCACGTTCGCCGTCTTTCGTCCCACCCCGCCGAGCTGCAACAGCTCCTCCATCGTTCGAGGCACCTGCGACCCAAACTTCTCCACCAGGGTGCGGCAACAAGCCTGGATGCTCCGGGCTTTGTTTCGAAAGAAGCCCGTTGTCTTGATGTCCTGCTCCAGCTCGGAGGCTGGCACCTTGAGGTAGTCCTCCGCCGACCGGTACTTCTTAAACAGCGCCGCCGTGACCTGGTTCACCCTTTTGTCGGTGCATTGGGCTGAAAGAATCGTGGCAATCAACAATTCGAGCGGATTGGAGTGGTTCAGCTCGCAGTGCGCGTTCGGATAAGCCGCCTGCAGCCCGGCGATGATTTTCCGGACGCGGGCCGCTTTGGCGGTTTGGGTTTCACGAGGCATTGTTTTGCTGGGCGAAGCTTAGGCTCGGTGTGGAATCCCGGCAAGCCCCCTTCCCCCAAAGGGCGCGGCTTGGCGAAGAAACGCCTGGTCCGGGATTTCCGCCTCAGCCGCCCCGCTGGCTGGCTTGGACGAAGGCCAGCCACCAGGGCCAAACCACCAGCAGCACAAAGACCAGGCCGCATGCGAGGTTCAGACCGGTCCGTTGGGCCGGTTGCGGGATGAGCGTCAGAAAAGTGCCAAGGATCAGGCCGCCCAGGAATCCGCCCAGGTGGGCGACAATATCGGTGCCTGGCGTCAGCCCCATGAGAACAAACAACATCAGGCCGGCTGCCAGGCCCATCACCGCGCTCCGAATAGGCCGCGGCCCGAGGCTGCCCACAGCCAGGGATTGGGCCGCCAGCAGGCCCAGGGCGCCCATCACCATCCCGGAAGCTCCCAGGCTGTGATGCGGCATCCGCGACAGGACCACGGCCAGCACGTTGCCGCCCACGCCCGCCAGGTAGGCGGCCAGCAGGCCCGCCCCGGTCCCCCAGCCGCCCAACGCCAGCCCCAACAACACCAGGCCGATGGTTGCATTGGTCCCCAGGTGCGCCGCGTCCGCATGCAACCATACGGCCGTAAACAACCGCCACGGCTGCTGCCACACCACCGTGCTGTCCACCGCCCCCGTGTTCTTCACCGCCGGGTACTCGCCGCTGATCCAGAAGAAAAACAACACCAGCAGCACCCACCCCAGCGCGGCCCAGTCGAATACCAGCCCCGGGCGAAACATCTCACGCCGCCACAACCAGCGCCGATTCTCCGCCCGGTACAAACGAATGGCCGCCAGCGCCCGCTCGTAATCCTCGGGTGCGACCAGCAGTCCCCACCCCCCGCCCTCCTCCGCATAATCAATGACCGACTCGATCTCCTGACTCAGCAACACCAGACTCCAGTCCATCGCCTGGCGGCGCGAGTAAGCCGGAATCCGATGGTTGAAGGTTTGCACCGCGTCGAGAAACACATTATCCCTTGTCGTTCCCGCTTGTCCATTCAAACCCGGTGGCGCCCTGAGCCGGCGGTTCCGTTGACATCCGCCGGGCAGCGGCTAAGCTGGCGGCCACATGTCTCGGCTGCCGTTCGAATTCCTGCTGGCGCTTCGCTACCTGCGCCCCAAGCGAACGTTCGTCTCGGTCATCACTCTGATTTCCGTGGTGGGCGTGACGCTGGGGGTGGCGGTGCTCATTATCGTCATCAGCGTCATGAGCGGCTTTGACCGGCAGTTGCGCGAAAAAATCCTTGGCTTCAACACGCACGTCAAGGTGCTGAAACCCAACCGGACCCTGGCGGATTACCCGCGGGTCATGAGCCAGGTGGCCACTCAGACCCTGGTCAAGGCGGTGGCGCCGTTTGTGATCGGGCGGGTGTTGCTGGAAACCGCGCCGCACAACGGCCAGTCGCAAGTGGACGCCCCCTACGTGCGCGGGATTGACGCCAGCCTCGAGACCAACATCAGTATTCTGCCGCAAAGCATCGTGTCCGGTGTGTTCGACGTGAGCAACCGCGGGCTGCTGGTGGGAACCGAACTCGCCTACCAGCTCCGGCTGGACGTCGGCGACCTGGTGACCATTTACTCGCCCGAGGAACTGCGCCAGATGCGCGCCAACCAGGGCCGCACCAGCGCCCAGGCCATTCTCCCCGACGAATACGAAGTGCGCGGCATCTTCGACGTTGGCTACTACGAATACAACGTGTCGGTGGTCATGACGTCGCTGGAGGATGCGCAGGACCTGTACGTGCTGGGCAACGACGTTCATGGGTTGCTGGTGATGCTCGACGATCCCTACGCCGCTCCCACGGTCGCCCAGGCGCTCAGCCGCCAGCTCGGCCCCGAATACCGGGTCACCACCTGGATGCAGGAAAACGCCAACCTGCTCAACGCCCTGCTGGTCGAGAAGAACGTGATGTTCTACCTGCTGTTTTTCATCATGATCGTGGCGGCGCTCTGCATTCTCAGCGCGCTGATCACCTTCGTGGTTCAGAAAACGCGCGAAATCGGCATGCTCAAGGCCCTGGGCGCCACCGACCTCCAGGTCAGCCTGCTGTTCCTGAGCCAGGGCGCGCTGGTGGGCGCCATGGGCGATCTGGCCGGCTACGGCCTGGGGATGCTGGCGCTGGCCTATCGCAACGAATTCCTCCATTTCATGAACCGGATGACCGGCTTCGAGTTGTTCCCGGCCTCCATCTACGGCTTCACCGAATTGCCGGCTTTGATTGAGCCCAAAGACATTCTGCTGATTTGTGGGAGCGCGTGGGTGGTCTGCACGTTGGGCGGGGTGATCCCCGCCTGGCGCGCCGGCCGCCTCAAACCCGTGGAGGCCTTGCGCTATGAATGACCGGCTGCTCTCCGCCCGGGACGTCCACAAGACTTATCACCTCGGCCAGCGGTCGCTGGAGGTCCTGCGCGGCGTGGACCTCGAGCTGCGACGCGGAGATTTCGTGGCGCTGCGCGGGGCCTCGGGCGCCGGCAAAAGCACCTTGTTGCATCTGCTCGGCGGCCTGGATTCGCCCACCCGCGGCGAAATCTGGCTGGCCGACAGGAACCTGGCGGAGCTCTCCGGCCGGGAACTGGCCCGCGTGCGACGCGAACGGGTGGGGTTTATCTTTCAGGCCTATTACCTCCTGCCCGAGCTGGATGCGCTTGAAAACGTCTGCCTGCCGGCCCGCATGGCCCGCAAACCGGCCGGCACGGTCGAGGCCCGCGGCCGCGAGTTGCTGGCGCGGGTCGGACTTCGGGACCGGGTCGAGCACAAGCCCTACGAACTTTCCGGCGGCGAACAGCAGCGGGTCGCCATCGCCCGGGCGCTGATCAACGAGCCGGAACTCATCCTGGCCGACGAACCCACCGGCAACCTGGACTCGCACACCGGCCAGGACATCATCGAATTACTATTGACTTTGCGCCAGGAGAAGCAAACCACCCTCGTCATGGCCACCCACGACCCCGCGCTGGCCGCCCGGGCCCCCCGGGTGCTGGAGCTGGTGGACGGCGCTTTTGTCTCCTCCGCCAGCGGCCCGGAGGCAGCCCCGCCGGAGCCGCGGGCAATGACCCCCGCCCCCTGAAGGATTCAACCGCAACCCGGCTCGCGTCCTGGCAGCCGGAACAATTCTGGTCTTTAATCCTGGGCCGGCGTGTCACCCCCGGACCCCAAAACCCTTTTGACGGATGGCCCGCCGTTGTTTAGTTTAAGGAGCAGATGAGCATGAGGGATCTGAATAACTTCAGACTCGCGGCCGTTGGGGGAAGCCTCTTCATGGCGGGGGTGATGGCCTGCTGCGGCGAAGCGCAGTCGCCTTCCAGCCGCGCCGCCGCCTCAATAGAGACTACCAACGCTCCCAGCTCGGTCCCCCGCCCCGCCGAACTGAACAAGGACGGCTTGCAACGCCTGGAGGAGCAGCTCAGCCGCGCGCTTCAGATTTTCGCTCCCAAGGGCGGGCCGGATAGTTGGCTCGCGCCCGCTCCCCGCGCGCCCGCCCCGCGGTCGGTTGCGCCCACCCGGCGGCTGCAGGAGCGGCTGGACCAGGAGCGGAACTGGATCCTGCTCACGCCGGAGGATGTGTCAAAGACACCCACCCCTGACGAGATGTTGGGACTCACGGAGCAGGAGAAGGACCAACGGGAGCGCAGCAAGGCGTCGGCGCTGGAACGGCTTTACGAAAAACTCGGACGCGGCCCCGAGGATGAGCGCTCGAAAAACCAGGAGTTCGAGGAACTGCTCGACGAGAAGCGGCTCGCCACGGCGGAAGATCAGCGGCGTGAAGAGGAACAAAAGGAAAAGACGCCTGAGACCGTGCGCGAGCGGGAGGAAGCGCTCCGCAAACTGCTGGCCAGTGATGACTACTCTTCCGCGACGGCCTCCGGCGAGACCCGTGTGTTCGACGGGCTGGGTCTGGGGAGTCCTTCGACCGGCCGGGAGGACCGGCGCGAGCCGAACCGGTATGTGGAGCAATACCGCGAGTTTTTCGACGGCGGCGCTCCCGCCGCTGCCGCCGATCCCCTGGCCTCGATCAAGCCGAATCCGGGTGGCAGTCTCGCCAGCCCGGTTTACGCCCCACGCATGGATTCGCTGCTCGCCGCACCGCAGCGCCCGGCCATCCAGACGCCCAGCCCCAGCCTTAACCCCGCCTTTGCGCCGCCCGCAACCCCGGACATCAACCGTCAGACGGTTAATGACTGGAACCCGTATTACACCGCGCCCCAGGTCGAGACGAAGCGGTTCGCCGTGCCCCGCCCCAACTTTGACGCCCCGCGCCGGAATTTCTAGCGCGAGGCGGAGGCGGCCTTGAGCCAGAGGCTCAGCGTGAACTGCTGCAGATTGAACCAACTCCCCAGTGGCATCGCGGCGCTGGTCCCGTCGAGCAGGAAGCGAGCACGGCGCACAGGAAGAGGAGCTTGGCGTTCACGGTGTGTTGGGTCGCTGTTGATGGTGGGGATCAAAGTTCACGGGACCCGCAGCAGGGCGTTCGAACATTCCATCATCCAGCCTTTCCCACAGGTTTTCAACTGTTTTCAACTTGTCAGTGTCTTTGCCAAGGGGTAGTTTGCGAAGATGAGAAACCGTTACACCGCTGTGGTCCAGCGCGATGGCAAGTGGTTCATCGCCTTCTGCCCCGAGGTGCCGGAAGCCAATGGCCAGGGCAAAACCCGCGAGGAATGTCTCGAAAGCCTGGCTGCCGCGATTGAACTCGTCCTTGAATACAGGCGCGAGCAGAGCCTTGAGAAAGCGCCCCGTGGAGCCGAACAAACCTCGGTGCTGGTCTGATGAAACGCCGCGATCTGCTCCGGCACCTGCAAGCCCATGGCTGCCGACTGGACCGTGAAGGGGCGAAACACTCGCTGTGGATAAACCCAGTCACGGGCGCGGTGGAGTCGGTGCCCCGGCACGCCGATATCGGTAAATACCTGTCCCGAAAAATCTGCCGCCAACTTTCCGTTCCCGAACCGCGGGGCGCGTGACGGCTGCCAGCGGCGGGCCTTCGGCAGGCAGGCACCCAAGACGCTTCGCGCCCACCGCTGCCCCGTTCGGAATTTCGGATTTTGAATTTGTTTCGGATTTCGCCTGCCTGCCGGAAAGGGAGGGATTTCGGGCTTCGGATTTTTCACTCGCCACCTGCGTTGAGCTTTTCAGCCAGCGCCTGCACCAGTGCCTTCAACTGGGCTAGCTCCCGCTTCAGCGCCTGGTTTTCCGCTTCCAGTTTCTGGTTCAGCCCCTGGATGGCCGCCAGCGCCACGCCGTCGGCGTCCACGGTGGCAATGGATTGATCGCCCGCGCCCAGGCCAAAGGCCGCCTGGAAATCCTGCGCGACCGGGCCGAGGTGGCGCACCGACGGGTTGTTGGTGTAAGCCCAGGATTGGACCGGGATCCGAACGAGGGCTTCGAGCACCGCCCGTGGGTCCACCGGCTCGAAGTCGCGCTTCACGTGGCGGTCGCTGGGTGGGTTGATCGTGCCAGTCACGCGCACGTTGCCGCTGAAGTAGCCGGCCCACCCTGCGGGATCGGCATTGTCTCCGAACACGGCGATGCCGGTCCCGGTGGTCCGACCGGCGATCCCGAAACCCTGGGCCTGGTTTTCGCCGAGCACACCGCTGGCGACTGAAGTTGAGCATAGCCCGTACACGGCGTTGCCGGTCGAGGATACGGCATGCAACTGTGCGGCCGGCGAGGCGGTCCCGATTCCGACACCGCCGGAGGCGCGGATCAGGAACTGGTTGTTGGCCGTCGAGGCAAAATCCGCATCGGTGGAGTCGCCCCAGACAAACGCGCCGGTATGGTTGGCCTTGGCCCGGCGCCCAGCGGCAAAGGCGTAGTTGGCGGCAAAGTTGAAGTGCCCACCGGCAACGGTGCCGTACCAAGAATCGCGCGCGATTTGGTTGCCGTAGCCCCCGCCGATGGTCGCGTAGTATGCGTTGGTCTGAATCGTGTTGTCGGCGCCTCCACCGATGGTCCCGTAGTGTGCGTCGGTCTGAATCATGTTCTGGTTGCCCCCACTGATGGTCGCGGAGGATGCGTCGGCCTGAATCAAATTGTCGTCGCCCCCGCCGATGGTTGCGCAGAATGCGTTGGCCTCAATCAAATTGTCGTCGCCCCCGCCGATGGTCGCCCAGAATGCCATGGCCCGAATATAGTTGAATTCGCCCCCGCCGATGGTCGCGTAGTATGCGTTGGACTTAATCGTGTTCCCGTAGCCCCCGCCGATTGTCGCATACCAGGCGTTGGTCTGGATCGTGTTGTAGTAGCCGCCACCGATCGTCGCATATTGGGCATCGCGCTGGATCATGTTCAAGCTGCCGCCGCCGATTGTCGCATACCGGGCGTCGGTCTGAATCGTGTTTACCCGGCCCCCCCCAATCACGCTGCCAGGGGAATTCGTGCCGATTTGGTTGCCGCTGCCTCCTGCGATGGTGGCACACAACGCAGCGGACGCGACCACGTTGTTGCTGCCCCCGCCAATGGTGCTGTAATTGGCGTTGGTGCCAATCTCGTTTTCGTAGCCCCCCGCGATGGTGGCAGACGCTGAACTCGCCGCGATGCCATTGCCCAGGCCTCCGCAGACGGTTGCGTGTCGGGCGTTGGTGCCGATGTCATTACCGACGCCCCCCGCGATCGTAGCATACCACGACTCAGCCCCAACGCGATTGCCGGCGCCCCCGCCAATGGCGCTGAAGAAGGCGTTGGTGTCGATCTTGTTGTTGGAGCCCCCCGCGATGGTGGCATACGACAAATAGCCTGCAATTCTGTTGGCCGAGCCCCCACCAATCGTGCTGTGAGCGGCGTAGGTGCTGATTTCGTTGGCGTAGCCACCTGCGATGGTGGAAGACCACGCATTGGCCGCGATGTTGTTGTAGTAGCCCCCGCCAATGGCACTGTAATCGGCCTTGGTGGCGACGTTGTTCCAATGGCCCCCTGCGATAGCCGCGGCCAGCGAATCCCCATCAATGCGGTTGCCCAACCCGCCGCCCACCGCCCCATAGTCCGAGAGCACAGCGTTGGTCCACCCGGCACCATCAAAGTTGGTCGCCCCGCCGCCAGCAATGGTCGCCCCCACGACCCCCGCCGCCACGAAGTTCCCCGGCGACCCGCCCACCACGTTGGGCGCCCCGTCCGGCGTGAGGCTCTGGTCGCTGCCGTCGCCGTTGTCCTCCAGGCGCAGCGCGCGCAGGTTGTTCACCCTCAACTCCAGCGCTTGATTGTCCGTGGTGCCGAGAAACTGCGTGCCCGCCGCAGTCCCGGCGTTGCCGTCGGTTTTCCAGAACACAGTCGAAAAACTGGTGACATTGATATCTGACGCGCTGATGCTGCCGTCAGCGATCTCGGCACTACCGACTGCGCCTGAGGCAAGCTTGAAACTCGTCACCGCGCCGTTCGCGAGACTGAGGGTGTCAATCGAACCGGCGCGCACGCCGTCGGCAACCAGGCCGGGCGTGTGGCTTTCCAACTCAAACAAATGCGCCGCCCCGGCATTCAGCGCGCCGGCGTCATCGGAGGACGCCCCGATGAGCACCCGATCGGTGCCCGCCGCGGCGACCGCGCCGCCAAAGAGGTCCAGGTTGTCCGAGGTGGGGTTGGCGATGGTGGCCTGCAACAGGCCGTTGGTGTTGAAGACATACGCCGCCCCGGGATAGCTGGGGAAGGTGTATTCCCGCAACACTCCGATAACCACGCGACTGTTCCCCAAGGCTGCCACGGAGTAACCGAAGTTCTCCCCGCTGGCCGGCGTGGGATTGGTGAAGGTGGTCAGCAACGTGCCGTTGGTGCTGAACAGGTAGGCGATTCCCGTGCTCGGAGCGCCGGTGTGATCCCATGGCGCCGCGATGAGCACGCGGTCGTTTCCTACCGCCGCCAGCGAGCGGCCAAACTGGTCGTCCTGCACCGGGCTGGGATTGGTGAAGGTGGTCAACAACGTGCCGTTGGTGCTGAACAGGTAGGCCGCCCCGGCATTCAGCGCGCCGGTGTCGTCGAACGGTGCGCCAATGAGCACATGGCCGTCGCCCACAGCCACAATGGAATAACCAAAGGCGTCACCGCTGGCCGGCTCGGGATTGGTGAACGTGGTCAGCAACGTGCCGTTGGCCTGAAACCAATACGCCATGCCCGCGGAATCTGCGGCTTGCGGCGCACCCACCAACGCCCGGTCAATTCCCTGGACCGCCACAGACCAGCCGAATTGGGCGTAGTCCGCCGGAACCGGATTGGTAAAGGTGGTCAGCAACGTGCCGTCGGCGCCGAACAAGTAGGCAGCCCCGACCCCGATGGCGCCGGCGTTGTCGCGTGGCGCGCCAACGAGCATGACGGTCTGTCCTGCCGCCACGGAGGCGCCAAACGATTCGCCGCCTTCAGGTGCGGGATGGGTCAACGTGACCACTGGAGTACCGCTGCTGTCGAACACGTACGCCACCCCGGCGTCCGGTGCGCCCGTGTCATCGGCCGGTGTGCCCACCAGCAGGTAGTCGCTCCCCCAAGCGGCCACCGAACTGGCAAAACTATCATTGTTCGCCGGTGTGGGATTGGTCAGGCTGAGGGTCAGGGACCAGTTGGTGACGGTGTGCAGTTTGGCCGCCGTCACCGTACCATCGGCCAGTTGCGCGGTGGTTACCGCGCCGTTGGCGATCTTGGACCCGGTCACCGCTTGATCCGCCAGTGCGGCAGCGGTTACCGCACCGGCGGCCAGACTGGCGCCGGTGATGGCCCCAGGGCGCACGCCCTCGACCACCAACCCCGGCGTGTAGGACTCGAGGCTGATCAGATACGCTGCCCCGGCCTTGATCGCTCCCGTGTTGTCGCCAAGCGTTCCGAGCAGCACCCGGTCGCTACCGACCACCGCCACAGAACTGCCGAAGCGGTCATCGGGTTCCGGTGTGGGGTTGGCAAGGGTGGTCAGCAACGCACCGCTGGCGCGGAAGAGATACGCCGCCCCGGCATTGGTCGCGCCGGTGTCGTCGTGATCCGCCCCAATCAGCACCCGGTCAGTTCCCACTGCCACCACGGACCAGCCGAAACCGTCGTTCATTTCCGGCGTGGGATTGGTGAAGGTGGTGAGCAACGTCCCGTCTGTCCCGAAGAGGTAGGCGGCCCCGGCATTGGTTGCGCCCGTGTCGTCAAGATGCGCCCCAATCAGCACCCGGTCGGTTCCCACCGCCGCCACGGAGCGGCCGAAATAGTCGCTGTCTCCTGGCGCGGGGTTGGTGAAGGTGGTGAGCAACGTCCCGTCCGTGCTGAAGAGGTAGGCGGCCCCGGCATTGTTCGCGCCGGTGTCAACCTGCCATGCGCCAATGAGCACCCGGTCGGTTCCCACCGCGGCCACGGAAATACCGAACGCGTCACCGACCGCGGGCGAGGGGTTGGTGAACGTCGTGAGCAACGCGCCCCCGGTGCTGAACAGATACACCGCTCCAGCATTGGTTGCGCCGGTGTCGTCAAGATGCGCCCCAATCAACACCCGGTCCGTTCCCACCGCTGCCACCGCATAGCCGAAGCTGTCGCTGGCCGCCGGCGTGGGATTGGTGAAAGTGGTGAGCAACGTGCCGTTCGTGCTGAAGAGGAACGCGGCCCCGGCATTGGGCGCACCCCTATCGTCAAGATACGCTCCGATCAGCACCTGGTCCGTCCCCACTGCGGCCACAGCCCAGCCGAAGCCGTCGTTTGGTGCCGGCGTGGGACTGGTGAAGGTGGTGAGCAACGTCCCGTCGGTCCTGAAGAGGTAGGCGGCCCCCGCATCAGTTATGCCCGTGTCGTCACCCACCGCCCCAATCAGGACTCGATCAGTCCCCACCACCGCCATGGGATAGCCGAAGTAGTCGTTGAGTGCCGGCGTGGGATTGGTAAAGGTGGTCAGCGACATGGGAACGGTGACCGTGGCCATTTTAGCCGCTGTCACCGCGCCGTCGGCCAGCGCCGTGGTCGTCACGGCACCCGCGGCGAGTTGATCGGCCCCCACCGCCCCCGGGGCGAGCATGTCCGTGGTGAGGCTCCCCGCACCGATGTTGTTGGACGAAATGAAGCCCGTGAGCTGGCTGGCGGACACCGGCCCGGTCACCGCCGCCGCGCTACCCGCACTCGGGGCGTGCAACGCGTAGGGGGCAGGCGTGAGCGCCTGGCGCGGCGAGAGTGGCGTGAATGCGCTGGCGCTGCCGTTGGTGCGCACGCCAATCTCCAGCCAGCGTTCTTCTCCGGTGAAGACGCCGGGGCCGAAATCGAGCGTGGTGGTGAACAGCCCGTTGCTCACGCCCACCAGGCTGTTGGTGAGGGCAGTTCCGATTGGGCTGCCACCCCCGGCGGAATCGTAAATCGCAAATCGTAAATCGTAGATTCCGTTGGCGGCCTGCCCCGCCTCGGTGAGCTGCCCTTGATAGGTGAAAGCCGTGCCCAGGGGCAAGGCGACCGCAAGGCTGCCGCTCACAACCAGCAGCCCGATTATACTGAGGATGTGTTTCGTTTTCATGGTGTCTCAGCTTTCTAGTTATCTCGTTAGGTTTGGGAAGGAAGGTTTAAGGTCTGTGGAGTCGGTGGTAGCACTGGCCACCTTGGCGGGGCACGTCGGCCTGGAACAGGCCCGGAGCCAGCGGCGTGATGATGGCACTCGTTTCCGGCACCCACGACACCGGCGCAGCCAGGGAAAGGGTTCGTTGCACTTGCAGTGCAGGCGGTGGATCCGCCGTGACCGTGAAGATGAGGCGGAAGCTGCTGTCGCTGACGCGCTCGATGCTCTGGATGCGGATCAGCGGAAGCGGCCGATCCGTGAGGGTCGCCACAAAGGCGTCCCAGTCGCCGTTGTGGCTCGTGTCCCAACCGTTGGACATCCAACCCGGGGATTTGGCGCTGCCGGCAATCACCACCCGCCCGACGCCGTCGGTGGCGATGGCCTCGCCCTGGTCCGTGTTGGTTCCGCCCAGGTAACCAGACCACAGGTGCGCGCCCCCGGGAGTGAGCTTGGCCACAAAGGCGTCACTGTCACCATCGTGGACCAGATCGGGTCCGCCCGCCGCCCAGCCCCCGGACGAGGTGGTTCCCGTCAACAACACGTTGCCGGCAGCGTCGCACGCAATACCCCGGCCCGCATCGCCGTTGGTGCCGCCCAGGTAGGTGGACCAGAGCGGCAGGCCGCCGGGGCTGAGTTTGAACACGAACGCATCAGAGCCGCCGTTGTAGGTTTCATCGAAGCCGCCGCTGATCCAGTTGGTGGAACTGGTGCTGCCGGTGACCAGGAGGTTATCCGCCGGGTCGGTTGTCACTGCGTTTGCCCCGTCGCTGTTGGTGCCGCCCAGATACGTCGCCCACAGGTGACTGCCCGCGGGGTTCAGCTTGATGACGAAAGCATCGCTGCCGCCGTTGTAGGTGTTGTCGAATCCCCCCAACACCCACCCGGAGGAATAGGTACTCCCGGCCACGATGACGTTGCCCGCCGGGTCGGTGGCGATGCCGTAACCTTGATCGGTATTGGCTCCGCCCAGGTAGGTGGACCAGAGGTGCGCACCCGACGGACTGAGTTTCACCGCGAACGCATCGTCGCCGCCATTGTGCGTGTTATCCAGGGAGCCGCTGACCCAGTTGCTGGATGCGGTGTAACCGGTGACCAGAATGTTGTTCGCCGCGTCCACTGCAACCGCGTAGGCGCAATCGTAGTTGGTGCCGCCGAGGTAGGTGGACCACAGGGGCGCGCCATTGGGGCTGAGCTTGGCCACAAAACCGTCCCCATTGCCTCCGTAGTTGGTCTGGTAACCGCCCACCGTCCAATAGGCCCCCCGGGTCACTCCCACCACGATCGCGTTGCCCTCGGTGTCGCTCGTTACCGCAAAGCCGGCGTGGGGGCCGGGGAAATCGGTGATCTTGGTGGACCACAACAAGGCACCGTCCGCACTCCACTTTGAAATGAAGGGCCGACTGCTTGTGGTGTCGCCCGTAAGCCACACGTTGCCCTGCGCGTCCACGGCGACGCCATATCCGTGGTCCGTACTCGTTCCGCCGAAATAACTGGCCCACGACAATTCGCTGCTGCGGGGGATGTAGGTGGCGTCGAGGACAAGCGATTGGTTGTCGGCGAGGTCCACGGGGATGGGCGTGGGCGCGCGCCAGTCCCTCAGCTCCAGGAACTCGACGAGGTGATGGCCGGCTGGCGCCGCCTCTTCGGTGCTGCCCGCCTCGAGCCAGTTCGTGGTTCCGACCCGCCGCCATTTTGCGCCCATGGTGACCGCCGGTGCGGGGCCGAGGTTCACCGTCAGGTTCGCCGCCGGCCGGATCTTGACCACGAACGCATCGTGCGGGCCGGAGTAAGTCGGGTCGAATCCGCCGGCCAGCCAGTTGGGGGAATAGGTGTCGCCGGCCACGTAGAGGTTCCCGAGGTGATCCAGGGCCACGGCATAGCCGGCATCATGGTTGGTGCCCCCAAGATAGGCGGACCATGCGTGCGCCCCGGCGGAACTCAACTTGGTGATGAACGCATCGCGCCGGCCGTGATGATGCGAGTCAAAGCCGCCGCTGGCCCAGTTGGTGGACTCGGTCCAGCCGGTCAGGAAGATGTTTCCGGCGGCGTCCACGGCCACGCCCTGACTCCACGTGTTGGTGGCCGGCAGGCCCAATCCGGAGAGCCAGACGGACCAGAGCAGGCTTCCATTGATGCCCGAGTATTTGGCAACATTCGGTCCTTGGGCGACTAGGTGCGTTCTAGCCAGGATGATATTGCCAGCGGCATCCAGAGCCATCCGCGGCTCGGTGGCCCAATCCACTTGCTGCCACCAATTCGCCGACCGTAACCGGGCCAGGAAGGTTGCCGAGTTGCAGACCCACTCATAGACCATTGGCAAGGTCTCAACCAGATAACAGAAATCGCCATGGCCGGTGACGTAGATTTCACCCAGGCCGCCCCACCGGACGTCGGAGGCGGCCGATGTGTTGATGTGGAATTCGGGATACGGTTCGTAGTAGAGCACTTCGTCCCCGGCAAAGGTACCGTCGCTTTCATAGACAGCAACGTAGCCGTCGGTCGGCCCGGCGAGCGGTCCGGTGCGCCCCGCGACGACGGTGCGGCCCTGGTCGTCCACGTCCAAACCGTTCACGCCTCCGCGCGGGGTATGCGTCCACTGATGCAGTCCGGCGGCGTCCAGCTTGGTCACAAACCCGTTCACGTCGGATCCGGGAGCACTGAAACCACCCACGATGACGTTGTTCGAGCCGTCCAAGGCCAGGGCGCGGCCGGTGTAGTTGGACGGAAAATACGCCGTCCAGACATGCGCACCCGCCGGATTGAGTTTGGTGACGAAGCAGGGCGATTCGCCGGTGAGCAGCACATTGCCGGCACTGTCCGTGGCCACCGCAAGGGCGCTGGGTCCGCCGATGACTGAGGGCTCGTGAACATAGCTGCCCCACTCGATGACGGGATCAATCACCAACGGCAGAGCAGGATCATGGTTACCCTCAATGACGAAGCCGCACGTGGTGGCATCCAGCAGTGCGAACCGGCCGGGGACAAGGATGCGTTGTCCGTGGCGTTCCTGGTAGAAAACGGGGGCGCCATCCACCAAGGGCGGCAGTTCCTTCCGCAAATGGACGGCCAGCGATCCGTCCGCCCGCAGTTCCAGGCGTTCCGCGCCCGCGTAATGAACCTTGACGGCGCGCCAATCCGCGCCCGGCGCGACGTGGAATTCATACTTCAGCCCGGTGGGACGCGGGGTGAGCCGCAGGTCAATCCCAGGATAGAGCTTGCGGTAAACCACGGCGTTCCAGGCAGGGACATTCTCCCGCCAGTGCGCAGATGGCCCCACATAGTAATGGAAGACCTCACGGGAGGGAGCAGTCCCAACCGGATCCGTTCGCTGTGCGTCGGCGAAACGCACCGAGAATTTCACCGCCCCTCCGGGACCGGCCAGACGGATATCCACCCCCTGCTGGCGCAGCGCCACGTTCACGCCGCGACCGTTCAACCGGTAGCGGACGCTGGGATTCGGCCATTGACCGCGGTTTTCAACGAACACCGCCGAGGACGGTGGCCATTGCTGAGGCATGGCTTGTGCCATGCCGGACGCCGTTGCCACCGCCACTGGTGCGGCACGGGCGGAAGCGGAGGCAACCACCACCGCAGCAAGGGTAAGAGTCATGAGGAGAAGGCTGACGAGTGGTTTCACGGTGAGCTCCTTTCACGGTTTGTGCAGGCGATAGAACTTGTTCCCGGTCGGTGACGGCTCGATGAACTGGAGGTTCGCACCGTTGGTCTGATACGGCGGCGGAATCTGTGGCCAAGGGGCGGCCAGATTGGGCAAGGCGTTGGTCGCTTCCAGCACCCAGCCTTCGGCAGGCAAAGGCCAGGAAACAATCACCGCGCTGTTGCTCAAATTAACAGCCAGCCGCGGTGTGCTCGCCGCGGGAATGCTGAACAAATATACTGTCCCGGCATCCGTCGCGCCCGTGTCGTCCTGATACGCGCTGATGAGCACCCGGTCATTTCCCACCGCCGCCAGCGACCAACCGAAGCCGTCATCCGCCGCCGGAGCGGGATTCGTCAAGGTCGTCAGCAAGGTCCCATCCGTGCGGAATAAATAGGCCGCGCCTGCGTTCGCCGCGCCGGTGTCGTCCTGAGACGCGCCGATGAGGACGCGGTCGTTGCCCACGGCTGCGACCGCGAAGCCGAAATAGTCGTATTTCACCGGCACCGGATTGGTGAAGATGGCCAGCAGCGCGCCATTGGTGCGGAACAGATAGGCCAGCCCGAGATCCGTCATGGCGTCCCGCTCATCCTTCCACGCCCCGATGATTACGCGGTCATGGCCCAGCACCGCCACGGAACAGCCGAACTCATCGTCGGATGTTGGCGCGGGATTGGTGAAGGTGAGCAGATGCGCGCCGTTGGTGCGGAGCAGATACGCCGCCCCGGCATTCAGCGCGCCGGTGTCGTCGAGTTTCGCGGAAATCACGACCAGATCGCTGCTCAACGCCGCCAGCGACCAGCCGAATCGGTCCCGGATCGCCGGCGTGGGATTGTTGATGGTGGTCAGCAAGGTCGGGTTCTGCGCCAAAGTGGCCACCGGCGCAGAGACCGCATACAGCGCGATGATCCCAAGCAGGGTTGTTTTGATGTTCAAGCGAATCTCCTTTCTTTGGTCAGGGTTGGTGCAGGCGATAAAACTTGTTCCCGGTCGGCGCCGGCTCGATGAATTGGAGGTTTGGGCCGTTGGTCTGGTAGGGCGGCGGAATTTGCGGCCAGGGGGCGGCCACGCTCGGCAGCAAGTTTGCATGTCTCACCCGGCCGGCCGGCTGTTGGTGGGAAACGCTCCTCCCACGCACTCCATTCCCGCCTGCATGGCCAGGATTCTGGAACTCTGCGGTGCATGATGAGTTCGCCTCCTGCTGTCGGGGCGTGGATTCACGGGCTGGCGCCCACGCGGTAAAAGCGCAAGCCGCCGCTGTTCGTGTCGCTTAAGGACTGCGTGCCGATACTACGGCCCGGCACTCGCACCTGGTCGGCCACATTGCTCCACGCGGTCGTAGTCAGGTTCGTGCTCGACTCCAGCGTATAGAAGCGTCTCCAGGACGAGGGCCAGAAATAGACCGTCCACGGCGGCAGGTTGGAAAGCGCGACGATGCGAAGATAGGACAGGTCGTTCGTCGGGTTGGTGTCCGCGAGGTATTCCTCCAGGTTGGTGTGCGGGTCGGCGTCGGGGTTTTGGGCGGCATCGGTGGCGTTGGTGGGATTCAGCCCGTAGCCATGCTCCCAACCGTCGGCCATGCCGTCGCCGTCGGTGTCGTAGGTGGCGGGGTTGTATTCGTAGGCGCCGAGGTCAACGGTGGCTGTACCATCGAGATCTCCGTCAATCAGCCGCGGCAGACCGGCGAGGTCAGTCTCCGGCATCATCCAGGTGTTTGTGCTGGCGTCAATGCAGGGCGAACCGTAACGGAGTCGGAAATCGCCTGTGGCCATGTCCACGAAGGCGGGTTCATTCGTGACCATCGGGTAAGGGTAGGCTGGGTCGTATGGATAGGAGCAGCAAAAGCGCAACCCCCGCTCCGTTGTCGGATCCGAAGGATAGTTCGGACTCACGGGCGCCGTGTTGTAATAGATGATGCAGGTGTGGGCACGGGTGGACCTGTCCACACCCCCTTCGCTTGTTCTGGCGGTGTTGTAGCACACCGTGCAGCCGACGAAATGTGCCGAAAAGCCTCCTCCTGCCGCAGCCGCGGCAATGTTGCTGACTATCAAGGTGTCGGTGGCATACCCTTCCCAAAACCCTCCTCCATTCGAGATCGCGTAGTTGCCCGAGACGATGCAGTCGTCCAGCAAGCTATCGCAAACGCCGCCACCATAATAGGCGGTGTTACCAGTGACCATGGAACGTAAGGGTAGCGCAAGGGCCACGCCTCCACCATAGTAAGCCGAGTTGCCAGTGACGACGCAGTTCGAAATGAAACCACGAGTGTGAAGAAACCCCGGCCCCCATGCACCACCACCATAGCGGTCATGGGCAAGCGCCTCGTCGGCAGGCCGCTCTAGAAAGAATCGCGTGTGGCCGTTCGTGAGCGTGAAGCCGCATAACGAGGCGCCGCTACGCTTCTTCAAGTAGGCACACCGCACGGCGCCGTCGCCATCGTTCGTGCCGCCGGGGCCGACTCCCTGCCCGACAATGAAAGTGTGCGCGGGGCCGTTGACGCTTTGGACCCGAATCTCCTTGTCCACCATCACGCGATTGGTGAGCAGGGACCCCTCGGCCACGGCGCCGCCGGAGGTGTAGAATCCGTTCGTGACCAGCACGAGATCGAAGTTGATGGCCGCATCCACCGCGTCCTGGATGGTGTGAGCGGCCGTTGCCCACGACTCGTACGGGGGTGTGGGCAGGGGGCTGTTGGTCCAGACGTGGAGCGTGGCGATCCCCCCTTCAAAGGCTCCAAGATCCACCACGCCATTCCCGACGCGGTTGCGGCCAGGCAGATCGAATGCATCGGTCATCCACGCCTGGTTGATGCCGGCGTCCCGGCACGGAGAGGTGAGTTGCAGCCCGTAGATGCCAGCAGCAGGGTCCATGAACAGCGGATCCGCATCGAAGCAGCCCAGGCCGCCCGGTAACCCGTTGGTCGGCGTCGTGCAGCAATACTCGAACAGCGCGGGTCCCGCGTCTAAACCCCAGTTCTGCGGCCCGGCCACACTGGCGTTGTTCCGGATAATGCAGTTGCGGATGAGCTTGTCCCCGAGGTATTGGCACCACACTCCGCCCCCGCCGGCGTAGCTGGCGATGCTCCGGGTGTGGTTGTTACAGACCGTGCAGTTCTCGAGCACCCCAGTGTAAGAGAGGACCACGCCGCCGCCGCAGTAAAAGGCGCAGTTCCCGAGGATGAGGCAGTTGCGTCCCCAACCACCCTGATACAGCGCCAGACCCCCGCCGTATCCGGCGCCGATGCCCTCGGCCACGTTGTCGAACAGCCGGCACCGGTCCACCAGCCCGCCTTGGTAGCATTGCACGCCGCCGCCGGAGTGGCCGCAGCGATTCCCTTGCACCAAGCAATTGGTCATGGCGCCACCGCCAGACAGATAGACGCCGCCGCCCCTGCTGTCGGTCAAGTTGCCTTGGATGGTGCAGGTGTCGAGCCAGCCTGCTTGGCGAACATATACCCCGCCACCATGTTGGGCATTTGCGTTGTTGGCGATGAAACATTCCCGGGCACTCGCGTTGGTGCCATACAGGTAGAGACCCCCACCGTCGCCGCCGCGATTGCTGATCACCGTGCTCCCGATTACCAGCCCGTCTCCGCTCACGAACACCCCGCCGCCGAACGTCGCCTCGCAATTCGTGATGATGCAATCCTCCACACGCCCGCCGCCCGTCACGAACGCCCCGCCCCCGCCCACCGCTCCACTGAACGAGACGCTCGTCCCTCCCCGCAAGGTGAAACCCCGGAGCGCAGCGCCGTTTGTCAGATAGACGCAGCGCACGCCGTTGAGTCCCAGCGGCCCGGCACCCTCGATGATCGTGGTTTCCGGGCCGTAATAAGCTTGGACCGTAATCGCTTTGGCGATGGTTACCCGGTTGGAGTTGCCCGGCACCGGGGCGTTGGCCCCGAAGCCGTTGCTGTACACGCCGCTCCACACCCAAACCTCGTCGCCGGCGGACGCCGCGTCCACCGCAGCCTGAATCGTGATCGCGGCGGTGGCCCAGTTCGTGTAAGGCGGAATCGGGTTGGTGCTGTTGGCGTCCACGTAGAGGAACGCACCCCGCCCAGGCAGCGCCGTGAAAGCGCACAAGACAGCCAGAGTCAGAAGCGGGACGAACGTGGTTGAGTTCTTGGTTTTCATGGAACGTTCGAGTTCGAGGTTGAGGCCACGGAGTTCAAGGTTGTTGCAGGCGGAAGAACTGATTTCCAACTGCGGGCGTGTTCGTGACGGTCACGGAAATGACGCCGGCGCTGGCCTGGTAGGGCGGCGGCCCTTGCGGCCAGGGGACAAAGCCCCGGCGGTTGCGCCAGTGGCGGCGGAGCAGGTGTGAAGGCAGAGTTCGAGGAAATGTTCATGGGCTCAAGCGGACTTGCAGGCGATAGAAGCGTTGCGTGCCGGTGATGGGGACGGGCGCGGCCAGCAGCGCACCGGTGCCCGGAATATCATTGGTCACCGACGTCCAGAGGTTCGACGCCGTCAGCGTGGGGCTGGCGACGATGCCGTAAAGCCGGCCTGCCCGGCTGTGGAATTCCAACAGGCAGTTCGTGCCGGCAACCGAGATGCGTTCGATGCGCAGGAAGTCGTCCTCGTCGGTGGGGTCGGTGTCCGCGGTGTACTCGTCCCAGTTGCTCATACCGTCGGCATCCGGGTCGGCCAGCTTGCCGGCGATCTGCTCGTTGGCCAGGTCGGCGCCGGTGAAGTAGTCGTCAATCCAATCCCAGTAGGCGTCCGGGGCCTTCGAGAGGCGGAAGTTGTCGAGCGCCTCGCGCTCGGTTGTGCCATCAATCCATTCGCTGCGGATGCCCAGAAACGCCACGTCCCGCATTACTTGCTCGAAGGTTTCCGCCGGGACGCCAAAGGTGGCAGGCGTCAGCGCAAACTCGTAGTGCATCCACTGGCCCGGCATAGGCAGGGTCGCCACATTGGCGTGAAGGTTTGTCCACGGCGAGCAGATCGAGATCATCCGGGTTTCAAAAAGCGCCGAGCCCTGCATGATCTTGAAATCGAACGAGACGGATTGCAGGCCACGCCAGTCGCCGGCCCAGGCCTCCGGCGTGAGCCAGCACGTCCAGGAGGCCGTGTCAGTGTTTTGCAGGTTGCCGCCGGGATTGCCGCCCGTGGCGTACCACGGCGCCAGGCCGCTGAAGGTCCAGTCGGCCATGCTCGTGTCCCATCCGCCGTAGCGCCAGTTCTCGTGACCGGCGTCAAAGGCCGAAACGCGGTCGGGCGGCAGACCCGGGCCGGCCTCGGTGAGCAGCATCACGTTGTCGAGCCAGGTGGTGTCGGCCGCCCCGGTGCCGTTGATCAGGTCTGCGCTGATCCACAGACACGCGACATCCTGCATGATGGCGTCGAACTCGTTGGTGCCGACGCCGAAAGTCTGCGGTGTGAGGTCCAACGTGTAAGGCGTCCAGGAGTGGAAGGGTTTGGGCAGGGTGAGATTGAGGTTGCTGCCGTTCCAGGTGGCGATCCAAACGGTGGTGCTGAAGTCGGCGCGTCGGTTGGCTCCCACGCGCAGCATGAACCGGAGCGTTTTGAACGCCCGCCAGTCGCCTATCCAGGCATCGGGCGATTGGAACCGGGCGGTGCCGCTGCCGGCGTCCACCGACTTCAAAGCGCCACCCGAAATACCGTTGGTCGGATCCCAGGTCGCCGTGCAGTTGTCGTAGCCCACCCAGCCCTCGCGGCCCGAGTCGAAACGGGCGAGGAGGTTTTGAGTGTGCTGCGCCGGGGCAGGGACGCCGGTGGACAGGATGATGTTGTCCAGGTAAACAATGTCGTCACCCCCGCCGAATTCGCCGATGATCCACATCTCGCTGACGTGGGCCAGCGTCGCTTCCAGAGTCGCCGCGCTGACGCCGAAACTTTCCGCCGTCAGCGGCACGATGCGGTGCGTCCAAACCCCGGAGGTCAGGGAATTGGACCAGCTCAGCGTCTGCCCATTCGCCCCGAAGATGCGCACCAGTTCCACGTTTGGCTGAGACGCCCCGCCCGTCCAGCGCATGTCGAAGCTGAGCTGTTTGAATTGCCGCCAGTCGCCCGCCCAGGCAATCGGCGTGGCAGCCTTCCACCAGAGCCCATCCATCCGGTCATCCCCTTTGAGGGCAAAGCTTGGCCGGCCTTCTTCGATGACGCTGAGCGTGACGTCGTCCACGGGGCGCCAGCCTTGAATCGTCTCGTCGGTGAAGCGGCACACCAGATCGGTCTCATGCGCCTCCGGCGGCGTGGCGGTTACCAGGACGTTATCCAGCCCGACCGTCTCGGCGACAGTGGTGAATTCGGCGAGGATGCGCAATTCGGCGACGCCCGTGATGATGTTACTAAACGTGACCGAATCCACGTTGAAGACTGCAGGGGACAGGTCCACCTCGTAATGCGTCCACGTCCAAAGTGGCGTGGAGGCTGTCCATGTCATCTGGGCGCCGTTGGTGCCGACCATGACCACCATGCCGGCGCGGTCAGTGTCCGGGTAGTGGCGGCTGGGGATGGCCAGATCGAACTTGAGCACCTTGTAGCCGGACCAGTTGCCCGCCCAGGCGGATGGCGAAACAAAGTACCAGAGGTTTGTCGAACCCGGACGGCCGCCGCTCAGATAGCCGGTCGGCGCGCCGCCGGAGCTTTGCCAGGTGAGCACCGCATTGGTGTCGCTGGCGCGCCAGTCCTCGGTGCCAAGGTCAAAGCTGGAAGACAAGTCGGCCGCCTTAAGATTCCAGGTGGCCAGGGACAGCGCGATGACGCCGCATAGCAAAACCAGGCGACGTAGATTGGGGTGGACGGGTGTTTTCATGCATTCTTGTGGGTTGAGTGTTGCGTTTGGAGGCTGTGGGGAGGGCACTCGTGGACGGCCGCGAGCGCCGCCCAAATGGTGATGGTCATGGCCGGTGCAGACGATAGAACTTGTTCCCGGTCGGCGCCGGCTCGACGAACTGGAGGTTCGCGCCGTTGGTCTGATGGGGCGGCGGGATTTGCGGCCAGGGTGCGGCCAGATTGGGCAGCGCCGCGGTAGCTTCCAGGACCCAGCCCTCGGCGGGCCCGGGCCAGGAGACGGTGGTTTAGTCGTTGGTGCGCGTGCTGTTGAGCCAGGGTGTCCCGGAGCACACGCAGGCGATTTCCCGCTCGGACAAGGCGCGGTTGTAGGTGCGCACATCGTCAATGCGGCCGGCCAGAAGGTTGTTCGTGGTCCATTGCTGGGCCTCCGCGCCTGCAACCGGACAATGCTGCGCAGGGAAAACATCCGCCCTGGCGCCTCTGCCGGGCCTGGGTTCATGGAATGCGTGGAATTAACTCCAGTTTACCAGCCGCGCCAATGCCGTCAAGAACAAAATCAGGCGAATAATGAGCGCAACGCGCCTGCCGCGCCTGCGTTGGAACCACGCGGGGTTAGCCGCGTCCGCAGCCGGGGCCGCCCACCACCTGCGGCGGGAATTCCCGAGGCTCCAGCGCCGCGGGAAGCGACCCGCAAAGCTCGTTGAACAAGCCCCGGCAGTCGTGCTCGGACAGTTGCAGGCTTCGGGCCGCGGCATAAATGAAGCCGCGCGTGATTTGGTGGGCGTAACCCAGCAACCCCTGGCAGAGCGGAATGGAATAAACCGCCAGCGTGACACCATAAACCAGGGTGTGCCAGCCGTTTGCCCGCCGGCTTTCCACCGCCCGAAGGTAGCGTTGAACGAAGCGGTGATCCCGCAGCGGGCGCAGCCTGCCAAGCTGGACCCGTCCCACCCGCCGGCTCGGGCGTGTGAATTCAGAAAATGTCGGCCGCCGCCCCAGCGCCCGGTCGAACTCGATCAGCTCGCGCAACTCGTTCCGTTCCGCGTGCCGGTGCGCCACCCGAATGGCGCGCCACTCCAACGGCTTGAGTATCTCCTCGTGGTATCGAACCAGAAAACGGCGCAGTGAATCCCGATTTTGCATCGGTTGAAGCCACGGCCACGACGCCAACGACCGCGCGCAGACCACGTCGCTGGCGCAGCCCAACTGCTCCGCCAAAGGGTGCCAATCACCCAGCCACTCGGCGGCGTCGTTCAATGCCAGTTGCGTCTGCGAGACCATGGTTCCAGCGCCGGCCACCGCCCCTCAGTCCGCGGGAACGATTGCCGTTTTTCAACGTTCACCCTGCACTGGGCGCAGGCCGAATGCCAGAGGGAAAGTTTTCAATTGAACGATTAAATTCTTGCGCGGCCGGCCCCCTGTTGTTAAGTTTCCACCGCCTTGTTTTCCCTCCTGAGCCGCGCTTGTTTTTTTGTCCTGGCACCCAACCCTGTCCACCAGAACGACCCGCCCCGAGCGTCAGCGGTGGGGGTCTTTGGGCGAGCGCAGCGGTGGCTGAGCGGGCGGAGCGTTGGTGGCGGGGGTCCGAAAGGCTGAGCGCAGCAGCCAATGGCGCTTGAGCCCCTGGATCAGTTCATCCGCGTGCGTGACAGCCTCGGAGATGGCCGGGAGCATGTTGGTGCTGCCCTGCACCTGCTGATTCAAACTGCGGGTAATCTCGGCAAGGTTGTCCAGGGAACGGTTGAGGTTGGCTGCCAAAACGCTCAAATTGGTGTTGGCGCTGGCCAGGGTCGTGCCCGCCTGGCCCAGCGTGTTGCTCGCCTGGTCCAGGGTGAATCCCAACTGACGATTGAGATGGGTCGGCAGCAACCATTCCCCCAGCGCCCCCGGCCGGTCCAGCTCGGCGGTCAGCACCGCAAGGTTACTCACCGCCGGCCGGGCGCTTTGCGCGATCTCGTCGAGATGGGCGGTCAGGCTGGCCGTGTTGGAGAGCACAGCGCCAAGCTGGTTGGTCAGGGCCAGCACGCCCGGCAGCGCCTTTTCCACCTGGGCGACCAGTCGCTCCAGCCGTTCGGTCACGGCGGGAGACTCGTCGGACAGCAGCCAATAGCTGGTGCCTCGAACGTAAGGAACGTAGCGGCTCTCCTTGTCGTGCCACATGCCGGTCATCAGTTTGCGCGTCTCCCGGCGGTCCAGCACGGTAAAAGAGGCGACGCCCATTCGCTGCAGCTCGTCCAACTTTGCTTCCGAAAGCGGCTCCAACGGGCGCGCGACCAGGTCAATGCTGTCCGAGTGGTGGATTTCCTGGCCAAAGGCCCACTGCGAGAGATTCGGCAGCAGCCGCGCCTGGGCGGGAGTCACCGTCCTCAAGGGGTTGAAGACGTAGGTGGGATAACCGCCGATGCCCTTGGTCACCTCCAGTTGCCGTTTTCCCAGAAAATCCGCCGTCGTGACCTTGGCGCGCGAGCCTTCGGTCCATAGGTAGCCGTAATAGGGAGACTGGATTTCAAACTCCAGATAGACATTGTAGCGAAAATCATCCGCCGGTTGCGCGTCAATCCGCGTAATCTGCCCGACGTCGAAGCCCATCAGCCGCACCGGGTCGCCGACTTTCAGGCCCGTGGCCCGGTCCGTGAACGTGAAATAGGGCGCCTTGGTTTTGAACCACCCTTTGCGCTGGGCGGTGCTATAGAGGTAATACGCAAATCCAAACAGCAGCAGCCCGATGGCCAGGGCCACAAACCAGCCCACCGCCCGTTCCATGCGGCTGAGCCGCGTGCGTAATTGAGGGGTCAGGTCCTGGAGCGCCATAACGCTTGCGCCGCCCTGGCCGGCGGACTGGAGGCTGGCATCGTGATGCCGTTTTTCATTCCGGAAGCCCGCACCATTTCAAATTCTTTCATGCTCGTCAATCGCCGCCGGTCTCTCCGGCCCCGAGTTCGCGCGCCAAATCGCGGCTGGCGGCCTCAAGTTGGGCCCAATCCCCGATCACCGCAAAGCGGTCCTCCCGCAGCACCGCGAACTGCCGCGCCCGCCCTTTCCAGGGCCGCAGATCGGATGCGGTGGCCACCAACGTCACCGGCCGCCCCCCCAGGAACGGGTGGCCGCCGTGCAACTGCTCCAGGAAGTCCAGCCACCAATGCGTGTGCCGCAAATCCAACCCGCTGATCGGCGTGTCCAGCAGCAGCAATTCCGGCTTTAAAATCAGCGCCCGGGCCAGCCCCGCTCGCTTCGCCCAGTTCCTCCCCAGCGTGCCCGGCGTCGTGTCGGCCCGCGATTCCAAACCGCACCACTCGAGCAATTCCCGCACCGGGGCCGCCGCCTCCCCCGCCGACAGGTTCTGATGATACCGCAGCGGCAGGGCGAGGTTCTCGGCCACCGTCAGGTGGTTGAACAACTGCCCGGTGTCAAACACCACCCCGAGCCGCAGCCGGTGCGCCAGGCGCCCCTCGTCAAAAATCGGCATCGGCTCCCCCAGGAAACGATAGCTCCCGCTCAGCGGCGGCAGCAGCCCGGCCGCCAGCATCAGCAAATCCGTCTTGCCCGCGCCCTGCAGGCCGCCGATGACCCAGTAGTCGCCCGCCCGAACCTCCCAGTTTACGCCCACCGCCACCGGTTTGGCCGGCTGCCGCAACGCGCCGGCAGTGACGCTCTCCATCACCATCACCGGACTGGCGGCGCTGTGGGGGGGCGTGGACATCAGATGGTCAGGTAAACCACAATGAACAGCGCGTCCACCAGCGCGCACACAATCACGCTTTGAGCCACGGCGCGAACGGTGGCCGCCGACACCTCCTCCAGCCGCAGGGGCTGCGCCAAACCGTGATAACAAGTGACCACCGCGATGATGAAACCAAACGCCGTGGTTTTGAGGCCCAGCAGCACGAAATCCGGCCAGCTCAGCGCCCCGGCCAGTTGCTGGAAATAATCGCCCGGCAGCAATGGCACGTCCTGCACAAACGCCCACACATAACCGCTCACCAGCGCCCCCAGGATCAAATACACCGTCAACGAAAACACCCCCACCGCCATTCCGATCACGCGCGGCGCCACCAGGTAATGCACCGGGTCTATCCCCAGCGCTTCCAACGCTTCCACCTCGCCCATGGCCCGCGCCGTCCCCAACTCGATGACATTGGCCGTTCCCACCCGCGCCAGCACCAACAGCGCCGCCATCAATGGGCCCAACTCCCGCACCACCACCAGCACCATGATCGCGCCCAGGTATTCAATCGCCCCCACCCGCGTCAACCACGACACGCTCTGACCAATGATCACCAACCCCAGCGCCGCGGAAAGATAAAGAAACATCGGCAACAACCGCAGCCCGGCGCGGGCAATCTCACGGTACACCCCCGGCCACACCACCTTCCGCGCCACCCGCCACTTCTTCAGAATCACCCCCAACGTGATCAATGCAAACGCGCCCAATCCCTGCGTCGTGAGCAGAAAATGGAACATCCGGTGCCCCAGGAAGTGCGAAAAGGATCGCGGCAGGGGCGCTCCCGCCCCCCGCGCAACGCTCGCCGTCTCGGCCATGCTCGCTTCGCCGGTTTGCACTCCGGCAACCTATGTAGCCCCTGCGGCGGGGTCAAAGCGGATTTTGCCGGGAGCCTCCGGCCGCCTTGCGCTCACCTCGCGGAGGCGGGTGTCCGGGCGAGCCGGAACGCGCGGAGGCTGGTCTTGTGGCCGCCGTACTGCCCGGCGTACCCCACCAGGCGGAATTCGAAGCGGCCGGCCACCCGGGCATACGCCTCGCTATCCGGCAGCTTGAAAGCGAACTCGCGGTCCGTGAGGTCGGTGAAGCGGCCGGTGTCAAACACCTCCGCGCCGGCGGCAAACCCGCCCACACCGGTAAACACGGCGTAGCGGCGCGGCGCATGAT
Source organism: uncultured Verrucomicrobiota bacterium (assembly GCA_964631605.1). Lineage (GTDB taxonomy): Bacteria > Verrucomicrobiota > Verrucomicrobiia > Limisphaerales > UBA8199 > JARKQH01. The sequence continues at coordinate 44,555 of CAZVYG010000008.1, forward strand.
AGTCAAGCCGGCGCATAGTGAAGCGGACCTCGGCGTTGCGCAAATCAAGCGGCTCGGCGGGCGCCAGCACGAACCGCCAGTGCTCGTCCTCGTCCCTGGCCCGCGCCAGGGAGGACTCGGCCTCGTTAGCCGGCTGGTTCTGCGACCACACCAAGGCGTCCGCGCCCGCGGCGGCAAGGATGCCCCCGCCCGCTTCCCAGCCGGACCATTTCACTCCGGTTTCAACCGCAAAGGCGTTCGTCCAGGGTAGATTGCGGGCCGGGTTGGCGCCGTCGAAATCGCATTCGAGCACCACACCCGGCCCACCCACCGTCCGGAAAAAGAAGGTGCGCCAGGCTGGGTCGCCATCCCCGTCCCGCGCCCGGGCCATCAGGTGGTTCTCCCCCGGCACGGTGGGTGTTCCCGAGAGCCGGAGTCCGTTGGACAAGGGGGCAATGGAGAGGCCGGGCACCAGCAGTTTGTCCACCACTTCCACTGCCAGCGCTCCATCCCCGTTTGTTGCGAGCAGGTCCCGGGTGTAGGGCTTGCCACACACCGAGGGGGGCAGTTTCGCAGCGGTGAGGAACGCCGGGGCCGAGCCGCGGGGCTCATCCACAGGCCGCAAGCCGGCCATTTCGCCGGGCCAATGCACGAGAAAATCCCATTTCACCGCCTCGGCGGGCGGCTGGTCCAGGTATTCCAGATGACCCCACTGCCCATAGCGGCCCCAGGCGCTCACGTCCACAAACGCGCCGTGCGTCCGCAGGCCCTTGGCTTTGGCCAGATTAAGGTGGATGCGGTAAACCTCGCGGAACTGCGGCTGGCGGTTGAGCAGCTCCATAAAAGTGGTGATGCCCGCATCCCGCGGGTCGCCGGAATCCAGGTAATCGGTGTAAATGGATGGACCCCCTTCGTAAGACACCAAGGGCCTCGGCGCGCCAAAAGCGTTGGTGATCGCCTCGCGCAGCCAGTAATCGAAGCCGCAGCCGATCCCGGTTGCATCCGGCCCGCCGCCGCTCTGTGTGGAGGCCCCCAGCAACCGACGCTTCCATTCGGAGAACGTTTCTTGAAGGTGCCGCATCACGGCCGGGCTTTGCCAGTACTCATCGCTTGCCGGCACGGACACCGGTTTGACCGCGCCGCGGTTGGTGTAGAGGTCCGCGGTGAAGAACCACGGATCGGCGGACCCGGCCTGCTGCCGGGCCCGGGCATACACCCAGTCCTGGATGCCGTTGCCGAAGTAGGTCGTTGGCGCCACCACATCCGCGGTTTGGGGTGGATTGAGGGTCGGGCCATAGGCGGCGATTTCAGCCAGAAACTTGCGGGTATAGGCTTCCATGCCGGTCCAGACGGCGGCGACGCGAACCACTCGCCCGGTCTCGCCGGCAAACACGTTCTGGAAAATCCGCCAGACCTGGCAGAACCGCCGGGCATTGAATTGCTCCTTCGAGATGCCCAGCGCCCGAGCCTGGTCCCCCGCCCAGTTGCCCTGCGCAAAACTGTTGCCGCTGGACCAGATTTCATTTGAATACTCGACGAACACCCGCCGTTCCCGCGCCAGCGGCGAATGGACCGGCTCTGCTGCCGCGTTGGTGCAGGGTTGCAGCCCGTCGCTGCCGAAGCGAATCAACTGCGCCAGCCGGGTCACAAACTCGTCGGTGGCCAGGTGCGGCACGTTGATCCATAGGTCCCGACCAGTCGCGTTGCACAACGCCACCATGTGCTCGAAGGCAATGCCCGTCCCGCGGTCACCTGGAAAACCCGGGGCCGGCGCCCGCCGGTTCAGTACGCCGCCCATAAAAACGTGGCCGGGGAGTCGGCGGTCGGCCCAGTCCTTTTGCGGGCTGCCGTTGGTATCGTTCCAGTCCATGAACCGCAGGAACGCCCAGGACACATCCCCCAGCCGCGCCAGA
>CAZVYG010000008.1:46456-50548 GCA_964631605.1 uncultured Verrucomicrobiota bacterium
TCATCGGGTCGGCCGGGTCCGGCAGCCACACCTTCAGATCGGTCAGCGGCCGATTCGAGTTGACGCTGTCAACCGTGAGCGAGCCCAGATGGCTCTTGCCGCTGTAGCGATAGACCCGCCGCCCGTCAACCAGGCTGCCGGTGGAGGGGCCGGACGACTCCTCCTGGACATACACCCCACCGTCTGCCCGAATATCCGCCTCGCCTTTCCAGGTCACGACCACTTTGCCGCGCGCCAGGCGGGTGCGGTCCGGCCACGAGGCCGGCCGCGGGCCGGGATTGGCGTGCAGCGCATAGACCACCGCCCGCAGCTTGAGGCCGGGCTTGAGGTATTGCGGCAAACCGTTGGCATTGAACTGCGGGTTCCCCTCGAAGTGGACTTGGTTCCCCCATTGACCCGGGGCGAATTCCAGCCAGCCGGAGCCATTCCACAGCGCGTTGGCAAAGACGGGATGGCTCCAGTAGGCATTGCCGCCGAGCCCCAGCCCCACTTCCGGGAGTGTGCCGGGATCCAAGGCCATGGCCACCGATGCCCCGAGCAGGGCGCCCAATGAGAGTATGCGTTTCACGCCCGCCATGCTACGCAAAGCCGCGGCCGTTGGCCACAGTGCTCTCTCCGGGACTGCCGTTGCGCCCGCTCCGCTCGCCGTGGGCGCAAGCGGTGCCGGGCCGGCTCGGCACGGGCCTGCGAAGCGCCGCCCCGCCGTGGTCAACTCGCGCCTGGCGGGCGCCCCAGAAGGCCGCCGCGCCGTGCGGCGTTCACTCGCTCCGCAGCCGATAGAAACCGGAGGTTGTTCCCGGCACCGGCGCGAAGGTCCAGTTGGTTCCGGTGAGCGGACCGGCAACGCTGAACCACTGCGGCGGATTCAGACTGTGGCTGAACTCGACGAACACGCGGCCGGCGGCGCCGGTCCACTCCAGCGTCATCGTCCCGTTGGCGCCGCGGCGGAACGCCGTGATCGTGCCCGGGAGGGGCGCGGGCGGGCCGTATTGCAAGGGGCTGGCCGCCGACCAGGCGGAACTCAGGCCGCGCAAATCCTGCGCGCTGATGCGCCAATGATACAGCGTGCGCCAGACCAGATTCTCCGCGCCGGGCAGGCTGTTGAGCGGCAACGTCAACACCCAGTTGGAGCCGGGCGGAACTTCCACCGCCGGGATGTTCGTCACGTTGATCACGGGCGCGGCGAAGGCCGGATCGGCCGCCACCTGCAGGTGATACGTGTTCACGCGGTCGCCCTCGTCCGGGTCGCCGGCCGACGGGAACCACAGCAGCAGCACGTCCAGGTTGGTGAGAACCAGCCCGGCGGGCGGCCCGGCCACCACCGGCGCGAAGGGCGGGTGGTTGATTTCATTGACGAAGAAGGTGGCGGTGGCCATCCACGGACCGGTGTTGGTGCCGTCGCTGGCCTGGCAGCGCCACCAGTATTGCGCGTTGTTGGGCAGGTCGGTGTCCACCTGCCAACTGGTCACGACGGGACCGGACGCCACCACCGGCACCTGGGCCACCAGGTTCGACAACGCCGCGTCGGCATACACTTCGAAGCGGTACGCGAGCGCGTCGCCCTGGAAATCCACGGCGTTGGTCACCGCCAGGGTCGGCCGGACGATGGTCACGCTCGCAAGATTGGCGGGCGCGGCCAACGTTGGCGCGCCGGGGGCCGGCTCACCAATGCCAATGTTGTCGAGGAAGAGGTCTTGATCTGGCGCAGTGCCGTACTCGCTCCACACGATGAACCGGAGGCGAATCGTGCGGTTGGTGTAGCTGTTCAGCGGCACCTGGAAACGCGTCCAGTTCTGATCCCAGTTGTAGTTCAGCCCGGCGAGGTCGCTCCAACCGACGCCGCCGTCCGTCGAGGCCTGGGCGCGGAACCGGGTGCGATACCAGAGCTGGCCGCGCACCTGGAAGGTGAGCAGCGGATTCACCGCATTGCTGAGGTTCACCTCGCGATTAAGCACCAGCGCCAGTTGCGTGTCCGGCGGGATTTGGGGCGGCACGGTGTCGCGCACGGCGAACTGGCCGGCAAACGGCAGGTTGGTATCCACCGTCCAGGAGGAGTGCAGCCAGTTGCTGAGGCCGTTTTCAAAGCCCTCGAAGAACGCATAGACCGCCGGGCCGGGCGTGTGCTCGCTCACCGCCAGGTCGTCCAGCGCCCACCCGTCGTCCTGCGTGCCGCCGTCGGTGTGGACCTGGAATCGCAGCCAGACCTGGGCGGAGTTTTTCCAGGGCGAAAGGTCAATGCTTTGCTCGGCCCAGGCCGTGCGGCTGGACGAAACGCCATACACATAGGTCCAGCTCGCGCCGCCGTCGCCGGAGACGAACAGCCGGCCCCAATCGTTGTTGGCGAAGACGTGCCGGTCCCAGAACCGCAGGACGGGCCAGCTCAGGCCGCGCGGGTCCACGGCAACCTGGGCGTAATGCGAGGCGTAGTTGGGATAATCGCCCGGCGAATCCACCAGCGCGGCCGAGCCGTTCCGGCCCGCGCCGGGCCACAGCGTCCATGTGCCGGTGAGCGTCCAACCGGACTGGTTGGTCTCGAAGTTGTCCAGGAACGGCAACGGCACGCCGGTCGTCATGGCCGAGGCCAGGTTCGAGCCGATGCCGGTGTCGTTCTGGTTGTGGAGATAGACGCGATAGTAATAGGTCTTGCGCCCCATCAGACCGGTGTCCGTGAACGTGGTCGTGGCCCGATTGGTGATCACGGCCAGCAACGTCGAGCTTTCGGTCACGTCCGGCGTTTCGCTGCGATAGACCCGGTAGGCCTTGAAGTTTGGAATCCCCGTCTGATTCCAGCTCAACCGCATCGAGGCGGGTGTGAGGTCGGACGGCGGGTCGAGCACCACCGGCGGCGGCGGTTCTTCGATCACCACGTTGTCCAGCCCCAGCCGCTGCGCGGGAGCCGTCCCATACTCGTTCCACGTCACAAACCGCAGCCGCACCACCCGGTTGGTCAACCCCTGCAAACTCACCTGCAGCCGCGTCCAGTCCGCGTTCCAATCATGATTCAGCCCCCCCAACTCCGGCCAGCTCAAACCCCCATCGGTCGAATACTGCACCCGAAACCGCGACCGATACCACAACTGCCCCTTCACCCAAAACACCAACTGCGGATTGACCGCCCCCACCAGGTTCAACTCCCCACCCAGCACCAGCCCATACTGCGTGTCCGGATTCATCCGCCCCGGCACATCCCGCACCGCATGGTCCCCGCCGTAAGGGGCATTGGTGTCCACCGCCCAACTGCTGTGCAGCCAGTTGGTCAGCCCCGCCTCGAACCCCTCCACAAACGGCAGACCCACCCCCACCGGCACGTGCTCCTCCACCGCCAAATCATCCACGCTCCACCCATCCTCGGTCCCGCCCCCGTCGGTGAACAAATGAAACCGTATCCGCAGGTTGCTCTGGTTCTTCCACGGCGACAAATCAATGCTCTGCTCCCGCCACTGCCCCTGCACCCCATAGGCCCCATACACCGGCACCCAGCCGCTCCCGTCGGTCGAAACCTCCACCCGCGCCCAGTCGTTGTCCCCCAGCCGATACCGATCCCAAAACCGCAACACCGGCCAGCTCGACCCCGTCAAATTCACCGCCGTCAACGCATAACTGTCGCTGCTGTTGCCGTAGTCGCCCGAGGGCGAATCGCTCAGGCAACTGCCCGTCCGCCCCTCCGCCCCAATCCCCCAACTGCCCGTCGTCACCCACTGGTCCGCACTGTTAAAGGCGTCGCTCAGCGGCAGCACCACCGGCACGGTCGTCGCCGACCGCTCGTTGGACGGAATGTACAAATCGGTGGTGTCCACCACAAACACCCGGTAGTAGTACGTCGCCCCGATGCTCAAACCCGTGTCGGTCAGATTCGTCACCGCCGCATTGGTGAAGCTGCCGATCAACGTGCCCGTCCAACTGACATTCGGACTGGTCGAGCGATAGACCTCATACCGCTTGAAACCCGAACCCAGCGTGCTGGGCGTCCAACTCAAATTCACCGACCGCAGCCCGGGCTCGGGTGTCTGCAAGGTCACCGCCGCCGCCATCTCCTTGATCACCACGTTGTCCAGCCCCAGCCGCTGCGCGGGAGCCGTCCCATACTCGTTC
>CAZVYG010000008.1:50648-98473 GCA_964631605.1 uncultured Verrucomicrobiota bacterium
ACCGATCCCAAAACCGCAACACCGGCCAGCTCGACCCCGTCAAATTCACCGCCGTTTGGGCGACTGAATCGGAATAGTTGGTGTAGTTGAAGCCGGGCGAATCGCTCAGGCAGGCCAGTCCCGAGCGCGACTCGTTGGTGTTGCGTCCCCACGAGCCGGTCAGATTCCAGCCGAGCAGTCCGCCCTCGAACCCGTCGCTGAAAGGCAGCGGGTTGTTCAGTGTGCGCGCGGCGCTTTCGGTGGGGCTGTCGGAGGAGAACGCGCCGAAGGCGTTCACGGCATAGACGCGGTAGTAGTAAAGCGTGTCGAGCGCCAGGTTGGTGTCGGTGAAGGAGGTGGTCGCCGGGTTCGTGATCCATGCGGCGAGGAAGGAATTGAGGCCCACGCCCGGCGCGGGGGAGCGGAAGACCGCGTAAGCGGCAAACAACGGATCCGTGCTCGCCGGCCAGCTCACGCGAATCGTATGCGAGGTTATCTGGTCCAGCACCGGCGCGGGCACGACCGCCGGGGATTCTGCGACGGAAATGTCGTCCAAATGCCAGCCGTCGGCCGTGCCCGACGCATCGGTGGTGAGGCGGAAACGCAGCAAAACCGAGGGCGCGTTGGTATAAGCGGCCAGGCTGAAGCGGCCCCGCCGCCACTGGCCCGAGGAATTACCCGTGAAACTGGCCAGCGAGGTCCAGTCCGCGCCGCTGTTCAGTGAGACCTCGACGTTGCCCGAGTCGCCGGCGGCGAAATCATACTTGTGGTTGAAGGAAAGAACGGGCGCGTAAGCCTGCCCGGCCAGAAACAGGGGGGCCGAGAGCGTCAGCGCCTGGGACCCAATGCCATTGGCATAATTGGTGCCGGGGGAATCCGACCAGGCGCGGGTCGGCGAGGCGGCGTCTTCGCTGCTCAGCGCCCAGGGCGCGTCAGCCGCCCACGTGTTCGGCCCCCCCTCGCCGTTGTCGAGGAAAGGATAATCCATCCCCGGATGGGTCGTAACAGCGATTTCATTGCCCAGCGTGACCATCCCGGCAGTGTTGACCACCGCCAGCCGATAGTAATACGTGGTCTTGGGCGATGCGGCCAGGTCAACGGCCGTCGTGGTGGCCGCACTCGAGACTTCTTTGACCAATATCGCGGTGCGCCAATCCACCCCCGGCGTCAGCGACCGGTAGAGCCGGTAAGCGGCGAAGTCCGGCGCGGTGGATTGCGCCCAGGCCAGGGCCACGGAATTGCGGTTGGTAAACGTCGCGGATAACGTCACCGGCGCGGGCGCCTCGGCAATCAGCACGTCGTCCACATACCAGCCATCCATCACCACGGAGCTGTCAGTGACCAGCCGCAAGCGCAGGCGAAAGTTTGCGGCGCCGGCATAAGGCGACAGATCGAGCTGCTCGCGGGTCATGGCCCCGAGGTTGCCGGTGTAGCGGGCCAGCGCCGGCGCCAGCCAACTGGCGCCACCGTCCACTGAAACCTCCACCAACCCAGAATCGTAGCCCGCTTCCAACGCGTATTGATGCTGGAAACTCAGCGCCGGCCGGACCGCTCCGCCCAGGTTGACCGCCGTTGCCAGTGTCAAAGACGCGTCCGTGTTGTTGGTATAGAATGTCCCGGGGCTGTCCGTAACCGAACGCGTCGGCGAGGCGAACCTTGCGGTGGTCAGCCCCCACGAGCCGCCCGCGGTCCATTGGCCCAGGCCCGCTTCGAAATCGTCCACCAGCGAAGCCGCAGGCGATTGCCAAACCGAACAGGCCAGCGAAATGGACAATGCCATGCAGGCGAGCAGGTTGGGAGTTGCGTGAGACCACCTAAGAACAACAAGGCAAGGTTTCATGTCGGCGCAGAATAAGATTTGCCCATATTGTAGGGCAGGCAAGGCCCTGGCCGCCTGACAAAATTTGCCAAACACAAACTTTATATTGTCCACTCGTCCTCAGGCACTTGGCCTGCGGCTTTCACAAACGCCGGGGCCGCGCGAGGGCCAGGGCACTGTGGGAACCGGAGGGGCGGTTGTCGGCCGCGCGCCCTCCGCAAACCCCCGGTTTCAGTGTCCATCGGCTTGCAACAGGCCGGCTGGCTGGATGCCCGGCGCCGTCCTGGAATGCCTTGAAAGCGGGTGAGGCAAAGTCGGCGGCAAAACCCGGCGGCTTGCCACCGAGGAGAAGAACGGAGAGCATGGGCCAATGGGCAAGAAAACCAGATTGCGGGAATGTCCCGCGGCGGGCCACGCCATCGAGGCGGCGGAATGCACGGTGGGACGGCATACCAAGTATGCGTGTCCGCCAAGCTGCCGGTTCAACGTGTTTGGGCTGGAGAGTTACGAAACTTTCAAAACGATCGAGCGGTCGGTAGACGAAAAGTTCTTTGGCTGGCTGCTTGATCACGTTCCCTCCCGGGCGGAATTTGAGGCGGGACTTGAGCGGCTGGCAAGTGGGCCGATTTCGGCGGCGTATTTTCGATATTTATCATGGCACGGCGTGTATCGGAAGGACGCGCAGGGCCGGAGCGTGCTCGACCGCTGGGCCGAGGCGGAATTTCAAGGCTTAAGCGCAGACGAACGGATAATCATGCGGGGCCGGCAACAGATGCGGCCCGCCATGCTTGAGGCGCACTGGATCATGGATGACCGGCGGGTCGAGGCAGTGGACCTGCTGGACCCGGAGCGCAAACCCATCCTGGTGGTGGACCAGGGTTTTGCCGCGCAGGCGGTGAGGTTCGGAGTGTATTTCGTCACGGTGGTTCCTCTGCCGCATTATGCGCGGCTGTTCGGAACGTGCCTTATGATTCCGCATTTTCACCCCGTGGAGATGGAGGAGGTCATTTTCGGGCTGGTGAGCCATTTGGGAGGGGGCCATGAGTCGGGGGCAGTTCGCCAATGGCTGACGGAACATGCGGATTTGTTCGACGAGGGGTTAACCACGGTGTCGCTGGCGCGGCGGCAACGGATGTTCGAGCTGCTCGATGCCCAGGCGGGCAAAGCGGTTTACGAACTCGCGGCTTCCTACGAGGCGTGCTGCCAAAAGCTGACCACCGTGGCCGAAATTGACAACGATCCGCTCCGCCTGGAGGAGGCGAAGGAGGGATTCCGCGACGGACGGGTGTGGTTTGCCGGCCCGCAGGATGAGGAAACAAAGTTGACGGGAGCGGGGACGGTCCTGGGAAGGCTGTTGCTCGGCCAAACGCATTGGCGGCTCGAGGCCATGGGAGCGGACCGGCTGGCCCGCCTGCGACAGCGTTTCGAGACATTGATGGGAGGCGCGGTCAAGTTTGCCGGCGAGCGGCGGGATGACGTCGCGGCGCAGATGCGACTCAAGCAGCCGAAATTCGATCCCGCCCTGGTGCCGCCCGCTTTGCTGCGGGACGTGCCTCAACTCAGAACCTCCTTTTCGCGGGTCCAGGTCAAAGAAGGTCAAACGCCGGAGGAGGTGGTCAGTGCCTGCCTGTGCCAGAAGGAAAGCGGCATCCTGGATGAACCCGTTCTGGCGCTGGACAACCACACCCCGCGAGCCGCGGCAAACATGCCCGAGTTGCGAGACAAACTGATTCGCTGGCTCAAATTCTGGATTTTCCAGACCGATACCCGCAACCTGGAAACGGGGCAGAATGTGGACACGAATTGGATGCTGCGGGAGTTGGGGGTGGATGAGATTCTTTTTGATCCGCCGCCGCGGCGCCGGCCCTTGCGCGCGACGGAACAGCCGGAGGATGAGGTCGAGGAAGCGGCGCGGTGCCTCGCTCTGGCGCAGCCGCCCGCACTGCCGGATCGCCCGTGGGATCCGGAGGAAGCGGCACAGTTGCTGGCGGAGGCGATGGCAGCCTTTCCGTCCGCTGATGATCTGGCGGCTTACGTGCAAGATCTGGACTATCCCTTGTTGGACCACCTCGCGTGTGTTTTCGAGGGGAGACTGGATGAGCCGGCGATGGCGATGCTGTTCCGAGGAGTGAGTTGGGTGTTGCTCTGTTTTGCGCCGGAAGGAACGCGCCCTGTGCCGGTGGAGGCGGAGCTGCTGCTGGACCGGATCATGGGACACCTTGAGACGTTGGCAGACCTGAGGAAAGCCCAGCCACCGGGCGGGTACAAGGCATGGCTTCAGAGCAGCCGTCAGCCCGCCTTGCTGCAACTGGTTCTGAGTCTGCTGCTCGAGCTGGATTTCCGGCAGCCGGAGGGCCAGCGAGTGCCGACCTCCCAGGGGCCGGTGGTGCTGGCCGCCATTGCGGCCGTGGTGGACGCCATGGACATCGCCGCGCGGAGGCGGTCTTAACCAGCCCATTTGGCGCATTGACGAAAAGAGTGAGCGAGGCCGGCGTGAGGACGCGCGCCGCCGGCGCCGACGAACAATTCGGGCTGGAGCTTTCAAAAAAACGTTGATTACTTTGGTCCATGAAAGCGAACTTTGGCTTCGGCTGGACGCTGGCGTCGCTTGGCCTGCTACTCGTATCGGCGGTGGAGGTGTCCTCTGCGCCGCCAAACGACAACGCACGCCTCTTTGAACAACTGGACGCCGAGGAAATGCGGGCTGTGACACTGCTGGCGCAAGCCTTCCCCGGCCTGCCGGGCCAAACCGCGGCCAAGTCCGCCCGTGGGCCGTTGCGGGTGCATCCCACCAACCCGCGTTATTTCACCGACGACGGCCGGCGCGCCGTTTTGCTGGTTGGCTCCCACACGTGGGACAATTTGCAGGACATGGGCGAAGGCGACCCGCCCGCAGCTTTCGACTTCGAGGGCTACCTGGACTTCCTCTCCAAGCATGGTCACAACTTCATCCGCCTCTGGCGCTGGGAAATGCTCGGCTGGGACACGCAGGCCAACAACCAAAAGCCCCCGAAACGCCTCCGGGCGGCCCCTCACCCTTGGACGCGAACCGGGCCGGGAACCGCGTTGGACGGCAAGCCGCGGTTCAATCTCGAAAAATTCGACGACGCGTATTTCCAAAGGTTACGCGCCCGGGTGGCGGCGGCGGGGGACCGGGGCATTTACGTTTCGGTCATGTTGTTTGAAGGCTGGGGTCTGCAACACGTCACCGATGCCTGGAAGGCACACCCGTTCCACCCGGACAACCATGTGAACAGCCTCGAAGGAGTGGCGCGCGAAACTGCGGGCATCCAAATTCACACCTTGAGCCTTCCGGCTGTCACCCGCATCCAGGAGGCTTATGTCCGCAAAGTCATAGACACCGTGAATGATCTCGACAACGTGCTCTACGAAATCGCCAATGAAAGCGGCGCCTACTCCACCGAATGGCAGGAGCACTTCATCCGCTTCATTCATAACTACGAAAAACGCAAATCCAAACAGCACCCGGTGGGCATGACGTTCCAATACTCACGGGACCCCCTGCAGCGCGGTTCAAACACCACGCTCTTCAACGGACCCGCCGATTGGGTTTCACCCAATCCGGACGCGAATGGGTTTAGTTACCGCACCCACCCGCCCCCCGGTGACGGACGGAAGGTCGTGGTCTCGGACACCGACCATTTGTGGGGCATCGGTGGTGATCCTGCCTGGGTTTGGAAAAGCTTTCTCCGGGGCCTGAATCCCATTTTCATGGATCCTTACAAAGAGGGGGTGCTGCACGGTGGCTCTGCGGCAAAATGGGAGACGGTGCGTCAGGCGATGGGGGCCGCGCGCCGGCTCGCGGAGCGAATCAACCTGGCCGCCATGACACCGCAGGGGAACTTGGCTGCTTCCACGTATTGTCTGGCAAGTCCGGCCAAGGAATACCTGGTTTACCTCCCGGTCGGCGGCGAGGTGACCGTGGACCTCTCCGACGTCCAAGGAAATATGCGGGTGGAGTGGGTCAATCCGGAGACAGGCGAATCCTTCGGCGGCAACACCGCGGCTGGCGGGGCGCAAAGGACCTTTTCTGCGCCGTTCAAGGGTCACGCGGTGTTGCATTTAAGCCAGCCGCCCAAGGCGTCAGCCCCATGAAAATGAACCGCACTTTAGTTCACTACCCGTCGCGGGTAACAACATGGTCATGCACATGCTGAATCAAATTGCAGTCATCACGGGTCGGCTTTTCTCCCACGGCCTGGGGCTGGCCCTCGTTCTGGCCATCTTCCTCACCGCGGCCGCCGCGGACGACTCCAATCGAATCCAGCCGTGGTCCAAGAATCCTCGTTATTGGCAATACGGGGGCCAGCCGGTGTTGCTGCTGGGCGGTAGCAAGGACGACAACCTTTTTCAAATTCCCGATCTGCGCGAGCACCTCGACGCAATCCGCGCCGCGGGCGGAAATTACATCCGCAACACGATGAGCGACCGGAAGGACCAGGGCTTCGAGGTCTATCCCTTCTTCCAGCAACCGGACGGCAAGTTTGATCTCGAGCGATGGAATGAGGAGTACTGGCAGCGCTTCGAGAACCTGCTGCGCTGGACAGCCGAGCGGGGAATCATCGTGCAAATCGAAGTGTGGGACCGGTTCGACTACTCGACGAAAAACTGGGAACCGCATCCCTACAACCCAAAGAACAATGTCAATTACACCTATGAGCAATCCGGTTTTGCCGAGCATTACCCCGAACACCCCGGCCAGAACCGCCAGCCGTTCTTCTTCACCACCCCCGCCCAGCGCAACAACACTGTGGTGCTGAAATACCAGCAGCGGTTCGTCGAAAAGATGCTGTCCCACTCGCTGCCGTATGATCATGTGCTCTATTGCATGGATAACGAGACTTCAGCGGAGGAGGCCTGGGGCCTTTACTGGGCCGGGTTCATCCGCGAGCGCGCCGCCCGGGCGGGCCGGAAAGTGTGCCTGACCGAGATGTGGGATGCCTGGGACCTCAAGGCCGCGCAACACCAACGAACCCTCGACCATCCCGAACGCTACGACTTCTGCGACGTGTCCCAGAACAATCAGAAAAAAGGCCAGGAACATTGGGACAATTTCCAATGGGTCCGCGCCCGCATCGCCGCTCACCCGCGGCCGCTCAATACGGTGAAAACCTACGGGGCCGACGGCGGCCGTTTCGGCAACAACCGCGACGGCCTCGAGCGGTTCTGGCGGCACGTCATCGGCGGCGCCGCCTCGGCCCGGTTTCACCGGCCGGATTCGGGGCTGGGGCTGTCTGAGCCGGCGGTGGCATCGCTGCGTGCGGCGCGCAAACTCGAGTCGCTCATCAAACTGTGGGAAGTCGAGCCGGCCAACCAATGGCTTCGCGATCGCGAGCCCAACGAGGCCTATTTGGCCGCCCGGCCGGGCCAAGCCTACGCGCTTTATTTCACCAACGGCGGTTCGGTGGGGCTGGACCTCACCGGCGCCCCGGGACCATTCGAGGTCCGCTGGATTGACCTTGCGACGGGCGAATGGGCAACGCGCGGGAGGGTTGAAGGCGGGGCGGTGGTCACGCTGACCGCGCCAGGCCAGGGACACTGGCTCGCGGCAGTGGTGAAGCCGTAGCGTCCCAATTCCATACTTGATGATATCCATGATGTCGGCCGCAGGCGGTTGGAATTGACAACCCGGCGGGAAGGAGTATGGCATGGAAGCCATGATGAGCTTCGCGCCATGGCTGATGCGCTCGGTCTCAATCGAGCAGGGTCCGGGTCCGAGGGAGGCGATGGTGGCCAGGCGGGGGCGGTTCCAATCCGCACGGGCGGCGCTTGGGGCTTGCGCCGTGGTCCTGCTCCTTTCGGGCTGGGGTTGCGGCGCCAGGCCCGAAGCGGCAACTGCAACGCCCGCAAGCAAAGCCCCGCCCGGGAAGTCCGCCAAACCGGACGCACGGATTCGCGAGGCGGCCGTCGCGGGTCTGTTTTATCCCGCGGATGAAGCCAGCCTGCCCAAAGCTGTGGAGCGGTTGCTCGCCGGCGCGCCGCCGCACTACGTTCCACGGCTGAAGGCCTTGATCTGTCCGCATGCGGGTTACGAGTTCTCCGGTCCCACCGCCGCGACCGGCTACCGCACCCTGGCCGGGCGGGACATCCGCACGGTCATCATCCTCGCGCCCAGTCACTATGCCCTCTTCGACGGGGTCTCCATCCCCGACGCCCAGGCTTACCAAACCCCCTTGGGACTGGCCCGGATTTCCGACAAGGCGGCAAAACTCGCGGGGAAACCCGGGTTTGTGACCGAGCCAAGATGCGCGGTACAGCGGCCGCCCTGGTGGCGCCAGGCTCCCAAACGGGCCCCGGAACCCGGCCACGACACGCCGGAAACCTGGGAACACTCGGCCGAAGTGCAGGTGCCCTTCATTCAAAAGGTGCTGCGCGATACCAGCATTCTCCCGCTGGTGTTCGGCCAGACGGATCCGGAACAAGTCGCTCGCGCCCTGGCCGAGGTGCTGGACGACCAAACGGTCCTGGTGGCCAGCTCGGATCTGAGCCACTACCACCCTTACGACACGGCCCGGCGCCTGGATGAGGCTTGTGTCAACGCCATCTGCAACCTGGACGTTGACCTGATGAAAAAACAGGAGGCGTGCGGCGAAGGCCCCATTCTGACCCTGCTCCACCTCGCGCGTCTTAAAGGCTGGAAAGCCCAGCGCCTGGACTATCGCAACAGTGGCGACACCAGCGGCGACAAGAGCCGCGTGGTTGGTTACGCCGCGGTGGCCTTCCATGCCCCGGGACCCGAACGCTACGACGCCGCCGACCGCCGGCAACTGCTCGAGTTGTCGCGACAAACCCTGCGCGCCGTCGTGACCCAAAGCGGGGCCTCGGAACCGGCGCCCAAGGAACTCCCGCCCAGGCTGGCGGAAAAACGGGCCTGCTTCGTAACACTCACCAAACGCGGGTCGCTGCGCGGCTGCATTGGGCACATTCTGCCGCAGGAGAGCCTGTGGCAGGCGGTGGTGGACAACACCCGCAATGCCGCGCTGCGCGATCCGCGCTTTCCTCCCGTGCAACCCGACGAGCTTCCGGACATCCACATCGAAATCAGCGTGCTGACCGAGCCGGAACCGCTGAAGTTCGACGGCCCCGAGGACCTGCTGAGGAAGTTGCAGCCTTACGAGGATGGAGTGGTCCTCAAAATCGGCGAGCGCAGCGCGACCTTCCTGCCGCAGGTGTGGGCGCAAATTCCCGACCGGACCGATTTTCTGAACCAACTCGCCGTCAAAGCCGGGTGCCCGCCCTCAGCCTGGCGCGGAAAAGAAACGACGGTGGCCATTTACCACGCGGAATGTTTCGGCGAGCCCTAGCCGAAGGGTCGCGCGAGCGACAGGCAGTCCTCGCCGCGGTGGCGGCCCTGGGATTCTCGTGCGTGGTGACCCAACTGGCGCTCATGCGCGAGTGCCTGGCCGCTTTCGCGGGCAACGAGATGGTGCTCGGGGTCGTCCTGGGTTTGTGGTTGTTGTTGATGGGCCTGGGCGCCTGGCTGGGGCGGATGACCAGCGGGTCTCCGCGCTCGCTGGCTTATCTGAGCGTCGCGCTGCACTGGATCGCGCTGTTGCCCCTGCTCCAGGTCTTCGCCCTGCGCACTCTCCGCGATGTGATCTTCACGCGCGGCGCGGCGGTGGGGTTGAACGAGACCGTGGCCGGCGTCGGCGCGCTCCTGATGCCCTATTGCCTCGTCGCCGGTTGGACGCTGACGCTGGCATGCGCCATCCTGGGCCGCTGGGAAGGCCCCTCCGGCATCGGCCGGGCCTACTTTGCCGATACGCTGGGCAGCATCGCGGGCGGGGCATTGTTCAGCTTCATCCTCGTGCGCGTCCTGGATCACCTCGCCATGCTCGCAGTGCCCGCGCTGCTCTGCCTGCTGTCCGCCGCCGCCTTAAGCCATGTCCGCGGCAAATCCGGCCTGAGCCTGGTGTCCCTGGGACTGGGTGTGGGCTTGTGCGTCGCCGCAGTATCAGGCGACCCGGACGGGCTTGCCACGCGGCTGCAATATCGTCACCACCATGTCCTGGCCCGGGCCAATTCGCCTTACGGACGGCTGGTGGTTCTCAAAACCGACGGCACCCTGGATTTTCTTGAAAACGGCGTCCCGCTGGTCACCACCCGCGACGATCAGCACGTCGAGGAAACGGTGCATTACGCCCTGGCCCAGCGGCCCGAGGCCGACCGCGTTCTGTTGATCTCCGGTGGAATCTCGGGCACCGCCCGCGAAATCCTCAAATACAACGTCCGCCAGGTGGATTATGTCGAATTGGACCCCCTGATCCTCGAATTGGGCCGGAAATATCTGCCGGAGAATTTTTCCGACCCGCGCATTCGCATCCACGCCCGGGACGGGCGGCTCTTGGTGCGTCAAATCACAGAACCCTACGATGTCATCCTCCTGGATGTTCCCGCCCCGGCCAGCGCCCAGCTCAACCGCTTCTTCACCGCCGAGTTTCTGGCCGAGGCGCGACGCGCCCTGACCCCCGACGGCGTCTTGTCCTTCAGCCTGGGGCGGTATGAGAATTTCGTCAGCCCGGACCTGGCCCGTGTGCTCGCTTGCGCCTGGTTGTCTCTGGAGGGTTCGTTTAGCAACCGGCTGATGTTGCCGGGCGGCCGGGTTTTCTTTCTGGCGTCGAACGGCCCGCTGCACACCAACATCGCCGAACGGCTCGAGCAGGGGAGCATTGCGACGCGGCTGGTCAACCGCCATTATCTCGAGGCCATGCTGACGCCAGACCGGTTGGCGGACCTCGAGCGCGCTCTTGCCCATCCCTCGGCGGTCAACCGGGATTTCAACCCCGTGCTTTACTACTACCACTTGCGGCACTGGCTCAGCCAGTTCGACCACCGCCTCGGGCCCGTCCCGATCGCTTCGCTCGCCGTTTTGGCCTTTTATCTCCTCCGGCTGCGGGGCAGCAGCGCCGTGCTGTTCGCTTCCGGTTTTGCCGCCTCCGCCCTGGAATTCGTGCTGCTGCTCGCGTTCCAAATCCTCTGCGGATCGGTCTATCACCAGGTGGGAGTGATCGTAACCGTGTTCATGCTGGGGCTCGCGCTGGGGGCGTGGTGGGCGAATCGGCGGCTTGGCGCCGGCGGGGCCTTCAAGGACCGCCGCGCGCTTCGCCGCTCGGCGATGGCTCTTGGGCTTTATGCCCTGCTGCTGCCGCTGGTCCTGCCCCGGCTGGCCCCGGCCGCCGCCGCCGGGCCCCCTTTGCCCGTGATTCAAATCGTCATCGCCCTGCTCACGTTGGTTCTGGCCATGGCGGTGGGTTTGCAGCTTCCCCTGGCCGGCCGCATCGAAAGCGGCAGCACCGCCGGGGTGGCGGCGCGGCTTTACACGGCGGACTTTATGGGAGCGTTTCTCGGGGCGTTGCTGGCCAGCACCTGGCTGATACCCTTGCTCGGCGTCAGCGGCGTCTGCTGGTTGTGCGCCGGGCTGAACCTCGCCGGCGCGGCGGTGTTCCATTTTCGAAAGGCGGTTTCATGACAAAACTCAATTTTCTCCTGCTGAAACTCGTGCGGTGGAGCGGCTGGCCGTTGTTGCCGGTGGTGCTGCTGTTCCTGCTCACCGGCTACATCATGGATGGCCGCTACGGCCTGAGCCGGTTGCTCGATGAGAAGACGGCGCTGACGTGGCACCGCATGCTGCACCTGCCCCTGATTCTTCTCGTGCTGGTCCACAGCGTCCCGGCGGTGTATCTTGCTGTTCAGCGATGGGGCTGGATCAAGCCGCGCGATGAAACCGGGCGTGAAAACTGAAAAACGGAATCCGGGCTCCGGACGAAACCCGCCCCGCGCCGGCGCGGTGTCGCGGCGAGTGGCGATCGGCCTGGGCGCGGCCGGGGTGGCGGGCATTGCCGGCGGCGCATCGCTGCTGGATTGGTTCGGCCAGTGGCGCGAGGCCGAAGCCCCCGCCGACATTTTCAAAGGCGACGCGCCCAAGGGCGAACTCTGGGAATTGTGGCGGCGCCGCGGCTGGGTCAGGGAGGCCGCCCACTATCTCAAGCTCGGGCGCAACGTCCAGTGCAAGGTTTGTCCCAACAACTGCCTGCTCTCACCCGGCGACCGCAGCCATTGCCGGAACCGGGTGAATGTCGAGGGGACGCTTTACACCCTGGCTTATGCCAACCCCTGCACCTTCCACGTGGACCCCGTCGAGAAAAAACCCCTGTTCCATTTTCTGCCCGGCACGCGCACCTTTTCCCTCGCCACCGCCGGCTGCGTTTTCCGCTGCCTGAATTGCCAGAACTGGGAAATCTCGCAAAAGAAACCCGAGGAGACCAAAGACCCGCGCGGGGAGGAGCTGCGCCTGCGGCCGCCCCTCCCGCCCAGCCTCACCGCCGAGCAGATGGCCCGCTTGAGCCTGTTCCCCGAGGACGCCGCCGCCGTGGCCGGCGCGCTCGGGTGCCCGAGCCTTTCCTATACCTATTCCGAACCCACCGCGTTTTACGAATACACACTCGACACCTGCAAGGCGGCCCGGGACCGCAAGCTCCGAAATATTGTGGTCACCTGCGGCTCGATCGAAGACCGCCCCGCCCGCGAGTTATACTCCTGGGTGGACGCCGCCCACGTGGACCTCAAAGGCTTCGACGAAGAGGTTTACCGCAAGCTTAACTCGGGCAGACTCCAGCCCATTTTGCGAACGCTCACCACGCTCAAAGAACTCGGCGTCTGGGTCGAGATCATTAACCTGGTGGTTCCCACCTACACCGACCGGCTGGACACCATCCGCCGCATGAGCGCCTGGATCGCCAAGAACCTCGGCCCCGACCAGCCCCTCCACTTCTCCCGCTTCCATCCGCAACACAAACTGACCTATCTGCCGCCGACCCCGGTCGAGACCCTCCTCAAAGCCCGCGAGGCCGCCCGCGTCGAGGGTCTGCGCTACGTTTATATTGGCAACGTTCCGGGGCTGGAAGGCGCCGAAACCACCTGGTGCCCCAACTGCAAAAAGGCCGTCATCGAGCGCGACATTTTCGCCGTCACCGCCCTGCACCTCGAGTCGGGCAAGTGCCGCCACTGCGGAACTTCCATCGCCGGAGTGTGGAGCTGAATCTCGCTTCCCACGGGCGACGGCGGACCAGGAAGGGCTCTCAGGTCAGGCCCTGCTGCTGTGCTGCGGTGAAAGCGGTCCTGATCTTGGCCGGGGTAAGCGGCGACTGCAACAGACCCTCCTGAACTCGTTTCAGCAAAGCAGGGCTCAGGGGATCGTGCTGGTTGGCGATGCCTTGATTCACGGCAGCCTCAAGCGCAGCGAGCTTGGTGAACCGGGCGTCCGAGTAGAAAACGACTGTCGGCCGGTCCACAAAACGGTGCTCGCCCGGCTGAATAACGACGGTCTTGTCGGAGTGTGGACGTTCGGTGGTGAAGTTTACAATGATCACCTCGCCGCTCTGTGGATTGACGGCGGTGACGAGGACCCACAGATGAGACTTGTCCTGTCCCGGCTTCGGTATCAGCACCGTGTCGCCCAGGCCCAACATCACGTCAACGCCCGCCCAGGAGGTTCTCAATGAGGGCGACGCCCTCCAGTTCATCTTCGACGGCGGCGATCTCGAGGTCGGTCTTTCCACCCGCCTTGAGGATGTCGCGGTACTGGATGGGAATCGCGCTACCCTGAGGATCCTTCCATTCCGGAAGCTTGTGCGTCAAATCCACCAGCTCCCAGCGGCTCTTGGCGCCGTGCAGTCGGAACACCTCATCCAACAGTTGAACTTCTGCGGTGGAAAGCTCGTCTTCACCCGGATCGCTTTGAACTTGCACAGAGTAGTGTTCAGGCTCCGTGATGTGGCGCGCCCAAAAGGAGGTTTGTCCTGGCAGGCCTTCTTCGGTGGCCAAATCGAGCACACGGCTCAACACCGGCCCCCGATCCATGGAAACGTAGCTGTCTGTGGTGATGGGCCGTCCCCAACGGAGCAAAGCAGTTCGATCCGCCAGGTAAAGCAGCTTGATGAGCTTCATGTAGCTCATGCGACCCCCTCGCAGCTTCAAAAGGTGAGCCGCAGCTTGGGTTGCCTTTCGTTCATTGAACCGCAAACGCATGATACTGGTGCGCGGAATTATGTATGACAATTTCCCGCAGCGCAATTTTTTATCAACAGCACAATCTCGGCCCAAAATGATCATTTTTCAAGAGGGGCCAAACGCGATCTAAAGCTGATTGGCCGTGTGGACCGCCGCGATGGGTTAACCGCCTTCAACCCTAAACCGCCGCCGGGTCAACCTCGCCGGCCTGCCACAGTTGGCGGCCCTCCATGCCCCCGGCGATGACCAGGGTCTGACCGGTGATATGCCGCGCGAGTTTGTCCGAGGACAGAAACACGGCGGCGTGGGCAATGTCCTCGGGCCGCCCCAGTTGCGGCAGGGCCATGGTGGCCGTCACTTTTCGAATCTGTTGATGGTCCGAGAGCCTGGCCGCCAGCCGCGGCACGACCGTCCAGCCCGGGCAAATGCAGTTGACCCGGCCCCCGCAGTAGCCGCGGGTGTGCGGGGCGATTCGCGCTATCTCGTTTTTCAGCGTCCGGTTCAGACCGAAGGCGATAGCCGATTTGCCGGCCGCGTAGTCCGCATGGCCGGCTTCGCCAAACACCCCGGCGGTGGAAGCAATCAGAACCGCGCTGCCGCGGTGCTGCCGGGCCACAATCCGGAAGAACTCCCGCAGACACAGGAACGTCGAGGTCAGCACTCCGTCCAGCGTGGCGCGCCATTGCCTGAGAGACATTTCATGCAGGGGCACGTCGCGGGTTTCCCAGGAAGCGGCGTTGGCCACCAACGTGTCCACCCGCCCAAACCGGTCCAGCGCACGAGCGAACAGCGCCCGGGCGCCACGCTCGGTGGCAAGATCGGCCCCAACCAGCAGGGTTTCCGCCGGGAGACACTCCCGGGCCAGGGCGGCGGCCGCCCCACGGCCGCGGCGGTAGGGGAGCACCACCCGGGCGCCTTCCCCGGCGAACGCCCGGGCAATGGCCGAGCCGATGCCGCCGGAGGCGCCCGTCACCACCACGACTTTCCCGCGCAAATCCGCATCCATGCGCGCAGCATACCGGCAATGGGAGCGGCGCGCCAGCGACTTTGCCGCATCCTCAGCCTGTGTTATATTGACCCCGAACCAAACATGCCGGGCGCGCCCGCAGGCCGCGCCGGGTTGCGTATCGGCCCGGAGACCTCGGCCGCGCACGGTGAATCATCGTGGATGGGAGAAAACACATGCAAAGCTACGAGTTCACTTCCGAGGAGTTGGAAATCCTGCGCGACGTGTTGCGTCATGCGGCGTCCGAAATGGACGTCGAGGTCGCCCGCACGGATTCGCATGACTTCAAAGTCATGCTCAAGCGCCGCCGCGAGATTCTCGACCGCGTTCTGACCAAGTTGGGCTCGGCTCCTGTCGCCGCCTGAACCCCGCCGCGGCCCTCCCGGCCGGACCGCCTTCCGGCGTCAGATTCAGTTCTTACCGCGGCGCCTGGGCTTGCCGGGGTTAACCGCGAACTTAACCGTCGGCCCGGCTTTGCGCGAGACCACGGGGCGATGGCTGCGCATGCGCCGCCGCCGTTCCCGAGCCTCCGCGTTGAAGTGGCCTGCCAGCACAAACAAAAGCACCCCCAGCGCCGGAACACCCAGGAGCCAAAGAATGGGATTGGTTAAGTCTAGCATGGTTCGAGTATTAACCGGCCACTGGCTGAGTCAACTCCCTACATAAGAACCAGTCCAGCGAGCGAAATTCTCAATTTTGAGATGGCAGCGGGAGTGCTCTAGGACTGCCAAGTATGAATACTGCGACCGTGCTGTGGGAGAAAAGCCCGGGCTGCGACCCGTTGCTGGGCGGCCGGAAGAGGTTGGGCGGACCGGAAGACGATGAGGACAATCGGATACCGTCCAAACGCATCCTGCTGGTGGAGGACGACCAACTGGTGCGGGAATCCATCGCCCGGCTTCTGCGGCAGGATGCGCATACAGTGGTCGAGGCCAACAACGGCGCGGAAGCTTTTGCCTTGTTCCTCTCCGGCCATTTCGACCTGGTGATGACTGACTTCGAAATTCCCTTCGTCAAGGGCAACGAACTGGCTGTCCGAATCAAGCGGCTGGTTCCCCGGCAGCCCATCCTCATGATCACCGGTTATGCCAAAAGGCCTGGCTTGTGCAACCCCGTTGATGCCGTTTTGAACAAGCCGTTCAACCTGAATCAAATGCGGTCCGCGCTGGCAAGGCTTTTCCCAAGAGTCGGGGCGAGTTTTCCGGCCTGAGATAACATTTCTTCACCCGGCAGCGGCACCGAACGCCCGTTGCCGAATGGAATTCTCCCACCGGACTCGAAGCCCGGCGCGGTTGTTCGTTCTTCCGCCCACCCTGCGCCCGCCCGAACGTCTCTGTTACGCGGCGCGACAGCCCCTGATTGGCGCCAGCCCGGTCCGGAGCATCACGCCAGCTTGAGCGCCACCTCGGCCACCCGTTTGCCAAGTTGGGCGGCTGTTTTCAGCCCGAGTTCGTCCTGTGCAATGGTGTCGTTGGCGGACAGCAGGGTGGCGCCCTGAAAGGCCGGCGCGTGACCGCCCACCGGGATCATTCCAAAGCACAGGAGGATGGCCTGGATTTGCTCGATGGTCATTTCCTGACCGCCATTTCGGAAAGCTCCCACGGCCACCACGCCAAAGGGTTTGTCGGCCAGAACCATCCTGGGCTCGCGCAACGGCGCCAGCCGCTCGAGGAAACACTTGGCCAAACCGCTCAGGCTGCGGAAGTACGCGGGGGAGCCGATGATCACGCCGCCCAGCGCCGGGTCCTGGAATTTCGGGAGGATGTCCTTCATGTCATCTTCCGGCGGCTTGGGCGACCAGGGGGCGATGTTCAGCCCGCCGAGGTCAATCAGTTCGGTCTGAATCCGCGGGTCCACCGCCTTGGCGGCATCCAGCGCGGCCTGCACGGCGTTGGCCGTGGTCATCCCTTTGCGCGGGCTGCAGGAGACGCCGAGGATTTTGAGCGCCTTGCCCCCACTGGCGTCGGCGGCCAGGGCTGCGGTTGTGGTTGCGGCCAACGCCGCAGTGCCGGCGGTGGCGAGGAAGTTGCGACGCGTCACGTTTTCTTTCATCGAATGTCCTTTCGGTAGCGGGTTATGGATACCAGATGTGATGATACCTTGCGTGTTTGACACATCCCGGCAACGAAAGCAAAGGTTTATTTGGGAAGTGTCATCATGGCGCGGTGTAAATGAGCCAGACGCCGCCGAGCATGACCAGAATGCCGCAAACGATCTTGAGCACGGCCAGGCCTTTGGATTGCTCATTCCATTTGAGCCAGCGCTCGACCAGCTCGGTGGACGTGCCCGCGGCCACGATCACCCCGCAATGCCCCGCCCCGTAGGCCAGCAGCAACGCCCCCGCATACACCGGGGCTTCCGCGCCCAGCCTGAAGGTGACCGCCAGCATGGGCGCCATGTAGGCAAACGTGCAGGGGCCAAGGGCGATGCCAAACACCAATCCCAATAGGAACGCCGCCAGCAGGCCTTTGCGTTTCATGTTCACCGGGTTGGCGCCGGAGAAATTCAACGGAATCACGCCGACCAAATGCAGTCCCACCACGAAAAAAATCATCGCCACGAAATAGTTCCCGTAACGTCCCACATCCCCCATCATCCGGCCCGCAGCCGCCGTAATCGCGCCAATGGCCGCGATGGTGCTGAGAATGCCGACGGCAAAGAGCGTTGAAGTCCAAAACGCGCGCTTGGTCGTCACGGGCCCTTGCTCGCTGATGAAACCCACGATAAGCGGGATGCTGGCCAGGTGGCAGGGGCTGAGGACAATGCTCAGAATCCCCCACACCACCGACGCGCCCAGCGCGAGGAGCGGCGCACCTTCAACGGCGTGGCTGAGGTTGGTGAAAAGCTGTTCCATGTTGGTCCTGTTATACAGGGCGAGTTTAGTATTTGCCTCGGTCCTTGCGGCAAAAGGGCCCTGCCTGGAGGGCGGTCTCGCCGCGGCCGCCACTACTTTTGAAATTGTGGCTCGAATCTCACCACACCACTTTCACGCCGTAAGAGCCAAAGGCGGAATCGCCGGTTACCAGGGGCAGGTTTTCCACCAGGGCCTGCGCCGCCAACAGCCGGTCAAACGGATCACTGTGGTGTGGCGGTAATTGCTCCACCGCAGCGGCGTGCGTCCAATCCACCGACAACACGCCCAGCCCGCCGGCGACTTTCTCCGCGACGTATTCCTCCACCGAGGCCGGCAGAGCCAGCCGGCCCAAACCGGCCTTGATGGCCATTTCCCAAACGCTGGCCGCGCTCAGGATCAGCTCATTGTCCTCGGCTTCCAGCGCGCGACGGGCCGCGCGGCTCAGCCGCGCATCGCCGGTTGCGAACCACAGGAACGCGTGCGTGTCCAGCAACAGCTTCATGCCGTGTAGTCCTTCATGGCGGGGATGGGCGCGTCGAAATCCGCACTGATGCGCACCCGTTCCTTGTCACAACCGAACCGCAGCCGGCCCCCCGGGCGATTCACCGGGCGCAGCTCCGCAACCGGATGGCCGCGCTTGGTGATCCGGAACGTCGCCCCCTTGCGCACCTGCTCCAACAATTCGGAGAGCCGGGTCTTGGCTTCAAAGGCCCCGATTTCTTTAGGCTTCATACAAACCAGTCTATTCATCTGGTTGATGGCGTCAAGCCCGCGGGTCCGCCGCCGGCCGGGCGCGGAGGATGTGGATTGGTCGAGCAGACCGGGACAGTCCCATCCGGCAGGGCAAGGACGGGGCAGCAAGCGCCCGATTCCCGCCTCTCGGGCCCGTTGGAACCCCGGCGGTTGAGCGACGACACGGCGGCCACGCCCAGCAGCAGCGCCCCGACCAGCAGGACTTGAGAGCGGCGTCTCATGGCTTTCAGAAATCATAGGTCGCTTGCACAAAGGCCCAGTTTGCGCCGCGGTCGTCGCCCGGAGTATGGCGCACGAATTCGCCGGCAAAGAACCGCGCGTAGCCGACGAGCAGTTCCAATTCCCGGTTCACCTGCCAGCGAGTGATGACGTCCACCTCGTGGCCGAGGTCCTGGCCCGCCGCGCCCGTCGGATCACGGCGTTCCGTTTTGCCGTTGACCCAGTACCAGGCGTCGCGCGCCTGCGCGAGCCGGAAGTAGTGATAATCCACACCGAGCTTGAGAGATTTCGCGGGCTGGACACTGAAGTTGAGCACGTAGTCCTCGAGGTTTTTCCAACTCACCACATTCATCCAGCCGTAGGGAATGTCCATCGCGCCGAAGATGCCGTCGAACGTGCCGGCGACGCCGTCCTTGGGGTCCCGGTCGCCGCTGGCATAGTTGAACTCGAACCCGACGCGCGGCTTCCACGCCGGCTTGAAGGTGTGGCCGCCGCGGGCAATCACCCCAAAGGCCCGGATGTCGTCCCCGCCATACGCGCCCAGTTGCCCGGCGGCGAAGAGGCCGTAATCCCAGCCGTTGCCGGCGGGCCGCTCGGAGAAGACGCCGAAGGTGTGGCGCCTCTCGTCGCCCACGCCGCTTTCGCCTTTAGTCGAGCCGGAGCAGTCGTGCTTGACGACATGGAAGGCGTCCAGCGTGACCGGCAGTTGCCTGATGCGGACATAGACCGCGCCCACGTGATACGGCCAGTGATCGAAGTTCCAGTCCTTCGGCTCACTCCGCACGCGCTGGGCGTAGAACGCGTCCAACTTCACCGCATCCGTGTCGTAGTAAAGCTTGGCGGCGTCCCACCAATAGTTGCCCACATTCCCCCATTCGGCAGGCGCGAACACGCGGCGGTCCCCATAAAGCAGGATTTGCCGCCCCAGCTTCACGCCGAAGGGCGACTCGCCCATCTTCGGCCATTCGAGGTAGGCCTGGCGCAGATCGAACTGGTCGTAGCAGGGACATGACTGGCCGAAATCCGAAAGATCCAAACGGTTCAGCCAGTAACGCGCATCCTGGAACTCGACGAAGGTGTGCGCCTGTTCGGTAAAACGGTAATCCAGGCTCAACCGCGCACGGAACAGGAGCACGTCGTCCGCGTCCGTGCCGTAGTGGAGAATGTTGAAGTTGTCGAGGTATTCGTAGCGGGTGCGGAGGTTGAACCCGACATCCAGTTTGCCCGGGCCTGCCGCGATATTTTTCAGGGGGGAATACCAGGGCGGGGCGGCCGCGGGAGCGGCTTCGGCAGCCGGCGCCGCGACCGTCCCGCACGTCAGCCAAGCCGTCGAGAAACACACCAGCCAGTTCAAGCCTGCGCTGGCTAGCCCAGGGGGAAACACCGCAGCGACCGCAGCCATGCCAAACGAGCGCGCACTTGCCTTTGGTCTTACCAAATGCGATTCTACCCGCGGATGGTAAAACACGGGAGTCTCTTCCGAAGTCACAGCGCTGCCGGTTGGGTCTGAGCCTTGCCTGCCTCGGGCGCCGCAGGCGCGCCAAGCTGCAAGAGCAACGTGACGACGGAGACCAGCGCCAGCAGCGTCAGTCCCAGATCAAATCCTGTGTAGGCCCAGCGGGTCAGCGGGTCCAGGAAGCGGAGTTTCACCAGCACCACGCCGCCGCACGCGCCCGTGAACACCAGCAGCACCCACAACGCCCTGGCCAGTCCGGCGGGCGTGGACGCCGCCGCGCCCCTGGCCGGCCGCTGCAAGGCAAGCACCAACCCGAATAGCAGGATGCCGACGCCAATCCAGAAATGCGCCGCATCGAGCGTGAACCGTCGCGCGGTCATGTATTCGGCCAGTTCGGGCGTGCGCCAGACCAGGATGCCGCCCACAACCAACCCCGCCAGCGCGAGCCAGGACCAGCCCCCCGCCGCCGAGGGCGATACAACCTGATGCCGCACCGCCATCTGCCGCAGGCCCAGAATCACAACCAATCCGGCTAACAAGGCCAGCAGCCCGTACAGGATGGGCTTGAGGGTTTGTTCGCGGAAGGCTCCCAGCCGCACAGAGGCCGACGAGTAGCCGAGCACATGGTGGTTCGCGGTCCAGCGCGGGCCACCGTCCTCGGGAGAGAACGCCGTGAGCAATACGGCACGGTCGAAGAACTTCGAGTTGGCGGTGTGGCAATCCGTGCAGCCGCCCGAACCGAGCGCAGCCCGGGCGGGGGCGACATCGTGGTTGTATTTATGCACGTTGGCGTAGGGCGAGGCTTCCCACTCGGCCTTGTCCATGACGCGGTATTCCGTTCCCGAGTGATAGACCCGATCGCTGGAAACCCACACCACGCGCCTGCCTTGCAGATCATAGTTGAGCGAGGTCAGATGGCGTGTCACCGCGCTGATGAGCGCGTCCACCTCCTCCGGGCGGTTGATCTCCAACGCACCGTCCCCGTCGTCGTCCTTGATTTTGGCCAGATCGGGATGCTGCGTTGGGTCGTCAAAGTGCGCCTTCCACATCTTGTAAATGTCCGGGGGACGCGGCTGCATCAGGCCGGGCTTGCCCGGTGTTTCGATGCCCGGCCAGGTCGAATGGACGCGGTTCACGGGGTAAATCCGGCCTTTGTAGTTGGCCAGGATGGGGCGGAAGGTTTCGGTCGGTTTGTCGTCGTAACCCATGACCTTCAGCAGGCCGTAATGATTCCGGTAGGCGCCATCCACGCCGTAGAAGGTCCAGAGTTGCTTCATGCCGGGGTCAATCCAGGCATCGGCGTTGAACACGTCGCTGGCCTGCACCTGAATGGGCATGACCTGCTTGACCGGGGTGTGGCAGGTCTGACAGGCAATCCGTTCCAGGTGCAGCGGCGGCAGCCACGGATGCGTGGCGATGGGCGCGCCGAACTGGCCGCGGGCATGGCAACTCGCGCAATCCCGCACGGTGTTGTCCAAATCATCCCGCACGCGACCACCAGGATCGTCGCCCTTGCCGAATTGATGAACCTCGTGACCGCGGATGCGCGGATCCTCGGCGCTGCTGCCTGCCGCATGACAATCCACACACCGCAACCCGGCGCGAAAATGAACGTCCGTGCGGGCGCGATAATCCGCGCCGCGTTTCTTCCAACCGGGCTGGGCATGGCAGTTGAGGCAGGTTTCGTTCCGCGGCTGAGTCACGACGCGCACCTTGAGCCTGCCACCGGCGTCGAAGTTTTTCAGGTCGTAGGCGACTTGCGGTGTCTCATTGCTGGCGACGATGCCGGTGACCTTGCCGAAGCCCGCGCCCTCGGTGGCGGCCCAGCGGAAGTTCAACCTGGCAACCTGGTCATTCCGCTTCTTGAGGTCGTATTCCGGCAGGTGGCAGATGAGGCAATCGGCTTCGATAACGCCACTTTCGGACCAGCGGGCTTTGAAGTAATCGCCGTCGAACCCGTTGTCGCCGCCCGGGGTCAGGCCGCTGGCCGGGTCCCGCATCCATTGGTCGTAGCGTTTGCCGTCGCGGTCAAACTCCAGCGGCCCGCCGCCCGGATGACAATTGCCGCAGCCCGCCGTGATGAACGCGGCCGAGGTCATGTCAATGGCGGTTGCCGACGCGTTGGTTTTTGGGGCGAGATAGCGATAGAGCGGCGCCGGCGAACACCATGTGCCGCCGTAGTTGCCGGGCGACGTCACCCACTGATACCGCGCCGCCATGTCGGCGGGCAGGGCTTCCCCCTTGCCCTGCATGAAATGGTAGCCCTCTGTAATCTTGTTGTAATCGTGACAGCCGGCCGCGCCGCAGGTCTGGCGCGGCGAATAGGGCGCGGTGGCGTTAATGCCTTTGACCGGGTCAATGACATTGCCTTGTTCGTCCCGCAACGGGTAAGGCGGACAGATTCTGACGGCGCGCCCGGGCGCCTCGCGGGTGACGGCGGCGCAGGCTGGCGTGGCCTCGGCCAGCAAAACCACGCCCGCCAGAACGTAAAGCAAGCCGGCGCGCAGTTGGAGATACAAGCGGAAGTCGGGTCGCGTTTTCATGGGAGAAAGTTTGCTTAGTTGTGCTGGTTGCTCTTTCAGGCCGGGGGGCGGCGCGAAGCTCAATTCCCCGCGGCGGACGATGGGGCGCTCATATCCACGCCCAATTCCTTCCATTTGCCGAGAATGTCCTCCTTGCCGAAAAATCCGACGTGGCGGAACAGCTCCTTGCCTTCGGTATCGTAAAAGATTTGTGTGGGGATCATTTCGATGCCGTATTTGCGGCCCGCGTCGGGGTTTTCCCAGACATCAATGAACTCGGTGGTGAAGCGGTCGGCATAATTTGCCTTCAAGTCGTCCAGGATCGGCTTCATCATTTTGCAGGGAATGCACTTGCCCGCGCCCAAGTCCACCAGCCGGGGCAGCTTCGCCGCCGCCGCGGGCCGGGCTGGCGCGCCAGCCGGGGCAGGCGGCGCTTGGTCTAGTCGTCCTCCGGTAGATTCGCTGGCCACGGCCGCGGTCGCGGACGGCGGGGCCTGGCTCGGCGCTTTGCTTTGTTTAAGTGCCACCGCGCCGGCCACACACGCTGCCAGAGCAATGACGATGAGGATTTTCAGGGGAGTTTTCATACAATTGGAATTGGTCGGTTGCTTGGAAGGCGGGACGGGCTCATGAGTTCAATCACCCTCACAACAACAGCACCCCCCCGTGGCAGACGGCCCGGGGCGGGTTTGGGTTTCGCGAACGAGTCGCTGAACATTGCCCAGGCAGCAGGAGCCCTGCGGATTGGTGCGCTGGCTGGCTCATGGTTTGATCTTTTGGTGGATGCCGGGCAGCCGCGTCCGGTAAAACTCGAGCACTTGCGGCTCCATTTCGGCCAGCGGTTTGACGGGGATGAGGTCCAGGACTTCGGCAGGCGTCAGTCCCGATTCCAACAGCGTGCGCGCGCTACCGCAAACCAGGCGCTTGAGGGCGGGAACAATCTCGGCCTGGCTGAGCCCAAAACCGGCTGCAACCTCGCGCAAAGCCTGGAGCTGGAACCAGAGGTAGGTCGGGCCCATCGCCGTGAGAACGGCGTAAGCTTCAAGTTTTTCCTCGGCTACTTCCGGGCACTCGCCCAGCGGCGCCAGCAGGGCGGTCAGCTCCGCCTTGTCCGCCGCGGACAAGGCCGGCCCGAAGCAGACCGGATTGAACCCGAAGTTCACGACCGACGGCGCATTGGGGATGACCCGTGCCAGGCGCGAAAAACCGCCCAGCAGCTCCGCGAGTTTCGCCAGCGTAAACTTGGGCGCCAGCGACACCACCACACCGCCCGGCTTTACACCGCCCTTGATTCCCGCCGCCGCCGCCGCCATGACCGGCGGGTGCACCGCCAGAAACACCAGGTCCTGCGCCGCCGCCGCCGCATTGTTGCCGGAGGTCTCGACCGCCGGAAAGCGACCCTTCAATTTGGCGAGCGGTTCCGGGTTGGAATCGCTCACCACGATTTTGGCCGGAAGGGCGTTGGCCCGTTTCCAGCCCTCCAGGAAGATGCGGGTCACGCGCCCGCCTCCAACGAAACCGACAGTTTTGTTGCTCATAGGTTTTGTCTCATGGTTCAGACGCGCGACCGGCCGCGCCCCGGGACGGGGCTGAGCGGTTTACGCGGCGGCCTGTTGGAGCAGGGTTTTGATCTCCGGCACGCTCGGCACCTTGCCGCTGACCTTGATGGTGCCGTTGACCGCCAGGGCCGGGGTCATCATCACCCCCAGGGCCATGATTTGCTTGAGGTCCGTGACCTTGTTGATTTCGGCCTGAATCCCGAGCTCCTTGACGGCCTGCTCGGTGAATTGAGCCAGGGTTTTGCACCGGCTGCAGCCGGGTCCGATAACGAGTATTTGCATAAGTTGTCTCTTGGTTTGTATGGGATTTGTAGAGGGGTTAAAACCAGGCTCCGTAAACCAGGCCGGTGAGGGTGGCCATCACAATCACCAGCGCCACGTAAACCGCGACCTTTTTCGTGCCCATGATGCTGCGGAGCACCAGCATGCTGGGCAGCGAAAGCGCCGGCCCGGCCAGCAACAGCGCCAACGCCGGGCCTTTGCCCATCCCGTTGCCGATCAGGCCCTGCAAAATCGGGACTTCGGTCAAGGTGGCGAAATACATGAATGCCCCCACGACCGAGGACGCGAAGTTTGCGAAAAACGAGTTGCCGCCCACGGACCTGCTGACCCACTCGGACGGAATCAACCCTTCGTGACCGGGCCGGCCCAGCAGGATGCCCGAGACGAACACGCCCGCGATCAACAACGGAAATATCTGTTTGGCGAGGGTCCATGTGGCCTCCAGCCATTCGCGCCCCTCCCCGGCATGCCGCTCGCAGAGGATGGCCAACCCCGCGCAGCCGGCCACAAAGGGGATCAGGGGCTGCCGCGGAAATACCAGGCTGAGAATCACCACCGGCGCGCCCGCCAGCGCCAACCCCTTCCAGGAAAATCCAAACCACAGCCCCAAGGTCGCCGCCAAACCAGCCGCAAACGCCCCCGCCAGCAGCCATTTCCCGGCGTAAATCCACGCCCACAATCCCGTCGTCTCGACCGGCTTGCCCCAATTCGCAAACACCAGCACCCCCACCATCGCCCCAAAGAACAGCACCGTTTGCCACAGGGGACGGCGCGCTTCGGGAACCGGCAGGTCCGCCGCCGCTTCAGCTTTGGCCTGTTCCTCCCGCCGAAACACCCAGTGCATGCCCAGCCCCACCACGACACTGAACCCCGCCGCGCCAATGGCCCGCGCCACGCCCAGCTCCATCCCCAGAATCCGCGCCGTCATCACAATCGCCAGCACGTTGATCGCCGGCCCCGAGTAAAGAAACGCCGTCGCCGGCCCCAGCCCCGCCCCGCGCATCCAGATGCCGCCGAACAGCGGCAGCACCGTGCAGGAGCAAACCGCCAGGATGGTTCCGGAAACAGACGCCACCCCGTAGGCCACCGCTTTATTGGCCCTGGGCCCCAGGTAACGCATCACCGCGGCCTGGTTGACAAAAACACTGATCCCGCCCGCAATGAACAGCGCCGGAATGAGGCAGAGCAGCACGTGCTCCTGCGCATACCACTTCGTCAGTTCCAATCCCTCCTTGATCGCGTTATCGAAACGCGGCGTCCCCACCGGGAGGAAAAACAGCGCCAGGAAAACCGCCACGAACCCGGCCAGCACTTTGAGTTCCCGACTCGAGCTGGAGGCTCCGCCATTTGCTTCAGACACGCCGTTCATGACTGCTTGATTCCTAGCTTATTTGTCATTTAGCCAACTCTGCAATAATTACCAACATAAAAAACAGGCGCGCCGCCCGCCCCGGCTTACCTCAAGGCCTTCTCGCGCACCGACGCCACGCACTCAAAAAAGTTCATCACGCAGGGTGTGACCAGCCGGTAGAACACCTGCGCGCCCCGTTTCTCGTCGTCCACAATCCCCGCGTGTTTGAGCTGGGAAAGGTGGCGGGACACGGTGGGCATCTCCGAACCGACCAGCGCGGCCAGCTCGCACACACACCGCTCGCCTTTGGACAATTCGTGCACCATGAGCAGGCGGCCCGGGTGGGCGAGCGCCTTGAACACCTGCGCCTGCATTTTGAACTGGGAGGGGGTCGGTTTGGAGCTGGCCATATTCACACTTCTTGAAGCTGGACAAAGACGCGGAAACCCCCACGGGCCGCGACCGCGGCGGGGCGGGCCGCGTGGCGCGGCGAACCCTGCCTCGCCGAGGGGGAATGTCTGCCGGGCGGACAGGAATGTCCGCGCGTGAGGGCGTTGGCTTTTGGGAAACAGACCGCGCTGGCTGTCATACGCGGAATCAATTTAGCAAAGTGGCTAAATTTGTCAACAGCCACAGGCCCTGCCACCCCCCCGGCCGCCGCCCGGCGGCTCAGGCCACCGCATCGCCGGTACAATCGGCGATTGCCTCGTGCGGGATCGAGCAAAAGCGTTTGACGGCCAGCGCAAACGCCTTCTTGGTTATTCCCCCCGCGATCGGGATGTCCCATGTGAACCGCAACGTGTCATTTTTGCCCACTACAGCCCGCACGATGATGTACTCGGAATTAATCCGGTTCGCGCACTGCAGCCGCTGCAATTCCGTGGTCTCAGGCTTGAAGCCGAACAAGGCCAGGAGCTGCACCCGATCTTTTCGCTCCTGGTTCGGGAATATAAAGCAGTTGACCCGGTCCTTGACCTTGAGGTCGCCTTCGCTGTCATAAGAGGTGTCCAGGAGGGCCGCGTCCAGGACGGATTTAAGGAGGTCCTTCGACAGGTTCTCTGGAGTGATGAGTTCGTCTATCATGATGTTTTCCTGTGGTGTGGGGGGCTTGGTTTTCTCGTTTTAACAGCTCGAACGACCGGCCAACAGCCACGACGGCGGAGGGCGGTTTGCTTGTTTGTCATAGCTGTTTCGGCGGAACCTGTCAGTGGCGCGGCGCCTTGTCCAGCCCAATCTCGGGCGACTTGCGGGGCGCTCAGTCAAAGGGGGGAGGAGAGCCGGCAAGGAGGTGTTCCACCAAGAAGCGTCCGCCCGGTGGTGGGAAGCGTCATCCGTTTGGCAACGTGGCCGGGACTAAAACCCAGGCCCCTGGCGGCATACAGGGCCTTGCTGTGCAGGCTGCGGCCGGCGGCGCGAAGTTGCTGGTAAAGTGTCATGCGTCTGCCGCTTTCGCTCGGCGCCGAATCGTCCGCTTTGGTTCTTCAAGGAGAACCAGCTCTGTGGCGACCGGCGACGATTGAAGACCAACTTCCTTCAAAACTGCCCGTGGAATCTCGAGCATATCCAATTGGCGGGGTTCGACCTTGAGTGCCCCCCCGCCATAGGACTTTCCAACAAACGCCAAATTCTCCAACGTGGCAGGATGGTTCAGGGCGCGCCAGAGCCTCAGGACTGTATCGGGTCGGGTATCCCAAGGATAAACACACAGGAAGCCGGTGAGAGGAACAACTCCCGCTTGGTTTAAGATAAAACGACAGTCTCGGCGACCGAGGTAAGCAAATAAAATCGGCGGCGGCCTCCGGTGCTCCATTTTGTACCAAGGCCGACGACTTCGGATCAGGGGACGCTCGTTCAGCTTCTGAGCCTCACCCATCTCCAGATACGAGCGCAGCGGTGCCGGCAAAAGCTCCTTTGGAGTGCCCTGAATGTTAAGCAACCATGTGGGGCGACCTTGAGCCTCAAGTGCGGCCAACGCAGAATCTTGCAGTCTATCGCCTCGACAATCGCGTGTTCTGCCAATCGCCCTGACAAAAAACCGCTTCTCCAAGCCGAGTTCGGCAATTTTCTCCGCTGTGAGAAAGAAAAAGTCGTTCGCTCCCGTGGCGATTCCGCGCACAACCCGGGCGAAATGCGATAACGGGACCCCCTGAGACGGAGCTGATCGAGGCGCCCGCGACAGCCCGGTCGCCAGGGCCTCGGTTAGCTTGCGCTCGATGCAGAGGAGCGCCGCGTCCTCGCCCTGTCCATCTGCCCGTCCTTGGAGGGATCGTGTAATGGCTTCGCTATCTCTTTCCCTCACTCGAATCCACCGTATGCACTTCTGGGGCGCATTGTTGGAGATGAGGAACACAATGGCATTGGTATCCACTTTGGGAAAAGGGGCGGCTGATTGGTCGAAGGCCAGAACTGCCTCCAGGCGGAATCGTTCACAGAGGCGATTCCAAAGTGCCCTTGACGAAATGCCTTCGCACACATCCGCGGGCAGCAGGAAGGCCAGCCGGCCACCTGCGGCAAGATGATCCAGGCACTTCAGGAGAAAGTAAAAGTGGAGCCCGACGCGACCATCCAGCGCAAACCCCAGGACTCGCTCAGCAATCCCGCGCAATTGCGCCTTCCGCTCCTCGGTGAGGCGATGATGGCGGATATAGGGCGGATTCGAGACAATCGCGGAAAAGGTGTGACTAACCTGCGCACCAATGAAGTCACCAACAACGACCCTCTCGAAATCCTGCGGCAACAGCCCCAATCGCGAGCCCTCTGAGAATGAGGTCTCGTGCAACTCATACCCTTCAAAATCTCCAGTGTAACCCACCGCGCGTGCCCCGGCAAAGAAAGTACCCGGGCCAACGGCAGGATCGAACAAGGTCTTTGGGTGCAACTCCGTGACCCAGGCAGCCATCACTTTGGCAAGCCAAAGCGGAGTCCAAAACTGTCCTCTCTCTCTCAGAGCTTCCCGCTTCGGGCCTGTACCCGGTAGAATCTGTATATCGTGTGCGATGGCAGGCGGCTGTTTCAATTGCGCCTCCGAGTCGGAAGATTCCGAAGCACCTGAAGCGCCTGATCGGACAACTGCAGCCGGCCTCCGTCAAAAGTGACGTAGGGGAGAATGTGGCCGTTGTTGTCCTCCACAAACGCAGGTGAAAGCCGTGGCTCCTCGACGCTTTCACCGAGGGGATAGGCGTAATGATAGTAGTGCTTGAAGATCACCTTCTTCGTAATCGCGCCGCCCGGAGCTTGAAAAGTCTGGGCTGTGGGCTCTGTCAACTTCTTGGCGACCAGTTCTTCAGCGCGATCAAACGACAGGCCATAGGCGAGATCGAAAAACACGTGCCAGATGTGAATGGGCACACCGCGTTCCGCTTGCCATTGCCGAAGAGGTTCGCGGTCTTCTTCCTTGATGATGATGGTCGGAAGAACCGCGCCCTTCGCCAAACCGAGGTTGCCGCCCAGGCGCCGCTGAGGGCGTAAAGGTGTCGAATAATCCGGCATCTTCAGCGCTCGCCAAAGGCTGTTCTCGCACTCCACAGCAATCAGCGCACACCGAAAGCCATCTCTCAAACGGGTGTTCGCAGTAAGTCATCTTTGCTCGCCTGGTACATCGGAGCCGCCATCCACGCCAGTATGCCATGGCGACGCGACAAAGCAAGGGGCGCAAACCGTCGGAGGGCCCCCTCAAGCTGCGAGGGCTCGGCCCCCGGATTCAGAGGGAGCGCAGGGACGCCCGCTGTCCGCCGGCTTCAGCCAGCACCCTCTTTCCCCGTCGCTTCACTCAGAACCGCGCGCTGGTACCACGGGCGCGATTCGTTGCAGACGCGACAGACCGAGAGCATCACCGGCACCTCGACCAGCACGCCTACGACCGTCGCCAGCGCCGCGCCCGAGCCCGGGCCGAAGAGGGTGATCGCCACCGCCACGGCCAGCTCAAAGAAATTGCTCGCGCCAATCAACGCCCCCGGCGACGCCACGTTGTGAGGCACCTTGAACCACCGCATCAACAGGTAAGTCAGCCCGGAGTTGAAATAGACCTGGATCAGGATGGGGACCGCAATCAGCAATACCGCGAACCAGCGGGTCGTCAAGTTCTCCGCCTGAAACGCGAAAATCAGCACCAGCGTCAGCAGCAGCGCCCCGATCATCACCGGATGGAATTTCGGCAGGAAGCTCTTCTCGAACCAGTCCCTGCCGTGCGATTTGAGCAACAGCGTGCGGGTCAGCCAGCCTGCCGTCAGCGGAATCACGATGAACACCACGACGGAAGTGATCAGCACCTTGGGCGGGACGATCACGTTCGCCACGCCGCACAGAAACATGACGATGGGCGCAAAAGCGACGAGCATGATGAGGTCATTAACCGCCACCTGAACCAGCGTGTAGGCCGGGTCGCCGTCGGTCAGGTAGGACCAGACAAAGACCATCGCCGTGCAAGGCGCGGCGGCCAGGATGATCAGGCCCGCCGTGTATTGCTTCGCCATCTCCGGGTCAATCCAATGCGCAAAGACATGCTGCATGAACACCCAGGCCAGCAGCGCCATGCTGAAGGGTTTCACCAGCCAGTTCACAAACAACGTCACCACCAACCCCTTGGGCCGCCGGGCGATACCGCCGATGGCGCCAAAGTCCACCTTCAGCATCATCGGGTAGATCATCAACCACAGCAGAATCCCAATGGGCACGTTGACCTGCGAGCCCCGGCCAAATTCAAGCCTGCTGAGGGTCCCGGTCACGCCGGGCAGCAGTTTGCCGAACGCCACCCCCACCACCATGCAGGCCAGCACCCAGACCGTCATGTAGCGCTCGAAAAAAGCCAGCCGCTTGGGCGCGGGAGCTGGCACACCGGCGGAATTGGAGGGAGAACTCATCGGATTTCTTAAGCGCAACATTCGCTGCCGCAGCAGGCCGCCCCTGGCTTGCGCGCCGTGATTTCGAGGCTGGTGATGTAGTCGCCCGGCTTCGCCCCCGCGGGCAGCGCGGCCAGAATCTTTTGATACAGCGGGTCCTGCCAATCCACCATGCCGTCCACGTAGGCCGACCTGGGGTTCAGCACGATTTGCTCGAGGCCCGCCGCCCGGGCCATGCGTTCGGTTTCCGTCACCAGCACCGCCCCCGCCACGCAGCCGACCAACGCCTCGATGCTCTCGGCGATGGCCGGCGGCAACGGCTGCAACAACGCCAGGTCCGACACCGCCACGCGCCCGCCCGGCTTGAGCACCCGCGCAATCTCGCGCCACACCTGCGGCTTGTCCGGCGAGAGGTTGATCACGCAGTTCGAGATGACCACATCCACACTGGCGTCGGCCACCGGCAGATGCTCGATTTCGCCCAGGCGGAACTCGACGTTGTCCAGCCCGGTCTGTTCCTGGTACGCGGCCAGGTTGCGCCGCGCCTTCGCCAGCATCTCGGGGGTCATGTCCACGCCGATGGCCCGTCCCCCCGGCCCCACTTTGCGGCCCGCGATGAACACGTCAAAGCCGCCGCCGGCGCCCAGGTCGAGCACCACCTCGCCTGGTTGCAGCGCGGCCAGCGCGTTGGGGTTCCCACACGACAGGCCCATGTTGGCGCCCTCCGGCAGCGCGGCCAGCTCCTCGGCGCTGTAGCCGATATGCCGCGCCAGGTCCAGGGAAGCGGCGGGGTTCGAACCGCAGCAACTCACCCCGCCCGAACCGGACGAGCAGCAGGAGCCGCCGGTCCTGGCAATTTGTCCGTAACCGGCGCGCACCTTCTCGCGCACCGTTTCCTGATCTTGCATGTTTGCGCTCATAAAGCATCTCGCGGGCTGGCGACCGGGGCTTCTCTTCCGCCGTGGTCGGGCATCCCGGCCGCCAATTCAAAACCTCACACCCGGATTTCGGATTTCAGATTCGAGGGTCTCCGGCAGTCCTTCCACAAAAGCGCGAATCTGGTCTCTGACCCGCCGGTAAACCGCCAGCTTCGCCTCGCCATCCGGCAGGTCCTTGGTCAACCTGGGCGGGTCGTCAAATCCCACATGCACCACCCTGGTCTTGCCCGGGAAAACGGGGCAGTTCTCATCCGCATGCCCGCACACGGTGACGACGTAATCAAACTCCACCGGCCCAAGCTCGCCGAGGGTCTTCGAGTATTGGCGCGAAATGTCCACGCCCGCCTCCGCCATAACCCGCACGGCGTGCGGGTTCATCCCGTGCTTTTCGATCCCGGCCGAGTAGGGTTCCATCCGGTCGCCCTTGAGATGGCGCGCCCATCCCTCCGCCATCTGGCTGCGGCAGGAGTTGCCGGTGCATAGAAACAGAATTCTCATCTTTGGCATTGGCGTTTGCATAATTCGGTCGGGTCAATCCGGAGCAACTGTTTCAGCCGCCTGGCATCCGCGCGCATCTGCGCCTCTTCCGCCAGCGACCGCGCCACCCACTTGAGCGCCGCCCGCGCCGGCTCGGGGGCCTCCCGGCCCGGCAGCGAGTAGTACACCCACCGGCCCTTTTTGCGGGCGTTGACCAGCCGCGCCTGGTAGAGCAAGGACAGGTGCTTGGACATCGTGGAGGGCGCGAGGCCAAACAACTCGGTGAGCTGGCAGCCGCACAGCTCGCCTCCCCGCAAGGCGAGCAGGATGCGGACGCGGTTGGCGTCCGCCAGGGCTTTGCTCACATTCATAAACTCGCGCACGATTTCTATTATTCGCCAAATAACGAACAATGTCAACTTGGGACACACCCCATCCCGCGAAGCTCCGGGGCGGACGGGCGGCGGTCATGGCGAGGCCCTTTGGCGCTTGTTGGCCGGGGCCGGTTCCGATTTAATTCCGGGATGCGTAATCCGATCATCGCCGCCCTGGATGTGCCCGACGCGGAAACGGCCCTGGCCCTGGCCAGGAACGTGGCCCCGGCGGTGGGCGCTTTCAAAATCGGCAAGGAACTGTTTACCGGCGCCGGACCGGACATCGTGCGCCGGATTCGCGAGACCGGCGCGGCGGTGTTCCTGGACCTCAAGTTCCATGACATCCCCAACACGGTGGCGAGGGCGGTCGCGGCGGCGACGCGGCTCGAGGTGCAGATGCTGACCCTCCACACCAGCGGCGGGCTGGAAATGATGCGGGCGGCGGAGGAAGCCGCGCAGACCACTGCGCGACAGGCGGGGCGGGAAGCGCCTCTGGTGCTGGGGGTGACCGTGCTCACGAGCATGGACAGCAACACCCTGGCGGAGGTGGGATGCGAACCGAACGTGGCGCGGCAGGTCGAGCGACTGGCCGCTCTGGCGGTGCGCGCCGGGTTGCGCGGGCTGGTGTGTTCTCCGCTCGAGATCGCCGCGCTGCGCCGGAGCCTGCCCGCCTCGGTCCAGCTTGTCACTCCCGGCATTCGGACCGGAGCGGAACGGGCCGACGACCAGCGGCGCACTCTCAGCCCGCGGGAAGCGATTCAGGCCGGGGCCGACTGGCTGGTGATCGGGCGCCCGATTTACGCCGCGCCGGACCCGCGGGCGGCGGCCGAGCAGATTTTGGCCTCGCTGGCCTGAGCCCTGTCCGGCGTACAAAAACGGCGGCCCGTTTCCGGGCCGCCGGGCGAAACAACAACAACAACCAACAGGAGGAACTAAATGCCTTTCCGGATCATGAACTTGAGCAGGTCGGCCACGCGGCAGCTATAGCCCCACTCATTGTCGTACCAGCTCACCAGCTTGAAAAAGCGTTTGCTCAACCCAATGCCCGACCCTTGGTCATAAATGGACGATGCCTTGCTGTGGATGAAGTCGGTGCTGACCACTTGTTCTTCGGTGTATTCAAGGATGCCCTTCAGGTAGGTCTCGCTGGCTTTCTTGATCGCCGCCGAAATCTCGTCATAGCTGGTTTCCTTGACCGTCCGCACCGTGAGGTCCACGACCGACACGGTCGGGGTGGGCACGCGGAAGGCCATGCCGGTGAGCTTGCCTTTGACCTCGGGGATGACCAGGCCGACCGCCTTGGCGGCGCCGGTGGTCGAGGGGATGATATTGATCGCCGCGCTGCGGCCGCCCTTCCAGTCCTTCTTGCTCGGGCCGTCCACGGTCTTCTGGGTGGCGGTGTAGGCATGAATGGTGGTCATCAGGCCTTCCTCGACGCCGAACCCTTCCTTGAGCAGCACGTGCACCACCGGCGCCAGGCAGTTGGTCGTACAGGAGGCGTTCGAGATGATGTGGTGCCTGGCCGGGTCGTACTTGGCGTCGTTCACCCCCATCACCATGGTGATGTCCTCATTCTTGGCCGGGGCGCTGATGATGACCTTCTTGGCGCCGGCGGTGATGTGGCCGTAGGAGGACTTGGGATTGTCCTTGGCCGCGTCGGTGAACAGGCCGGTGGACTCGATGACGAGATCCACGCCCATCGCTTTCCAGGGCAGCTCCGCCGGGGTCTTGGCGCTCACGACCTTCATTTCCTTGCCATTGACCACCAGGATGTCGTCCTCGGCTTTGTCGGCGGAGGACTTCCGGGAACTCACCTCCCCGTTGAACCGGCCCTGGGTGGAGTCATATTTCAGCAAATACGCCAGGTTGTCCGCCGGAACGATATCGCCCACGGCGACCACTTCGACATCCTTGCCAATCATGCCTTGTTCGGCGATGGCGCGGAATACCAACCGCCCAATCCGCCCGAACCCGTTAATTGCGACTTTCACTGCCATATTTCAATTTCTCCAGTTTCTAATTCCAAAGTTTGAGCGCTTATCATAATGGCCCGCTCCGCAGCGTCAACACGGAAACCGCCGGTACGATATTATTTGCTGGCCTGATGCTTCGGAGAATCGCATCTGCTACTGCCGGCCCCGGCGCGTCAAGGAGGGCATGCCTCCGGGCTCCGCCTCCGCCCCCAAATACGGGCGTTTGGGTCCGTTTGGATCGTGACGGGGCGGACCTTGGCCCTGGGAGCGGCGGTCGGTGCGCCTTAATTATTGCTAGCCAGAGCTCCCGGGGCGGCTCTTTGCCACTGGCCGCGAATGACCGCGCGGACGGATGGGGTGAGCGGCGGCAGCCGGGCTGGATCCAGGAAGGCGGTGTCAAAGCTCCAGTCCCGCACCGGGGGGTTGTAAATCTGGTAGGTGGTGCCGGTGCCGCGCCAGGGACCAGTCGCGTGCTGGCTTTTGTACAAGACCACCATCGAGCCGTTATAGGTGAAAGTCCGGCTGCTCCAATTCTCCAAGAAGCGCGGAAAATTCTCGACTCCTCCGCTGTAATAGCCATTCCCGGTTTCAACAATGCCGGCGAGGAAGGCGGCGTTCACGGTGGTATTGGCCGCCGTACGGTAGGACAGGACTTTGGCGCTGTTGCCGTCGGCCCAATTGCCGGACAAGACGGTGATGGCGTCGGCGACGAGGGCCGCCGGTTTGGTGTTGGTGGTATTATGGCTCGCCAGGGAGGCGCCTGACGCGTTGTAGTGGCCCTTTACGTAGAGGGGGTTGGGGGTGGCCACCGTCAGCCCCAAAGGCGGCAGGGTGGCGCCATTGACCAGCCGGATGCCGTGAGTCTCGGCGGGGGCGTTGGTGCGCAGGTCCGCAACATAGATCGAGTTGATGTCGCGCTGCAGGGCGTTCTTGAGCGCGTTTTGCGAATTCGCATTCCAACTGGCGAAGCCGGCAACGTCTATCTCCGTCAGCCGAACCGTTTTTTGCT
Source organism: uncultured Verrucomicrobiota bacterium (assembly GCA_964631605.1). Lineage (GTDB taxonomy): Bacteria > Verrucomicrobiota > Verrucomicrobiia > Limisphaerales > UBA8199 > JARKQH01. The sequence goes on from CAZVYG010000008.1 coordinate 86,088, forward strand.
CCCGCGCGTCATACATTGTCGCGTTGGTGATTGTCACAAAATTACTGATGGACGACCATTTCAGGTTGGCGCCGGTGCCGTTGGCCATTCCCCCGCCCCGAACGTCCACCCCGTTGTCCTTGACCAGGATGACCAGGTCGGCGTTGTTGCAGAACCGCTGTTTACCCATCTCCGAGTTGGGGGATTCGTTGTTGGGAGGCAGCTCGACAATCTCGCGTACCGCTTCCGGCGTGTTGGCGGTGCCAATCGGCAGGTTCAGGCTCATGACGCCGCTGTCATGGCCGGCCTTGAAAATGATGTTGCCCTTGCTCCGGCTCACCGGGTCGCCCGGCATCTTGTCGGGCACGATTTCGCCGGCGCTGGTCACATCCCCCACGAAGGTCAGCGTGACGGAGCTGGGCTGCAGGTACATGTTCTTGTTGCCATGGGTCCGCCCCCTGATCGTCATGTCCGCGCCCGGGTTGATCTCCAGCCCGAGATTGTAGAAAATGGCGAATTGAAACACCGGGATCAACGCCAGTTGCACATCCTGCTGCACCGCCCCGATAAGGTTGCGGCGGGCGCCGATATCCGCGGCGTTGGACGTAATCCGGTAGGTCGCCGCATACCCTTTGAGCCCCTCGTATTGCGAAAGCAGCGGCCGGTTGGCGGCCCAGGGCGAAACCAATTCCACCTCCACCTCTCCCGCCTTGCCTTTCCCGTTGTTGAACTTGAATTTGCCCCAATGCGGGTGTTGGGAGGCTTTGGGAATGCGCTTTTTGTAAAGGTCCAGCTTCGCCCCCAAGGCGCCCGCGCCCTGCTGGCTGAAGTCCATGGCCAGCTCGGCAATCGCGCTTTCAGTCGCGGCTTCCGCCGCAGCGACGGCAACCGAATGGCGGACGGCATCGTCGTTGATGACGGAGGTGGCCGCGGTCCAGCTCATGGTGGCGGCCAGGACAAACAAACTAATCGAGCCGAGCATCATCACCACCAGCAGGGCGGACCCCCGGCGCTTGAAACGGGCAAAACAAATTCTCATACGCGAAATGGTTACTCCAGGGCGCGGCGGGTGACTTTCGTGCGAATTTGATAGTAGTCGTAGGAGAATGCGCCCGAGCCGGCCGTCCCGGGCATTCGCTGGGCAAACTGCAAAGTCATGCCGATGACTCGATTGTTGAAATTGTTCGAGAGCACGTGGCCAAAAGCGTCTTCGGAGGTGAAGACCAGGTCGTTGGTGACCGCCCGGGCCAGAATGATTTCAGCCTCCCCGTTGACAAAACGCTTCAGCAGGTCATCGTCCGAGTCGCAATAGTATCGGATGAACCGGTTGGTGTCCGATTTAACGGGGTAAATCTGGATGGCATTGCCCTCCTGGCGCTGGCCAAAACCGGCTTCGGTGAAGCTGGATCGGTCCCCCGAGCCGATCCGAATCCACCCCGCCGATTGGATGTCGTCCGCCACGCGGTTCAACGCATTGCGCGCCTCGTTGCTGGCCAGCAGTTTCAACTTTACGGCCTGGTCGTAGCGCAGCGAAAACAGGTGGAGGACCATGAACCCTCCCATCGCCAGGGTAAAGATGGCGCTGGTCACCATCACTTCAGGCAGCGTCATGCCCCGTTGTCCGGCGCGCCCGCTCTTGAGTAAACCACTCAGTCTCATTGGTCGGGCGCCCGGTAGGTGACGGTGACGTTGGTGAAAAGGCCCCGCCGGTAAAAGGCCCACACAGTCTCGGACCGGATCATCTTGAGCGGGGGGTTGGTCGTGACCGTTTCCACAGTAATGGTGTTGGTGGCGTAAACCAGATTGGTGCCCGCCACCGGCACGTCGAGGATGTCCACAACCACCGGAAAGTTGCTGCTGACCAGCAGGTCCACCGGCGGCGCCGCCTGGGTATCCCACTTGGCGGCCCGCGCCGCTTCGAGCCGTTGCGCCGCCAACGCATGCCCGGCCAAATAGTAAGCGGACCATTCCGCCCGGGTCGCGGACTGGATATAGCCGGAGATGAGGCCGCCGAAGAGCACTCCGCCGATGGCCAGGGATATAACAACCTCAGTGAGCGTCATGCCCTGGACCGCCCTTTCGCGCATCCCTGTCCTTGGTCGAAGCATACTGCCAGTTCGTAACAGACTTAGCAGCCGCCATGCCATCCGGTCCGCATGCGCCCCGAGGACCGCCGCTTCACGGCATTCTGCAGCCACTTTGCGAAGGCTATAACGGATAATGGACACCGCCCTCGAAGAATGTCTTGTTAAAGGACGCCCTTTCGGAACTCAATGGCTCGGAAGACCTTATTTTACCGGTGTCACGGCGCCTTTGGGAGCGGGTGTCAGCTAATGCGGGTCCCTCCAGCGGAGAATCTCGGTGGGGGGTCGCCGGACGCGTTAGGGCGGGCGACGGGCCGGTTCTTGAGTCCTTCTTTCAGGCCTCGACCAGAGCCAAAGTCTCAAGCCGATGGCGCAGCGCAAAGATCAGGGCCTTGAGGGTGACCTCGAAAGTGAGGAACGGTTTGCCGATCAGATCGAGTCCGCCGCACAGGCTGGATCGGGCGCGCGCGTTGAGGCTGCTTTGGCAGGTGATGAAGACGATGGGGGTGGTGCGGTTGGGGGCGGTCTGGTGGATTTTCGCGCACAGGTCAAAGCCATCCATGACCGGCATTTGCACGTCCAGGAAAATCACATCATAGCCTTGTCGGTCGGCCAGCGCCAGCGCCGCCGTGGCATCCTCGGCAAGGTCGGGTTGCTTGAGGGTCCGCCGCAGGGCACGGGAGATGACGCGGAGGCTGATAGGATCGTCGTCCACCGCCAGAAAACGCAGCGGCGCGCTGGCGTACATCTCAGGTTTGAGTTTCGTCCGGCAAAGGTCATCCAGTAAATCCACCGCGCCGGCGGCGGTTCGCAGGACTGCGGGAGTTGCGCCGTCGGGCTGGTTGGCGAGTTGCCGCAACAGCCCCTCGAGAGCCGAGGCCACCTGCCAGATCGGGAACAGGCGCGACTGGCCGGCCCGCTCCTTGAAGGCCCCGAACTGTCCGCTCAACTCGCCAAGCAGTTTTTGCCGCGCAGCCAAGTCGGGGGCGCTCTGGATTTTCCAAAGCCAGCGGCGGAAGTTGGAGATTGGTTCCGGCGCGTGGTCAAAGAACGCTTCCATCAGCTTAGCGCCGGTGTGAGCCGGGCTTTCGGTTAAGTCGTCCGCAGGGATGGGCGGCAGAAGGCGGCTCGCGGGTGTTTCGTCAGCTCGCCGTTCCACGTGGCAGACCCCGAGAGCCGGTGCCAGCTTGGAAAACCCTTCTCCGCCGGCGCACACTCTGAGAGAAAGGCCGGCGGTGAAAGAGCGGGAGCATGCAGAATCGCCGCCCGCTTCCGAGTCGGACGTCAACCGAGTCCTGAACCACCGCACGGCTCCCATTCCAGCCAGCAGGCCAACAGCCGCAAGCAGCATTGGTGGGACGCGGGAAGGCCGCCTGACGGGGGGCGGGGCGGAGGCGCTCGAATCGGGCGGCAGGCTTTCGGGTGGCGCCGCCTCTTCGATGGAGCCAAGGCTGGTTGGGTTGGCGCTCGGAATTGCCACCCGCAGCCGGTAAAGCTCCTGGTTCTCCCGGGCGGTCTGACGGCAATGTTCGCTTTGCAGCCACCGCATTGTCGGGGAGAGGCCCTCAGAGTCGGCAAGAACGGGTTCGTCCCCCCGGACGGATGCTGTTCCGGCCAGAACCAACAACCCCACAGCAAGTCGTGCCAAACCGGGATTCATCGGCAGGGTGTGGTCTGGCTAGTGGCCGGCGGCGACCGACGTCTGCTTGGGCGCAAGCGTGGCCCAGCGGCTGCAGATCACCTTCTGCATGCCGGGCGTGAGCGGGGGCAGCTTGGCCGGGTCGTTGAAGTTGAGGTCAAACGCCCAGTTGCGGCTTGGGGGAGAATAGACATTGGCTTTACCCCAGACATTGGTGGCATAGCGGCTGGGAAACATTTTCACCAGGGAGCCGTTGTAGGTGAAAGTGTTGGCCGCTCCCCAAGTCTCCAGGAATCGCGGAAAGTTTTCCATGCCGCCGCTGTAGTTGCCCGCGGTGGTCTCCACCGCGCCGGCCAGCAGGGCGGCGTTGACGGTGGTCGGCGCCGCCTTCCGCAACGAGACGGTGTTGGTGCTGTTGGCGTCCGACCAGTTGACCGAAAGGATGGTGATGGCGTCCGCGGCCAGCGAAGCCGGCACCGTTGCGGTGGTGTTGCTGGTGCCCAGATGGGCGGTGTTGGTCTGGTTATAGTGGCCCAGAACGTACAACGGCAAGGCCGTGGCGACGGTCAGCCCGCGGGGGGGCAAATACCGGCCGTTGACGACGCGAACGGCCCCGAGGGTCCCGAGCGTCGGGGTGCGTTCATCCACCACGTAAACCGAGCTTAGGTCTTTGGACCCCAGGGCCGGACGCAGGCTCGAATTGGTCGCGCTCCACAACCTCAGCGCGCCGACGTCGAGGTCAATCGGCCGGACGGTTTTTTCTTCCCGGGCATCCACAAAGCTGTTGGTGGTGGTGATGAAGACCGCCAGCTCGCCCTGGGGAATGGGCGTGGCGAAACCGTTGAAGCTGCCACTGGTGCCGCGGACCTCGGTGTCCCTCACCAGCAGGATCAGGTCCGCCTGATTGTAGTAGCGCTGCCGGCCCAACGGAGAGTTACGGTCTTCGGAGGGCGGGGGTGGTTCGATGATCTGGCGGACGGCCGTCGGGGTATTGGCAGTGCCGATGGGCAGCGTGAGCGCCGGCTCGTGGGGGGTCTTGGGGACCTGGTAAGTCACTCCGCCAGCGGGCGCGCTCCGGGTGTCCAACGGGTGCCGCCGAAACAGAATGTCGCCCACCGCCGTGACGGAGGATTGGAAGGTGAGCACATTGTCAGGCTCCACATAAAGTTTGCCGTTGGAATGGACGCGGCCGGTGATTTGGAAGGGCTGGCCGCAACTGATCTCCATGTCATCCGAGCTGTACATGATAAACTGGAAGACCGGGATGCGGACCAACTGGATTTCCTGGAGAACGGCCCCGACCACATTCTGGAGGCTCGCCTTTTCGCGGGCGTTGGAAACGATCGTGTAAGTGGAAGCATAGCCTTTCAGACCGGCGTAGGTCGAGTTGAGCACGATGTGGCTGGTCCCACCGGCGGGGTAAACAAAGGTGGCCCCGGGATGACCGCACGCGTCGTCGAATTCCCACCCGCTCCAATAAGCCGAGTCGGCCGCGGCAGGCGCCCCCTGCCGGTAACGCTCCAGATTGTCAGTCACCAGCCGCTCGCCGCCCCACAGGAAATCCTGCGCGAGCTGGCTGACGACCTTCTCCGTGGCGGCCTCGGCCGCAGCCACCGAGCGGACGTATTGATTTGAACGGTGGGTCAACCGGGCGGTGCTGGCCGTCCAGGCCATGGTGCCCGCCAGCGTCGCCAAGGCAATGCCGGTGATGACCAGCGTCAAGAGCAACGCCCCGGCCCGCTGGCCGGATGTTTCAGGAATGTTGGAGGTTTTCATAGCGGTTACTCGGTGCGTCGCGCAACGGAAGTTTCGAGTTTGTAATAGTCAGGCAGGGGCAGTTGAGACTGGGGGTGAAAAAACTCCAGACAGGCGTGGATGAGACGCTGGCTCTGATTATTGGTCAACACACTGCCCTGAAAATCCTGGGCGCGGAAAACCGTGGTGTTGGCAACCGACCGGGCCAGGATCGTCGTGCCTTCGGCGCTGCTGGTGCGCCGGAAAGTCTGATCGGCTGGGTGGACATAATAGAGCACGAAATTCGCGCTGTTCGTGGTCGGGTGGACCAGCAACCCGTTACCAGTCTGCGGTTCGCCGTCCAGATGGCCTACAAAAGCGCCGTTGGTTATGTTACCTATCCAGAGCGCCTTCGCGTTGCGGATCTCGTCGCTCATCTGGCCCAAAACCCTGCGCGACTGGTCGGTGGCTCCAAGTTTGGTCTGGGCGATATGAAAGCTCCTGAGGCCGAACAAGTTGGCGCAAACAAGGCCGCCGACGAGAAAGGAGAAGATCACCGTGACCATCAGGATTTCCGTCAAGGTGAAGGCGGCGGCAGATTTGAAGGTTGTCTGAGCAGAGCGGGTTTTCATTGGCTGGGAGCACGGCAGGTTTCGAGGGTGTTGGTCAGGAGCTGCGAATCCCTGAAACGCCAGATGCAATCCACACGAATCCGCTTGAGCGGCGGGTTTGCCGAAATCAGCGTTATCTCCACCCGGTTGGTGCCGAAAGTGGCCTCGTTGCGAGACCCGGACAGGTCCAGCAGAACCGTTTGGTCGGGGAAATTGCTAGAGACAAGCTGGTCCACCTGAGGGTGACTCGACGTGTCCCACTTGGCCGCCCGCGTTTCTTCCAGCCGCTCCATGGCCCGGGCATTGGCGGCGAGAGAAAGCGCCGACCTTTCCGCAGAAGTAATGCAAAAGAGATAGCCGCCAATCATACCCCCGAGCAATACCGACGACACTGCCACGGCTACAACCACTTCTACAAGTGTCATACCGCTTTGGCAGCCCTCTGAACGCTGTCTTGGCCCGCACTGCAGTTTTTTCATAATCCCATCATCTTCCATCCCAACCGTCCGGCCAGGACATGCCTGGCTCGCCATTCGCCTTTTATGCAAAGCAAGTTACAGCCCAGAATCAGGTCGCCCTATTGGAGACAAAGCTCAAATCAATCCCGGGAGAAATCAGTAAGCGTTCCCCGGGGAATCCCCGGGGGTTGGGTCGCGGTCAACTCTTCCGCGAATGTTTCAGCTTATCTCAAAAGGAGTTACGGGCCTACACCTTGCCGTTTATATCAAGAATCCGGCTTCGGATTTGTCCTTCGGTGCGGACGGTTGTCCGATGCAGGACATGCTGAAGCCGGGTTTTTCGGCAAGAGTCGCCTTCCGGCGAGTGAGTGGGGCGGGAGGGGGGTCGCCGCGCCACTTCGAGCCTCTCACTCGTGGAAAAAGCAAACTTTTTTCAAGTTGGACAGGAGTTGTCCGAGCTCGGACGGGGTTTGTCCAACTATGGAGGGTGGAACTGGTGAAATATGAAAACTGCAGAACTCTCCTCCATCTTTGGCGAACGCGTGGTCACGTTGTGCGACGGCCGGGCCGGGCTGCGCGGCGGGCTGCGCGTCGAAACTTCGATTCCTCCCCTGGCGGAAAGCCCGGTGGGAACGGGGCCCGAGCCGGCGGTCATGGATTTCGTAGCCAGCGACGAGACGCTGGATCGTTACGACGAGATTGTGTCGGCGGAGGGCTGGCGCCTGGAGAGTTACCGGCGCAACCCGGTGTTTCAAAACGCGCATCAGTATGGGGACATTCTGTTCACCCTGGGCAAGGCGCTGGTGACGGAGGTGCGCGAGGCTCGGCTGTATCAGCGCGTGCAGTTCGCCGTCGAGGTCAATCCCATGGCCCGCATCGCCTACGGTCTGTATCGCGGGCATTTCCTCAATGCGGTGAGTGTCGGCTTCATTCCCCTGCGCTGGGAGACCGGCGGTCCCGACTCCGGTTTTCGCCGCAAATACCTCGAGCAGGAGTTGCTGGAGGTCTCCGCGGTGGGCATCCCCGCCAACCCGAACGCGCTCCAACTGGGCCTCAAGGCGGGGGCGATCGAGAAAGCGGATTTGAGGGCCGTCCTCGAGCTGCTGCGGGAACTGGGGGCCGACGGAGCCGCCGCCGGGACGGAACCGGACGCCGGACGCTGGCTGCGGCTGGCGCGCCTGGTGCGAACGGCTCTGCGCGGCGCTTGAGAGGAAAGACCCTTTTTCCGGAGGCGGAATCTCGCTCTGAACTTCCTTTCAACCGGCGGGCGAGCGGGCCGGTTGCAAACAAAAGACCAAAAAAAATCCCGGCCGCACGCTCGCGCGGCCAAATCCAGAGAGAAAGGCAGAAAAACGTATGAACAAGAAACAGATCGGTTGCTTCAGTCTGATCGGGCTGGGGCTGGTGGCCGCCGCGGCCGCGCTGGCCGCTGGCGGGTATCAAGCAGGCCTGGGCACGGCCTCGGGGCTGATGCTGGCCCTGGCGCCGCTCGCGCTGACCGAGGAGCAGCTCCGGGAGTTCGAGGGCATTGTCGGCGACATCAAGGCGCAGTGGACGCAGGTGAAGGGGCTGCCCGAGAGCGTGGCGGGGCTGCAAGGGGAAGCCGCGCGGCTGGCCCAGCAGTTGACCGATGTGCGCCGGCTGCTGGCCGCCCGCGGCGGCGGCGGGCCCCGGGTTCGGACGCCGGGAATGGTCAGCGAGGAATGCGCCCGACACCTGGCGGCGCAGTTTGTGGCGCATTGCGAGCGCAGCGGCAAGCTCGAGGCGCTTTGCTCGATTCCGTCCCAGCGCGACTCGCTGCTCGAGTTTGCGCGGAACACGCTCCAGTTGACCACCCGCGCGGCACTGACCACCAACGACATCCCGCTGCCGGTCCAGTTCAGCAGCGAGTTGAGGGAATTGACCGCGGAGTATGGGGTGGTGCGGCGGCGCATGTTTCCCTATCCGATCGGGCTCGGAACCGCCCGGCCGGCCCGGATGGGCACGCGTCCCGCCTTCGGCGCCATCGCCCTGTCCGCCTCGTTCGGTGAGAAGTCGCCCACGCTGAGCTTCGGCTCGCTCGAGTCGCACAAGCTGGGCGGGGTCGTGCGCGTGCCGCGCGAGCTGGACGAGCAGAGCATCGTGCCGATGGGCCAGTTTTTGGCGCGGTACGGCGCGGTCGAGTTTGCGCGGGCGGAGGACACCTGGGCGTTCCTGGCCGACGGCAGCGGCACCTACGAATCGGTGCGCGGCATCGTGCAGGTCGCGCGCGAGGCCGGCAAGTTCGTCCCGCTGGCCGCCACCAAGACCAAACCCAGCGACGCCACGCTCGAGGATTTCCGGGCGGTGCGCCGGCTGGTGAACAAGGCGGCGCTCAACGGTCGGCTTTCGGCCTACTACCTGGACACCACGTGGGAAACCCGGCTGCCGTCGTTCTGCACCGCCGCCGAACCGAACGTCTATCGGCGGCTGGCGGACGGGACGGCGCTGCTGGATGGTTACCCGATCGTTTGGACGGATGTGCTCGAGCCCTATGGCACCAGCGCCGCGCCGGACAAACCGATTGCCGTGTTCGGCGCCCTGTCCTTCTGGTGGTTCGGCGAGCATGGCAGCCCCCGCATGGACACCTCCGAGCATGTCTGGTTCGCCAACGACCAGTTGGCAGTCCGGTTCATCGAGGAGATTGACTTCGACTACGCGGCCGTGGACGCCACCGCCGCCCTGCTGACCGCGGCGAGCTAAACGCCGTTGGGTTGGCACACGCTGCGGCGCGACTGCCCCCCGGGCCGTCGCGCCGCCTCAAGCCGCAGCCCGAGCATTTTGGGTTGCGGCGTTTTTGCGTTGTCGCGCCGGGCGGGATTCCCGACCCTTGGGCATGGTGATGAAGTCTTTGCGCGCATGGATTGCTGGTTCGGCAGTGGCGGTTCTGGCGTCGTCCGGCATTGCCGCGAACGAGGCGGTGGTGGTGGTCAATCATTGTGGGGACGACGCGGCTCCCGGCTTCCGGTTCGAGAAGGTGCCGGCTCCGCGGCGGCAGGATGCGGCGGCCAAGGCCACCTTTAGCTTGATTGACGGGCGACCGGATGCCAACGGGGCAGGGCTGGAGGCCTTGCATGACGGCCTGCTCCCAACCGAAGAGGACGAGCCCCCGGCCAATTTCTTTTTCCGGGCCGGGAGCGGGGGCGGGCGGATCGGGGTGGACTTGGGCGCGGCCCTCGAGGTGGGGGCGGTGAATACCTATTCATGGCATCCAGGCGGCCGGGGTCCGCAAGTCTATACGCTTTACGGTTCGGCGGGGACGAACGCGGGCTTTGTGGCGGCGCCCGCGCGGCCGGCGGACCCGGCGACGAACGGCTGGGTGCGGCTGGCGCACGTGGACACCCGCAGCGCCGCGGCGATGATGGGCGGCCAATACGGTGTTAGTATTGCGGGTCGCGCCGGGGCGCTGGGCCTGTTCCGTTATTTGTTATTCGACATCGAGCCGACGGACGCGGCGGATCCCTTCGGCCACACGTTTTTCTCGGAAATTGATGTGGTGGGCCTGAACGCCCCCGAGGAACCGCCGGCGTCGGAAGTCGCTGGGGGGGAGGTGGGGCCGCATCGGAAAACGATCCGTCCAGAGGGCGGTTATGAGATTGTGTTGGACACGTCGGAGACGCCCGACTTGACGGAGTGGGCGGACCAAAAGCTGGTGCCGATGATTTTGGAGTGGTATCCGAAGCTGGTGGCGATGCTGCCCAGCGAGGGGTACACCGCCCCCAAACGCGTCACCATAACCATCCGCAAAGACATGCAGGGCGTGGCGGCCACCAGCGGGACGCGAATCAACTGCGCGGCCAACTGGATGCGGCGCGAGCTCAACCGGGAGGCAGTCGGCTCGGTGCTGCACGAGCTGGTGCATGTGGTGCAGCAGTACGGCCGGGCGCGGCGGACCAACGCGGCGGCGGCGCGTCCGCCGGGCTGGCTGGTCGAGGGCATCCCCGATTACATCCGCTGGTTCCTGTTCGAGCCTGAGAGCCGGGGAGCTGAAATCCCGGCTCGGAACCTCGAGCGCACCCGCTACGATGCCAGTTACCGGGTCTCGGACAATTTCCTGAACTGGGTGGTGAACCACTACGACAAAGACATGGTGCGCAAGTTGAACGCGGCGATCCGGGAAGGGAAGTACAGCGAGGCGTTGTGGAAGGAATACACCGGCCACACAGTGGAGGAGCTGGGAGAGAAATGGAAAGCCGAACTGGTGGCCAGGGCGGCGGGCGCGTAACCGCGGCATGCGCCGCCCGGCGGCGAACCGGGGGGTGCCGCCGGACTGAAAAGGCCACCGGCAAAAATCAGGCCTCCCCTCCCCGCTCGACGCGAGGAGGGGGCACGCGGTTGGCGGACGCGCGGTTCGGTTGGCCGGGGTGGTTATTGAAGCAACCGCGCGCGGAAGAACCGGTACGGGAACACGGTATTGGTGTAGTAGAACGAGCTGGTCGTGTTCGTCATGAGGAGGGTCCCCACCACGTCCCAGTTGTCGAAGTCGAATGAGGCCTGGATTTCATGCGTCGTGCCGGAGGCCCCGACGAGCAGGAAGTGGAAGCGGTTCGTGTCCACCGGCGCGGGCGAACCGGCTGCGAAGGCCGCCACGGGCAGCGAGGGCGGCAGGAAGCCCAGCCAGAGCTGAACGTCGCCGGGGTCGCCAGAGGTGCCGGCAAAAGCCTCTTCGTCATTAGGTACTGGTCCCAGCGTGAGGGCTCCTCCCAGGGCAACCGGAGTGCCGGCGTGGGCGAAGGCGGCGCCCGCGAACAGGCTGTTCAGGGGGATGCTCGCCCGGGTCGTGAAGTTGGACTCGGCGACATAGAGGGGGCGTCCGCCGTAGGTGAGGCCCTCGCCCAGGTCGGCGAAAACATCGGTCGCGCTGGTGGCGGTGTTGGTCAGGGTGGGGATTGGGGTCGTGACCTCATGGAGGTGATAATCCACCCAGTTGGTCGGGCTTTTAATCCGACCCGGTATGGCCAACAATTCGGCGCCGGCTGGCAGGGTGGACATTGCCGGCAGGTCGAAGACAAAGAAGTTGCGATAGATTTTCCCGCCGCTTTCGCCGACAAAGTAGTTGTCGTTGCCCGCGTAATGACTGCCCAGGTGATCGTACCAACCCGTTTTGGAAGCGTTGACGAGCGTGGACGTGCCGAAGGTCAGCCGCAATTGCGCGTCACTTGGGCTCAGTCCGCTGTAGCCGAACAAGTCTTGGTTATAGGGCGCGCCGTCCAGTGTGGCGAGGGTGCCGCCCAGGGCAATCTGGCTGCCTTTGGCCACGGTGGCGTCATTGATGAACGTGACGTTCAGCGGAATGATTGCGCGCTGGCCGGTCTCGACCGCGTACACCTTGCGAACGCCATAGACCGCGCCGTCGGCCAGGTCGTTGTAGATGTTGGTCAGGCCCGAGCCGCCGGCGGTCAAGGTGGCGATGGGCGTGGACACATGATGCAGGACATAGGTTTCGTGGGAGTACGGAGTGAGGTTGCTATAACAATTGATGAGCATCTCCGCTTTGACGACGGTGCCGGTGAAGACCGGCACATTGAAGACGAACCAGTTCCGGAGCGTGACTCCCCCCTCGAGGTCCCCAACACAGTAGTTGTTATTCCCTGCGTTGTGAAAGCCGGTATTGTCATACCAGCCGCGGTCGGCCGCGTTAAGCGTCACCGACGTGCCCGGCACGCTGGGCACCGTCACGCTCTGCACCGTCAGCACCACGTCGTTGCCCGAGCCGCCGTTATAATTGATACGGAAGCCGATGTCGCCCGCGTTGAACGTGGCTCCGTTGGGCAGGCCGGCGAAGGTGCCGGTGATGGGATCGGCGCCGTCGTTGTCGAGGATGACGAACTGGTCGCCGACGGCCGGTTGGCCCGGAGGGAAG
>CAZVYG010000009.1:0-58927 GCA_964631605.1 uncultured Verrucomicrobiota bacterium
TCCCCCGACAAACGGGCCGGCGCGCTGCGGTGGAAGCTGCGCGTGGACAACGCGAGCCGCAACGCGAGTGTGTGGCGCGTCGTGTTCCCGCAGGTTGCGCTGGCGGACCTCGGAAGCAACGCGGTCGTGCTGGTGCCGCGGGGGCCGGGGGATGTGCAGCGCGGGGTCTGGAGCCGGCCGTTCAGTTTCAGCGGCACCTATCCCAATGGTTGGTGCGCGATGCAATTCATGGCCGCCTATCGCGAGAGCGGACCGCCGGCCGGCCTTTACTTTGCCCTGCACGATCCGTGGGGCGGCACCAAGGACCTGGCGCTCAAGAGTGATCCAACGACGCGCACCGTGCGGATGAGCTTCGACCTCCCGGCTGCCGACCTGGGCCGGCCCGGCAACGACTTCGCCCTCGAAGGCGAAGCGGTCTGGCAGCTCCTGCGCGGGGACTGGTTCGATGCGGCAATGATTTACAAGCGTTGGGCCCAGCGCGAGGCCAAGTGGTGGCCGCGCCTGGGGCGGGGCGGGCGCACGGACACGCCGCGATGGATGCATGACTTAAACGTCTGGGCCATGACCGGCGGCGCGCCGGGCGACTGCGTGCCGCCCGTCAAAAAGTTCCGCGAGTTCCTCGACATGCCCGCGGGGTTTCACTGGTATAACTGGCACCAGATTCCGTTCGACAACGATTATCCCCATTACTTTCCCACCAAGCCGGGTTTCAGTGAAAGCGTGGCCGGGTTGAAGTCAGCCGGGGTCTTCGTGATGCCCTATATCAACGGCCGGCTCTGGGATTCCCACGACCGCGGCGCCGAGGATTTTGAATTCAGCCGGCTGGCGCTCGCGGCGGTCACCAAGAAGGACGACGGCTCACCCTATCTCGAGACCTACAACAGCAAGGAGACCAACGGCCAGCCTGTGCGCCTGGGTGTCATGTGCCCGGCCACGGCGCTGTGGCAGAACACGGTGAGCAACATCGTGCTGCGGCTGTTGGACGAGTGCGGGACCAGCGCGGTGTATATTGACCAGGTGGCCGCAGCCTCGCCGACGCTGTGCCAGGACCCCGCGCATGGCCACCCACTCGGCGGCGGGCATTGGTGGAACGAAAGCTACTGGAGAATGCTGGAGGCCATCCGCCGCGCCATGCCGCCCGGCTCGGCCCTGACCACCGAATGCAACGCCGAACCCTTTATCCGCTGGTTCGACGGCTATCTGACCTGGCATTGGCAGTTCCCGGGACAGGTTCCGGCCTTTCCGGCGATTTACGGGGGAACCATTCAGATGTTCGGACGGGCTTATCGCGGCGGCGCCACCAAGGACCTGGCTCTGCGCATGAAGGCCGGACAGCAACTGGTGTTTGGGGAGCAACTGGGCTGGCTCGATCCCGCCGTGGTGAAGGAACCTGAAAATGCCGATTTCTTTCGCAAGCTGGCGCGGCTGCGCGCGCAGTTCAGGCGCTATTTCTCCGCCGGTGAAATGGCCCGGCCGCCGAGGCTCCTCGGCACTGTTCCCACGGTGCGGGCGGACTGGCAGTGGTCGGGGGAATGGTGGGTGACCACGGATGCCGTTCTGACCGGCGCGTGGCAACTGCCGCGGGAGAAACGAATGGTGCTGTTGTTCGTCAACGTGGGAGACGAGAGCGTGTCGGGCAGGGTGCGTTTTGATGCGGCCGCCAACGGCTTTCGCGCGCGCGAGTTCCGGGCGCAGCGAAGCGCCACGGACGGAACCCGGAGCGATTGGGAGAAGTGGCCTTCGGTCTTCGACCGCGCGGTGACCTTTCCGCCCCGGCAGGCGGAAGCGTGGGAATTGCAATGGTAGGCCGCTGGCGCCGGCTGGCGTTTCCCCGGGCGGCCCTGTTCCGGCGGCCACATGGTTCCGCGCCGGAGCTGCCGGCGTCGGGCCAGTTGGGCCTTGCGCGGTGGAATTCGAACGGCCAAGTTGCCCCTGATGAAGTCCGGGACCCGGAGTCTCAAGCGAATCCTAATAGTTGACGACCACCCGATGATGCGCCAGGGGCTGGCGCACCTCATCGAGGCTGAGCCGGACTTGGAAGTCGGCGGCGAGGCGGGCACCGCAGCGCAGGCGTTGAACCTGATCAGCGCACGGCAGCCGGACCTGGTGTTGTCGGAAATTGCGCTGCCGGACCGCAGCGGGCTGGACCTGATCAAGGATGTGCGGGTGTTCCACCCCGCGGTGCCCGTGCTGGTGGTTTCGATGTACGACGAGCGGCTGTATGCCGAGCGGGTGTTGCGGGCGGGAGGACGGGGTTACGTGCCCAAGCAGGAGGATGGCCGCAAACTCCTGCAGGCGATCCGCAAGGTGCTGGCCGGCCAGATCTATGTGAGCGAGCGCATCTCGGCCAAGATTCTGGAAATGTTTGCCGGGCGGCGGGCGGAGGTGGCGGATTCGCCGCTGGAATTGCTGACCGATCGCGAGTTTGAGGTGTTTCAACTGATCGGCGAGGGCCACACCAGCCGGCAAATCGCGGAGCGGCTCCATTTGAGCGTAAAAACGGTCGAGGTCCACCGCGCCAACATCAAGCGCAAGCTCAAACTGCCCAGCGGCGGCGAGGTGGTGCGCTACGCCATCCGGTGGACCGAAAACCGCGGGCCGGACTGACTGTTACCGGGCTAAAGAGGAGTTGGCGGGGCGGGTTTGAGGCGGAGAGTCACTTCGAGGCCCGAGGGTTTGGCGTTGGCGGCGGTGACGGAGCCGCCACAGGCCTCGACGCAGGACTTGACAATGGCCAGTCCCAGGCCGATGCCGCCCGTTTCACGGCTGCGGGAGGGTTCTCCGCGATAGAACGGATCAAAAATCTTTTCCAGATCAGAGGCGGGCACGCCGGGCCCGCGGTCGGCCACCACCACGAGCACTTCGTCAGCCTCCGCCCTGGCGTCGAGGCGAACGGGGCCGGCGTGGCCGGCGTAGCGCACGGCGTTGCGGACCAGGTTGGCCAGGGCGCGCGTCAACAACCCCGGCTCGGCCAGCACGCAGAGGTTTTCGTCCATGTGAATTTCCGCCTGGCCGGGCGCCAGGTTTTCGCGTTCGAGGACGCGCCGCGCCAGGGCGGCCAGCGGCACAGGTTCGAGGGCGACGGTTTTGGGGGTGAGACCGGCTTTGGAGAAGGAAAGCAGCTCGTTGACCAGGCTGGACATGTGCTCGACCTCCTCCCGAAGGTCCTGAAGGGAAGGCTTGAGCCGGGGGTCGGCCTGCTGTTCCAGAATACCCACCGCCATCTGCATCCGGGCCAGGGGCGAGCACAACTCGTGGGCGATATCCCCAAGGAACCGTTTTTGGCCGTGGACAAATCCGGCGAGACGGTCGGCCAGACGGTTGACGCTTTGTGCCAGCCGCCCGAGTTCGTCCGCCCGGCGCGAGTTGACCCGGACCTCGAAGCGGCCGTCGGCGATTTGTTCGGTGGCATGGGTCAATTGTGAGAGGGACCGGGTGACTCCGCGCACCAGGGGCAGCCACAGCAGTACCGTGAAGGCGAGGGCGCCCAGGGCTACGAAGACCCAGGGACGCAGGTCCAGGAACAGACCGCCGGCATGGAGGGATTCCGAGACGATCAGCAAGGTGACCGGCCAGGGCCGGCTCGAATCCGGGTCCGTCAGCGGCAGACGGATCCCCACCCAGTAACGGTTAGGATTGGACGTATGCAGACTGAACCGCGTTCGGGCCGGATCCACCTCGATCGAGCCGCGCCGCGGGCCGCGTCCGGGAGGTGGCCCGCGTCCAAGCCCTTCACCCGGCCCGCGCCGTTCGGTCAGCCGGGCGAGGACTTCAGGGGGCAGGCTGACCGGTGCGCCGGCCAGTTGGGTGCCGTCGTGGCTGAACAGCGCGAGCGGAACCTTGTAGGCGGCGCTGAAGGTCCTGACGACTTCGTCCCAGGCCGCGGGAGGCTGTTTTTGCAGCGCGGCGGTAATGACTTCGCTGATCGCCTGAATCCGGTCGCCGGCGCGGCCGGCCAGCAGGGCATCCAAACCCAGTCGAAACTGGGCCTGGAAAACGAAGATAAAAACGCCGGCCAGCAGCAGGAGATTGAGGCCCAGCCAGACCAGGATTTTGGCCAGAAGCGGAAAGCGGAGCCGGGTTGGAGGGGTGGAAGGCGCGGCGGTCATGGCAAAGCCTCAAGCATCCGGATTGATGAGCATGTAGCCGGCGGTGCGGACGGTGCGGATGAAGCGAGGCTCCTTCGGATCATCGCCCAGCTTGCGGCGGAGGGTGGAGATATGCACATCAATCGAGCGGTCGTACACGTCATAATCGCGGTCCCGGATTTCCTCCAGCAACTGCTCGCGGGATTTGACCCTTCCCCGGGCGCGGGCGAGGCAGGCCAGCAAATCAAACTCGACCGGCGTCAAGGACAGCGGCGCATCCCCCAGGAGCGCGATGCGGGAGGCGACATTGATGCGAAGCCGGCCGACGACGATTTCCGGTTCGGCGGCAGGTCCGTCGGTTCTGGCCGCGCCGCGGCTGCGGCGGGTGACGGCACGGAGGCGGGCCAGCAGTTCCCTCGTGGAGAAGGTCTTGGGCAGATAATCGTCGGCGCCGATCTCGAGTCCGACGATGCGGTCGGCTTCGTCGCCGCGCGAGGTCAGCATCAGGACCGGGACATCCGACACGCGGCGGAGTTGTTTGAGAACCTCAAAACCATCCATGCCGGGCAGCATGACGTCGAGGATCACGGCCTGGAAATCACCCGCGCTGGCGCGTTCCAAGCCTTCCGGACCCGAGTGCGCGCACTCGACGGCGTAGCCCATCGGTTCGAGATAGTCATGGATCAAACGGCAAAGCTTCCGGTCGTCGTCTATGAGCAGCACGCGAATGGCGGGCGGGCCGGGCGGCGGATTTGAGCTGGCCAAAGTCATGGTTTACCGTTGGCCACTCTAACAGAAACCGGGGGTCAAAGCCGCAAATTTTACATTCCCTTAACAATTCCGTCGGCCCCGGCAAGGCACCTGGAGCGCGGCCCGCACCTTCGGGAGACGCGCAGCCGGCGTCCGCCACGCGGCCGGTCTTGGCTCGAGGCCAGCACCGGCGAATGGAGAATTGCCGCCGCACGCAGCCGGCCCTCGCGCCGCGATCAGCGCCGGCGCCGCAGGCGGGCGGTTTCCAACAGCGCCTGCAGGCGCGAGCCCAGGGATGGCAGCAGGGGGTCAACCAGCGACGGCACTTCGCAATCCAAAACCGGCAGGCCGAGTTCCTGGCGCACTCTTTGGCGGATGATTTCTGCCTCCCGGGCGCAATGGCTGGCGCCCGGAATGCGCGAGACAATCACCGCCTCGGCTGCGAACTGACGGCACTGGGCGATGATGCGGGTGGCGCGATCCTGCGTCGAGCCAACCATCGGGTCCGCCAGCGCGGTTCGAGCCAGGGCTTCGAAGGGGGGGAGGTCCTCGGGGATGGGTTCGAGGGCGTGGGTGATCATGAAGTCCGCTCCGCAGAGGCGGCCGCCCCACTCCTCGAGGAGATTCATCGCGCGCAGATCGGCCACGGGATTGACCCAGAAAACGCGCACGGAGTCCGGGGGCAGCACCCATTGCCGCTCGCGGCAACGGCGCTCGGTTTCCGCCAGCAGTTCGGTCAACACAAGGGCGGCTTCGTCGCGGTCCGAACAGAAATGGATGGCCAGCATCTCGGCAATCAGCATTTCCAAGGCGGGCAGGGGGGCGCCGGGCGAACCGTAAACGCGGTCACGAAGTGTTTGCAGGATGTGGCGGATCTGGTTGGCGCGGCGAATTCCGTCGCTGAGCAGCGTCTCAGTGAGCGGGCAGCGAGCCAGGTCGCCCAGCAGCTTGCCCACCCGCTCGAGTTCTTCGCGCACCCAATCCACTTGCGACTGCGCCGCCCGAAGACCGCCCGGCAACACACAGGCGCCTTCCCCGTCGTCCGGGTCTCGCCGGCGAGGCATTTCCCACCAGGCGATGGGATAGCCGAGCGTTTCGAGCCGCTGGGCGATGGCGGAAAAGTCGTCACAAACCGCTCCGGCGCTGCAGACCAACAGGTCGGGTCTGGGAAAGTGTTCGTCTGTTTCGAAGGCCCCGATCATGGCGCGCACGGGACAGAAGGAAGCGTCAATGCCCAGACGATCGGCGTGTTGGAAGAGGCGGTCGCTGCATTCCATGAGGCAGGGAGTCCACCAGGCGCCATCGGGATAGAAGGCGCGCACCCCCGGCAAGGCATAGGCCATCACCGGAACGGTTCCCAGATCTTTCATCACCCCGACCAGCCGGCCTCCCGAGGCCCGGAACTGCCGCAGTCGCCGGTTTTCCGTGAGCAAGAAATTCCACAATCGCAGGGCGGCGGTGGAAGAATCGAAGGCCAGTTTGCGCAGACGCAGGTCATCCTCCTCGGCCAGGTGGCGGCCGAGCGGCCCGCCATAGGCAGGCTCGGTCAGGCCCTGGCGGCGGAGCTCGCGCCAGCGCTCATCCCATTGTTCAAGCGAAAGTTTGCAGGGCGGCGTCATTGCAAACATTCCACAAAGGCGGCGATGCGCCCGGCGCTGCGGGCAGATGCCGCCGCCGTCTCATCCGCATCGAGCAGCAGGACAGGCAAGCCGAGCCCTTCGCGCAGCGATTGGGCCTCGGCCCGCCACAAATCGCAACCGACATAGTGCCACAGGACAAGGCCGCGGACCCTGCGCGCGGCCAGGCGCACGCGCAGCCAATCGTAAAGACGCGTGTTGGGGCGCTGAAACACATCGGTCATGGCGTCGAAATAAGCCTGGGCCAGAGATTCTCCGCCGCCCGCTTCGCCCCCGGGCAGGGGCGGGTCCGTGGTGGTTTGACGGTCTCCAGCCTGGGCGGGGCGTTCCAGCCGGATTTGAGGCAAGAGGCTGCGCTCGCCAGCTTCGGTGCCATCGAGGACGATGCGTCCCCCCGCCCGCTCGATCTGTTCCAGCAGTCCCCAATGAGACGGGGGCAGAGGACCGCCCACCAGCGCCAGCGGGACGCCATCGGTTCCAGACTCGGTTTCAGAGCAGGGTTTTGCCTCACCCGTCCAATGGAAGTGGGCGAGTAATTCCATCAAGCGCCGTCCCGAGCAGGTTTCCGCCGCAGCCCGGAGGTGGCGCCGCGTTTGGTCGTACGCCTGAAAAACCTGCTCCAGGCGCAAGCGGTCCGGCGCTGCGCCGCCCAGTTTCACCAGGAATCGCCCCAACCGCTCGAGTTCCGACTGATAAAGGCGGCGGGCAGTCGGGGTCTGCCAGGTCGCAGGGAGGTTGAACAGAAATGTCCTTTTGCCGGTGGCGTCGTTCAGGGCATCAAATCCGCGCCGGAGCTGGTCGCAGTGAGTGGTCAGGACGATGCCCGCCTCGGGATGAGCCTCGGCAAGGCGCAGAACTCCGCCCGCGAAGGCGCAAACGCCTTCGGCCAGGGCTGCGGAGGGGAGGTCCAGGCGGGGACTGCACCAGGCGCCCCGGGGCTGGAAGCCATGGGCTGCAATCCACTCCGGCGGGACCCAGGGGCTGGAGTGGAAAACATCCATGGAAGCGGCGCCGGCGGGGCCTCTCAGCCTGCGGCTCAAGGCTTTTGGGCGACCACCAGACCCTGAATGATCTTGCCGGCGTCGGCCAGCGCTTTGAGGAAATGCATCTCCGTCAGCAAGCCCTCCGCCAAGGCGGCGTCAAAACCAATGATTTTGAGCGCGTCGTAAGTCAACTGCTTTTCGAGCATGTCCAGGTAGAGGGGCATGTAATCGGCGAAACGGCCGGTGTCGGACGCCTCCCTGACCCTGCAGCCCTGCGCGCGGAGAAGCTCGGCGTAGTCCGCCAGGGTTAACAGGCTGGGAAACTTCATGAACCGCAGACAGCGCGCGGCCTCGGCGTCGCTCACCGGTTTGCTCCCCTCCATCCAATCGGTAAAAGCGATGATGCCTTGCGGCCGGGTCAGGCGCACGGCCTCGGCGATCAAACGGTCCTTGTGCTCAACGTAACACCAGGCGTCTTCGCCCCAGACAAAGTCGAAGGCGCCGCCCGGCAGGCCGGTGGCGCACACGTCTGCCTCGACAAAAGTCATGCGATCAGCCAGGCCCTCTTCGAGGCAGCGTTGGCGTCCCAATTCCAGCATTGCCCGGGTGGCATCCACGCCGTGCATGCGGCTGACGTTGCGGAACCGCACCAGGAAGCGCATGCCCGCGCCGCTGGCGCAGCACAGGTCCACGCCCTGTTGCCCCGGGCGAATCCCGGCGTGGTCGGCCAGGGCGGTGGAGCTTTGCAGGCCGCCGATGTGGATTTGCTGGCCCATCAAGAGCTCCCAGAGTCTGCCCTCGGGGCCGGAATAGACCGATTGCACGTCCGTGAGATGAATGTGGCTTGCTGATTTCATAAACTGCTTTTTGTGAACGTTGGCGCAGGCGTCTGCCCGGCTCGCTGCGCCGCACTGGTTTAGCGCGCGCGGTCGCGCACGGTTTCGCACAGTGCGGCCACACGGGCGGCGATTCTCGAGGAATCGGCGGGCGAATAATCGGTCGTGATTTTCAGGTAAGGCAGCCGCAACTCCTCGAGGCAGAGATTGCGGACATGAAACGATTCCACGTCGTAGGTGAGGCACGCCTGCCAGACCAACTCGATGACACAATCGGGACGGAATTGGGCGGCCAGTTGGCGCAGAGTCTCGAAGCGCCGCCGGTTGGGCGTCATGACCGAGCAAGGCAAGTGATAGTATTTGGCGGCAAGGGCACGAATGGGGTCTGGGGTTGCCGCGTCCACATCTTCGAGGATGGGCTTGAGGCCGGTGCAGTTTTCCATGCAAACGACCACCGCTCCGCAACTTTCGATCAGTTCGATCACCCGCTCGGCGCCATGCACCAGCGGCACCCCGGTGAGCAGCACGCGAACGGGGCCGCCCGAGACCTCAGGGGCTGGCGACGTCCTGCCGCCCTGCTGGTAGTAGTCCAAGGCCCGCTCGTATTGCTCCAGGTCCGCCGGGAGCCCGGAAATGATGCTTTTGAATTCGAGGAGCTGGCGGCCGGTCAGGGGGGGCGGTTGGGCGGTCATCAGGTCGGCGAGCCGGCGGCGCAAGTGGCGCTCGCGGTTCATCAGGTTGATGGCTTGGAGCAGCTTCTCATTGGTGATGACGACCTGGAACCGGGCCTCGAGGTGCCGCTGAAGTTTGCGAATCTCTGCCACCCAATGTTCGAAAGCCTCGGGGTCGTCGGCTTTCTGAGGCAGTTCGAGCACGTACATCGGTTTGTGGGCGGCCAGCAGCTCGAACATCTTCTTCTTGCCGTCACAGGTGGTTTCGGCGACCACCAGGTCGGCCCACTTCAGGAACGGATTCCGGCCGGTGACCTGGTAGCCAAAGGTGGACTTGATCAGCGGACAGAGGTTGGCGGGCAGGAACTGCTCCGCCGGGGCGATGGTCTCGGCCGAGCCGCCGCACAGACAAACAGGCAATCCACCGGCGGCGAGGATCAACTCCCGCGGAGTGAACTCGCACATGATGCCGACGACGGGGCGCCCCTGGTTCTTTGCCAGTTCGGCCGCGTCATAGCAGTGGTCAATCATCTCGCCGAAGTAGGCCAGCGGACCACACCCGTTGTTCGCGGTATGACTTGGTTCGCCCATGGTTTGATGGGGGCGAAGGGAGTGAATCAGGAGGGGAGCTTGCCGGTCAGCGACTCCGGCTTGGATGGCCAGAATTTGACGACGTAAAAGAGGCCAAAGACCACCAGGCCGATCCCCCACCAGACGTCGGCGTGGTAATGCCAGAGTTTGACCATTTTTTCGGGCGGAGGCGGATTGAGCCACTCGTAAACGCCGGCGCCGGTGATGAGCACGCCATAGACGGCCAGAAGGCAGCCGATAAAGAACCAGATGGGAATTTGTTTTTCGTGATCGTGCATAAACGCCTCACCAGAAAATAATGTTCACCAGCACCAGAACCACGGCGACGAGCGTGGCCCAGAAGAGGGGTTTCTTGTGCCAGGGACAGGGGCCTTCATCCGGCAGCGTCGTTAAACCCATCACCAGGTCCTTCAACTCGGCGTCGGGTTTGGGCTTGGTAAAGAGGCTGACGAGGATGGTGATCGCAACGCAAACCACAAACGACCACCAGGCGCTATACATGTTCACCGCCATGGGTTTGGCCTTTTCCGACCGGGCGATGCGCTTGGCATGGTCGGGATTAAAGGCCGCCGGCGCGAACTTGTGCGAGATCGTCACCGACTTGGCCTTGACTTCGGGCCCAAGCGCAACCGGCACCCCTTCCACCCCGAACCGGGTGGCTTCTTTGGAATCGGCCAACACCACTTCCGGGGCCAGGACCTGGACGGCGATTTCCCCGGTCTTTTCCTTGATCAACGGCGGAATCACCGCGCCGGCCGAAAGACCGGCTTCGCCAACATTCACTGTCTCGACCTCGCCTTTCTCGACCACAATGCGGTTGATCTTGCCGTCAGCCCCTTTTTCGAGGCTGACCACCGCCCCTTTGCTGAGCGTGACTTTCGGTTGAGGACGATAGCCCTCGGGGAAGGAATGGACGTAAACCCACATTCCGATCGAGACCAGGATGGCGCACAGGAAGCCCCAGAAGCCGCCGGCGGGGGTGGCCCGCTTCCAAAGCATCCCCAGGATAATGGCGCCAAACAGAGGAACGATGAAGAAAAACACCAGCACCTGCAGGTAATCCAGGATGTTTTGGAAATAGAAAAGGAAATAGGCGGTGCCGATGGAGATGAGCACGCCCAGAATGGAAGACCATCGGCCCATGCTCAGGTAATGAGCATCCGGGGCCTTCTTGCGGATCAACGGTTTATAAACATCATAGGTCCAGACCGTGGCAAAGGCGCTGATGTTTCCCGCCATGCCGGACATGAACCCGGCGATCATGGCGGTGACGCCCAGCCCCAGCAAACCCGGTCCCAAGTACTGCCCCATCAGAAGGGGCAGGACATCGTTGTAGGTTCGGTGGGTGATGCCCGCGCGGGGATCGCTTTCGGGCACCAGCACCATCGGCGAGCCATCGGGATTCAACAGGACGGCCAGCCCAAGCAGCCCCGGAATCGTGACGATGATCGGGACCAGCATCTTGAGCACCGCCCCGATGATGGTGCCGTTTTGGGCGGACCGGAGGTCCTTGGCGACAATCACACGCTGGACCTGAAGGAAATCGGTGCACCAGTAGCCGAAGCTTACCGCCAGGCCGAGGCCGAACACCATGCCAAACCAGTCAATGCCCATGGGATTGCTGTCAAAGGACCCCAGGTTGCGCCAGAGGCTGGTGAAATCGGCGTTGGAAACGGTGGGATGAATAATGGCGGCATTGCGCTGGACGGTTTCCATCATTTTGGTCCAGCCACCGGCGTGGATGATGCCCAGAATCGGGATGAGAAGCGAACCGGCCCAAATGAGAAAGTATTGCAGGACTTCGTTGAAAACGGCCGAAAGGAGGCCGCCCAGGGCCACGTAAATGGCCACGGTAATCGAGGAAACCCAAATGCTGACGTTCATGTCCCAGCCCAGCAGCAGGTTGAGGATTTTGGCCATGGCAAACATGCTGGCGCCGCTGACCATGATGGTGAGAAAGCTGAAGGAGATGCCGGCGATGGAACGGGGGCCTTCCCCGTAGCGCAGTTTCAGATAACCGGGCACCGAATGGGTTTTGCAGATGTAATAGAACGGCATCATCACCACGGCCAGGAAGAGAATGGCGGGAATGGCGCCGATCAGGTACGCGTGCGCGCCCAGCATGCCGTATTGATAGGCCATCGCGCTCCACCCCATCGTTTCCAGCGAACTCAGATTGGCGGAGATAAAACTCAGGCCGGCAATCCAAGCCGTCATTTTCCGGCCCGCCAGAAAGAAGTCCTCGCCGGTGCTGGCGAATTTCTTCAGGTAAAAGCCGATGCCCAGAACCACGGCGAAATAGAGGGCAATAATGACCAGATCTATGCGGGAAAGTGACAACAGGCTGGCATCGCCAGCAGCGAGGAAAGGAACAATGTGCATAGGCGAAAGGTGCGGTTCTAATTCAAAAGGCATGGCACGCCGTGCAGGGCGACAGAAGTTGGTCTGACAAACCGGCAGCCATTTGTTTATGGGCAGTCATGTTGCCTGGTCCCCGTGGGTTTTGCAATAGGCGGATTTTTCTCAGAGTTGCGATGGCACGGCCTATGCGTTTTCAAAAATTGTAGATTGAGTTCTACAGCGGTTGTCGGCAGCGACTGCCGGAAAGGGGGAGCCCCGGCGACCGCAGGTTGGTTAGTTGTTCGTTGGTTGTGGTTGCACGATGGCGGCTCGGCCGGAAGCCGGGCCGCCATTCGTGTTGTGAAGTCCCATGCCTGCACGCGACCCGCGCGAACAGCCGGCGGGTGAAAAACCAACCCCCCGGGCGATTTGGAACTCCTTGCGACAGGTGCGGTTTTTGGCTACCAAAGGCCCGTGACCGCTTCCTTGCGATGGCTAACGGTGCTGGCCCCGGCGTTTTTTGCGCCGTGGTTTGGCCATGCCCAGATTGACCCCGTGAGGCGGGACCTGATCCAGGTCGGCTACAATGCGGCGCTGCAAGGGCACCAACCGCTGGCGGCGTACGCCTTCTATTACCATAACCAACCTGAGTTTCTGCACACGAACTGGACGCTGCGCGTGGCACTTGCTCCGACCTACCTGGATTCCGAACTTGGCATCCGGCAGGCACTTGGGGAGCACACCGACCTGGGCGTCGGGCTGGCCGGCGGGGGATTTGCTGACAGCTACGCGGAAATCCGCCAGGGGGTCTATCTCCCCCCGGAGTCGTTCCTCGGGCACGGCGGCGAATTGAGTCTCCGGCTTTACCATTTGTTCAACCCGCAGAGCCGCATCCCGCTTCACGGGGTGCTGCGGGCCGGCGCCCGGTATAATGCCTACGGGGAGGGAGACGACACCGATCCCGATTTTCAGTTGCCGGACAATCGCGGCACGCTCAACGTTCGGACCGGCCTGCGCTGGGGCGGACGCGAACCGGTCCTGTTTCCGTCGCTGGCCATGGAGCTTTCGGTCTGGCAGGACAGCCAGTTCCGCACCGCCGAGGGCGCCTATGGTTACAACGATCGCGAGGTGGAACCGGACACCCACGCTTTTTGGGGACAAGCCGCGCTGACCTATACCACTCCCAGCCAGAATCATAATTTCAACTTGAGCCTGAGCGCCGGAACTGTGATTCACCCCGACCGGTTCAGCGCCTATCGGTTGGGGGCCCTGTTGCCGCTGGTTTCCGAGTTCCCCCTTTCGCTGCCCGGCTATTATTATCAGGAGATCAGCGCGCGCAACTTCGTGCTGCTGAGCGGCAATTACCTCCTGGCTCTCGACCAGCGGCAGCGCTGGAACCTGAACCTTACCGCCGCCACTGCGGCAGTGGACTACCTGGACGGGCTGGAACAGCCTGGCAACTGGCACACCGGGGTGGGCTCCGGGATTCTTTACCGGACAGATTCCTGGAAGTTCATGGTGGGGTACGCCTATGGCGTGGACGCGATCCGTTCGCACGGACGGGGCGCCCACAGCATAGGGGTGTTGATGCAACTGGATTGGGGCCAGGCCAAAGAGGAACTCTTCAGCCCGGCCACCCCCAACCTTTGGCAGGGATTGCAACGCGTGCTCGGGCTGTTCGGTAATTGAGCCGGCCCGCGCGATCGGGGACAGCGGAGTCTCGGTTATAATTCCCGAATGGCGATATCCTTGTACTGAATCAAGAGTTTGTCGCCGGTGTGAATTTGCAGGCAGATGTGGCCGCGCAAGCCCACGTTCCTCTGCTGGTGAATTTCATCATCCAAAATGCCCGCGCCGTCAAAGTCGGTGATGAGCACACCGTTCAAGACGGCCTTGATCGCTTTGCCTTTCGCCGTGATTTCGAGCGTGTTCCACCCCGGTTCCTGGTGGCTGAAATAAAACCTCAAGCCCGGGGTGGCCATGGCTTCCTTGACCCATTGGCCTTTGGGCAGGTTCGGGTAAATCCAGCGCTGGTTGCCGCG
Source organism: uncultured Verrucomicrobiota bacterium (assembly GCA_964631605.1). GTDB lineage: Bacteria > Verrucomicrobiota > Verrucomicrobiia > Limisphaerales > UBA8199 > JARKQH01. The sequence continues at coordinate 13,939 of CAZVYG010000009.1, forward strand.
CGTCTCGTCCCACATCATGCCGGTGCGCCACGGCGCGGGCGGGTTGATGTCAATCTGCGGGCCGTCGAGCCAAAAGGCCTGGTCATCATACCGGCTGCGAATCTGCACGCCGCTGTTGCCGGGGCTGTTGGTGAAGGCGCGGAATTGCAGGCGCAGCACAAAATCGCTGTACTCCTTTTCCGACATCAGCCAGACATAGTCATGTTTGGCATTGGTCAGCGAGTTGGCGACCAACACCCCGTCCTCGACCCGCCAGAACTCGAGCGCGCGGTCGGCGGGTTTGCATTTGACGACCCAGCCGGTGAGGTCTTTGCCATTAAAGAGGGATTGCCAGCCAGCCGCATCGGCGGCTTGCGCAGGAGCAAATCCAAGGCCGCCCACGATGAGCAGGCCGGCGAAAAGCAACCGCCGCAGAATCTGAACCGGCCTAACTTGCTGTCGAAATATCGCGGTCATGCGGGTGAGTTAACCAGCAATAGCAAGGTCTGACAAACCAAGAACGGCCCTTCGCCTGGGGTCAGTCCTATAATCTTTGCCTAGCGGGCAGCGTCCGCGGTTCTGCGCAAAGATTATAGGACTGACCCCGAGCTGAGGGCTTCCAACTCGCGCGCGCTTTGCGCCGACAGGCTTTCCTGCTGCGCAGCCAGCACCCGCTCGATGGTCAGCAGTCCATTGGAAAGCAGGGTGGCGTGTTCCGCCGCGGCAGCGCGCACCTCCTCGCCCGTCCGAACGATGGCGAGCTGATTGGAGCGGAGTTGCTCGTGGACTTCGCGAATTGCCTCGAGGGCCCGCAGGGAATCAGTTTCCTCGATCGCGACAGCGGGATCGAAGGCCGGCGCGTTGGTTTCCACGGGAACAACTTCCGCCAAGCCCGAGCCTGGCGTCAGCCCAAAGAAACCCCAGCCGAGCCCGACCGCCACCCAAACCCAGGCGCCCAGGGTTTTGGGAGCGGCGAAGCGGGGACGGAGTCTGGCGGTGGTTTTCCCTGCGACCGGTTGGCGGTCGTTCGAAGCGGTCAAGTGGCGCGGGCAGCCGGCGCGTGGCGTTTTCATACCGTCGTTGGTCCTGACGACCCGATATGGGCGGCACCCTGAAGACTCGCCGCCGAAACTCATGAAGAGCCGCCTTCGGATCCGCCGCTGGTTAATCTGGAACCATTATGAGAAAAGCGGGGTCGGAGCTGTCAACTCGGAAGTCTCGCGCTTCCGTTTTGGCCCAAGGCTGGCCGTTTTGGCGGCCCGCTACTCGTTGATGCCCCAATGACGCAACTGGTCGGTCTGCTCGGTCTGCGCCAGGATGCCGACCATCAAGTCGGTCGTCGTCAAAGCCCCTTCCGTGATCCGTTCTGGTGACAGGTTAATTGAGGCGGCGGCGGGCTTCTCAAGGTCTTGGCGCCGCGGGTTGTGTCCTGGGGTCGGCTCGGCCGGGGCGGGGGCCGTTCTATCTGAATGGGTCTTGTTCATTTCATGCCTTTCTTCGGATGCACAGGCGCCCAAGCATGGTCCATACGTACATCTTGAATCTGCTCAGACCCTTCTCTTGGATACACCACCTGCTGCCGGGCGTCAATCTGCCATCGCACTTTTTCCGTTGACAGGCGGGGGCGGAATTGTCAAGGCTTTGACATGTGGTGGCGGTGGCGAAGGTTGTCTTATTTGATGGTTGCAGGGTTCCTGGCGGGGAGTGAAGCGGGCGCGCAGTCGGACGCCGAAGGGATTGCCCGCGATTATTGCGCTCGGGTCGCAGTGACCTCGCCCTCGGGACGGCAACAGATTTACGACTTTGTGCGCGGTCTGGACCGCGCCGGCCTGCTGACGAACCTGCTGGACTTCGCTTTTTTCTCGGCGGACTTGAACACGGCGTCTGGCCCGCCGCTGTCCTTGAACAACACCGGGGTGGTCATCGGCACGACCCACCGGCTCCGGGGAGGATTCGAGTTTCCCAACAAGACGAACAATAACGGGCTCTATTTCACCAACCTGCCGCCCACCCCCGCCGGCCGGACGGTGATTGTCTGGGGGGCGCCCGCCTACTACCCGAACATCAGCAACAACGTTAACAACAGCATTTTCGAGCTGACCGGGCCGGGCGCGCAGGGCGAGGCCCTGAATCCGATCTGCTCGTTTTACGCCTGGTGGACGCCGCGGCCCTACTTTTTCAACGGAGCGCAGAGTCAGCTTGGGGCCGGACATATCAACGCATATAATTCATTCTTCGTGGCCTCGCTGGCTTCGGGCCCCGCGGGATGCGAAGGGTTGTACAAGAGCGACTACCCACGGGCTGCGACGCATTTCACCGGGACTAACCCCGTGGCGGCCTCGCCCAGCGTGCTGCGCTTTGCGTGGCGGAATTCACTGGCCAACACCAACTGCGGCTGGCTGGGCGTCATTCGCGGGTTTGCCTGCTTTAATCGGATGCTGACCACCAACGAGGTCTGCCTGGTGGACACGCTGGTGCCGCGGGTCGGCCTGGTCATTGATGGCGATTCCAAAACCGTCAGCAATCCGTGGACGTGGTTTTGGTGTGAAACGCCCGAAACCTGGGGTCTTTATTCGATCCTAACCAATTCGGCGGTGAGCGGCACCCTGGTCTCGGCACGAAACGTCGGCACCAACATCACCAGCATGGAGCACCGCTGGCCGGCCAACTCGCTGTTCCGCACCAATGCCCAGTTTCCGCGCGTGATCTACACGGTCCGTGGAGGTCACAACGATTTTCAGGGGCCGGATTTGGCGCAGGCGAGCTACATTACCAACGCCTTCAAGGCCATCACCAATCTATGGCTGTTGGGCCGGTCCAACGGCTTTACGGCCGTGGGTTGGACGATTGACCGGACGGGGACGACCTGGACGGCCAACAACAGCAACCTGCTGATGTTGCTGAACGGCTGGATCCGGCAGCACCGCGATTTGTGTGACTATCTGGTGGACGCCGAACAGTGGTTTGTGAGCGAGTTTGGGGAGACCCCCTACACCAACCAGGCAATCTATTACTACAACGCCTACAACACGGTGCACGAGACCCCGCTGGGCGGCGAATTGCTGGGGCGGGCGGTGGCCACCTTTGCCGCCCCGGGCCTGCCGGAGCCGCCGATGAGATTTGTCCTCTCGGCGCACAGTCCCCAAATCACGGCCACAGGCTTCGAGTTTGAAGTGGAAGGCGTGCCCGCTTCAAGAAACGTGACCATCGAGGCCAGCACCAATCTACTCGACTGGGAGTTGGTCACCAACGCCGCACCGGTTGCAGGCTGGATAAGGATCTCCGATCCGGCAGCGGCCCATTTTCCGACCCGTCATTACCGCGCAATGGTTACCGAGCCGGCGCGGCCGGAGTCGTTCGGGGCTTGGAAACCATGAACCGGAGCCAGCGGGTGCCCAGGCTTCTGGCGCCCGCCGCCGGCCAATACCAATACAGGAACACCAGGCCGGACACCAACGGCGCCACGATCAGGGAAAGCATTCCCAAGCTGGACCAGCGGGCGAGAGCCAGGGCCAGCAGGATGCTGCCAGCGTTGGTGGCCACGGTGGACCAGAGCGTGGGGATGCGGTTTTCGACGGACAGCAGGGTCCCCCAGAAGAGGTAACCCATTTCGAGCAAGGCGTTGAGTGCAAGGAGCGCCAGCCAGGACCGCGCCACGAGGGTTTTGTCGGTGCCGAGCCATTCGAGCAAGGGGGGGCCGGCCAGGATGGCCGCGGCGCCCAGCAGCAGGAAGGTGACGATCTGAAGCCACAAGCGCGGCCATAACATCACGCGCAGGGCTTCGAAGTTGTGCGCCGCGCGGAGTTGGCCGGCGGCGGGCCATTTGACCGAAGTCCACACCGTGGCCATGCCCGCCGCGATGCCGATGATCTGAACCGAAAGGCCGTAGGCGCCGTTGGCGGCGAGCCCGTAGAGGGAAACGCATAGCGTGGTGAAAGCCGTGTTGCGGAAGTAGGTGCTCAGGAGCTGGAGTCCCAGCCGCCAGCTATTGGGCCAGATCAAGCCGAGCAAAAGGGGGACGCGGGCGCCCGGCGGGTCGGGTTCGAGGGTTCCCAACACTTCACGGCATTTTTTGCGTGAAAGCCAGCGGTTGAGCAGCGCGCCGGTGATGCCGCCCAGCGGCACACTCAGGAGACCCGCGCCGAGCCACAGCAACAGGCAGGCGAGCACGATCCGGGTGCCGTAGGCTCCAAAAGAAATCGCCGCGCTATCCCGAACCCGGTTGCAGTAATAAAGAAAGGTGTTCCACCAAACCGAATAGAGCTCGAGAGTGGCGCCGGCGAGCGCGACTCCCCAAGACAGCCAGGTCCAGCCTGGCGAGGCGGTTTCCCCGGCGCCGGCAGCGACCAGCACGGTGCCCCAGACTCCCATGGCAACGAAGGCCAGCAGAGCGAGGCAGCCGTAGAGGGCGCGGGTTGTGTGGAGGAGCTGCCGCAGGAGGGGAACATTAGGCTTGCCGGTTACCGACGCGGGATCGGCGAGGCCCTGGGGCTGCAGGGCAGTCGCGCCGCTCATGGCGTAACTGACGAATCGGCCCACCGTGGCGGAGAAACTGGCGTCCAGAATGGGCAGCAAGGCGGTGACGCTCAGAAAGACATAGTACATGCCGAATTCGGCTTTCGGCAGTTGATAAACCAACAGCGGCAGGAGGATCAGGCCCGAGGCCAGCCGCAGTCCGTTAAAGGCCCAAGCCCAGATCACCGCCGAGTTCCGGGCGCGAGCGAGCAGTTGGACGAACCTGGGCATGGCATCGGGGCCGGGCGCCTCAGGTGGCCGTCCGCCGGGCCACCTCGGCCAGGAATTGCGCGGCCACGCTCGGCGCGCTGAAATCACTCATGCCTTGGAAGCGGCGCGCGAAGTCTTCGCGCTTTCCAGCAAGCTTGAGCGCCGCGGTCATGGCGCTGGCAATGCGGGCGGGGTCTTCGCCGGGCGCCAGGATGGCCGTTTCGGGAAAGCGGCGCACCAGGCGGGCGCTGGAGCTGGACTCAGGACTCACCATCAACACCGTCCGATTGACCATGAGGTATTCGACTATCTTCGTGGTCATGAAGACGGGCTCGCCAAAATCGGCATCCAGCGCCACCAACACGTCCGCGCCGGCCATCGCCGGTTTGACGTCTTTCACCCGGGGACGCACCTCCACGGCGGCCCCAAGGCCAAGGCGCTCGGCGTCCGGCAGAACCGTGGCCGGATCGGCGCCGACGAAAACGAAGCGTGACGCGGCCGAGGATTGCCGATGCCGCGCGAAGCCCTCGAGCAGGGCGCGGGCATTTCGCCTGCCGTAGAAGGACCCGAGGTAGGCGAAGGTGGGCGGCTGTGCCGGAGGCGGCTCCAACCAGATCGGGAGCGGCGCCACATGCGGCAACACAAAGGATTTTGCAGCGATTGGCAATCCCAGACATTTTTCCTGAAATACCAGCGCCTCGGGGGTGGTGAACGTGATGGCCTGCGCCGGGCCCAGCAGGCGGCGGGAATAATTGCGAAGACGACGAAACAAGTGCGTGCCGGCCGTCACCCACGGCGCCGGAAAGGGATCGCTATAATGAATCCAGTAGGGGCGCCGCAACCGGGCTGCGATCAGCCGGGCAGCTTCCGCGCTGCTGATCGGGGCGGAGCGGCCGTAAATCAGGTCGTGGCCTTGAAAGCGGGCAGACTGCGCCGCCACGCGCCGGCACCACAAAACGAACGAGCCCGGCGCGCGATAGAGCCGGGAGAGCAAAGCAAACACCCAGTGCGGAACCCGCGGAGAGGCCACCCGGGCATACTCAAGATGCGGATGCTGGAAGCTGCAGTCGGCCTCGTCGGACGTGACGAGGGTGAGGCGGCAGCCGGCGTCGAGCAGGGCGCGAACAAGACGCCCGGTGCAGATACCCTCGGGCATCGCATCAAAGTGATACGAGCTAATCAGCAGCCGCATAAAAGCTGGGACCATTGTCCGGGTTTGACGCGGCCATGCAAGGCGCAAGCGCGAGGGGGGCGGGTTGGGGCGGGTTGGGGAGGGGCGGTGGCAGGTGAATTTGATTGAAAAAGCCGGCGTTTGCGGGCACTCTGCGCGCGGTGAATGGATGCCGCAGAATGCTGGTCCGGGCGGTCGCGGCTTCAATCGCGCGGGGCGCATGGTGAAGGTCGCCGTTATTTTTGGCACGCGGCCCGAAGCGATTAAGCTGGCGCCCGTCGTGTTGGGTTTGCGCCGGCAGGCGGGGCTGACTTGCCGGGTCTGCGTAACGGCGCAGCATCGGGAGATGCTGGACCAGGCGCTGGCCGTTTTCGATATCCAGCCGGACACGGACCTGGACCTCATGCAGGCGAACCAGACGCTGGGCAAATTCACCTCGCGCGCCATCGCGGCGCTGGATGACTATCTGGCGGAGGAAGCCCCCGCACTCGTGCTGGTGCAGGGCGACACGACGACCGTTTTGTGCGCCAGCCTGGCCGCCTTTTACCATCAAATCCCGGTCGGCCACGTCGAGGCCGGCCTGCGCACCGGCAACCTGATGTCCCCCTGGCCGGAAGAGGCCAACCGGGTGCTGACCAGCCGCCTGGCCGCGTTGCACTTCGCGCCCACCGCCACCAGCCGCGACAACCTCCTGCGCGAGGGGATTGCCCCGGACCGGATTTTCGTGACCGGCAACACAGTGATTGACGCCTTATTTCTTACGCTGGAGAAGGCGCGGGCGCGTCCGCCAGTCATTCCCGGCTTGCCGCCGGGTTTGGTTGAGGATGCGAAGGGTCCGCCCCTGGTGCTGATCACGGGCCATCGCCGGGAGAACTTCGGCGCGGCATTCGAGTCCATCTGCCGGGCCATTGCCCAACTGGCGGAACGTTTCCCCCACGCTCACTTTGTCTATCCGGTGCATTTGAATCCCCATGTGCGCGAGCCGGTGATGCGGCTGCTGGCGCCCGCGGCGGCGGCAGGCAACATCCACCTGCTGGAGCCGCTGGATTATCTGCCGTTTGTGGCCCTGATGAACCGCTCGACGCTCATCCTGACGGATTCGGGCGGCATCCAGGAGGAAGCCCCGAGCCTGGGCAAACCGGTGCTGGTCATGCGTGAAACCACGGAGCGGCCGGAGGCGGTCGAAGCTGGCACGGTAAAACTGGTCGGCACGGATTGCGCCACCATTGTGCGCGAGACCAGCCGCCTGCTGGAGGACCCCGCCGCCTACGAGCAGATGCAGCGGGCGCATAATCCTTACGGCGACGGCGCGGCCGCGCGCAGGATTGTCGGACTTTGCGCCGAATTCTTGAGCGGGCAGCCGGCCCGACCGCGCGCATGAAACGGCTGGTCCTCGAGCATCTGCCCGGTTTTCTCAAACCCTTCTGGACCCGCCTGGAGGCCTCGCCCCTCGGCTACCGCCTGGCGCGAGGGACATTTTGGAGTCTGGTGGGAGCAGTGATTTCGAAGGGCCTGGCGCTGGCGGCCTCAATCATCGTTGCCAGGATGATCGGGAAGATCAGTTTTGGCGAGCTGGGGATCATCCAAAGCACGGTCGGTCTATTTGGTGTGTTCGCGGGGCTGGGCATGGGGCTGACGGCAAACAAACATGTAGCCGAGTTGCGCGGACCGGCGCCCAGGAGGGCAGGCCGCATTATTGCCTTATCGAGTGCCACAGCCTGGTGTTCCGGCTTGGTGATGACAATCCTGCTGGTCGGGCTGGCTCCCTGGCTTGCGCAGCATACTTTGGCTGCTCCTCACCTCACTCCGCTTTTGCGCATAGGGTCGCTCCTGCTGCTCTTTAGCGCGGTGAGTGGCGCTCAAACCGGTGCGCTGGCCGGCTTCGAAGCCTTCAAGCGGATTGCGGGGATCAATTTCTACACTGGACTTGCCGCGTTTCCCCTGATGGTGGGCGGGGTCTGGTGGCGCGGCTTGGAGGGTGCGGTCTGGGGGTTGGTCGCCAGCCAGGCACTGACGTGCCTTTTCTCCTTTCTAGCCCTGCGGGACGAGGCGCGCAGTGCCGGAGTGGCGGTAACTTACGAGGGGGCGCTGCAGGAGTGGGCCGTGCTTTGGCGATTTAGCCTGCCGGCCGTGCTCGGCACCGTAACGACCGGCCCTGTTTACTGGGTCTGCAACACCCTATTGGTCAACCGTCCCGAAGGATACGCGGAGATGGGAGTGCTGAACGCCGCCAATCAGTGGTTCAGTGCTTTATTGTTTCTGCCGACCGTCCTAGGACAAGCAGCCCTGCCAATGCTGGCCGAGCGCCTCGGCCAAGAGGATCGGGACCGTTCGCGCCGGGTTCTGTTGCTTTCCATCAAGGCAAATGCGCTGATTAGTCTGCCCATCGTCATCGGGGGGTCGGTGGGCAGTCGCGGCATCATGAGTCTCTACGGCCCAAGTTTTGGCGAGGCCTGGTTGACATTGGTGATCGTGCTCTGCACGGCGGCGTTGTTGGCTGTGCAAACGCCGGTGGGGCATATCATCACCGCCAGCGGCCGCATGTGGCTGGGAGCCCTGATGAATCTGGGGTGGGGCCTCTGTTTTCTGGGGTTCACGTGGCTATTCCTTTCCTGGGGTGCCTTGGGCTTGGCAGTTGCCCGTTTTCTTGCTTATCTGCTGCATGGAACATGGACCTTTGCTTTTGCCGTGCGCGTGTTGCGGGGAACAACCAAGACTGCAAACCTGCGGGGGATCGGTCCTACCCTAAACACTGACTGAACCGAGCTTAGCAATGAGCACAGAGTGCATGCCTGTTTCCAACCACCCGTTCAATCGTAGCGGCCTGGCGGGTTTGTCCGATTTGGACACCCCCGAATGGAGCGAACTGTTTGCCAAGCTTGAGAGCGACCAAAGCGGGTTTCTGGCAAAGGCGTCTGAGTTTCGTAGCCCTGATTACAAATGGCCTGGGGACCCGTTGCACACTTGGAGCCGGGTTTGGGAGTATCCTTACGCCTATCACCACCTCCAAAGCTGGCGTCGGACCCTGCCCGCCAATCATCTGCCGCACGTGGTGGATCTCGGCAGCGGCGTGACGTTCTTTCCCTTCAGTGTGGCCCGTCTCGGGTGCCGGGTGACGTGCACCGACACCGATCCGGTCGCCGGCACCGACCTCCAGCGGGCGGCCGGCTGTGTGCCGCAGAAGCCGGGCTCTGTCGAGTTTAGATTGTGCGGTGACAGACTACCGTTCGAAGATGGGGAGGTTGACGCCCTCTTCTGCATTAGCGTGCTCGAGCATATTCCTGGCCGGGAGAGGACTGTTTCCGAGGTCGCGCGCGTTTTGAGGCACGGGGGATTATTGGTACTTACCATGGATCTGGACCTCCGGGGAGATAGTGAGATTGGAATACAGCCTTATCGCAAACTCATGCAGACCCTCGAACAGCATTTTGATTACCAATGCCCCGACCGCACAGTGCACCCCGCCGACATTCTAACCAGCAAGACGGGGCCTTTTCCCGTTGCCAAGCGCGGCGGCTTGAAATTTGCGGCACGCGAGGCAATCAGGCGGGCCTTGGGCCGCAAACCGCGCCCCCGGTTGCCTTTTGTGCTTGCGGCCATGGGGCTGGTGCTGACTCGGAAGCTGAAAGGCGCTTAGGCGTTGGAACTGACCACGGCCCCCGCTGCTGCAGGGGCACAGGCTGGGCCGCACACCCATTCATCACCAAACGCCCCTGGCGAGGCGCAGTTGTCCGCGCATGTTTTAAGTCATCTCAGACATCCTGACGACAGCTCGAGCAACGTGTTTGGCATGGAGCCGACCCGTCCAGGTGGCGCTGATGCGGGCCGGGTCGCGCATTCCACTGTCCCAGGCGGCCATTTCGGCGCAGATCGCGTCGCAGAACAGGGCGGGTGAGCGGTTGCAGGACAATGTGCCCGAGGCTTCGGAACAGAAGTAGTTGAAGGAAGCGATCAGGGCGGTGCCCACGACGGAGCAGCCGCAGCACAAGGCCTCGGCGGCCGCAATGCCAAAGGACTCGGAGTGGGAGGAATTCACGAAGATTCGGGCTTCCTGATAATGCCGGCTGAGCTGGTGGTTGGGGATGGCGCCAGTGATCTCAATGCGCGGCTGCAGCCCGGCCGGGAGCCTGCTGACCAGTCGTTGGATTACCTCCCGTCCGCTGCCGATAATCCGGGCGCGATACTCGGGACGGCGCGGCAGCGCCAGCTCCAGCGCCCGCACCAGCAGCGGGGCGCCTTTGACCAGCCGCTCCCAGCCGCCCACGGCCACGATCAGCGGTTGCTTGTTAACGGCGGGATGGTAGGCCATGTGCGACGCCACCGGGTGATGCAGCAGCGCCAGCCGCGGCACCAGGTCAGCCCGGCCACAGCCCAGCAGGAACCGGCTGAAACGCTGCATGCCCAGGGGTGAGGGCACGCCAATCCGGTCGGCCAACTCGAGGTGCTGGAGGGTCTGGGTGTAATGGGAGCGGGGGAGCGCGCCGAGGGTTTTGGCCAGGGCAATGGCCCAGGGAAACCAGCGGCGCTCCATCCGGGCGTAAACATACTTGGTCTGGAGGTAGCGGGAGAACCACACGTGCGGACTTCGAACCCCATCGGCGTCCAATACCAATACCACCTTAACTCCGGCGTCTTTCAGGGCCCGGGTGATGTTGGTAAACCGCGGCAGGGCCCACGAGTAGAGCACCACGCCTTCGAGTTCCCACTGGCGCCACCAGGCCGGGTCTTCCATTTGGGACTGCGAGGCCAGCACCAGGTCCGGCCGTTGTTCGATCGAGGGATCCCCGAGCGCGACAAACCGGCTGTCCACGCCGTTGGCCTTGAAGCCTTCGTAAAACAAGCCGGCGTCGCGGTCCCAAAACGGATCGCGCAGGTTGTACTGCAACAGAATGACTGCAAACCAGCGTCCGGGGCGGGAGGGGGTTGCCATACGCGGTTGACGTCGCGGCGGCCGCAGGCTAATCCGCCTGGCGCGGGGCGCGCCCGGCTTCCAGGCCTGGCGAGGGACAAATCACGGATTTGATCATCACGGTTCAGGGCCAGCGTATCAGTGTTGAAACCCGGCTGCAATATCGGCCTCGGCGGCTGTGGCCTCGGCGGCTCCAGGAAAAGGTTCTGTGCGAGGAAGGTCGTTTGGTGGCAAGGAGGGACGACTCCGTTGAAGGGGCTGTGGGCGCGCGCAGGCAAGGTCCTGTGTCACCGGGCTTTCGGTCGGACCTCATCTCATTGCCTGCTGAACGCGGAGCAGCGGGTTCTGATGCAGCGGGTTCTGATTGACTTAAGCTCGCGGGCCATTATCCTCTCTTACTATGAAGTTCTGGCGTCTTGCTTGTGCCGGGGTGGCACTTCTGTTTTCCGCACTCGCGGGCAAAGGCCAAAACCTGGTGCCCAATCCCTCATTTGAAGAGGGGACGACGCAGCCGGCGGCGTGGACCCTGGCCTATGGGACCGGACGCTGGGAGAGCTTCGGCAATTCCGGAAACCGCAGCGTGTCGGTCATCGGCGCCGGAGAATGTGGTCCCCAATGGCGGACGACGGGCTGCCCGGTGCAGCCGGGAAAACTGTATGTGGCGCGGTTTTGGATGATGGCCAGCAATGCCGCGACGCTGCAGGCGTTTGCAGGGTGGGACCGGGTGAATCGCAACATCTCGGTGGATGAACCCTGGCGGTCGTATCTCCTGGTGGCAGCGATGCCCTCGAATCTGGTCAACCCGGTCCTGCGGTTTGGGCAATGCCGCGCGATGGGGGCCATTGGGGTGGATGATGTCGAGGTCTGGCCGGCCGAGGCGGTTCACTTGCTGGCCGGAGGGCATCCCTTGGGTTTGTGTGAGAGCGTGCGGCCGGGAAAATACATCTTTCAAACGCTGTTCAGCAGTTCGCCAGCCGCGGGCAATTACGCGCAAGGCAACCACTCGCGATGCCTCTATCAACATAACGCCTCCTTTGATACCGATCACTGGACTTTATTCAACGGAGGCGACGTCATCTACCGCCACGATTTTGGCGGGTTGGCGTTCACCAACGCCCAGATTTCGGCCACCAGCATCTATTCCCAGGGCGGCGACCTCATCGTGGAAGCCAGCACCAATGCCCTCGATTGGGTGGAAGCCGGCCGGATCACGCCCCCCGCCACCACGGCCACCCGCGTGCTCCAAACCAACGCGCCCCCCTCGCTTTTCCCAACGACCAACCTGTTTGTCCGGTTGCGCACCACCGGTGCCCAGATGCAAGTGAGCAAATACCGCGTCGAGGGGGACATGCCAGACGCCGCCCTCACCGCCGATGGCAAGACGTGGTACCTCGAATTGGGACAACCGATCCTGGATTTGAAGCCGCTCGGGATGCTGGAGAGCCCGACGGGCTGGGTGTGCCGGGTGGAATTGCGCGACGAACAGAATGAGCTCCGACGCCTGGCCTTCCGATGCCAGATCCAGGGAGCGGCGGGGATCCGTCAATGGCAACGCGAGGAGCTCATCCCGGCCTCGAGCACGGCGACGTTCGACCTGCCGTTGGTGTCGGCCGGGAGTTGGGAAAACACCGCCCGGTTGGAGGTGGATGATCTGGACTTCGCCGTCAGTCTTTTGCGGGCAAACGTGTCATTCACCGCGCCGGCGCTTAAGGATCATTACTTTGGCTATACGCTTCCCGGCACGGCCAATTGCGAGGCCTGGTGGTGCGAGAGCATGTACAAAGTGAGCCGTTTGCGGCTCGAGGGAACGCAACCCCGGGAGGCGGTCGAGATTGCCGCCGCGCGCAACGAATACGAGCCGTTCCAGGTGGTGCTTCGGCCGCGGGAGGTGCTGACCAATGCGCAGGTGTCGGTCAGCGATTTTACATCGGTGAATCTGCCCCAGCCGGCGCGGATTTCCGCCACCAATGTGGAAATCTGCCTGGTGGAATACGTGCCAATTCAGCAGCCGAGTGACTACAGCGGCGCCGCCGGCGAGCATCCCGACCCGCTGGTGCCGGTGACCGGCCCCTTTGCGGTGCCGGCCGGTACGAACCAGCCCTTATGGCTGACGGTCTATGTGCCGAAGGACGCGCCGGCAGGGCTTTATGAGGCGGTGGTTAGCATTCAGTGCGACGGCTCGGATCTAACCGTGCCGGTGCGATTGCGGGTGTTTGATTTTACCCTGCCCGACACGACGCATACCAAGACCTCCTACAATGTGTGGGTAGATGATTACTGGCACAAAACGTCGAACAATGACCAACGCCGGGCGGTATGGGACCTTTACATGGAGAACTTCCGTCGTCACCGCGTTACCCCCACCATGGCCCAGGTCTATAGCCCCTGGATGTGGTCTTTTGTCGGCGAGGAAGTCACCATTCATACCGGCGCCTTCGACATCGCGATGGCCCGCTACCTTGACGAGTTTGGTTTCACCAGTTTTGAACTCATGAACCCGCCGGATTTGCTCGGCCCCTATTGGCGTTACTCTGAGGGATACAACCGGATGCTGACCAAAGTCATCCGGGCGATCATGGCCCATCTGCGGGAAAAAGGGTGGGCGGAGAAGACTTATTTTTGGTGGTACGACGAACCGCAACCGGTTCATTATCCCAAGCTCATACCCGAGATGCGGGCGGCGCAGCTTGGGGCTGCGGATTTGCCACGGATGTCCACAGTGCAGCCGGAATCCGAGCTTTACGGGCATATAGACATTTGGGTTCCGCTGGCGACCACCTGGCGGTGGGCGATCAACCGCGTCCGCGCCCGGCAGGCGTTGAATGAAGAACTATGGTGGTATATCTGCTGCTGGCCGGCTTATCCGTGCGCCAATTATCTGATTGACCATCCCGCGATCAACCACCGCATCCGCTTCTGGATGGCTGAAGGGCAAGGCTTGGTGGGGGACTTGTATTGGTGCACGATGTGGTACCGGGGCACGAATGTATCTACCCGGAACCCCTGGGTGGACACCATGAGTATCGGGTCCAATGAGGTTCCGCTGGGCAACGGGGATGGCATGCTGCTGTACCCGCCAGTTAAAACACCGCCAAACAGCCCGCTGATTGCAGGCCCGGTCAACTCCCTGCGCTGGGAACTGGTCCGCGAGTCGCTCGAGGACGGCGAGTATTTCTGGCTGTTGCGGGAAGGGGTGCGGCGGGCGCAGGCTCGCCTGGGGATCGGCCATCCGGCGATTGCGGAAGCTCAGGCGGCCCGCCAGCAGGCGATCGGACTGACGCGCTCGCTGGATGATTTCGAGAAGGATCCGCAAAAGCTCTACGCGGCGCGGCTGCGGCTGGCCGAAGCAATTGAAGCCTTGGATGACGGGGCGCCAACGATCGTCACTCAACCCGGCGCCCGCACCGGCAGGGTGGGGGGATCCGTCACGCTGCGGGTGGAGGCCCTGGGCTGGCCCCTGCCCGGTTACCAATGGACGCGGGAGGGGGTGGCGCTGCCGGGGGCGACGACCTCGGTGCTAAGTCTGACCAACTTGACGCTCGCAGACGCGGGCACCTACACCGCAACGGTGAGCAACGCGGTGGCGAGCGTCACCAGCACTGGCGCCGAAGTGGTGGTGCTGACCACGGGCACCGAGGCGCCGCAAATACTGGTTCAGCCAGCCGATCTGGAGCGGCGAACGGGCGAGAAGGCGGTTCTGACCGCCACCGTGGTGGGCACCGCGCCCCTGAATTATCAGTGGTTCAGCGGCGGCAGCCCGATCCAGGGGGCAACCGACACCACCTTGTTGTTTACCAATCTCACGGCCGGCCAGTTCGGCACCTACCAGTTGGTAGCCAGCAACCTCGCCGGGAGTGTGACCAGCGCGCCGGCGCGCATCATTTCGGTGGATGCGCCCCTCCTGCAAGCCAACTGGAGCCCGGCCAACGATGGTTTACAGCTCCGGTTCTCGACGCGGCGACGGCCCGCGACGGTGCTGGTCTCCAGCAACCACACGACGTGGTCGGAGCTGATCCGGGTGCAGCCGGCGGCGGACCCGATCATTCTGCTGGACACTCAGGCCACGCAACACACCGCCCGCTATTACCGGGTGCGCACCGAATAGCGCGGCGCGCGCGCGCCGCGGGAGCCGTTCTCTCGCGCCAGGTTGCCCGTAGTTTCCTCACCGTACTTTCCCCACTTGCGGGGGGAGGCAACCCAACCTATCTTCCCGGCCAATGAATCCAAGCATACCGTATCTGGATCTGCCGGCGCAGATGCGCGGCATCCGCAGGGACATTGACGCCGCCATTGCGCGCACGCTGGACCAGTGCTCGTTTTGCCTTGGACCCGACGTGGCGCAATTCGAGAAGGATTTCGCCCGGTATTGCGGGGCGGAGCAGTGCGTGGGCTTCAACAGCGGCACCTCGGCGCTGCACATCGCCATGATGCTGCTGAGCGTGGGCCGGGGGGATGAAGTCATCACCACGCCGATGACGTTCGTGGCCACCAGTTGGGCGATTTCGTATGTCGGGGCAAAGCCGGTTTACGTGGATATTGACGATGCGACCTTCGGCCTGAATCCCGCGCTGGTCGAGCGGGCGATCACCGCGAAAACGCGCGCGGTTCTTCCCGTGCATCTGTACGGGCACCCGGTGGACCTGGACCCCCTGCTGGCGATTTGCCGCAAACACAACCTGCCGCTGGTCGAGGACGCCGCCCAGGCCCACGCGGCCAAATACAAGGGCAAAGTGGTCGGCACCTTCGGCGAAATTTCGTGCTTCAGCTTCTATCCGGGCAAGAACCTTGGCGCCTACGGCGAAGGGGGCGCCCTGGTCACCAACAACGCCGCTTACGCCGCGCGGGCCCGCGCCCTGCGCGAGCATGGGTCCACCCAACGCTACTACCACGATGAGGTCGGCTTCAACTACCGGATGGAGGGCATCCAGGGCGCCGTGCTGGGCGTCAAGCTCAAGCACCTGGACCAGTGGACCCGCGAGCGACGGCGCGTGGCGCGGCGCTATCACGAGCTGCTGGCGGACACGCCGCTGCAACTGCCGCGCGAGGCGGATTATGCCCAAAGCGCGTATCACCTCTACGTGGTGCGGCATCCCCGTCGTGACGACCTGAAGAAACACCTCGAGGCCAATGGCGTCGGCTGCGCGCTGCATTATCCGCTCCCGCTGCATCTCCAGAAGTGCTACGCGCATCTCGGGCACAAGGCCGGCGACTTTCCCGTGGCCGAAAAAGCGGCGCGCGAATGCCTCAGCCTGCCGATTTACCCGGAGCTCACCGAGGAACAGATTCTGCGCGTGGCGGAAGTCATCAAGAGCTTCTTCGCCGGAAAATAGGACGGGGCAGCGGTCGTCCCGAAGGTTTTCATTGCGCTGCCCTCGCGGCAGGGGTTCAATGCCAGCGCCGGGATTGATCCCGGCCTTTGCAACGCAACGCCGCCGCTCCAATCATGAACGCCCATCATCACACAAAAAGTTTTGGAGTCATTGGGCTGGGACGGCTGGTTTTGCTGCTGACGCTGCTGGCGCTGCGCGGCCCGGCCGCGGAAGAGGCCGCGCGCAAATTCGAGCCGTTGTTCCCCGAGGATGGCATCCCCAAGGGATGGGTGGTGCGGCAGTGGAATGACTTGAAAGCGCCGGCTGCCGCGGGCGTCGTCTGGCAAGTCAAAGACGGCGTTCTTCGCGGCAGCGAGCCCCGGGGGACGTGGCTGGTGAGTGAGAAGGAATACGGCGATTTCATTCTCGAGTTCGAGTGGCGCCTGGGCGAACGCGGCAACAGCGGGGTCGCGCTGCGCGCCCCGATGTGCGGGGACCCGGCGTTCGACGGCCTCGAGTTGCAGATGGTGGACCCTCGCTACCAGCCCGCCAACAGCCCCATGGCGCCCGCCGAACTCACCGGCAGCCTTTACCGCGCCGTTGCGCCGCAGGCGCAGGTGTTCCGGCCCACCGACTGGAACCGCTACGAAATCACCTGCCGGGGGTCGCGCATCAAAGTCGTTCTCAATGGCGAGACGATTCAAGACCTGGACTTGAACGAGCAGACGCGGACGACGAAGCGGCAAGATGGCTCGGATGCGCCGCCCCTCAAAGACCGTCCGCGCCGCGGACATATCGGGTTTCAGGAGCTGAGCCGCGGCGGCGGGCAGGTCGAGATTCGCAACGCCCGCATCCAGGTGCTCGACGGCTAAAGGCCCGCGACCGCCAAAGGCGGGCCTTGACTTTGCGCCGGCCGGGGATTCAATCGCCCCTGCCGATGCAATGAAGCGCCATGAATACCAACCCGCCTCCTGACCTCATTTCCCGCCTGACCCGGAGCTTCCTGCAGACGGATTACCTGCTCTGAAGGGACGCAAAGATTCAAGGACTGACCCCTTCGAAGAGGGTGGTGCGGTCGAAGTTGAGCCAGTGTTGGAGTGATGCGGCGCGCACGGCCTGAAAATACTCGGGGGTGGTGCCGCCATGGCGTTTCTCGAGCTCGGCGATGTCAGACGCGATTTGCCGCGCGAACTCGGGTTTGAGCCGTAGCCGAAGTTGGGCGTCGCCGTAGCGAAACACCGCTTCGCACGCGGGGGGTCCGTTGGTGAGCACGGTGATGGTGCCGCGGCCCAGGCTGGCGCCGGTGGCCACCTGCAGGCCGTCGTTGAGGCAGCTTAGCGGCGGTTTCAAACCGGCGTGACTCTCGACCCGCAGCTCGTCCAGCGCCACATTGAACCATTCCCGCGCGCGCAGTCCCATTTTGGCGCCGATGATCGAGTAGGTGCCCAGGTGGCGATGCAACTCGCTGGTGAGCACCGCCGCCTTCCATTCCTCCAGACCGTGGCGCGCGATGATTTGCGGCGCGATTTCCGCAACATCGGGCAGCAAATGCTCCGGCTCGTCGGGGAATTCCGCCATGATGACCGTGCCCCGCGCCGGAAGCATCCGCAGGGTGGCCACCAGCGTCCGGCGCAAGGCCGCCGGGTCCACGCCACTCAACTGCGACCACCCCGCCTGTTCCGGCACCGGATTCATGGTCCCCAGAGACGGGTTGAGAAACCGGACGGCCACGAGGTCATCCCAGAGTCTGAGATGCCCGGCGCGAACCAGCTCCGCCCCGCGCCCGCTCTGATGCAGCCGGACGATCAGGCCGGCCGCAGGCGAGCGGAGCAACGCGAGCTCGTCAAGCAGAGGAGCGTCAACGACAGGCGCGGAGGTTGTCTCCGCCCAGGCCACGGCCTCGACCCGCAGGCCGGCGGCGGCCACGCGTTTCAAGGCCGCCGGATCGCGTTGGGCGTTCCACTCGGCTCGGGAAGCGTTGGGCGGCGTGCCGTACCAGAGCACGAGGCTGATGGCGCGGGCCAGCTCCGGATCGGCCTCGAGCGCATCCGCGAGATTGGTCAGCGGGCCCAGGCAGATGTAGAGGTTGCCGTAGGGGGCGCTCCGCAGTGCCAGGCGGATCACCTCCCTGGCGCTGCGCAGGCCACCGCTCGGCATCGCCGGCGGCCCCAGCCGTTCCCAGTCCAGGTCCGTCGCGTTCGACCGGAACGCCGGGGGGGGCGCCGGCAGCGACCGCCCGACGCCCACCGCCACGCCGGTTTGTTTCAGAAATCCAAGAATCCGACAGACGTTTGTCGCGGCGGCGTCGGGCGGGCTGGCGCCGTCACTGGTGACGATGGCCGTCACGTGGACGTACGGCGACGCCAGGATCAGCGCCAGCGCCCGCGCGTCGTCGGCCGCCAGGTCCGTGTCCACGATGACGCCGGGTCCGGTATGGGCGCGGCTGGCGGGGAGGCTGAGGGCCAGGAAGAGGGCGGCCACGGCCGCGACCACCCGAGCGGATGTGTGAATCATACGACTTTACTCTTGCGTAACACTTTGAAATGGTATGAACTATTGGCGTTTTAGTAACACGTAAGGGCAGCGGCGTCAAGCGTGTCCGCCGCCCCGCCCGGAGGCGCGACGCGACCGGCGCCGCCCGGGCCGCCTCGAACGCGCGTGATGAACAGAAAGAACTGAAGATGCACAACCGAATCGCGCAACCTTGCCGCGCGGCGCTCGCCGTGGCGGCGCTCGCCGGCGCCCTGGCTGCGGCACCGGCGGGGGCGGAAACCCACTGGAACCTGCAAGCCGTCAACCCGAACGGCACGAGCGCCTGGGCTCCCAGCTATCCGTTGACCGTGGTGGGGGTGCTGCTCACCGACCCGGATGAAATGCTGGATGCGACGCCGAACTTCCAGCCCGCCTCGGCGGGGACCATGGGAGGCGAGTGGCAGATGGTGGTGCAGGCGGTGTGGCCGGGCGACCGCGGCGGGACCGTCTGCTGGATGGGCCAGAACTACGCGCTGCGGCGGTCTCCGGGTGACGACTCGTTCAGCTACGGCAACGAGGCGTGGCTGGCCGAAATGGCCCGCCTGAACCACGATCCGGCCACCGGCCACGCCTTCCGCAAGGGCGACCTGGTCTCGATTACGGCCAATGGCTCGCTCTTTTTTGGCGGCAAACGCAACATCAATGAAATGCACCGCAACGAGCCGGAATATGACTTTACCATCTCGCTGGTGGCCTCGAATTATGGATTGCCCGCCCCCGAGGTTCTCTCCCTGGCTTCGCTCGTGCGCACCAACGACAACGATCCCTCCACGTTCGAGGATATATTTGATCACACCCGCGCCACTGGCGGGGAGCACTGGCAGGGAATGCGGGTGCGGCTTAACGGGCTGACGCTGCTGGACACCAACGGCTGGAACCCGGCCAATCCCTGGGGCGGCCGGTTGTGCCTGGTGACGGACGGGGAAAACCGCTTTTTCAAATTGCGGCATCCGCGGACCAGCCTGGGCCCGCCGCCGGCCGGCGTTTTCGACGCAATTGGCATTCTGAACCAGGAAAGCGGGTCTGGCGCCCAAGGGACCAACGGCTACGAGTTGTTTGTCCAGCAGGTGCTGCCCGCCGAGCCGCCCGTGCTGAACATTGCGGGCGTGCCCGTGATTACCTGGCCTGGTTCATTAGCCAACTATCAACTGCAATACACCAACACCTTGGGCGCTCCCGGCCCTTGGCAGCCGGCGACAAATACTCCCGTCCTGGTCAACGGGCGTTGGGCGGTCATTCTGGACCCGGCCGAGGCGCAAACTCGTTTTTATCGTCTCCAGCGGGTCCAATAGGCGCCTGGCATGATTCCGCGAGCCTTCACCCTTCGGCCCGGTCACGCCTTTACGCTGATCGAGCTGCTGGTTTCGATCGCGATCCTGGCGATCCTCGCCAGTCTCCTGCTGCCGGCGCTCAGCCGCGCGAAGGAGAAAGCGAGGGTCGCCAAGGCGCATGTCGAGCTCTACGGAATCGGCGTGGCGCTGCACATGTATGCCGACGACCACGCGGGCCGGGTTCCGCCGGTGCGCGAAAATTGCAACACGGATTTGCGCGAGCATTGGTGCCAGCTCCCGCCCGAGCTGGCCCAGGCCCGCTACCTCCCCGGCAGCGACGCCGGCGGACGCGAGGCGAACATGGAAGACCCGTTCGACCCCGGACACACTTACAAATATGCCGCTCCGGGCCCGCTGCTGCTCAACGGCGAGCCCGCCGGCGATTACGCGCTTTGGCTGCCCACCAATTTCCCCAACCTGAAGAGCGATTTCGGCCGGTTCTACTCGAAGCCCGCAGACAGCCCCGTCCGCTGGGCCATTTGGAGCCTCGGCCCGCGGCCCAGGAGCGCGCGCAGCCAAAGCGCGCACGCGCCCATGAGCGAGCTGACCTGGTACCGGCGCACAGGCGATGACGGCGTCATTGTCCGGTTCGCCAACCGCGACGGCATGCAGTTCAAAAGCCCTTGAATCCCGCGCGGGTTGACGCTTTGCCTGAGTTTGGTAGCGTTTCGGGCGTGAAAGAGAGCAAGTCCAGCGGTGTCGTCCGGTTCAGCGTCTCGGTTCCGCGCGACCTGGCGCGGCAGCTCGATCAGATGACCCGCGAGAAAGGCTATGCCAACCGGTCGCAGGCGGTGGCGGATCTCATCCGGGCCGGCTTGGTGGAGCATCGTCAGAATCTTGGGAACCAGGAGATCGCGGGCACCATTACGCTCGTTTACGACCATCACAAACAGCACGTTCAAGCCACTCTGACCGACATTCAGCACGATCACCACGAGGTGATCATCTCCACGCTCCATGTGCATCTCGATCACCACAATTGCCTCGAGGTGCTCGTGGTCCGGGGACGCGCCGCGACCATTAAGAAAATCGCGGACGAGCTGATTGCGGCCAAAGGCGTCAAACACGGCAAACTGACCGTCACCTCAAGCGGCAAGGACCTTCCCTCCTGAACCGTAGCCGGCCGCAGCGCCTCCCCGACAAATCGTCGCCCGCCCTCGCGGGAGCTTCGCGCACAGGGATTACCTGGTCTGAGGGGACGCAAAGATTCAAGGACTGACCCCATTGAGTCGCGGGCGCAGGAAACGCGCTGGCTGGTCGAGGGCTGAAGCCGGCTCGGCGTATTTGCACCGAGCCGAGCCGTCAGCGCCCAGCACGGTTTCGAGCAGTTCCAGCGGCGGATCGGCTGGGGCCCAGTCCACCAGATCGGGGCTTGCCTCCCAGTAAAGTTGCGCGTCGGCCGCGCCGGGCGCCACGCGCAAGCTGAGGGTGAGGCGCCGTTGGTCCCCGATCCATTCCAGCGCGGGCGCGGGGGCGGGCAGGAGGGAAGCGCGGCGCGGGTCCAGGCCGAAGGCGTACTCGATGAAATTGTCCAGGCTGTCGGCGTCGTAATCGGCGGCGGGGCCGGAGAGCAGGTCGTTGGTTGCGGCGGCGGGAGCCCAATAGAGCTCGCGCCAGCGGGTGTAGGATTGGGGCTGGATGCTGCCCGAGGGCATGCCGCCGGGCATGACCGAGGGGGTCCAGTTGGCTGGATTGGCGTGATCGGGATTGGTGGCGGGATCAATGAGAATGAGGGAGGGACCGTCACCATCGGCGGCCGGGGGCCAGGGCGGCCCGTCCGCGTAGGTCAGCTCACGAAGGGTCGCGCCGCTGGCGTCCACCAGCAGCAGGCGCTCGCCGCTGTTGGCCAGCCGGCCGGCATACAGCCCGGCAATCAAGTCATCGCAGCCATGCCCGTAACGGAGTTGAAAGGCCGCGAGGTTGGCAACGACGAGCACACTCGCGCCGGGGTTGAGGTAGCGCCGCGCACCCGAGGTGAAGTCGAAGACGATGCCGTCCGTGAACCGCACGCCGGCCAGGTCCACCGGAACGGGGGCGATGTTCAACAGACGCACGAACTCGAAGTCGTCGGCGTCATCAAAATCCGCGGCTTCCTCGGCGGCGGTGGCGTCGGGGGGATGATACATGATTTCGGCGATGACGAGGTTGGTGGCGGAAGCTGGAACCGCCGCGGGAGCGAAGGTGGCTTCGGTCAACGGACTCCATTCACTGGTGAAGTTATTGCGGGCGCGCGCCTTGACGGTGCAGAGTGCTGTCAGCGCCAGCGGGGCGGCATAGAGTTGTGCGGCGGGGTTAAGCGAGCCGCCGGGCAGACGCGGGTCGGAGCCATCCAGCGTGTAATGGATGGCGGCGGTCTGGCCGGGGGTGGCAACCGAGGAAGTCATGGAAAGGCTGTATCCGGGCGGCACCGTCCCGCCAGGCTGGCTGAACACCGGCGGCTCGGTCAGCGGCCAGAAACCCGAATCACGCAGCATTTGCCGTCCCGGCGCGGAACCCAGGAGATAAGAGCGGCGGCCGTTGGTGGGATCAATCCAGGCATTAAAGGCCGTGACCGAAATCGGCGAGCCCGAGTTATAGGTGACCGCCGCGTCGGCTTCGCGCCGCAGTTCGTCCAGGCGCTGCATCAGGCGGGGCTTGGCGGGGCCGGCGCCATCGGGGTCGCGGTCGTCGAGCACACCGCCGTTGAACAGGTGGCGGTTCACGCGGTCGGCAAACAGGAGACGGAATTCGGGGCTGGTGGACAGGCGCCGGAACACGCGGGGCAGATCCAGATTATAGTTTTTGTGAGACGGCGGGACAATGAGGTCGTTGGTGATGGTGTTGTAGTTCACGGGATGGCCGGAACTGATCGCCTTGAAGGCGCCTTCCGCGTCCCAGACGCCGAAACGGAAACGACTGAGCGGGCCCGAGGAGCGTTCGCGCGCGAAGACGTAATTATTCCCCGGCCAATCCCACATCGCGCAATAGATGTTGAGGAGGAAGTAATCGGCGGTGTTTTCGAGGTCTATCTGGTTGGTGACGGCGAACCAGTTGGCGAGGTTGGTGAGATTAAGATCGAGGGCGGCCAGCAACTGGTTGAACGCGGTATTGTCGCCATCCACCCAGGAGCGGATGTAGTTGACATCCCATTGCTCGTAGCTGCGGTAGCGGGCTTGGAAGAATTGTTCGCGAAACCGCTCGCACAGGTTGTAGAGCCCCTTGTACACGCCGTTGACATACAGGGAGCAGAAAAGGCCTCGGGCGCCCACGTGTCCCATGTCGAGGTAAAGCCGGCGGACCAGTTCGTCGGTAATGAACGGGTTTTTGATGTCGTTTTTGCCGGCCCGCAGGCGGAGGTGCTCGAACTCGCGGATATTGTAGTTGGTAAACAACTGGTAATCGAGGATGCCGGAGCCGAAATCACCGCTGAAATAGACGTTGAAGGAGGGTTTCTCGACGGAGCTGGTGGTGCTCCAGGGGGAGCTGGTGGCCACTGTGGTAAACTTCAAGCGGGGGCGGGAGTAACTGCTGGAGCTCACGCGCAAGCCGACGTCCCCCCGCCAGGGTTGCTGGTTGGTGGGGTAAATGCCGGGCGGAAAGTAGTATTCGAAGCGCGCTTCGCGCTCGAAGGGGGTGCCGTTGCCCAGCGCCCAGTCATAGGACTGAGGGCCGGTGGCATGCCAGATCGAGGACAGGTACTGGCCGCCCACAATCGCCAACAAGCCGTCCG
The DNA here is from genome assembly GCA_964631605.1 of uncultured Verrucomicrobiota bacterium. Classification (GTDB taxonomy): domain Bacteria; phylum Verrucomicrobiota; class Verrucomicrobiia; order Limisphaerales; family UBA8199; genus JARKQH01. The sequence goes on from CAZVYG010000009.1 coordinate 37,604, forward strand.
GGGCGTAAAAGTCACGTGCGGGATCCCCCGTGAGGGCAACGACCGGAAGGGTGACAAGGGCCGTGGGTCGGCGCAGAATGTAGGTATGCGTCCGGGTCTTTGAAGGGAGGTAACCCGGCAGAAAGGCCCGCGCGCGGACCACCATGCCGGTCTTGTCGTTGAGCTGGGCGATGAGGAAAGGCTGGGTGTAGGTCCAGCCGTTCCATTCCGTCGGCTCCGTGCCGTTGGTGGTATAGCGGATGATGACGTTGGTCAGGGGGTGACGGAGGTAGAGTGGGAACGCCTGGTTCAAATAGATGCCACCGGGGAGATTGGTGCCGAGCGCGTTTTGGAACTCAACAGGTTCGACCCGCCCGGTATAGGCGGGGCCGGCATTGGCGGCGCCCGGGGTCGCGGTGGTCAGGAAGCCAAACACGCCGGGATTGTCCGGGCGCCGGCCATAGGCGGCAAACGAGACCTGCTCCGGGTAGTTGGTTTGAAACCCATCCACAAAATGGCCCTGCGGATCGAATAACATCAGCTTCCCGCCTTCGTCATTGAGGCGAAAGTTGGTGTGCAGGAAGGTGGCAGGCCCGGCGGGCGCGTTGGCTTCGTCGCGGTTATCGCAGAGCACGACCAGGAAACCGCCCGCCGGAATGACGGCGTTGGTGGGAAAGCGCCATTTGGCGGGGTTGTCGGGGTCGTCGGTGAGGCTCCACCCGGCCAGGTTCGTGACCACCGGCGCGGGGTTGAACAGCTCGACCCAGTCGGAAAAAGCGGATGGCTGGGAGTAGTCCTCGTTCTCCTCATCGTCGGGCGGGGTAAAAGCGCGAGTGAGCAGGCCAAAGTCCACGAGTCCGCCCGAGGGTTCGGCGCGCCCGACGAAATATCGCCAGGCGCCGCCGTTGGTGCCGGGCAGGACGAAATCCGCCGCGGGCGTGTTGGTGTCGGCGGCCAGACGGAGGCCGGCATTGACGCGAAACTCGGGGGTGGGCAGGTGTTTGACAATGCGGGACGGATCATTGGTCGTCGAGGGCTGCTCGCCATTATGCGCCTGGAGAGCGAGCAGATTGCGTCCCGGCACCAGCCACGAAGCCGCAGGCCCCAGCGGGAATTCGACCAGCGTGGCGGTGGTGCTGACGTTGCAGGCCGGTTCGCTGGCAAAGACAAAGTGGTTTGTGGGACCGCAATTGGCCCGTGCCACCTCCCGCCCGTTGAGATACGCGACAAACCCGTCGTTATACTGGACGGACAGGATGAGGGGAGCTGAAGCGGCCGCTTGCGCCGCGGAAACCTCGAATTCTTTTCGGAGGTAGAGTGAAGGGGTGAGGTCCTTCATCTGGGCGGTCAGGTCGGTGGCCAGGCCGGAAAATCCGTAGCCGGCCGGCAACAAGCCGTTGCTCCAATGCGACGCGTTGAACTCGAGCTCGACCCACCGGTAGCCTGTGCCGACGCGAGCCACGCCCGCGGCATCCCAAGTCAAGCGCCGTTCGTTGGAGGAGGCAACGAATTCATTGATCACCACCCCTCCGGCCTTTGCGGGGTTGAAATACAACAGTGCGGCCGCGGCCAGGCAGCAGACGCAGTCAGCCCTGGCCGACCACAGCGCAGCGCACCACGATTGGCTTCTCACGCAAGGTGGATTCTACGAAAATCGAGAGCGCAAGTCGAGCTTTAAAGGAGTCCAAGTCAGGCCTCGAAAACGCGGCGCACGAACTCGCGGCTGCGCCGATGGTTTTCAACGGCCGAGCGGGTGATTTGGGTGCCCGGCTCGAGGGCCAGCTCGACGGTGAACCGGCGCGGGAGCCGCTGCTGTTTGGCGTAAGCCGCCACGGCGGCGTAGTCAACATCGCCCGTGTCCAAATCCTCCCACCACACGCCGTCGCGACTTTGGCGCAGGTGCCAGGTCACCACGCGGTTTCCATATTCGCGCAAGGCGTCCAACGGCTGGATGCCGCCTTTCCAAACCCAGTGGACGTCATAACAGAAGCCGACCAGCTCGGCCCGGGTGTGGCGGAAATTATAATGAAACTCGCGGGCGTCGTTCGCCATTTCGGGGAGGTGATGGTGGATGCCCAGTCGAATTCCGAGGTCTTTCAACCCAGCTCCCAGTTTCTCGAGAGCAGCCGCCTGGTGCTTCAACTCCTCCTCTGTCTTGGCGCGGCCAATGGGATCGGGGTTGCAGCTCAGAACTTCGAACCCGGCCTTTTGACAGACTTTGGCGGCCGCCAGAACGCGGGCGATTGCTTCATCGGATTTTTCCGGCTCATGCAGTCTCGCACCGGTGTAGAGGCTGACGGGACGAAGTCCTTTGGCGCGAAGCTGGTCGGCAAACCGGGCGTTCTCGCCCGGCTGGTTGAGGTTCATGAAGTTCTCGAGATAGTCGTAACCCGCATCCGCCAGCGCCGCAATCACCTCGCCGATCTCGAGGGGCTTCTTGTCCCGGGCCGCGTATTGCGTCCAGCCATAAATGTTGGAGCCCACCAACGTTTCCTTCGGCTGGCCGGCTTCGCCCGCATTCCCATCGTCCTTGCCCAGGAGCAGGGCCGAGCCCGCCGCGGCCAGCCCGGTCCGGCAGATAAAATCGCGACGACTCAAGGCCGACGCAGACGCGCGCGCCAAGGGCAAACTGTTCATGCGGTCATTGAAAATCGGCGTCCGGGCGAAAGCGAGGAAAAAAGGCGGAGCGGGAGCGGGCGGGCGGGCGGTGAGGCGGGGGCGCCACGGTGATGTCGAAAAGCTTGAATTCCCTGCTCGGCCACCGCATGGTGAGCAGATGAGCAAGCGCCTCTTATCGAGGATGTCACGGAGGGAACACCTTTTGGCGCCGGGTCAGTGGTCGCGCCGCCACTTCCTGCGGTCCTGCGGTTGGATGGCCCTGGCCGGACCGGGGTTGGTGTCCTGTGCGCGGCTGCAGCCGCCCCGCCCACGGTTTCCCGCGTACGGGAAATTGAATCACGCCTGCATTGGTGTCGGAGGCATGGGCTGGGTGGACCTGCAGAATTTCCTGCAACATCCGCAGGTGCAAGTCGTGGCGTTGTGCGACGTGGATGCCAACCATCTGGCGCGCGCGGCGCAGGCCGTTCCGGGAGCGCGGCTGTATGCGGATTGGCGGGAATTACTGGCAAAGGAAGGGGACATCATTGATTCGGTGAACGTAACGGTGCCGGACCACATGCACTTTGCCATCGCCTACAATGCGGTGGTCAGGGGCAGGCATGTGTATTGCCAAAAGCCTCTATGCCACGACGTGGCCGAGGTGCGCGCGCTGACAAACGCGGCGATCAAACACGGCGTGGTGACGCAATTGGGCACCCAGGCGGCCTCGAGCGTCCACGAGCGGACGGCCGTGGCCTGGCTGCGCGCAGGCCGGATCGGCAAGGTTACGCGCGTCTATCTCTGTTCGAACCGGCCCGGCGCCATCGAGAATTACCGGCTGGCGGGACCGCGTCCGGCAAGTGGGGAACCGCCGCCGAAGCATTTGGACTGGAACCTGTGGATTGGCACGGCGCCGATACGGCCGTACGTGCCGGAGATTTATCACCCGGTCAAATGGCGCGCCTGGCAAGATTTCGGCACGGGCTGGTCGGGGGACATTGGCTGCCATCTTTTTGATCCGGTTTGGAAGGGGCTGGGGCTGCAGCCGCCGCGGTCGGTTCTGGCCGAGGTTCAGGCGTCCTGGAAGGACTCACCGGCCCGGCGCGGAGACACCTGGCCGCAGGGCAATCACATCACCTGGACTTTTCCGGCCAACGACCAGGTGGTTGGCAAAGAGCTGGCCGTGGACTGGTTCGACGGGGAGTTTTATCCGCCCGACCACATCCGCAAGCTGTATTCGGCCGACCTGAAGGAATACCCGTCCGAGTCGGCCATGATTATCGGCACGGAAGGGTCGCTGCTGATCCCGCACGGCTATCCGCCGGTGTTGCTGCCCGAAGAGCGGTTCAAAGGGGTCAAAGCGCCGGGATTGGCGCCGCGGAACCACTATCATCATTTTGTGGATGCCTGCCGCGGCGGCGAGCCCACCGAGTCGCACTTTGCCCAGGTGGGACCCATGACCGAAGCCATTCTTTTGGGCACCGTCGCCGTCCGCGTGCCCGACCAGCAACTCAAATGGGATCACGCGCAAATGCGGGTTCTCAATGCTCCCGAAGCCAATCGTTATCTGCGTCGCAGCTACCGGGAGGGGTGGCACGTGGCCCGATTTTGAGGGGCCCGGCGGCTAGAGGCTGTTGAGCTGGTCAATCAATTGGCGCAGCCGGCCGTAATCGCGGCGATTGAACCCGAAGGCGATGCGGGGCAGATCCACGTGGTCGTTGTCCTCGACCTCCTCCGGCGTGGGCTCGATGCGCTGGATCGGGGGGCCGGTGATGATGTCGGCGTAATCCTCGTTCATGGCGGCAATGGCCGAGTCGCTGGGCGGATACTTGAGGCGGATCACGAAGAGATCTTTTACGAAGCGGGTGGACTGGAAATTGCGGTAGAAACGGGTGATGAGCCTGACCGCCTCGTCGGTGTTGTCGGTGATTCGATACAGGTGGAGGTCGTCGGGCGAGATCAACTGGTCGCGGAGGAGGTGTTCGCGCACGTGTTTATCCCACGTTTTCCAATAGGTGCCGCCCGGGCGGTCAATCAACACCAGCGGCATGAGCTGGCTCTTGCCGGTCTGCATGAGGGTCAACGCCTCGTAGCCCTCGTCCATCGTGCCGAACCCGCCCGGGAACAGGGCGATGGCATCCGAATGCCGGATAAAAATGAGTTTGCGGGTGAAAAAGTATTTGAAGGTCACCAGCTTCTTGTCTTCGCGGATGATGGGATTGGCGGCCTGTTCCCAGGGCAGGCGGATGTTGGCGCCGAAGCTGTTCTCGGGGCCGGCGCCTTCGTGGCCCGCATGCATGATGCCGCCGCCGGCGCCGGTAATGACCATGAAACCGGCCTGGGCAATCTTGCGCCCGAACTCGACGGCCTGTTGATACTCCAGGCGGGAGGGTTGCGTGCGGGCCGAGCCGAACATGGTCACCTTGCGCTTGTGGGCATAGGGCGCAAAGAGTCGGAACGCATACCGCAGCTCGCGCACGGTCGTCTGGATTACCCGCACGTCTCCCCTATCCTGGACGTCCGTCAGCAGCTTCAGGGCGTTCTCGATAATGTCGGCCACGTTCTCCTCGTTGTAGCCGCCGCCCTTGAACTTGATGAGATCAAGGATTCGCTGCTTCAACTCCGGGTCCACAGGCGCTTTTTCGTTCTTAGCCATAGGCGGGAGAACATAACCCCTTGCCGGGCAAAAGCAATGATGCCCGGGCCGGTTAGAAAACCGGACGTGCCAGCGAAGGATTCACGCGATGATTTTAGTCGCGGGAACTCGCCTGAGCGGGTAGTCTGGCAACGAGTTTTTTTGCAATGTCAGGCAAACGCAAGCAAACACCGAACCAACCGGAGTTGCCGATGGAAGGCGTGCCCCCGGGCAACGGGGCGGCCAGCGCCCCCCCGGCCGGCAATGGCGATGGCGATGGCAGCGGCAACGGCCACACGCATGTGCAGGCCGAGAACGTCGCCGTCCCAGCGCCGACACGGCCCTTTGTGCCCGGCAAGGTCGAGCTCCCGCTGCATCGGCGGGTCAACCGCAGTTTCCTGGATTACGCCTCCTACGTGATTCGGGACCGGGCGATTCCGCACCTGGCCGACGGGTTGAAGCCGGTGCAGCGTCGAATTCTCTGGGCCTTGCACGAGAAGGATGACGGCCGGTTCATCAAGGTGGCCAACGTCGTCGGCCACGCCATGCAGTACCATCCGCACGGGGACGCTTCGATCGGGGACGCGCTGGTGGTGCTGGCCAACAAGCGCTACCTCATCGAACGGCAGGGGAATTTCGGCAACATTTACACCGGGGATGTGGCCGCCGCGCCGCGGTACATCGAGTGCCGGCTCACGCCCCTGGCCCGCGAGGAGGTTTTCAACGACGAGATCACCGAGTTTGTCCCGAGCTATGACGGGCGGAACAAGGAGCCGGTGACGCTGCCGAGCAAGCTGCCGTTGCTGCTGATGCTGGGCACGGAGGGCATCGCGGTGGGCATGTCGTCCCGTATTTTGCCGCACAATTTTCCGGAGTTGTTGCAGGCGCAGATTGCCATTCTGAAAAAGCAGCCGTTCAAGTGCCTGCCCGATTTCCAGACCGGCGGCTTGATGGACGCCCGCGAGTACAAGGACGGCGCCGGCCAGATCAAGGTCCGCGCCCGAATCAAGATCAAGGACGACTCGACGGTGGTGATCAAGGAAATCCCGCCGACCACGACGACCGACTCGCTGATTGCTTCGATCGAGGACGCCTCGCGCAAGGGCAAGATCAAGGTCAAATCCGTCAACGACTTCACGTCCGAGGAGGTCGAGATCGAAGTGCGCGCGCCGAGTGGCGTCAGCGCCGAGAAGCTGGTGGACGCGCTCTACGCGTTCACCGATTGCGAGGTGACCATCGCCAGCCGGATCGTGGTCATCAAGGGCAATCGCCCGGTCGAGCTGACGGTGTCGGAGGTGCTCCGGGAGAACACGGCGCAACTGGTCGAGATTCTCAAGCGGGAACTGGAGTTGCGGGAGCACAAGCTGCAGGAGGAACTGCATTTCCGCACGCTCGAGCGGATTTTCATCGAGGAGCGGATTTACAAGCGCATCGAGCAATGCAAAACCAACGAGGCGGTCCTGGCGGCGGTCCGGGACGGTTTCAAGCCGTTCCGCAAGGAGCTGGTGCGCGAGTTGACCGACGCCGATGTCGAGCGGCTGCTCCAGGTGCGGATTCGCCGGATTTCGCTCTTTGACATCAACCAGCACCGCGAGGAAACCGAAAAGGTCAAAGGCGATTTGGCGGAAACCCGGAAGAACCTCAAGCATCTGACCCCATACGTCATCCGCCACCTCGAGGCGTTACTGGAAAAGTACGGGCCGCAGTACCCGCGGCTGACGAAGTCCAGCCGGTACGACGAAGTGGACGCCAGGGAAGTCGCGTTCAAGGCCTTCAAAGTGGCCTATGACCGCGAGTCCGGCTACGTCGGCCACAAGGTTTCCGGGGAGGAATTCAAGGTGGACTGCACGAAGTTCGACAAGCTGCTGCTGGTGTTCCGCGACGGCCATTACCAGGTGGTCGAGCTGCCCGAGAAACTGTTCGTCGGCCCCGACTTGGTCTATTGCGGCCTGCCGGAGCGCGACCGGGTGTTCACGCTGGCCTACACCAATCGCGAGGCGACCTACCTGAAACGCTTCACTTTTGGCGGGACGATTCTCAACAAGATTTACCACTGCATCCCACCCAAGTCGAAGGTGTTGTTCTTCGAGCCGGACACGCCCGAGTTGTTGTATATCAAATACAAGCCGGCGCCGTATCAGAAGATCAACCAGCAAACCTGCGAGCCGGCCCAGGTCGAGGTCAAAGGGCCGAAGACGCGCGGGCGGCAGGTGTCCATCAAGGATGTCTCCGCCATCAACAGCAAACCGCCGCGCGGCTGGGACCCCGAGGCGGCAACCACCAAGCTGCAGTTCGTGTAACTTTCGCCGCGGCCGGCGAACGCGAGATCACCGCGGGCGTCGCCCGGCTCGGAAGCGTCCTGCGCGAGGAATTGGGCGCCCGCCGCCGCCGCTGCCCGGGGAAACCGGACTGACCCCGGCCCCGGCTGCGGCCAGAATAAAGTTGGCAAGCAGAAGGCAGAAGCTATTGTGGGCGCTCACAATTTGGAACGATCTATGGCAAAAACTCAAAAGAAACACGTTCGCTCGCGCGAAGACATTTCGGACATGCCCGAGTGGCTAAAGGAAAAACATTGCCCGCACAAGAAGCAGTACATGTCGGGGAAGCGGATCATGCCGCGAAACATCACCGGCAGGGAAAAACTGACCTTCCTGGTGGATGAAGTGTTTCTGGCCTACAACTCGGCGCGGCTGCGCGAGGCCTGCCAACTGTTCGCCCACCGGATTCTGGAGCCGGACGTGACGATTGGGATGAGCCTGGCGGGGGCGCTGACGCCGGCGGGGCTGGGGTGCTCGAGCATCATTCCGCTGATCAAGGCGGGGTTTGTGGACTGGATTGTGGCCACCGGCGCGAACCTGTATCACGACATGCATTTTGCGCTGAACTACCCGGTGCATGCCGGCAGCTTCAAGTTCGACGACACCGACCTGCGTGACAACGACCTGGTCCGCATTTATGATGTCGTGATTCCTTATTCCGACGCGCTCATGGCCACCGACGAGATTCTGCGCCGGATTCTGATCCAGCCCGAGTTCCAGAAGGAGATGGGCACCGCCGAGCTGCACTACCTGCTGGGCAAGTACTGCGCCGAGTGGGAACGCAAAAACAAACTCAAGGACGTGTCGGTGCTGGCGGCCGCCTACCGGGCGGGGGTGCCCTGCTACACCTCCTCGCCGGGGGACTCGACCATCGGCATGAATGTGGCGGGCGTCGAGCTGCGCGGCAACAAGCTGCGCATCAACCCCTCGATTGACGTCAACGAGACCACCGCGTTCGTGCTGGCCGCCAAGCGCGCCGGCGGCCGCAGCGCCGTCGTGCTTTGGGGCGGCGGCAGCCCGAAGAATTTCATGCTGCAGACCGAGCCGCAAATCCAGGAGGTGCTCCGCATCAAGGAATACGGCCAGGACTTCTTCATCCAAGTGACCGACGCCCGGCCGGACACCGGCGGATTGTCCGGCGCCACGCCCAGCGAGGCGGTGAGCTGGGGCAAAGTGGACCCCACGCGGCTGCCTGACGCCGTGGTGTGTTACACCGACACGACGATTGCGATGCCGATCTTCACCCATTACGCCCTGGCCAATCACAAGCCGCGCAAGCTGCGCCGCCTCTACGACCAGCGGCCCAACATGGTCAAAGCCCTCACCCGCGAATACTTCACCCACAACAAGGTGAAGATGATTGACGGCAGCGACCCGGTGCTGGACTGAATCCACGCCCCCTGCCACCTTGATCTCGCCAGGCCGGGCTTTCCGCCCGGCCTTTTTGCCGCCTGCAACAGTCCCAACGGCGGCCGCATCCAGGGTTGCAGTTCAAAAGTTATGGGTTGGGTCCGGTTCTCCCTCGCGACAGCCCCACCGCGCGCGTGAAAATGGTGCCGACGGCGTGAGGTTCACGCGCCGCGCGGGCGGGGGGATGGGGAAAAAGCGCGATTTTCCGGGCGATTCTCCGCTGGCATTGGCGATGCTGGAAGGCAGTTGAAGCGTGGTCGCCATCGGGCGACGGGAGCCGCCGGAGGGGCGATCGAGAACCTGCAAGAGAATGGAGCGAGCTATGAAGACACAAACCAGGCGGGCCAAAGCCTTCACCCTGATCGAACTGCTGGTGGTCATCGCGATCATCGCGATCCTGGCCGGCATGCTGTTGCCGGCGCTGGCCAAGGCCAGAGAGAGAGCCCATCGCATCGCGTGCGTCAACAACCTTCGGCAAATCGGGCTCAGCCTCCAAACCTGGGCCATGGATTACAACGACCGCTACCCGATGCAGGTGCCGCCCGGCGAAGGCGGCCCCCCCAACCAGGCCGCGTTCCACACCGCGCCTTACGGAGCCGCCTACACCTACCAGGTGTTCGGCGTGCTCTCCAATGAACTTACCACGCCGCGCCTGTTGATCTGCCCGTCGGACCAGCGGACGGCCCACACCAACTTCAACCTGCGCGCCGGCAACACGGCCGCGGGGACTTACCTCGCGAATGACAACGTGTCCTTCTTCGTGGGCAAAGACGCCCAGGCGGGCAACCCGCAAATGCTGCTGGTGGGCGACCGCAATATCGTCGGGCAGGCGCCAGGAGGCAGCGTTCCCAACCCCGTGCCTGGCGGCGGTTACGGCAACGTCGGCGCCGCGGCGCTCGGCACCAACTTCAACGCCAATGCCCAAACGCCGGCCTGGACGGACAAAATGCACAAGGGCCAGGGCAACGTGCTGCTCTCGGACGGCAGCGCACAACAACTCAGCAGCGCGCGCCTGCGCGAACTGCTGCGCAACACCGGCGACACCAGCGCCGCGCCGGCTTCGCCCGGCCCGAACACCATCCTCTTCCCGAACTGAACTTCCCGCACCCGCCCGCACCGGGCGCGGCCTTCGGGCCGCGCCCTTTCTTCATAACTACCATCCGGGCGAAGGCAGCCTCCATCGCGCCGGACTTCACCGTCGCTTGAACGCTCTGGATGCCGGGGTTCGGCCGCGGCTGGCATTCCCCCCCACCTTCCCACTCGGCAACCCTACCACTCCCCTCCCCGTTTCAAGGGGTCCCAGTATCGCGGATTGATCAACCCCCGCGCATCGCCGGTTACCGGGTCCACCGGCGGATTGATTGGCTCGCGCCCCAGCCGCAACCTTTTCCCCGGATTGCGAAAGTCGCTCAAGCGAAGCTGGCTGATGCTGATGCGGCCAGTTGAATCCGCTGTCGCGCCAAATCCGCTGCCGAATGCGCTTGCAGCCGGCCCAATTCCGGGCAAGATTTCCACGGCTTGGGACTTACCCACCAAGCCAACGATTGTAAATCAACAAGTGGAAGGGTGGCTGAGTGGTTAAAGGCACCTGACTCGAAATCAGGCGTACGGGTAACCGTACCGGGGGTTCGAATCCCTCCCCTTCCGCCATTCCCTGGCCAGGTGGTTTTAAGGAAACCCAACGAACGGTGTTTCCCGCGGCCGCGTGGCCGACCTGTCCGCAGGTGAGCCGGCTGCGGGTTCGCCGGCCGCCCTGTGCGCTCGGCTGGCGTCAGCCGCCATTCTTGCTGTTTGCCTCTGTCCGTCCGGTCATGCGCACCGGTTTGAGGAAGCCTTTGTCGTCGTATTCCAGCTGGTCAATGCAAATCTGGCGGGAGCCGCGATACGGGCCGTCCCCTTCCACCCCCTCCCATCGGTGATAGACGATCAGCCACTCGCCGTTGAGGGGACTTTGGATGATCGAATGGTGGCCGGGCCCCTTCCGAGAGGCATCGCTCTCGAGCAGCACGCCGCGGTAATCCCAGGGACCGGTGGGGGAGCCGGCGGTGGCGTAATGAACGGAGTAGGAGGCATCGCTCCAGCGGCCATGGCTGTAGGTCAGGTGATATTTCCCACCGTAATGATTAATGAAAACCCCTTCCGTGAACTGCGGCGGGGTTTGGACCTTGATCTCGCGCGCCAGGGTGATCATGTCAGCGCCGAGCTCGAACACGCGCAGGGTGGCGCCCGCGCTGCCGCCGGCGTAGAGATAGCAACGACCGGAGGGGGCATCGGGGAACACCATCGGGTCAATGGCCTCGAAGCCGTCTCCGCCGGTCAGCAAAGGCCGGCCGGAGTCCTTGAAGGGGCCGGCGGGGTTGTCGCCCACGGCCACGCCGATGCGGGCCGGGGTTTCGCGTTGCGGCCCAACCGAGTAATAAAAGAAGAACTTGCCGTCTCTCGCCACGATGGCCGGCGCCCAGGCATAATGCACCCGCTGGCCGTCGTCCTGGATCCAGCGGACGTCGTGAAAATCGAGCACCGGTCCGTGCCGGGTCCAATTCTTGAGGTCGCTCGAGCAATAGGCGTAGAACCGATCGTGGCGGAAGCCGCCGCCCGAGGTCGGGTAAATCCAGACCTTGGACCCAAACACCGCCGCATGCGGGTCCGCCCCGCCAAAGATGGGGTTCGCAAAGGCGGTCCCGCCCTCCGCTGCGACTGCGGAAGCGAACAACAACGGTTCACCGCTCCCGGAGCCGTTGTGCTGCGCCAATCCGCTCAGCGGCAAGAGGGCGGCCAGGGCCGGCGCCAGGACCGGGGGCGCAAAACCATTTATCATTATTTTCGCTTTACTCATCATCGGTTAGTGGGAAGGGGGCGGCTGACGCGGATGCAGCCCCGACCGCACCCACTTGCGGGCGAGCCACAAGCCGACCGGGGAGCTTAGGGCGATGCAGCCATAGATAAACCACAGGGTGCCCGTTTGCAATTGGTCCGGCGGGGTGTTCGGCGGACAAAACCGGGCGAGCATCCAGCCCGAGTAGAGCCCGGTGGTGCCTTTGGCCAGCAGCCAGGGAATGTTGGCCAGGCCCATGTATTGCGCGATCCGGCCCGGGGGGGCGAGCTCCGAGGCGTATTCCAAAAAACGGGCCGACCAGAGGGCTTCGCCGATTGAAAAAATGACGAGGTAAGTGATCAACAGGCTGAGGCTCGGTCCGCCGGCGAGCAGGAAGGTCGGCAGGGCCGAGACCAGCGAGCCGACGATCATCATGGTGTAAACATTCCTGCGCCGCGTCAGGGCGGTGGCGACGGGCACGCCGACGAAAATGATCGCCGGGTTGATCCAATTCACCAGCCATTCCATGCGGTCGGCCACCCCCTGGGGATAGGCCCGCAGGATGTACTGCGGCAGGGTCAGCCACTGATGCGCGAACAGAGTGCGAACCGGCAACAGCATGAAAATGAAAAAGATGAAGCGCGGGTTCGAAAAGGGGCCTCCGCCGAAAAACTCCTTCAGGCGCGGGCCCAGCGGCAGGGCGGGTTTTGCGGCGGCATCCGCCGCGGGGTCCGGCCGGACTTTCGCCGCTTCGGCCTTGCGCGTCATCAGGCTGAGGAAAACCAGGAAGGTTAGAGAGGTGATCCCGACACACGCCCAGTTGACCGCCTGAACGCCGGTCTTGGAGAAACCCGCGAAAAATGCCAGCACCGGCTCGCCGAAGGCGTCCGGCGGCTTGCTCTCTTTGAGATTCTGAACGGCGGGGCGCAGCCAGGCGGACAGGGCGCCGATGCCAACGATGCCGAGGTTCATCAGGGCGTAGATCAGCCCGTAGCCCATGGAGTTGGTTTTGGCATCCGTGTACTGCTTGACACCCGAATAGCAAACCGGCTGAAGGATGGAAGACCCCATGGCCACGACCAGCACCGACACGATGACCGCCACGACGGCGGCGGTGGAGCCCAAACCCGCGGCGGCGCTGTAGGCGATCCGGCCCAGCACGCTGATGAACAGCGCGAAAAGGATGGCGCGGCGCAATCCGAACCGCTCGGCGTAGCTTCCCACGCCCAGCATGAACAGGGTCACCAACATGGTGAAGACTGAAACGGTGATCCCGGCCCGCTGGTCGCCCCAGCCCAAGTCCGAGGAGAGGTAGGTGGTCATGAGCGTCAGCACGCCGAAATACGCCATGGATTCCACCACGAAGGCTCCGACCACAAACCAAAACGCGCGCGGCAGCTTGAGCAAATCCTCAAACGATTGCCAAAAGTCGGTGATGCGGCTGGCGACAGGGTCGGCCATGTGGTCCGAGTGTAATCCCGGCCGGGCCGGGCCTCAAGGCCGGCAGCGAGGCGCGGCGAGGCCCATTTTCTTGTTGGCAAGGGGCGGTTTCGTTTCGATAGTCTTTGCGTTTGAAGTATGGCAGAGAACACGAGGCACGTTTACGACGAAAGCAAGATCAAGACGCTTTCCTCGCTGGAGCATATCCGGCTGCGGACCGGCATGTACATCGGCCGGATCGGCGACGGGTCGCATTACGACGACGGCTGCTACATTCTCCTCAAGGAGGTGATTGATAACGCCATTGACGAGTTCATCATGGGGGCGGGCAAGGAAGTGCAGATCAGCATCCAGGACCGCACCGTGACCGTCCGGGATTTCGGGCGGGGCATCCCGCTGGGGAAGGTGGTGGACTGCGTGTCGCAGATCAACACCGGGGCGAAGTACAACGACGATGTTTTCCAATTCAGCGTGGGACTCAACGGGGTGGGGACCAAGGCGGTCAACGCCCTTTCCAAAGAATTCATGGTGCGCAGCCACCGCGAGGGCCAGTTTGTCGAAGCCTGGTTCAGGCAGGGCAAACTCAGGAAAGAGCACAAGGGCAAGACCACCGAGCCGGACGGCACGCTGATCCGCTTCGAGCCCGACCCGGAGATTTTCAAGAACACGGAGTTCCGGCCCGAGCACGTCGAGCGGCGGCTGCGGCATTACAGCTACCTGAATTCCGGGCTGCGGCTGGTGTACAACGGCAAGACCTTTCAATCCCGCAACGGGCTGCTGGACCTGGTGCTGGAGGACCTGCGGGCCGACGGCAGCGAACCGATTTATCCGCCGCTGCATTACGCCGAGAAAACGCTGGAGTTTTGTTTCACCCACAGCAACAGCCGCTACGGCGAGACGTTTTACTCCTTCGTCAACGGCCAGTACACCAGCGACGGGGGCACGCACCTCAGCGCCTTCCGCGAGGGCCTGCTCAAGGCCGTCAACGAATATGCCCGCGAAAAATTCGAGGGGGATGACGTGCGCGAGAGCATGGTCGGCGCGGTGGCCATCCGGCTCAAGGACCCGGTGTTCGAGTCCCAGACCAAGAACAAGCTGGGCAACACCGAAATCCGGACCGAGCTGGTGAACCGCGTGCGCGAGGAGTTGTTGCACTTCTTCAATCGCAACAAGGAAATCGCCGAAAAGATTGTCGCCAAGGTCCAGGACACCCGCCAGCTCCGCAAGGAACTGCAGGAAGTCAAGAAACTCGCGCGGGAGCGGGCCAAGGCCATCACCATCCGCATCCCGCAGCTCAAGGACTGCAAAATCCATTACGACAAGGCCAAAGGCAAAGGGCGCGGTTCGATGATCTTCATCACCGAAGGGCAGTCGGCCGCCGGCTCGATCGTGAGCTGCCGGGATGTCAACACCCAGGCCATCTTCGTGCTCAAGGGCAAACCGCTGAACGTCTGGGACCTCAAGCGCGACATCGTTTACAAGAACGATGAAATGTACAACCTCATGCGCAGCCTCGATATCGAGGACACCATCGAAAACCTGCGCTATGAGAAAGTCATCCTCGCGACCGACGCGGACGTGGACGGGCTGCACATCCGGAACCTGATGATCACCTACTTCTTCCGTTTCTTCGATCAACTGGTTCACGACGGCCATCTTTACGTGCTGGAAACGCCGCTGTTCCGCGTCCGCACCAAACAGCAAACCCTGTATTGTTACTCGGAAGCCGAGCGGGACGAGGCCGCGAAGCGATTTGGCAAAGGCTGCGAGATCACGCGCTTCAAGGGCCTGGGCGAAATCTCGCCCGACGAATTCAAGCAGTTTATCGGGAAAGACATGCGCCTCAGCCAAGTGGAGTATGCCCCCAAAATGGAAGCCGCCGGCATCCTCGGCTTCTACATGGGCAAGAATACCCCGGAACGCAAGGACTACATCATGGAGAATCTGGTGGTGCCGGTGGAGGAGTAGGCTCGCCGCTGTCTTTCCCCGCCTCGACCCGCCCTGGCGGTCGTTTGACATCCGCCCAATTCTGCGCCATCTAAAACCATGTTGCGGAACCGCCGTAAATTCCTGAAATACCTGGGTGTCGGAGCCGGGCTTACGGCCGCCGCCGGCACTTGGTGGGCGGCCACGTCCCAGCGCCGGGCGGCCCGGTGGCTCCGCCGCTTTGCCGCGGATGCCCGGCGGCCGATTCTGCCCGCCCCCGAGAAGCCGGAGCCGCTGTCCTGGCCGGACAACGCCATTGCGCTGGCCTGGCTTGGGCACGCCACCGTGCTGATCCATTTCTACGGCGTGCGCATTCTCACCGATCCGGCCCTGGGCAGCCGGGTGGGCGTTTCCCTTGGCATCGGCACCGCCGGCCCGAAGCGTTATGTCGCCCCGGCCCTCAGCCCCAAAGAATTGCCGCCGATTGACCTCGTCCTGCTGTCCCATGCGCACATGGACCACATGGACCTGCCGACGCTGGCCACTTTCGGCCCCGAGGTGCCGGTGATCACCGCCCGGAAAACGCAGGAGGTGCTGGCGGGTCTGCCCCTGAGACCGCAGGAACTGGGCTGGAGCGAGCGAACGGTTTTGCGGACGGCGCGCGGCGAACTGGAAATCGAGGCCTTTGAAGTCAAGCATTGG
This sequence comes from uncultured Verrucomicrobiota bacterium, assembly GCA_964631605.1. Lineage (GTDB taxonomy): Bacteria > Verrucomicrobiota > Verrucomicrobiia > Limisphaerales > UBA8199 > JARKQH01. The sequence goes on from CAZVYG010000009.1 coordinate 53,427, forward strand.
GGCGCCCGCTGGCCCAGCGAAGTCGAGCGCGGTTACAACGGCTACATCCTGCGGCGCGAGGGCAAAGCCCTGATCTTTGGCGGCGACACAGCCCGGACGCCGCTATTCCGCGAGTTGCGAGGCCGGGGGCCGTTCGAGGCGGCCATCATGCCGATTGCCGCCTACCGGCCGTGGATCTGGAACCATTGCACCCCCGAGGAGGCCCTTGAGATGGTGAACGCCGCCGGCGCCCGGTTCCTTGTGCCGGTGCACCACCAGACCTTCCGGCTCAGTGAGGAGCCCCTGAATGAGCCGATCGAGCGGCTCGAAGCCGCCCTGGCAGATGAACCCGAGCGTCTGGCCCTCCGGCGCATTGGCGAAACCCGGGTCTTCCCGGCCTGAGCCGCCGAGCTTAAGCGGCCGGGTCGGGCCGCAATGCCGCCACCGGGAGGTTGCGCTGCCCGGCCGGTTCCTGGGGTGCCGGCGGGGCGTCGGTTGAGAACTCAAAGTCGCGGGCGATGGCGCCGGGTTCTTCGCCGATATGTTGTTTGGCGATCAGCATGTAGATGGAAGGAATGACCAGCAAGGTGAAGAGCGTTCCCAGGGCCATGCCGGCGACAATCGTCAACCCGATGGAGTTTCGCGCGGCAGCGCCCGCGCCCGTCACGAGCACCAGGGGGAAATGGCCGCAGATGGTTGCGGCACTGGTCATGAGGACCGGGCGCAAGCGAACGAGGGCCGCCTGGCGGACGGCCTCGAGCTTGCTCAAGCCGGTTCGTTGGAGTTCGTTGGCGAACTCGACGATCAAAATACCGTTTTTGGAGACCAGCCCGACGAGCGTCACCAAGCCGACTTGCGAATAAATGTTCAACGTGGTGGTCCAGCCGTTGGTGAAGAACTCGGTGTTCGGGTCCGGCATTTTGAGGAAGCTGAACACCAGCGCCCCGAACATGGCCAGCGGGACAGACCCGAGGAGGATGATAAGCGGGTCGCGGAAGCTGTTAAACTGCGCCGCCAGCACCAGAAAAATCAACAGCAGTGCCAGCGAGAACGCCGGGAGGAACTTGCTGCCTTCCACGCGCAATTGGCGTGACTCACCGGTGTAATCCACCTTGTAGCCTTTGGGCAGGATTCGGGCGGCCTCGGTTTCAAGGAACCGGAGCGCCTCATCCAGCGGCCGGATAGACACCCCGCTGATTTTGACGGCGTTAAACTGCTGGAAACGATTCAATGAGCGGGGGCCGTTGTTCTTTTGGAGGGTGGCAAAGGTGCTGAGCGGCACCACTCGTCCGGCCGGCCCTTTGACGTAAATGTCCTCCAGTTGCTCTGGATTCAGCCGTTCGACACGCTTGAGTTGCGGGATCACCTTGTAACTCCGGCCGGCCATGCTGAACCGGTTGACGAAATTCCCGCCCACCAGCGTGGCGAGGTCCGCGCCCACAGTGGCGAGGTTCAGGCCCAGCGAAGCCACTTTATCGCGGTCCATCACCAGCTCGACTTCCGGCTGGTCCACCTTGGTGTCCAGCAGCGGGGGAAAGGCGAACATACCGCTGGCGGCGGCCTTTTCCTGGATTTGGCGGGCGAACTCGAGGATGGTTTCCGGCTCGGCGGTCGAGGCGATGACAAACTCGACGGGGAACTGGCCTCCGCCGGGCAGCGCGGCCGGGGTGGCGATGACGCTGCGAATGCCCGGAATGCGACTCACTCTTTCCTGCACTTCGGGCTCGATTTTGAAGACGTTGCGTTTCCGCTGGCCCCAGGGCTGGAGCACCAGGCCGCCGAAGCCATTGTCCGGGAAGGTGATTTGGAAGGTGTGACTGGCCTCCGGCGTGCTCATCAACACCCGGTTCATTTCCTCCGTGTAGAAGGTGGTCTGGTCAATCGTCGCATCCGCCGCCGCTTCCACAATGCCAAACACCACGCTTTGGTCCTCGGTCGGGGCCAGTTCCTTGGGCGACATGAGGAACATGGGAATGGTCAGCAGGCTCAACGCCACCCACAGGACATAGACGGTTGGACGGTTCGCCAGGGTGAGGTCCAACACCCGCCCATAAAAGGCGCGAAACCGGTCAAAGTCGCGATTGATGCGGCCGGTGAAACCGCGGTGTTCGCGCTTTGGGTCCAGCAGTTTTGAGGACATGACGGGCGACAAGGTCAGCGCCACCACGCCCGAGATGAACACGGCGCCGGCGAGGGTAAAAGCAAACTCGCGGAATAACGAGCCGGTCAGGCCTCCCTGCAGGCCGATCGGCGCATAGACCGCCGCAAGGGTGATGGTCATCGCGATGACGGGGCTGACCAGTTCGCGCGCGCCCAGCAAGGCGGCCCGACGCGGCGTTTGCCCCTCGCGAATGTGACGCTCCACATTTTCGACGATCACAATTGCGTCATCCACCACCAACCCCACGGACAACACGACGGCCAGCAGGGTCAGCAGGTTGAGCGTGAAGCCGAAAACCTGCATCAAGAAAACCGCCCCGATCAGCGAAATAGGGATGGCCACCAGCGGCACCAGCACCGACCGGAGCGAGCCGAGGAAGAGGAAAATCACAATCGCCACGATCAGGAGGGTTTCGCTCAAAGTCTTGATGACCTCGTAGATGGCATCCTCGATGTACTGGGTGGCGTCGTAGGCAATTCGCGCCTCGATCCCGGCAGGGAGTTCCTTTCGAATTTGATCCATTTCGGCGCGGACGCGTTTGATCACATCGAGCGAATTGGCGTTGGGCAGCACCCAAACCCCCATAAACACCGCCTGCTCACCGGTAAAGCGGACCACGGAATCGTAATCCTCCGCCCCCAGGACGACATCCGCCACATCCCGCAGCCGCACCAAATCGTTGCCCGAGTGCCGCACGACCAGGTTTTTGAATTCCTCGACCGAGCGGAGGTCGGTATTGGCCGTCAGGTTCACCTGCACCAGCGATCCCTTGGTGCGGCCCACGGCCGACAAAAAGTTGTTGGCCGCCAGCACCTCGCGGATTTGGGCGGGGTTGATGTTCAGCGCGGCCATCCGGTCGGGTTTGAGCCAGATGCGCATGGCAAAGGTGCGCCCGCCCAGAATGTCCGCCCGCTGCACCCCCTCCAGCGCGCTGAGGCGGGGCTGCACAACCCGGACGAGATAATCGGTGATTTGATTCGCCTCGAGAATTTTCGAGGCGAAGCTCAGGTAGGCGCCGGCGAATTGCGAATCGGCCGAGACGATGTTGATGATGGGCACCTCGGCCTCGGGCGGGAGGTCGTTGCGGACCTGGTCCACCTTCGAGCTGATCTCGGCGAGGGCCTTGGTGGGATCGTAATTGAGTTTGAGGCGGACATTGATGGTGGAGAGGCCCAGCTTGCTGCTCGACTCGAGGTAGTCAATGCCGTCGGCGGCGGCGATGGCGCGTTCGAGGGGGGTGGTGATGAAGCCCCGGACCAAATCGGCGCTCGCCCCCACATACACCGTGGTAACCGTAACCGCGGCATTATCGCTGCGGGGATACTGCCGGACATTGAGCGAGCGGATGGCCTGGATGCCGGCGATCAGGATGATCAGGCTGACCACCAAGGCCAGCACCGGCCGCCGAATAAACAGATCGGTAAAGCCTTTCATGCCGCTGCTTGCCGGTTAGGTGTCCGCCGGCCGCGGCGTTTCCGTCACGGGCGGTTTCAATTCGTTGTTCTCGACCACGGCCATGCCGTTGCGGAGCTTGAACGCGCCGGCGCTCACCACCCGCTCGCCAGCCTTGAGGCCGGACTGCACCGCCACAAAGTCGCCCCGCGTCATGCCCGTGCGAATGAACTGCTGCCGGACGGTGAGTCCGCCCGCCGCGTTGGTGGCCGGGGCGGGCTCGATCACATAGACCGAGTCCCCGTAGGGGGCGCTGAGGATGGCGGTGGCGGGGATGACCAGCACTTCCTGTTCTTCGGGAAGGAGGACCTGGGCTCGGGCGAACATGCCGGGCCGCAGCAACCGATTGGGGTTGGCGAAGGTGGCCTGTAGCGCGACGCTGCGCGTGCTGGCGTCCAGGTCGGGATTGATGGCGGTCAGCAACCCTTCGAACGACTGGTCCGGGTAGGCGTCGGACACCAACCGCACGGGGATCCCCGTGGCCAGTTTCGACAATTCCTGCTGCGGCAGCGAGAACTCGGCGTAAACCGGCGCCAGGGACTGCAGCGAGACGATGGGCCGGCCGGCCTCGAGGTATTGGCCCAGTTGGACCTGGCGGAGACCCAGTTGGCCGTCGAACGGGGCGCGAATGGTCTTCTTCTCAATGGTCGCCTGGATGGCCTCGGCATTGGCCTGGTACTGGGCCACCGCGGCTCGCGCGGCGTCCAGTTCGGCCTCCGGCAGGGTCTTTTGCGCCCACAGCGCTTCCGCCCGCTTCAGATTGATCACGGCCAGATCGAGCTGGGCCTTGACGGCCTTCAGTTGCGCCTCCTCGGTCGAGGTGTCCAGTTTGACCAACAGGTCGCCTTTGGCGACCGTGGCGCCGGACTCGAAGGCGATTTCCCGGACGGTGCCGGGAATGTCAGGGGTGAGGGTAACGCCTTGGACCGCCGTGATGGAAGCGATGGCATTGAGCGTCTTCCGCCACTTCTCCGGTTTTACCACGGCCGAGGCGATGGTTTCGGGCGGGGGCACATAGGCCTCGCCCGCCGCGATCAGGGTCTTGATCTGCAGGAATTTGATGCCGCCCAGGGTGCCCGCGACGAGCACCAGGATGATCAGGGCAAGCGCTATCTTTCGTATCATATCCTCTCCTTTTCCCACTCCGATTCGAGATTAGACCGGGACCGGCCGGGGTGGTGCCAGAGCGGCGGTTCGGCTGGAGCCCGCCCGGCCCCGGCGCGTCGCCGCCCCGGACAAGAACAAGTCCACAAGGCGTTCGGCGGTTCGGCGGTTCAACGCGCTGCGGGGCATCAGGAGCTGCGAGACAATCAGGAAATTGACCTGGCCATACAACGCGTAGGCCAGTTCCCGGCTGTCAAAACGCCGGTCCAAAACCCCCTCGGCCTGTCCCGCTTTCATCAGCGACTCGACAAAGTCCACGCTCCGCTGGCATTTCTCGGCCCGGCAAAGCCCTTCGGGCAATTCTCCCGGGGCGGCCAGCGTTGTGGCAAAAGCGATTCGCACCAACTCCTTCCGCGCGCGCACAAAATCAAACAGCGCGCTCAGCGCCTCGACCAGCCGCGACCGGAGGTCCTGTCCCCGCGCGGCCGCCATCCGCACCCGCTCGTGGCGCGCGTCATGCGCTTCATCCACCAGTGCCTGGTAAAGCCCCGCCTTGTCGCCGAAATAATAGTACAGCGCGGGTTTGGACACTTTGGCCGCGTCCACGATCTCCTGCACCGACGCGGCGGCATAGCCCCGGTAGGCGAAGATGCGCGCCGCTGCCTCGAGGATTTGCCGTTTTGTGTCCAAATGATTCATTGCAAAAAGCGGGATAACCTACCGAACGGTAGGTAAAATGTCTAATGGTTTCTGACGGGAAACTGACGGGAAACTGACGGGAAACTGACGGGAAACTGACGGGAAA
>CAZVYG010000009.1:59027-62212 GCA_964631605.1 uncultured Verrucomicrobiota bacterium
TGACGGGAAACTGACGGGAAACTGACGGGAAACTGACGGGAAACTGACGGGAAACTGACGGGAAACGCGCGCCGGGCGCCGTCTTCCCGCATTTTCAGGACATTGACTACGCGCGGGTTTATCAACGGAAGGCTTATTGCCAGCGCCGAGGTTGCAGGGAAAGGGCCTACCCGCGGCGCAGAACACGCGCAAAAGGCGGTGACAATTCGCTCGGAGCAGCCTAAGATGATTGGAGTGCGGATGAGACGAAGTGAACCCGGGTCACGGAAGGCGCACGCGCAACGGTGGGCGCGCCGGCTTTCCGCGCGGGTTGAACAGGTTCTCGCCGCCCACCCGGAAGCTGATCCCGACAATGTCCGCCACACGCTTGTTTTGTTGGAGATGGCGCCATTGGAACGCCTGCAAAGGAGCCTGATCCGTGGCCGCGCTGCCCTTCGCCGAAAGTGAAATCCGGCTGTTGACCGCCCTGTTGTGAAGTGAGGCATTGTCGAAATGTGCCTCTGGGCCCTTACAAGCTCAAGGTTCTGCCGCTGGAGCGAGTGCTCGCCAGCAAAATGGCGGCGAATCGCGCCAAAGATCAACTCACAATTCCCGTGCTGCGAGACGCGCTAGCAACCCTCGGGGCGGCCGGCGCCCGACTCAGGAAGCCAAAGGCGCAGCGACAACCTTTCGCAAAAACGCGTCGGGCGCGCTAAAGGCGCAGGCGGGGGCGGCGCTGAATGCGCCCCCCGCGGTGCTACATCTGTTCGAGGGTTTCGATGCCCAGGACCGCCAGGCCCTGCCGGAGGACGCGGGCGGTGAGGTCACAGAGCAGGAGGCGGGCTTCGCGCCGGCCCGGCTCGGCGTTGAGCACGGGACAGTTCTCGTAGAAGGCGGTAAACCGCCCGGCCAGTTCGTAAAGATAATTACAGAGGAAATTGGGGCGGTACTCCTCACCCACGGCCTCCAGCACCAAACCGAAGTTCAGCAGGTGCCTGGCCAGGGCCGCCTCCTGCGGCGCCGTCAACTGCAAGGCGGCGGGCGGCGCCCCGAGGGCGGCCTGGTCCACCGACCCTTTGCGGAAGATGCTGCGGATGCGGGTGTAGGCGTATTGGAGGTAAGGGGCGGTGTTGCCGGTCAGGGCCAGCATTCGGTCCCAGCTAAACACGTAGTCGCTCTGACGATTGGGCAGCAGGTCGGCGTACTTGACCGCGCCAATGCCCACCACGCGCGCGATGTCGCGCCGGACTGATTCGGGGAGCTCGGGACTCTTGGCCGTCACCACCTGCAGCGCCCGCTCCTCGGCCTCGTCGAGCAGTTCGGCCAGCCGGACGTTCTCGCCGGAGCGGGTCTTGAAGGGTTTGCCGTCATCGCCGAGGATGGAGCCGAACCAGACGTGGGCGAGTTTGACCGGGGCCTCGGGATGCCAGCGCCGGAAGGTGGCGAACAACTGGCGGAAGTGCAACTGTTGCCGGCCGTCGGTGACGTAAATGATTTCGTCGGCCCGCCAGTTTTCGAGCCGGTGCGCCAGGGTGGCCAGGTCGGTGGTGGCGTAGTTGAAGCCGCCATCCTGCTTTTGAATGATGAACGGGTTGGCGACCCACTCGCCGTCGCGATGAATGAGAAAGGGATCGTCGTTGGGCTGGAGCGAGCCGTCCGAGAGGACGGCCTTGGCGCCGCGGCTTTCCACGGCGATGCCGCGCCGCATCAGCTCGTCCACAACCGCTTGGAGCCGGTCGTGATAGTAACTCTCGCCCAGGGTGTAATCGAACTGGACGCCCAGCCGCCGGTAAATCGTCTCGAACTGGGATTCCGACAGGCGGATCATTTCGCGCCAGATGGCGCGGTTCTCGGGGTCGCCGCTCTGCAGCTTGACCAGCTCCGCCCGCGCACGGTCCAGGGTGGCCGCGTCGAAACCGGGTTTTTCGGGGTCACAGCGTCCGCTGATGAGTTTGTAAATGCGCTCCATTTCGGCGAGCGGGTCCGCCTGGAGCGCGGCGCGGTCGAGGCTGGTTTTCCAGCCGACGATCAGCATGCCGAACTGGGTGCCCCAGTCGCCGATGTGGTTGTCGGTGATGACGCGGTGGCCCAGCAAGCGGAGGGCGCGCGCGAGCGAATCGCCCAGGATGGTCGAGCGGATGTGGCCCACGTGCATCGGCTTGGCCACATTGGGCGAACTAAAGTCTATGACGATGGTGCGCGGCCTAGAGGTTGTCTCAAAAAAAAGGTGCTCCCCGGCCGCTGCCGCCTGCAAGGTCCGGGCCAGCGCCTCGGGCTTGAGCCGGAAATTCAGGAAACCGGCGCCGGCAATTTCCACCGGCTCGCACCATTCCCCCACGTCGAGGCGGGCGACGACGTCCGCCGCGAGCTGACGGGGGTTGAGCTTGCGGCTTCGAGCCAACGCCATAAGGGCGTTGGACTGGTAATCGCCGAATTTCGGGTCGGGACAAGGCCGCACCAGGACACTGGCGGTGTCCGCTTCCGGCAGGACGGCTTTGAGGGTCGCCTGCAACCGTTGCTCAATGAGTTTGTGAGGTAACACGATTTAAATCAGAAAGAAAACTGGGCGTTAATCGGCGCCGCGCGGGGCTCTCCGGCCCCACCGAGCCGGCACGCGGGGGCGTGAGTCTGCCGCGGCTTATTTGGCGGTGCTGTCGCGGATGATGCTCAGCATGGCGTCGGCATCGGGGGCCTGCTCGAGCGCTTGTCGAAATTCGGCCCGGTGCAGGAGCTTGGCGATGTTGGCCAGGGTGTGCAGGTGCTTTTGGAACTGGCCCTGCGGCACCAGGAACAGCATCACGAGCTTGACCGGCTGGTTATCCAGCGCATCAAAATTCACTCCGTTGCGCGAGCGGCCCAGCGATCCCACCACCTCGTTAATCAAATCCGTCGAGGCATGGGGAATCCCGACCCCGAACCCGATCCCGGTGCTCATCGAGCTTTCCCGTTTTTTAACCACCGCGGCAATCGCCTCGCGATGCTCGGGCCGGATTTTGCCGGCGGCAACCAGGTTCTCGATCAGTTCATCAATCGCTTCCCAACGGTTGGCCGCCCGCAATTCCGGGAGGATTTGCTCTCTGCTTAGAATATCGCCTAAATCCATAGGACCGCTTTCAATCCGTTCTGCCATTTCGCCTGAACGGCCCCCCGTTTTCAAGTCCTATTTAGCTTCGTGTTTAGCCTCCCTTGACCGGAAGCCGAAGAGG
>CAZVYG010000009.1:62312-94961 GCA_964631605.1 uncultured Verrucomicrobiota bacterium
GGAAGCCGAAGAGGTTGCGATTTGCTGCCGGTGGGCGCATGCTCGCGTCATGCGCTTCAGATTTTGTTCGTGCACGAGGGTTCTGTTCGCCGGCCTCCTTGCCGCCGCTCGCGTGGGGGCGGCCGACTTCCACGTGGCAACGAATGGCAGCGATGCCAACCCTGGCACCCGCAGCCAGCCCTTTGCCAGTCTTGAACGCGCGCGGGAGGCGGCGCGCCAGCTTCGGCGGGAGGGCAAACCACCCGCCGGGGGCGTCACCATCTGGCTGCGCGGAGGAGATTACTTCCGCACCAACGCGCTGGAACTCGGCGCGGCAGATTCGGGCACCGCCGAGGCGCCGGTGGTTTGGCGTTCGAGCGAGGGTGAAACCGCCCGCCTTTTGGGTGGCCGGAGGTTGACGGGCTGGGGACCGGTGAAAAACCCGGCGGTGCGGCAGCGGCTGGATGCGGCCGCGCGGGATGCCGTCCGGCAGGTGGATTTGACCGCGCTTGGGATCACCGACTTCGGCGTCACGAAGTCGCGCGGATTCGGCCGCCCCACCACACCCGCCCACTGCGAGCTGTTCTTCGGCGGCCAACCGATGACGCTCGCGCGCTGGCCCAACGAGGGCGCCTGGGAAAAGATAGATGGTTTTCCCGAATCCGCGGCGGCGGGGGACGACCATGGCGGCAAGATTGGCAAGCTCGAAGAGGGTTTTCGGTATGCGGGCGACCGCCCGCGCCGGTGGCAGGACACCGCGAATCTCTGGGTCCACGGGTATTGGGCGTGGGACTGGGCCAACTCCTACGAGCAGGTGGCGGCGATTGATCTCGAGGGTCGCCTGGTGAAGACCCAGCCGCCCTACGGTCTTTATGGATTCCGCAAGGGCCAGCGGTTCTATTTTCTGAACGTGCTCGAGGAGCTGGACCAGCCGGGCGAATGGTTCCTGGACGCGGCGGCAGGTGTCCTCTACTTCTGGCCGCCGGAGCCGCTGGATGCCTCTGAGGGAAAGGAAACGGTTCTCTCGCTCCTGACGGAGCCCCTGGTGCGGCTCAAGGGCGCGGCCCACTGCACCCTCGAGGGCCTCACTTTCGAGGCCAGCCGCGGCAGCGCGGTGCAAATCCGCGGCGGCGCCAGCAACCGCGTGGCCGGCTGCGCCATCCGGAACCTTGGCAACTGGGGTGTCCGGATCGAGGGCGGCCTCGGGCACGGGGTGTTGAGCTGTGACGTTGTGGACACGGGGGACGGCGGCGTGTCGCTCGAGGGTGGGGACCGGCAGACGCTCACGCCGGGCGGCCACTGCGTCGAAAACTGCCGGTTCGCGCGGCAGGGGCGTTGGTCGAAGTGTTACGTGCCGGCGGTGCTGATGGAAGGCGTGGGCCACCGCGCCGCTCACAATCTGATCCACGATCATCCGCATTGCGCGATCCTGTTCAGCGGCAACGAGCACCTGCTCGAGTTCAACGAGATTCATCACATCGCGCTCGAGACCGGGGATGTGGGCGCGATTTACACCGGGCGCGATTACACCTACCGCGGCAACCGCATCCGCCACAACTTCATTCACCACACCGGGGGTGTGGGCATGGGCTCGATGGGGGTTTACATGGATGACTGCGTCAGCGGCGCCGAGATCTACGGCAACGTCTTTTACAAGGTCCAGCGCGCGGTTTTCCTGGGTGGCGGCCGGGATCACCGGGTCATCAACAATATCTTCGTCGAGTGCAATCATGCGGTGGAACTGGACGGGCGCGGCCTGGACGGCGCCCCCGTCTGGCGCAATATGGTGGACAAGACCCTGCGCCAGCGGCTAACCCGCGTTCCCCTGGCGCTGTATCGCGAGCGCTATCCCGCCCTCACGGCGCTCGACGAATTCTATGGACCGCCCGGCGGCACTCCCCTCGAAGGCGCCGCCTTCAAGGGCGTGCCCCCGGGTGGAAACGTGGTTGCGCGGAATGTCTGTTACGGCAAATGGCTCAAAGTCTATTGGCACGCCAAACCCGAAATGTTGCATCTTGAAAACAACCTGACCAACGCGCTGTCCGCTTTTGTCGTTGCCGCGGACGGCCAGAAGGCCGGGGCTTTCGCGCTCGAACCCGATTCTCCCGCCTGGCAAATGGGTTTCCAGCGCATCCCGTTGGATTCAATCGGGCTCCAGCCCGACAGGCTGCGCGGCGCATCCGGAAAAATCGGAAGATAACTGCCGCGACCGGGGCATTCTGGAAACGGGCGATTCTGCGAAGTTGCTCGACGAAACCCGCTCGGCTTGCTTCAGGGGCGGGCGGGAGGCGCCGGCGCCGGCCCGAGTGTTTCGCCCTCGGTGAATTTGGGCATGATCTGCCGCTGGTCGGGGCTGACCTTGCCGTTGTTCACCATGTCCAGCACCGTGGCGGAAATCGCCCGGCCCATCGTCTCGGGGCTCACGACATAGCGGGCCACGCTGGGCACCATTCTCTCGAGGAATGAATCATGGTCGCGCGAAATCAGCGCCACATCCTCCGGGATGCGGAGGCCGCACCGCATGAGATGCCCCATGACCGTCAGCACGTTCATGGAGCGGGACACCAGGAGGGCGGTCGGGGGTGAGGGACGACGAAACAAGCTGTTCAAGCGGGCGCACAGGTTCGCGACACTGCCGTCATGGCGGACGACGCTGGCCTGGACGTTGCGCCGGCGGGTCTGGGCTATTCCTTCCTCGAACCCTTGTTCGCTCTCGAGGTCGCCCGCCGCGCCGGAATCCGGATTCAGCAGCGTAATCCGCTCGTGGCCGCGCGAGAGGAGCACGCCGACCGCGTGCCGGCAGATGGCGCGATAGGCCTTGTCCACAAAGGGCAGGTCCACGCCCGGATGGCGCGAACCGACAATCACGCAGGGAAGCTGACGGCGGGAGAACCAAAGCTGCATTTCCCGCGTCGAGTTGGCGAGCACCCATCCGGCCGGCCGCAACTGCTCCTGAAGTACCCCCAGGCTTTTGGCCAGCCCCAGCCCGTAGTAGGCCCGGTTGGTGTGCAGCTCGAGGTGGTACCCCGTCTCCTCCAGGACCAGCCGCAATTCGTTGGTCCAAAAAGCGTCAAACGGCGGCAGAAACTGCAGTGGCACCCGCACCAGCAGCACCACCCGCGTCCGCGCCGGCGATTCCCCCGCGTCCGCGCCGGCCGGCGGAATCTCGCGCCGTCTGCCCTGGGCCGACCGCACCAAGCCTTCCTGCTCGAGCCGCTGCAAGGCCCGTCGCAGCGTCATGCGCGCAATGCGGTACTCGGCGCAAAGCTCGTGCTCCGAGGGCAGCCACCGGCTCCATTCCCCCGACCGGATGCGGTCGCGCAGGATGGCCGTGGTTTGCGCGACCAGCGTCAGTCTCTGGGGCAATCGCTGCATGGTTTGGCCTTCGGTGGCCGTGATTGACTTGTCCAATCCTTATACATTTGCCCTGCCCGAGGCAAGCCCCGCCTGGCCGACCGGACAGCGGGAGAGATTCGCAAGGTTTGGCGCGCCCGGTATCAGACCCCCGAGCGCCGCAATGTCGCCATCGGCCACGCCCTGACGGCCCTGGGCGAATTGCCGCCTCTGCTGCGCGACGCCGCCCCGCGATCGGGTTCGCCCGCACGCAACCCGGCAACTCGCGCCCCGCCCCGCGCCGCAAAGCGGAAAGATTCCCCAAGCCGGCCGGGCGGGGTTGATTTCAGTGCGAGGTTTTTGTCCTCCCCGCTTTGGGCCGTTTATCGAGGCTGTCCTTGATGCGTTTGATGTGGCCGCGGCCCATGCCCTTCACTTCGCAGCCCAGTTCGAGGTAGCGGCGGATTTTGTCGTCGTCCAGGACACAGAAGCAGTCAATGATGGCGAAGCGGCGCCCCACGCGCTTGAAGACCTGGTCAGGGTCGAGCGCCAGGTAGGGTTCATGGCGCACCGCCAGCACGATGGCATCGGCCCCTTCCATGGCCGCCCACAGGTCTTTCTCGATGCGCAGGTGTTTCAACGAGTCCTGCCGGTGGAAGAAGCGGCTCCAACTGTAACCGGGACGAGGGTAGGTTTCCTGCGCTTCGAATTCCCACCAATGATCGAGGTAGGGATCATGCACGCGGACATCGGCGCCCATCTCGGTGAGCTTGCGCACGATGATCTCGGAGCCGCTGTAGCGGGTGTCGCCCACGTCCTCGCGGTAGGCGGCACCGAGCAGGAGAACCTGGGCCACGGCGATGGGCTTGCCCATGTTGCGGAGCGCATCGCGCACCAGTTGGGGAGCATGCAGCGAGCGCGTGTCGTTGATATCAATCGCCAGGGGCGTGATTTTGAAAATGTCATCCTCAAACCCGAAGATGTGGCGGTAGGCCCAGACCCCCAGCCCCCCGTCCTTGGGCAGGCAATACCCGCCGATGCCGGGCCCCGGAAAGATGATGTTCGAATGCGTGGGACGCACCTTGATGGCTTCGATGACCTTCTTGAGGTCCACCCCATTTCGTTCGGCGAACAGCGACCATTCATCCAGGAATGCCAGGATCGTCGCCCGGTAGCTGTTCTCAATGATTTTGGCCGTCTCGGATTCGATGGGGCGGTCCAGAACCGTCAGGGGATACTTGTCCGTATGGAGCACGTCGGTCAAGAACTGGGCGACCAGCTTGCGCGCGGCGGCGTTGACACCGCTGCAGACCCGCCAGAAATCGCGGATGGAAGCGACATAGTGCCGCCCGGGCATGACGCGCTCGTAGCTGTGGGCCAGGAGCGGCTCGGACCGGATGCCCCGCTTCTTGAAGACTTTCTTCATGATCGGGTAAGCGACCTGCTCGGTGGTTCCGGGCGCGACGGTGGTCTCGATGAGCACCAGCGCGGCGGGGGGAATGTTTTCCGCAATCGTGGCCATCGAGGCTTCCAGGGCTGCCATTTCCGCCGCCCCCGTTCGCACGTTGCCCAGGGATTCCTTGAGGTAATCGCACTGGACATCCACCACCACGACGTCGGCCAGCTTCAGGGCCTCCTCCGTGTAGGTGGCCACCAGGGTCTTCTTGTCCTTGACGCAACGGGCGATCAACTGCTCCACCTCCGGGTCCTCGGCTTTCACCGGCGACACCCCGCGATTGAGCAGCGGGATTTTCCAGAAACTGCGCGTGCTGGGGCGCTGAACGCCAATCACGAATTTTGTCGGGCGGCCCTGCTTGTCGGTCGCATCAGCGACCACCGCCGCCATGACCGCCCCGACAAAGCCCAGGCCAACCACCACCACAATCTGCCTGCCACTTTTCCGTTGCGCTTCGGCCAGGGTCCGCAACCGGTCGAATTCCGCCGCGTAGTCGGCGCGTAAGGGGAGAGGAAACTGTTCGCCTAAAGGACTGTAGGATATCAGTGGCTGTTCCATGGGAAGGGTTCGGGTTGAGGTGTTTGCCGGCTTTGGAAAGCCGGGCAACCGAAAGGAAAGGGGAAGTCGCGCCGCACTGGTGAACGACCATCAAACATTGGCACGCCCGCAGTTCCCATCGTGATAACCATTGTGGATTCGAGCGCCCCGCCGTCAAGCCCGAACCAGCCAGCCAGGGGGCCTCGCTAATACCAGGCGGTGATTGTCAAGGGGGCGACGCCAGACCGGAGGGTGATGGTTTGGTCTGTTGGACTAAACTCGTTGTGCCTTTGGCCGTTGACCTCCACGCGGCTCATCCAAGTTTTCTCCGGTTGCCGCAGCCGCACCACGAGCGCCTTGTTCTGCATTCGCCGGGGCGGGGTGATGGTGACCTGGATGCGCCGCGGTTCGTCTCGCGAGGTGATACGGTAACTGACAGGGCCGAAGCGGGTTGGAGCATTGCTCACGCTGAGGCTTTTGCCGGCCGCCAGCCAGGCCTCGGGCGCCATCGGCGCTAGCCACAACTCCGCGCCCCGCTCCTGCAGCAGCATCAGGCGCGTCTGGTGCAGGAAATACCCCGTCTCGTGCGTCTTGTCCCACGCCCCGTTGTGGTGGAAGTGTTCCCACAAGGTCAGAACCTCCGGGTTGAGCAAAGAGGCGAGGCTGTTGAAATACGACCGCAGAAACGGTTTCACCTCGTCACGAAGAGCATAAATCTCTGCGTTCCGCGCATAGTAGGGCTGGACCTTGGCGAACCCGCCGAGGTTAAACCAGTCCGCCTCGCTGGCCGCCGCCGGGTAATCAAACCAGCCGTCGCTCAGGAATTGCACATCCTCCATGTGGTCGAGCATGCGCGATACCTCCGGGTCCCGGGGCGCAAACACGCCCGTGGGCACCAACTGATGCGCCCCCAACTCCACGTCATACGCCCAGCTTCGTCCCGCGTCGTCCCCCGGAAAGAAATCCGCCAGCTTGCCGGGACTGTGCACCTGGGACGGATAAGCCGGAATCCACGTCCCGTTCCGCAAGCGCAAGGCCGGCGATTGCGCCTGAGTCCAGTGATACGCCCGCAAGGTGTTTTCGCGCAGCTCGGCGGCCTCGCGGATAAACTCCGCGGCGCGCGAATCCCCGATGGTGCCCAGGGCCGAGCCCAATTCCCGCAGCGCAGCGTGGTAGTAGCCGTTCATCATGAAATGGAAGGCAAAGGAGTTCCAATCCGCCATCACCCCTGGTGGCATCAACCCGTATTCAGGCACCGGCTGGCCATCCGCGCTCAGCCGTTTGGTCTTCTCGCGCTGCCGCACAATCCACTCGCCGACGCGGCGGAGTTCCAGAGCCATCCGGCCCAGCCATTCCCGGTCCTGGGTCAGTTGATAGTGCTCGCCCACGGTCCACAAATGCCAGGCCGTGCCAAACGTGGTGTAGCCGGTTGTGAGAAACCCATTCGTGTTGTAGCGGTGAATGAAGTATTCCAGGCCGCGCCGGGCAAAATCAGCATGCCCAAGAAAATCCATCCCCCGAATCACCGAATGGGCCTCGCTCTCCAAGGGACCATACGACATCGCAGCGATCCACGGCGCCACCCGCGCGCCGTCAGCTTCGTTTCGCGCCGCAATCAGGCACCGAACTTGCGAGGACCAAATAATGTGGTTCAACGCTTGATCCGGCGTTTCAATTTGCGTGGCCGGAGCCAGCGCCGCCTGCCAGTAGGCCGCCACCCGGGCGCGCAGCCGCTCCGCTTCCGCCGCCGTTCGCCGCGCACGCGGATTTCCGCCGAGAAAAACAGTCAAATTCACGCTTCCCTTCGCCGGCAGGCGGCCCGCCAGCCGCAGCGTCCCATCCCCGGCCTTGACCTCGAGCGGACTGCCCGGTGCGACCACCACGCGGGCCGGGAATCCCCCGTAATCCACGGTGTAGCCGCCGGCGTCCGCCGGCATCAAACCGGCTGGCGCACCCGCCCGGCCGGGCAGACGAAAATCGAGTTCGATCCGGGTTTCCACGTCCTGGTCCCGCAGGTTGCGCGCGCCAAACTCCGCCACACAAACCGACCGCCCGTTCGGGGGAACTGGCTTGGGGCCGTCCTCCTCATCCGGGGCTGCAAAGACCCGTTGGCGGTAGGCGACGCCTTCCCGCTCCACCGTAATGACCGGCACCGGCAGCCAGCCACCCTCCAGCCGGCGCTCGAACCGGTCCTTTTTCCCATCCCCGAACCGGGGTTTGATTCGGGCGGCTTCCGCGTTCCAATCGCTGTTGCCACTCTCGCGGGTGTGGAAGCGCAGTTCGCCGTCGCGGTCCACCACATACTTGGTATTGTCACAGGCCAGCGACAGCATCACCGGACCTTCGCGCTGGGCCTCGTGATGGGTCCGCGCCATCGCCTGTTCGAGCGTTTGATCCGGAAGCTCCCGCACCTGCGGCAGGATGCTTCTTTGATCCGCGATGCGGCGTTGGTATTCGGCCAGGCGGGGCGGCGGTTCGGCTCCATTCTCGGCTGCCACGAACAAACCGTGGCCCGGCACATAGACGCACCCGTTGGTCAGCAAGTCCTCGACGCCAACCCCAACACCGCCCGAGGGGAGACGAAACTGCAGGACCGTGGCGTCGCCTTTAAGCAGCGACGGACAGGCATGCCGGACACGGAGTCGCAAAGGCTGCGTCAGGTCCCACTCCTGCCAGTCCGCCAAAGCCTCCTTGACCAACCCCGGCGGGGAAACCGCCGCCCCGTTGTGAATCCGCCATTGGCCCCTGGCTCCAGCCGGCGGTTGCTCCAGTTCAGTTGACACGGTCAGCTCGGCCCAGCGCGAGCGGGTATAAGCCTTAAGTTGGCGCACCTGCACAGGGCTTTGGCCTGCGGTAAACAGGCAGCGCACCTTGCTGGTTTGCAGCAACCCCCCTGTGGGCGCCTTGGGGGAGAGGCGCATGATCCATTCATTCCCCTCGACCGATCGGTCGCCTTTCAGCGGCACCCAATTCCCCTGCCAGGCGGACTCGCCAAACCAAGCCTCAACGCGCACCTGGTCCGCCGCAGGCAGCTTCACCGGTTCTTCCAGGCTCAACCGGAGCTCTTTCAAGGCCCGCCGACTAAGCCATTTCAGCCCGATGCAGGCGACACCGTCCTGGTCCGGCGCGACCACGTAGCCGCCGCCGGGCTCACGTTTCAGCTCAGTCTCCAGGAAGACATCCTCGGCGCGGTATTCTCCGAGGCGATCGGCACGCGCTCCGTCGGTCCGCTTCGGATCACACGTGATCACTTGCCCGAACGGAGCCATGTCCAGTCCCCGAGGCGAGTCGTTCGCGGACAGTCCACCTGAGCCGACCAGGCGCGCGTTCGCCCAGTTTGCCATGTCACAAGTGATGCCGTCCCCGGCATCGTGCGCTTCGAGACAAAGTTCCTGGACGCCCCCTACGGCTACGCTCACCGTTCTGGGCGGGTCCCCCGCCCGCATTACGCCGCTGTCAAATGCCTGACGCCGGTCCGTCCAGACGCGAAATATCACGCTCCCAGCCCCGCCGCATGGCTGCAAGCCGACCTCCGCCTCGAAACGGTCGAACCCGCCGCCGAGCAAAAAGGCCAGCCGGCCGTTGGCGTGGTGTCCAAGGCCCTTGGGATAAGAGCGCTCACCGATGCGCAAAGGTTCTCCCGCCTTATGCCGCTGGTGCGCCGCCGTGTCGAAACCCAGCTCACCCCACGATTGGTTTTGGAGCAACAACAGCTCGGGGTGATCCGATAGAAAGTTTGTGCTGACGGCTGGCGCTGAAACGAGCTGCGGGGCCGGGGCGGCAACGACAGCCGCGACCAGGAAACAGTGAATCCCCGGGGGACAAACGGATTGAAAACCGGTTTTCATGGGTGGCGGTTTGCGCAACGCATTCTGATGCACCGCCTTGGCTTGTCAACTGGATGCGTGCGCCTCAGGTAACCTCTCAGCCCAGGCGGGAAGAGGGCCGGCAAGGACTTGTTCCACCGTTTCCATCAAGTTCGGGCCCAAGCCCGGGAGGTGGCGGAACGCGTCGCTCTCTGCCAAGACTGAGGGGTTACAGATCCGTCAGGCGAAATCCCACCGGAAACCGCTTGACGGCCGGGTGGATTAGGGCTTGCATTATAGAAATGAAGACAACGATTTTTGTGGTATTGCTGGGGGCGTTGCTCGCCGGAACGGGCTGCGTCGGCACGGTCACCGGCCGGACCAAGGCCGGGGTGCCGTTCGTCAAGGACTGGGTCGAGGGCCGTTATGAGCGGCCGGTGGACCAGGTGTTCGAGGCGGCCAAGGAGGTGGTGAAGTTCAACGGCACGCTCGTCAATGAAAGCACCTTGCACAGCGCGACCAACCTGACCAAGACCATCGAAGGCAAGGTCAACCAGCGCAATGTGTTTATCCGCATCGAGGCCATGGATCCCAAAGTCACGGGTATTGTGGTGCAAACCCGCACCTCGGGAGGCGGGGCCGACCTCAACCTGGCGCACGAAATCGAAAAACAGGTGGCGCTCAAGCTAGTGCGGTAGCCGGCCCTTCAATCCAATATTCTGTTCGTAAGAGCCAAGCTTCACCGCCTGGCTCTTTTGTTTTCCCTTCAGCTCGAGCCGCAGCAGGTCTATCCTTTTGCGCGCGTTCTCCGCAGCCGCCAGGTCCGGGCCCCGTTCGATGATGCGTTCGAGGGTTTTGCGCACGGTGTCATAATCGGCGCCGCACTGAATCTGGAGATCCGCCAGGAGGTTCAACCACCGCGCAATCAGGCGCGCCGGCTGATTCGGGTATTGAATGAGTTGCTCGAGTTGATCGGCGGCCAGGTCGAGCCGGCCATAGTGCGTCGCGTAGATTCTCGCCAGTTGCTCGCGCGCATCGGCGTCCAGAGGATGCTGCTCGAGGTGTTCGACCAACTCGGCGGCCCGCAGGCCGGGCTCGGTTTCCTTCGGCGCGAACGGCGCGCCGGCCGGATGCAGGCCGAAACTGCGGTCCGCCTCGGGCACGAGGTATTTCTTGCGATCGTAATACGCGGTGAGCATCTCGGGATTGGCCAGGTGCGCAAGACGCTGCGCGGCGCCCAGCGCGAATTCCGAATCCGGGAACAGCTCGATGATGCGTTCGAGCTGGCGCCGCGCGGAGTCGGCGTCCTGGCCGTAGTGAAGGTACCAATCGGCCATGGAATAGAGGGCGAAGACGAGGTTGCGCGGGGCGTGACCGGGCTGGTTGCACAGCCGCTGGATGGTCAATTCCGCGCCGGGAAGGTCGTTGAGGTTCTCCGCCTGGATTTGAGCCAGCAGCAGTTGCCCCTCGACGTCGGTGGGAAATCGTTCGAGCTGTTTGCGGATTTCCGCCACCGCCTCGAGGTATTGGCCCTTCTTTTGTCGCGCTTGCGCCACGGAATAAAAGGGACGCGGCTCCGGGGGGACGTTACCGCCATCGTAAAGGCTGGTGAAAGGCCGGGCGAAGACTCCTGCCACATCCCGAACCCAGATAATGGCCAGAACAATCCCGCAGACTGCGGTGAGGGGGATGCCGCCGAACGCGGCGGTATAACCGCCCCGCCCGACCATCGGCGCAACGACCCAAATCAGGCAGGCCAGCACCGGCGCGGTGAGGAGCCATTTGACCAGCCGCTGCAGCGGTTCCTCCGCCCGCACGATCGTCCAGACCACGAACGCAAGTCCTGCGGCCCCCAACACCACCAGGGTGATGGTTCCGCCCAGGCTGTCACCGCTGGATTGCATACCCAAGGCTCTGCTGTTTTGTGTTCCGCGCCGCGGTCAGGATGCCCTCCGCCGGCGGCGGTGGGGTTGGCTCCCGGCCCGCTTTAAGTGCGCTGTTGGCTGATAAGGTCCGGATGCCGCGCACGGCTCACCGCCGTGTCATAGCTGATGAGGCAGCGGCAATATAAATCATAAAGGCAATTATCCATCAGGACCATGCCATCCTTGCGGCCGGTCTGAAGCGTGTTCTCCAGGAGGTGGAGCTGGTTTTCACGGATGAGATTGCGCACGGCGTTGGTGGCCACCACCAGCTCGTAGGCCAGCACCCGCCGGGTGCGGTCCGCCGCGGGGAGGAGGTCCTGGGCGATGATGCCCTGGAGGGCGTTGGAAAGCTGGAGCACGATCTGGCGCTGGGCGCTGCCCTCGAACACGCCAATAATGCGTTCGAGGGCGTGAGGGACGTTCGGGGAGTGCATGGTGGCCAGGACCAGGTGGCCGGTTTCCGCCGCTGTCAGCGCCGTCGAGATGGCCTCGTGATCCCGCATTTCGCCCACCACGATCACGTCGGGATCCTGCCGCAGCACGTGGATCAAGGCGCGGTTGAATGAGCGCACGTCGGTGAGCACCTCCTGCTGAACCACGATGGCGCGCTTGTTCTCATGCACAAATTCGATCGGGTCTTCGATGGTAACAATCTTGCACCGCCGCTCGCTGTTGATCAGGTCCACCAGGTAGTTCAGGGTCGTGGTCTTGCCCGCGCCGGTGGGGCCGGTGACCAGCACCAGGCCGTTGGGCTTGCGGGCCAGGTCGTCCAGCTTTTCGGGCAAGCCCAGCTCTTCGCGGCTCGGAATGCGCGATCCGCAGAATCGCACGCTCAGTTCCGGATGGCCGTTGCGGCGGTAAAACGTGGCCCGGACCCGCCCCGCGGCGCTGTGCAACAGCGAAATGCACAGCTCCCATTCCTCGTCGAATTTGCGTTTCTGCTGCTCATTCAAGAGGCTGTCGGCCATCTCCGCCACCTCCGCCTCGGTCAAGGCGTCCTCGTCGGCGATGATGATTTCGCCGTTGACGCGAAAGGCGGGCGGCACCCCCGCCACCAGGTGCAGGTCCGAGGCATCATACTGGCTCGCCGCGGCGAGCAACCGGTCGAGGCTGTGGTTGTTCATGAGGTGAAGATTCGCCGCCACCATCCGCCGAGACGCTTGCCCAGTCCTCCCTGGGAAAGGCGGACCAGCGCCAGGGAGGCGTCGCGACAATCGGGGTTGAGCTGGGCCGCCTGGCTGAAGGAAATGTGGGCGGGCCCCAGCAAGCCGAGCGCTTCCTGACAGCGCCCCAACTCGAGCCAAAGCACAAATTGCGTCGCGTTTTCCTCGAGGGCCTGCTGCAGCAGCTTCCACGCGGCAGCGAATTGACGGTAGTAACAGCGGATGCGCGCCGCCAGCCAGGTGATGAACCAGTTTCGCGGCGCCAGCATCCGGGCCTTGTCGAGGCAATAATCGGCCCGGCGCTCGCGCCGCGCCAGCAGCACGTCCCCCCGCGCCAGCCACACGTAGGGCGTATCGCCCCGCTCTTCGATCGCGCTGTCGGAAAACGCAATGGCTCCCTCCAGGTCCCCCGCCCGGGCCAGGGCCACGCCTTTGGCCGCCAACAATTCCGGCTCGTGGGGAAATCGTTCCAGCGCCTTGTCCGCCCACATCCGGGCCTCCTCATGTTCCCCCAGTTCGATCAGCATCCGCACCTGGCCGGTCCACGCCCCGGCGTTGTCCGGATTGAACTCGAGCACCTTGCAAAACCAGCGCAGGGCGCGCTCGAAATCGCCGCTCTCGAGAGCCGCCTGCGCCTGGCCCGCATAATAGGCCTCATCTTTCGCCAGGGGTTGGGACTGGCGCGAGGGCTCCTCGGACTCGCCGCCGAGCTCAAGATTGACAAACCGGCTCATGTCGAAGTCACGCTGTTTCGCTGTACTATAGTCCCAACACCTGTTCAAAACCAAGGTATTTCGTCACCTACAATTTGACCATTCCCGGCGGGATTCGTCACGCCGAGGCTGAAACCGTGCGGTGGAAAAGCCATTGCCTTGGCGGGTCGGACATGCCACCTTGCGCCCATGCTGTCCATGACTTCCAGATTCGGACTTTTCCTGCTCGGAACCAGCCTTCTTGGGCTGGCCGCGCCGCCGGCGGGGGCGGCTCAGGCGCCCAAGCCCAACATTGTTTTCCTTCTGGCCGACGACCTGGGCTGGAGCGATGTGAGTTATCATGGGGGAGAAATCAAAACGCCGAACCTGGACCAACTGGCCGCCCGCGGGGCGAAGCTGGAACAATTCTACGTGCAGCCGGTTTGCTCACCCACGCGGGCCGCGCTGCTGACAGGCCGTTATCCGATGCGCCACGGTCTGCAGGTGGGCGTTGTCCGGCCCTGGGCGCAATACGGCTTGCCGCTCGAGGAGCAAACGCTGGCGCAGGGGCTTAAACAGGCCGGCTACTTCACCGCCATCTGCGGCAAGTGGCACCTGGGCCATTTCCAGAAACCCTATCTCCCCACCCCGCGCGGCTTCGACCATCAATACGGCCATTACAACGGCGCCCTGGACTATTTCACCCACGAACGCGACGGCGGATTTGACTGGCACCGCAACGGGGAAACCTGCCGGGACGAGGGCTACACCACCGAGTTGATTGGCAATGAGGCGGTGCGATTGATTGAACACCACGACTTCAAGCAGCCGCTGTTTCTTTATGTGCCCTTCAACGCGCCGCACACCCCGCTGCAGGCCAGGCCCGAGGACCTCCAGCTCTACGAGCACATCCCCAACCGCACCCGGCGCGCCTACGCCGCCATGGTTCACTGCGAGGACCTTCAGGTCGGCCGCATCGTGGCCGCCCTCGAAAAACGCGGCGTGGCCACCCACACGCTCTTCATCTTCTCGAGCGACAACGGCGGCCCTCTCGGCAGCGGCGCCACCAACGGCAGGTTGCGCGCGGGCAAGGGCACCTTGTATGAAGGGGGCACCCGCGTGGCTGCCTTCGCCACGTGGCCGGGCCGCATCCCCGCGGGCGCCGTCATCCATGAACCCCTCCACATCGTGGACTGGTATCCGACGCTGCTCGGTCTTGCCGGCGCCGAAGTAAAACAAAAATTGCCCCTGGACGGACGGAACATCTGGCCCGTCCTGGCCGAGGGAGCTCGGACGCCTCACGCCGACATTCTCCTGAACACCACCCCCAACAACGGCGCCATCCGCATGGGCGACTGGAAGCTGGTCCTCAACGGCGGCCGGCCCGACGCCGCCGATGGAATCTCGCCCGTCCCCGCCAAACGCAAGGGCAACCGCGCCCGGCCGGCCGGGGATGAAAATGTGGAGCTGTTCAACCTGGCCGAGGATCCTTATGAACAGCGGAACCTCGCCGCCCAGCACCCCGAGAAAGTCAACGCGTTGCGCGCCCGCCTCGACGCCTACGCCCGGCAGGCCGTCCCGCCGAAAGCGGCGCCGAAGGCGGCTGACTTTGTCGCGCCCAAGGTTTGGGGTGAATTCAAATGAGCGGCGCGGGTGTTCCGCCCAACCGGACGAAGTGAAGGCGGGCGCCGGGCAGCCGCCGCGCGGTCAGGCGCCGAAAAACTTCTGAATTTCGCGCAAGACCTCGACCAGGCGGTCAATCTCGGCGGTGGTGTTGTAGAAATAGAAGCTGGCCCGCGCGGTGGATTCGACGCCCAATTTGTGCATCAGGGGCTGGTTGCAATGATGCCCGCCGCGCAACGCGACGCCCCACTGGTCGGCGACCGTCACCACGTCATGGGCGTGCACGCCCTGCAGCAGAAAACTCACCAGCCCCGCCCGGCCAATCCGCGGTCCAAACAGCCGGATGCCCTCCTTGAACTCGGCCAGCCGTGCAAAGGCGTAGGCGCCCAATTCCTGGTCGTGGCGGGCGATGTGGTGCCGGCCAATGGCGTCCAGGTAATCCATCGCCGCCGCCAGGCCGACCGCGCCCGAGATGTCCGGCGTGCCCGCCTCGAACCGGTGGGGCGCATGTTTCCAGGTGCTCTGGTGATACTCGACCGAGAGGATCATCTCGCCGCCGCCCTGGTAGGGGGGCAGGGTTTCGAGCAGCTCCTGGCGCCCGTACAAAACCCCGATGCCCGTCGGCCCGCACATCTTATGCCCTGATAGCGCGAGAAAATCACAGCCCATCTCCTGCACGTCCAGCGGCCGGTGCCCGGCGCTCTGCGCGGCGTCCACCAGCGTGGTCACCCCCGCCTTGCGCGCGCGGGCGCAAATCTCCGCCACGGGATTGATCGTTCCCAGGGAGTTGGAAATGTGCGTAAAGGCCAGCAGTTTCACCCCCCCGCCCAGCCACTCGTCCAACCGGCTCAGGTCCAGCAATCCAACGTCCCCGGTCACCGGCAAATGTTTCAGTTTCGCCCCGGTGCGCTGGGCCAGCAGTTGCCACGGCACCAGGTTGCTGTGATGCTCCATCTCCGTCAGCAGGAGGATATCCCCGGCCTGGACATGGCGCATGCCCCACGTGGCCGCCACGAGGTTGATTCCCTCGGTCGTCCCGCGGGTGAAAACAATCTCATCGGGACTCCGGGCGTTCAAGAACCGCGCGGCTCGGGCGCGGGCGGATTCAAACGCGGCGGTGGCGCGGTTGCTCAACTCGTGGATGCCGCGGTGGACATTGGCATTGTCGCGCTCGTAGTAACGCTGGAGGGCCTGGATGACCGCCCGCGGCTTCTGCGTCGTCGCCGCGTTATCCAAATACACCAGCGGCCGGTTGTGAACCTGCTGGTGAAGAATCGGGAAATCGTCCCGCAGGGCGTTCCAGTCGGGACTGCCGCCCTCGGCGGGAGCCGGGGACGGTGGAGTGCTGAGGGGCATGGCCTGGGACATGGAGAAACCCTAGAGAAGGCCGAGCTGCAGTTTCGCCGCCTCGCTCATCATGCTCTGGTGCCAGGGCGGGTCCCATACCAGTTCGACCGCCACGTCGTCCACTCCCTCGAGGCTTAGGAGTTTGTTTTGGACGTCCTGCGCCAGCATGGGCCCCATGCCGCAGCCGGGCGCGGTGAGAGTCATTTTCACATCCGCCTTGTAGCTATTGGCGCCCAGGGGGGTGAGGTGGCAATCGTAAATGAGCCCCAGGTCCACAATATTCACCGGGATCTCCGGGTCGTAGCAGGTCCGCAACTGGTTCCAGATCTCCTTTTCGAGCCCCTCCTGGGTGATCGGCGCGCCGGTGCTCACGGGCTTGGGCGCCGCCTCCATCCCCAGCGCGTCGGCGTCCTTGCCCTCAATGCGGAACATGTTGCCGTTGACGATGACCGTGTAGCTGCCGCCGAGGGACTGCGTCACATAAGCCTGCTCCCCCTTCTGCAACGTCACCTTGGTCCCCACGGGAATGATGGCCGCTTCGACATCCCGCTGCAGCGTGATTGGCTCGTTACTATTCATTATAAGTTCAAAATATGCTCGACTTCCGCCCGATGCCAGCCCGGCGTGGGCCGCCGCTCGGCGCCCCCCGCTCGGGTCCTAGATGTCCTCCGTCTCGGTGGTCACCGGCTGGCTATCGCCTTTCAGGGCGGACATGACCGCGTGCCAGGCCAATATCGCACACTTCACCCGCGCCGGAAACTTGTGGACCCCCGCGAACACCGCCAGTTTGCCGACGTCCCCGGCGGCCTGGCCGGTGGTCACCATCTGGCGCACGGCCTCGAACAGGCGCTCGACCTCGGCGCGGGTTTTCCCTTTGGCCGCCTCGGTGAGCAGCGAAGCCGACGCCTTGGAAATGCAACACCCCGACCCGACGAAGCTGATGTCCTGAATGCGGTCGCCGTCCATCGTGAGAAACAGCTTCAACTGGTCCCCGCAGAGCGGGTTGTGCCCCTGGGCCGAACGATTGTGCCCCGCCAGCTCGTGAAAATTCCGCGGGTGTTTGCAGTGATCCAGGATCACCTGCTGATACAAATCGCTCAGGTCGTCGAACATTTACTTGATCTCGCTTACGTGCGGGTTGGCCTCGAGGCGGTCCCAAATCAGCCGGTCGAGTTCCTCGCGCGCCCCTTCGTGGTGAATGCGTTCGATGATCTCGCCCGCAAACGCGTGGATGAGCATCCGTCGCGCCGTTTGGACGCCGATGCCCCGGGCGCGCAGGTAAAAGATCGAATCCTCGTTCAGTTGCCCGACGGTCGCCCCATGCGTGCACTTGACGTCGTCGGCATAAATCTCCAATTGAGGCTTGGTGTCAATTGTGGCGTCCTCGGACAGCAGCAGGTTCTTGTTGGTCTGCTTGGCGTCGGTCTTTTGCGCGGCCTGGTGCACGTAGATGCGGCCGTGGAACACCCCTTTGGAGCGACCATCCAGAATCCCGTTGTAGTATTCGTGGCTGTTGCAGTGCGGCTCGACATGCTCGACCACCATGTGATGGTCCGCCAACTGGTCGGCCCGCGTCACGTACAACCCGTTGAGAATGCATTCGGCGCCCTCGCCGGCCAGCCGCAGCCGGATGTTGTTCCGCGAAAGCTTCGCGCCCGTGACAATGGAATGGGAGGCAAAATTGGCCCCCCGTCCCAGGTCCGCGTGCAGCGCGGAGAGGTGAAAGGCCGTCAGGCTTTCCTCCTGAAACTTGCAGTGCTCGAGGCGGCTGTGCTCCCCCGCGACCACCTCGGTGACGCTGTTGGTGAAATGGGCGGCCGGCCCCAAGCTCACGTAACTTTCCAGCACGGTGGCCCGGCTGCCCGCCTCGGCGACAATCAAATTCCGCGGATGGGTCGTTGCGCCGGACTCCCTGGCCGTGGAAATGAACAGCAGGTGGATGGGAACCTCCACCGTCACCCCGGGGCCCAGGTGGATGAAGGCGCCGTCCTGGAAAAACGCGTTGTTGAGCGCCGTGAACGGCTGCTTGGCCGCGTCGGCGTGCCGGCCCAGGTGCTGCTGCACCGGCGCCGACGCTGTGGACAGCGCCGCCGCCAGGCTGGTGATCACCGCCCCCTCCGGAGCAGGTCCCGCCACGGAGAGTTCCGGCACGTAATGGCCGTCCACGAAAACCCTGCGCAAGGCCGGCAACCTGCCGAACGTCAATTCCCGAACCGCTTCGACCGTGATCCCGGAAGCATCCGCGGCCAGCACCGGCTTGAACGGCAGTTTGGCCAGCGGCGCCAGGTTCGTGAAGCGCCAGTCTTCCTCCTGCAAAGTCGGGAATCCCAGCTCCGCAAAGCGCGCCATGCCCGCTTTGCGCAGCGGCAAAAGCCAGGACGGCTCCTGCGCCGCCCGTTCGAATCGCTCGAACTTCTTGCGGTGCTGCTCGATGTCTTTCATTCGTGTGGTGTTGGCTAACTCAACCATGTCTGCACAATTGTCTTGCTGCGTCAATCCGTCAAATGGGTAGTTTCCCACGACCTTCCGGTTCACGCAAGTGACAGAATCCTCTGCCTTGTGGAGACTGGGGCATCCCCCGATTTTTCAGAAGCCAGCCCCACCGGGCGAGTGGGCGGCAGGTGTCCTTGGGACCGGCCCGAGCCGCTCGTCACGGTCCGGTCGGGCCCAACCCCCGGGCCGCTTCCGCGATGGCCACGGCCCGGCTGCGGGGCAGGCCCCCAGCCTGGAAGATGGCCTGCACATCCGCGATGATGGCGTCCTTTTTGGCCTGCGGGTATTTGGACGGATTGATGATCCCATCCAGGTCCTGAACCAATCGGGCGCGCGAAGCGGCCGACATTGGATTTGAAGCCTGCGCTCCCGCCAGCGCCTCGGCCAGCTTGTCGGCCGCGGCCGCGCTGGGTTTGACCGGCCCTTCCGCCATGGCCACCAGCAGGCGGGACAGCCGCTGCTTCTGTTCCGGCGTCGCCGGGGCGGTGGGCTTGATTGCCGCCAGCTCGGTCTGCAAGCGCCCCATGTTTTGCTGCGACGGCGTGGGCGCGACAGCAGCGGGGTTGGGCGCCGGCTTGGGCTGGGGAGCCGTGGCGGGCGGCACGCCCTGGCGGACGTTGTTCTGGTCCCGCAGTTCCTTGGCCCGTTGCTTGATGATGGTTTCCGGGCCGGCCCAGGCGCAGGCCGCCGCCAAACCCAGGGTTGCACCGGCTAAAGTGATCTTCTTCATAACCACGACAAGGCACACTGCGCCCGCGCGCCCGGCCTGTCAATCATCCACTGGCACACAGCCGGTCGCGGTTTTTGCTGCTTGGCGCCGATTTGCGGGTTGGCAAAGTTGTTCGTAGTCATTACATCTAATCCACACAATGAAGACCGAACCAACCGCGCGTCGCAGGCGCAGAGAACCGTTCGCTGAATGAACCTGCCCAACAAACTCACGATTTCCCGTTTCCTCCTCACCATTGCGTTCCTCGGCGTGATGTTTTCCCAAATGCGGGGTCATGAGACCGTCGCCCTGACCCTTTTCATCGCCGGGGGCATCACCGATTTCCTCGACGGCCAGCTCGCGCGCCGCTGGAAGCTGATCACCAACTTTGGGATTCTGATGGACCCGCTGGCCGACAAAATCATGGTTTGCTCGGCCTTTATCGCGTTCGTGGGATTGGGTTGGATGCCCGCCTGGATGGTCGTCATCATTGTCGCGCGGGAACTGGCCATCACCGGGCTGCGCCTGCTGGCGGCCTCGAGAAACGTGGTTCTCGCGGCCGAACGTTACGGCAAACACAAAACCATCTCGCAGATTGTAGCGGTGATCTCCATTCTCGTGCTGGCCGCTTATCCCGAATGGGGAGGTTTTGGCCGCCTGTTCGGTTTTGAAATCCAGGGCCGCCCGTGGGCCTGGTGGTTTACCGAAGCCTCGAAGTGGGTTGCCGTTCTCCTCACCCTGCTCTCGGGCGGGATTTACCTGTGGAAAAACCGCCAACTGTATCTGGACGATCTGTAGCCCAAGACCTTGGGGCTGAATTGGGTCCACGTCCGCGAGTTTTGAGAAAGTTGATGCCGGGCTGCCCAAACCCGGTTTCCCTGCGTTTTTAACAGCTTGACGGCAGGGTTGAAGGGACCTTTAATGTTAAGGTTCGTTAGGCAAATTCATGTTTGCACAACTTAAAAGCCTGTTTTCCAATGACATTGGGATAGACCTGGGCACAGCCAATTCCCTGGTTTATGTGCGCGACCGCGGGATAGTTCTGCGGGAGCCGTCGGTGGTCGCGATACAGGCGGGTACTGCCAACGTGCTGGCAGTGGGTGAAGAAGCCAAACGCATGCTGGGGCGGACCCCCGGTAATATCGTGGCCATCCGGCCGATGAAGGATGGAGTGATCGCCGATTTTGAGATCACCGAAGCGATGCTGCGGCACTTCATTCAAAAGGTGCATCACCGGAAGATGATCGCACCACGGGTGGTCGTCGCAGTCCCCTCGGGCATTACGGAAGTCGAGAAGCGGGCGGTCAAGGATTCCGCCACTCACGCCGGCGCCCGGGAAGTGTATCTGATTGAACAACCGATGGCCTCGGCCATTGGGGTGGGACTGCCCGTGCACGAGCCGGCAGGCAATATGATCGTGGATATTGGCGGGGGCACCTGCGAAATCGCGATTATTTCACTGGCCGGAATCGTCTTCTGCCGGAGCCTGCGGGTAGGCGGAGACGAATTTGACGAAACCATTGTGGCGCACATGAAGCGAGCCTATAACCTAATGATAGGCGAACGCACCGCGGAAGAGATCAAAATCCGGATTGGATCGGCTTTTCCGCTGGAGCAGGAATTAACCATGGAAGTGAAGGGCCGCGATTTGAGCGCGGGTCTGCCCAAGACGCTGACCATCCGCTCGGAAGAAATTCGCGAGGCTTTGCAAGAACCGCTCTCGAGCATTTTAGAGTCAATCCGCATCACGTTGGAACGTTGTCCCCCCGAACTGTCCGCCGACCTGGTGGACCGCGGCATCATGCTGGCGGGTGGCGGAGCCTTGTTGCGCGGGATTGACCGATTGATCGCCGAGGAGACCGGCTTGCCGGTCGGCATTGCCGAAGACCCGCTCAGCGCCGTGGCCGAAGGCACGGGCCGGGTCTTGCAGGAACTTCAGTTCCTCAAACGCGTCAGCTCCAATTCCAGGTAATTCCCCTCCGAGATTCCGTATCGTCGCTCCGGCGGCCTCCCTGCTGGGAAGCCGGCCTGAGGGCGGGCGACCGCGTCTTCCCGCGCGCGGCCGCCGACGACTGGCGAGGCTGATGCGCCAGTCCTGGGACACTTGATAAAATGTTACGACGTCCGCATTACATAACGCTGGGATTGGTTGTGTTGCTGACGCTCCTTGTTTTGAATTTGCCAGATCAAACGACCGCGCGCCTGAAGCTGGGAATCGGCAGCATCTTTCTGCCGCTTTTCGGCCTGGCCAATACCGCCCAGCAGTCTGCCGAGCAGGCGGCTGCCCGGCTCCTGCCTCGCAGCGTGCTGCTCGAGCAGAACCGGCGGCTCACCCGTGAGAACGAGCAACTCCGCCTCCAGGCCATGCAGGCCGCTGAAATTGACCGCGAGAACGTCCGGTTGCGCCAGATGGTGGGATGGCAGCGGCAGCAGCCCTGGAAGCTGAAACTGGCCAACGTGGTCCTGCGCGACCCGGCCAACTGGTGGCGGACGGTCCATATTGACCTCGGCGCCCGGGACGGCCTCACCAACGACCTGCCCGTGCTTACCCCCGAGGGCCTGGTTGGCCGGGTCTCATCGGTCAGCCTCACCCGCGCGCAGGTCGTGCTGCTGGGAGACCCCAACTGCAAAGTCGCCGCGCGCGTCGTCAACCCGAGCCGCGACTTGGGAGTCATTGAGAGTTCCGGCCCCCTGGACATTGATTTGGTCGAAATGGGTTATCTCCCCCGGAACGCCGCCGCCAAGCCCGGGGACGCCGTCGTCACCAGCGGGGAAGGCGGCATTTTCCCCAAGGGCATCCCCATCGGCACCATTGTGGATGTCCAATCGGTCGAATACGGACTGGCCAAAGCCGCCCGCGTGAAGCTGGCCGTAAACTTGAACGCGCTCGAACAAGTCTGGGTGATGTTTCCCCGCAATCCATGAATTCCCTGACGACCTTGCTGATTCTGCTGACGGCCATCCTGGTGGTGTTCTGGGAGGCGGCGTTCAACCCCATCCGCTCCTGGCTCGGGGCGCAGGTCGAACTGCTGCCCGCCCTGATGGTTTACACCGCCTTGCGGCACAACCTTGCCACAGTGGCACTTTTGGCGGGGGTCGGGGGCTTATGTTTCGATTCTTTGTCCGCCAATCCGCTCGGCATCAGCGTTCTGCCGCTGTTTCTGGTCGGGCTGTTGTTGTTCTTGAAACGGGACCTCATCCTTCACCAGCAACCTTTTGCCCAGGTGGTTCTTGGATTCGCCGCCAGCGCGGTTGCGCCCGTCCTCGCCCTGCTCATCCTTCTGACCGGCGGCACCACCCCGCTGTTGGGTTGGGGGTCGCTGTGGCAGCTTCTGGTGGTGGCCGTGGGCGGGGCTATTGCCACCCCGTTGTTCTTCGAACTCTTCGGCTGGTTCGATCGTACGCTGGTTTACGGGCCAGCCCACCAAACCAGTTTCCGTCCGGACCGCGAAATCCGCCGCGGACGCCTGTGAATCGCCCATTGTGCCCATGTTGATCTTCGACCAACTGAAAAAGAACGACCCCCAGCTTCGCGTGCTGGCAATCGTCGTCTTTGCGGGCCTGGCGATGCTGCTTGCAGGTCTCTGGTGGGTCCAAATCGTTTCCGCCCGTGATTACCAGGCCAACCTCCAGACCCAATCCTACCGCACCATCCGCATTCCGGCCGTCCGTGGAAAAATCCTCGATCGCAATGGCGTTCCCCTGGCGGAAAATCGCCCGGCCTACAACCTGAACCTTTACCTCGAAGAGTTGCGGCCGTTGGCCGATGAGGTTTATTCCGGGCACCTGGCCCGGCTCCGGGCGGCGCGACAGGCCGAAATGCAGGCCGCGGAACAGCGCCTCCGCCGTCCCTTGACGCGGGCTGAAAAGCGCCAATTCGCCATCACCACCCAGGACCGCAACCAAATCCGGCAGCAGGCCCGGTACCTGGTGGCCAGCAACATTGTCTGGCAAACGGGCGCCCGGCTCGGCCAGCCGCTGGCGCTGGACCCGGAGAGTCTCAAACGCCATTACGAGACCCGCCTTGCCCTGCCTTATCCCGTGCTGCAAAACCTGGCTCCGGAGCAGGTGGCCCGGTTCCACGAACAGGCCGGCCTCGTCGGGGTGGATATCGAAATGCAGTCCAGCCGCGTTTATCCGCATCAGACCTGCGCCGCGCACGTCCTGGGCTATCTCCGGCGTGACGACAGTTCCGCCGTCGGCGAAGACGCCTCGTTCTCCTACCGCCTGCCCGATTATCGCGGATTGGTCGGAGTCGAAGCCGGCTGCGACGAGCAGCTCCGCGGTCGCGCGGGAGCCAAGTCCGTGCTCGTGAACAACCTCGGATACCGCCACACCGAAAACATCTGGAGCCCGGCTGAACCGGGGAACAACGTGACTCTCACCCTCGATGTGCAGCTTCAACAGGCGGTGGAACGGGCGTTGCCGGTCATGGGGCCCGCCACCCGCGGCGCGGCAGTGGTGATGGACGTGCATTCGGGCGACCTGCTCGCGCTGGCATCCATCCCGGCTTACAATCCCAACTCCTTCGCGCAGGGATTCGCCCCGGGGGAACTGGAGCGGCTGAATGACCCCAAATTGCGCCCGCAAATCAACCGCGCCACGCAGGAGAATTACGCCCCGGGCTCCATTTTCAAAACCCTCATTGGTCTGGCCGCCCTCGAGGCGGGCTTGAACCCGGACGCCCTCTACACCGTCCCCCCCGATCCGCAATACCCCCACCACGGCTGCATTTATGTGGGACGTCGCAAGATTGTGGACCTCGCCGAGCCCGGCCCGTACGATTTCCGGCGGGCGCTCCTTCGGTCCAGCAACGCCTATTTCGTCACCAACGGCTTGCGCGCGGGAATGGAAAACATCGTACGGCTTGCCGAACAATTTCATCTGGGCGAGCGCGCCGGCCTGCCGACCCGCCAGGAAGCGCCCGGCATTTTCCCCACCCTCAAGCAGGTGCGTTCCGGCTGGACCGATGGCGACACCGCCAACATCTGCATGGGCCAGGGGCGCATGGCGGTGACCCCGCTGCAAATGACCGTGATGGTTGCCGCCATCGCCAATGGCGGCAAAGTGCTTTGGCCGCGCCTCATCCACAGCGTCGAGCCGATGGAACCGATTCCCGGCCACCCCGCAACGGTCTTCCCCTCCGGCCGCGTCCGCAGCCATTTGACCGTCCGGCCCGAGAACCTGCGAATCCTCCGCGAGGCCATGCTGGCGGACGTGGAAGACCCCGCCGGGACCGGCCGCGCGGCGGCGGTCCCCGGCCTGCGGATTTGCGGCAAGACCGGCACGGCGCAGGTGACCGACGAACGGAATCACGTCGTGGACCACACCACCTGGTTTGCCGCGTTCGCGCCGTACGAAAACCCGCGATATGCGGTGGTGGTCATGATCGAAAGCGGCGGCTCGGGCGGGGCGACCTGCGCGCCCATCGCGCGGAACATTTTCCTCGCCTTGCAGGAACGCGAGCGCGCGCAAAACACGGTGGCGACCGTCGCCTCCCAGAGCCCGTAAACCAGCCATGTTCGAAGCAGTTCTTAACGAAAGACAGGCGCGAGTGGACCGGGTCCAGGTGGCGGCCTTGGCCGGCTTGATGCTGCTGGGGGCCGCGTTTGTTTACAGCGCGACCATGGTGACCGAAGCCGCCCGCACCGCGCCATTCTATGAACAGAGCTGGGTGCGCCAGGTGGTCTGGTATGGTATTGGCATCGGCGCGGCGATCGGCGTGTGCTTCGTGGATTACCGGATGCTGGCCCGGTGGTCGCTGGTAATCTATTGGGCGGCCCTGCTGCTTTTGGTCGCGGTCCTCATCCCCGGCATCGGCTCGATGCGGTATGGGGCGCGGCGCTGGATTGACTTCGGCGTTTTTCAGTTCCAGCCTTCCGAATTCGCCAAGCTGGCCTTTATCCTCGCCCTGGCGCATTTCCTCAGCCGCCCGGCCGACGAACTGCGGCAGCCGTGGAATTTCTGGAAGGCCATCGGGATGACCCTGCTGCCCTTTGTGCTGATCATGAAGGAGCCCGATCTTGGCTCGGCGCTGGTGTTGTTGCCCGCCGCCCTGGCGATGCTGTACGTGGCCGGCGTGCCCAAACGGTTTCTGCTGCGGCTGGTGGGGGCGGTGGCCGTGCTGGGGGCGCTGTTCCTGGTGGACATCCTCTTTGCGCCGCCCCACTGGCAGATCAAGCTCGAGGATTATCAGCGGCGCCGGCTGCTGGTTTACTTCGGGACGGAATACGCGCCGCCGCCGGGCGCGACCCAGGCGGAGATCGAACGGCTGCGCAAACAGCAATTCGACGATTCGCACAATGTGCGGCAGGCGCTGATCTCGGTGGGGTCCGGCGGCCTGACTGGAAAAGGCTGGCGCCAGGGCACGCAGAACGCCCTGGGATACCTGCCCCGCGCCGTGGCCCACAACGACTTCATCTTCTCGGTCATCGCCGAGGAGATGGGGTTTGTCGGCAGCGTGATGGTGTTGGTGCTGTACGGGGCGGTTTTGTTCACCGGCATTCGGATTGCCGGCCAGGCGCGCGACCGCCTGGGACGAGTGCTGGCCGCGGGGGTGGTTGCCCTGCTGTTCAGCCACGTGTTTATCAACCTTGGGATGAATATCCGCATCATGCCGGTGACGGGCGTGCCGCTGCCGCTGCTATCCTACGGCGGCTCCTCGGTGCTCAGCTCGTTGATCGCCATCGGCTTGTTGCAGAACGTGAATCTGTATCGAAAAAACTACTGAATTTATGAGTGACAAAAACTTCTCCCGCCGCCGCCGCGGCATGCGCTTCCGTCCCTCGGGCGGTTTGGGTCATGTCCAACCGCGTCCGGACCGGGACGCCTCCCAGGCTCGCGCCGCCGTCCTCGGCGAGCAAAGCGGGCCGGAACCCGTCTATGAACGCCGCCACGCTCACGAGATCGAGCGGGCCGAAAACATCGCCGCCGGCCTGCCGCCGGAGGGCGAGCCGGCCGCCGCCCAGGCCGCGGCAGGCCCCAGCAAGAAGGATTTCCGGGAACCGCACCTCGGCACGCCGGCGGTGGTCACCGAGGAGAAGCCCTTCGAGCCCGTGCCCGTTCGCGAGCAGCCCAAGGGCATCGTGGAGAGCATCCGCGCCGTGGCCACCACCCTTGTCAAGAAGGTCCAGCGGCTGATCAAACCGGTCAAACGCATCCACAAGGAGGTGATCATCAACGCCGAGAGCCTCGAAACCCGCGTGGCGGTGCTCGAGGAAGGCCGCCTCGAGGAGTTCAACATCGAGCGGACCACCGAGGAGCGCCTGGTGGGCAGCATCTTCAAGGGCAAAGTCCGCAACCTCGAGGACGGCTTGAAAGCCGCCTTCGTGGACATCGGCTTCGAGAAAAACGCCTTCCTGCACTATTGGGACATCGTTCCCAGCGGCTTCGACAGCGGGGTTGAAATCGTCGAGCGCGAAGGCCGGCGCCGCGACAAGCCCAAGATCACCCAAAAAGACATCCCGCGCGTCTATCCGCCGGGCAGCGAAATCATCGTGCAGGTGACCAAAGGCCCCATCGGCACCAAAGGTCCCCGTGTCACCACCAACCTGGTCCTCCCGGGCCGGTACCTGGTCCTGCTCCCCAATTCGGATCAAAGCGGCATTTCCCGCAAAATCGAGAACCAGCAGGAACGCCAGCGGCTGAAAAAGATTCTGCGCGAGCTGGCCATCCCCGACGGGATGGGCGTGATTATGCGCACCGTGGGCGAAGGGCAGCAAAAGCGTTATTTTGTTCGCGACCTGGCGCTTCTGCTCGAGGAATGGAGCCAGGTGCAGGAACGCATCAAACAGCAGCCGCCCTGCACCTGCGTGTTCCAGGAGCCCGACCTCATCGAGCGCACCGTCCGCGACTTTCTCACCGAGGATGTCGAGCGCATTGTGGTGGACAACCCCAAAGCCTACGACCGGATGCGCGAGATGATCGCGCGCATCTCGAAACGGTCCGCCAACAAGGTGAAGCTCTACACCGATGCCCAGCCGGTGTTCGACCGCTTCAACATCACCCGCCAGCTCGAAAACGCCTTCTCCCGCCAGGTCCACCTCAAGAGCGGCGGGTATCTCGTGGTGGATGAAACCGAGGCCCTGGTCGCCATAGACGTCAACACCGGCCGCCACAAGGGCGGCAAGGACCAGGAAAGCGCCATCGTCAAGGTCAACCTCGAGGCGGCCGACGAAATCGCCCGGCAACTGCGTCTGCGCAACATGGGCGGCTTGATCGTGCTGGATTTCATTGACATGAAATCCCGGCGCGACCAGCAGCAGGTGTACCAGCGCATGAAGGAAAGCCTCCGGCGCGACAAGGCCAAGACCCATGTCCTGCCCATTTCCCAACTGGGCCTGATGGAAATGACCCGCCAGCGGCATTCCGAAAGCGTGCACGCCGCCGTGTATGATGACTGCCCCTATTGCAAAGGCCGGGGCAAGGTCAAGAGCGCCCTGAGCATGAGTGTTGAAATCCAGCGCAAGCTGGCCGAAATCCTCCGCAAACGCCCGCGCGATGAGTCCGACTTCCAACTCCGCATCGTGGTCCACCCCAGCGTCCTGGAGCGGCTGCGCACCGAAGACGAGAAACACCTCATCGAAATCGAAAAACGGTATTTCGGAAAACTCTCCTTCCGCGCCGACCCGATGCTGCACGCGGAGCAGTTCAAAATCGTCAATGTGGCGAACAACGAGGAACTTGCCAGCGCCCCCTGACGGGCGCTGGGGCGGCTTTCGCCGATGACGCGCCGCGGGACGGTGGGGCGCCCCCCGCCGTCCGTTCAACTTTTCAACCCCAACGCGCCGCGAATCTGGAAAGGACGGTCCCCTCGCAGCGAGGAGTGGTTTAGGACCCAAACTCGAGCCTCGCCCCGGGTTCGTGTGGAAGCTGTCCTCGGCTCAGACGCCCCCCTGCCCCTGGGGTGAATACCCCACTGCGATGGGGGCGTTGCCCTTGACAAACGGGCGGTTATGCGTTTGATTATGCGCGGTTACAGATGACAACTACGTTTAACACTTGGCTGAGCGAGACGCGGGCCATTGGACACATGTCCAAATGCCAGCGCGTATCTTGCCGCCACGGCATCGTGGGAGGAATCTTGTAAACCCGGCAGCAGATTTCGAGAAACCCGCGATTGCCCGACAATCGCGGGTTTTTTGTTAACCCGGCCGGCCCTGGTGGCTGGCCCAAACGCAGGAAAGAAAAAAGTATGAGTGCAAAACCATTAAAAGTGCAGACCCGGTTCGGACCGGAGACACGGTTCGAAGTACAGCCGCTGACGGCCGCCTCCTTCCGGACGGTCCTGGAAAACCGCTTCGAGCGCCTTAAAGCGCGGCTGCTCGAGCGGGAATTGGACGAAGTCTGGGAGCGGAACCCGGCTTACAGCAGCGCGGTCCGCCGTGCGGCCAACGAGGCGGCGGCATTGGCCTGGACCACACCCTATCCGTTGCTGGTGTTCCCCGTCTTGTTCGAGGAAAAAGCCCAGTTGGCCCGGTTCCAGGCTGAGCGCCAGGAGCAGGTGTGGCAACGCAGCCGGGAGCTCCTGGCCGTATGATCCCGCTGCGTAACAACCGCTCCGCCTGTCCCACGCGAGGCCGCTTCCGCGAGTCCGCCCCCAGGGCCTGACTCGCGCAAACGGCCTCGCGCCCATGCCCCGGAACCTGCCCGGCCTCAAGCCAGGCCCCCCTCGGGGCTCGCTTTGTGCCCGGCGGATGCCGGCCAGTATTTGCCCTTTGCGGGAATTACGAACCGCACGCCGCCCCTTGGATCCGGAACATCCCCCGTGTAGCGCGGGATGACATGGATATGTGCGTGAGCGACAGTTTGGCCTGCGGCCTCGCCAACATTGACCCCAATGTTGTACCCGGCGGGATGAAAATCCGAATCCAGGCGGAAGAGGGCTTGGGCGAGCAAGTCAAGCGCCACCTTTTGCTCATCCAAAGGCAGGGTTAAGAAGTTCGGTTCGTGACGAAACGGGACGAGAAGGAGGTGGCCCTGGCTCACGGGATAGCGGTCCCAGCGGGCGTACCACAGTTCATTGCGGAGCACGATTTCGCTGTTGCTTGGCGAGCAGAATGGGCAGGCCGGGGACATTGGGTTAAGGGGCAGGGATGTCGAGGCTCTGAACAAACTCCGCGATGACCTGCAAGTCTGCATCATCCTCGGGGGTGAATTCGAGAATCGGAAAACGCGCGCGATCCGGGTTGTCTGGAATGAGCCGGATGCGTTCGTGCCTCCAGCCTTCCCCGGTGATCACCTTTTGGCTCTGGTAACGCTTTACAGTGTATCCGCCACCGGTCTCGGGATCAGTATAATCACGCCGCTGCACCAGGAGAATTCGGTTCTGGCGGGTTCCGCCGACACCCGCACGGAAAATGCAATAGGCGCCGTCCTGAATCGTCGGTTCCATGGATTTGCCCACGACTTGAGTGACAAAAAACCCGGGGCCCAAGGGTTTTAGATAGCCGAGTTTTCTAACATTGACCCAACCTTGGGGGTCGGGCTCGTAGCCCTGCTTGAAGCCGCCTGCGGCAACAGCCAGCGAGTAGTAGGGAAGATGGTCGGACGACGGCGCCTCGGCGGCATCGGATGGAAACTGCTCGATGACAATCCTGGAGGAAGGCGAGAGCAGTCTCTGAAAACGGTCGCCGACGGGCGAGCCGAGCGCGATTCTCCCGGCCCGCTCCGGCAAGACGATGAGCGAGGGGAATCTCCAACCGGTTTGAAAACCTTGGTTAGCCGCGATTTGAGCCTGCGGGACCATTACATCGCGATACTTAGCCCGCAGGCCGTCTTCAGCCAGAGCAACCAGTTCTGGAAGATCCACTTTGAAGGTTTCGGTGTAGTCCTCAAGCAGCCTCGGCCTCGTTTTAGCCATCTCAATTGCTGCAGCATGCAGCGAGACGAGCCGGGGGAGGTAAGTGTCCAAATCCGGTAGGGCATTTCCCTTCCGGCTGTTTGTAAGCGTGTCAACCGGGGCCAGATTCCACATCAGATCATGCGCGACGAAACTCCAGGGCAGAAAGTGGTCAATTGCGAACTTCCCAGTGAGGGACTGATCGGAATAGATGTCGCGAAACCGTTCCGCCTGGCCTGCTTTTTGAAAACCGTGGCGAACAAACTGCCAAAACTCCCGCGCCAAACTCAGGTCACGCTCCGTCGGGGCGGTCAGTTTATTGATGATACCCGGCACATTGGGATTCCGTGCTTGCAGGTATCGGGCGAAGTGGTACTCGGCGAACGCCTGGATGACACCCAGGTTGTCGAGCAGGAAGTGTCGCCAAGAAGGATTGAGATGGATAGCCTTCGCGCCGAACCAGTACGGAGTCGGTAGCGGCCCCTTCTGGCTGTCCTGTGCAAGTTGGGCAATGAGCCGATCCTTTTGCGCATCCTTGCCCCCGGCGAGGCGGTCCTTGAACCATGGCGAGAGAAAGCGCGTGGGCACGTATCTCTTGAGGCCGTCCAAACTCGCACGGGAGCAGGGTGAGTCGGCTACGTAGCGGCGGATTGCTTCCGGATCGGCATCTGGCGGCAGGAGCGCATCTGCCCCAATTCTGAGAACGATCTCCTGCAACTTGTCCCGCCCGCCGAGCGAGAGTCGGAAAAAGCAAACCGGGTGCCAGGCTACTGCTGCCATTTCGGTCATCAGGTCTGTGAGCGGCAGATTGCCGTCGCTTCGCCGACGGAGCAGCGCGAGGATTGCGAGAAACCAAACAAACTTGTACGAGGTGGCCGTATCGGTGAAGACCTGCCCGAGGTAAAAAGTCTTTTCGGGATAGCGCTTGGAAAGACCTTCGAGCAGGGTAGGCATCCTTATCCCCTCTGGCTACTGAGTGGCCGCCTGTGTTCCTGAGGTGCAGATGGCAGCAGAGACATTCACAAGTTATATCAACGTCCCATAACAGGTGCCTTTGCCGAGCAACTTTAAGTGATCATACAGTGTTCGCTGACATTGGAAAACAAAAAAGCGCCGGCGAGTCCTTGCCGCCGACGCAGCAGATTGGCCTTGCCGGGCTTCCAAGCGCTGCTAAGTTATGGCGACGGAGCGTGAGACGGCTTCGTTTGACCCTATGCAGACGTCCAGAGAGATCGGTTACAACTCGAAAGTCGAGGGTGAGGTGGTGGTGACCCGCCTTGACGCGGCGCTGAATTGGTGCCGGAAGAACTCGCTTTGGCCGATGCCCATGGGGCTGGCTTGTTGCGCGATCGAGCTGATGGCCACCGGGGCCAGCCGGTTCGATATCTCCCGTTTCGGGGCCGAAGTGATGCGGTTCTCGCCGCGTCAATCCGACGTCATGATCGTCTCGGGCACCGTCACCTACAAGATGGCCATGTCGGTGAAACGCCTGTACGACCAAATGGCCGAGCCCAAATGGGTGATTGCCATGGGCGCCTGCGCCTCGACCGGCGGCATGTACCGCAGCTACTCCGTGTTGCAGGGCGTGGACCACATCCTGCCGGTGGACATTTACGTCGCCGGGTGTCCGCCCCGGCCGGAAGCGTTGCTGGATGCGCTGATCAAGCTGCAACAAAAAGTAGCCCGAGAGCCGGTTCTCTCCACGCTGAAAAAGGTTGCCTAAACTTGCTCGATGTCTTCATTCTGAATGAACACCGTGCAAGTCACGACCCATCAGAACAAACCGGCAGCCGCTGAACTGGCGCAGCGGCTCAAGGCCCGGTTTCCCGAGGTGCTCAGCGGGCCCGAGGAGTTTCGTGGCGAGTTGACTCTGCGCCTGGCGGATGCCGAACGCATCCCCGAGGTGTGCGCGGTCGCCAAGGCCGAGCTGGGTTTCGATTACCTGGTGGATGTCACCAGCATTGACAACTACGGGGAAGACCCCCGGTTCACCCTGGTTTATCACCTTTATGGTTACGACCACCTCCGCTATCTCCGGCTGAAACTCGAGGTCAGCGAGGAAAAGGCCGAGGTGCCCACCGTCACCGGTGTTTGGCGAACAGCCGACTGGCACGAGCGCGAGATTTATGACATGATGGGCATTCGGTTCCGAGGCCACCCGGATTTGCGGCGCATTCTCATGTGGGACGGCTACCCCTATCATCCCCTGCGCAAGGATTTCCCGTTGGCCGGCAAACCCACCCACGTCCCCGAGGTCGCCTTTACCGAAGCGGCTCCGCTGGAAGGCGGCCCGTTCGTCACCCTGCCGGGCGGCAAGGATAGCACGGCGCGTGAACCGCGCGTTCGGGTTCCCGAACCCGAGGAAACCCATCCCCCCTCCGCCCCATCCTGAAGATGGCTGAAGCACGCGACATGGAATTTCAGGACTCGGCTGCGCGAGCGTCGGAAGCGGCTGGCAACGAGGAGCTTGCCGAGCTGAGCGGCGACCGGATGGTTCTCAACATGGGGCCCTCCCATCCGGCGACTCATGGCGTGTTGCGGCTGGTCCTGGAACTGGATGGCGAGATTATTACCCGCGCCACTCCGCATGTGGGTTATCTGCATCGCGGCGATGAAAAGATCGCCGAGAACATGACCTACACGCAGTTCATCCCGTACACCGACCGGTTGGACTACCTGGCGCCGCTGGCCAACAACGTGGCCTACGCTTTAGCGGTCGAAAAACTGCTGGGTATAGACCGGCAAT
>CAZVYG010000010.1:0-14984 GCA_964631605.1 uncultured Verrucomicrobiota bacterium
GCAAAATCTCACCTTAAAGTGATCTTTCGTGCGGCTCGCTAATGTTTCGGGCACCGAGTCTCTTCCAGGTCCCTGACTCCGCCGCGTTCTCGGTTTGGAAGTGGCGGAACCGGAACTCGTTCGGGAGCGGAGCGGTGGGAAGGCTCGGCAGGGTGGGGCGGACGATGCGAAGCTGTTGGTGAGCATCAAGGCAACTCATACTTGCGCCCGGCCGACCGTTTTCCCAAGAAATAACTTGTCACAATAGCCTGATGGAGTAGCGTTGCGCCCCATGAAAGTTGAATTCTATGGCCATGTAAGGCAATACAACAATATCAAAAGCGAGATTGATCGCAACATGCAGGAAGTGCTGATGAGCGGGCAGTATGTCCAGGGCCCGATGCTCAAGCGCTTCGAGGCGGAACTGGCCGCCTACCACGGCACCAAGTATGCCGTGGGGGTTGGCAACGGCACCGACGCCATCTGGCTGGCGCTGATGGCTCTGGGGATCGGCCCCGGCGATGAGGTGATTACTCATCCCAACACGTTCTTTGCCACGGCGGAAGCGATTTGGATCGCGGGCGCCACGGCCGTGTTCGTGGACTGCTGTCCCAAGACCAAGTGCATCTGCCCGGCGAACATCGAGGCGGCAATCACTCCCAAGACCAAAGCCATCATCCCGGTGCACCTCTATGGCCAGTGCGCCGACATGGTTGCGATCAAGAAGATCGCCGACCAACACAAGCTCAAACTCATCGAGGATAATGCCCAGGCCATTGGCGCGTGCGGGCCGAACTTCAAGATCGGGCACCTGAGCGACGCGGCCACCACCAGCTTCATCATCCAGAAAAACCTGGGCACCTTCGGCGACGGGGGCGCCCTGGTCACCAACAACCCCGACATTGACGCCGCGGTGCGCAGGCTCCGCAACCACGGCTCCACCGCCCGGAACGTCCACAGCTATGGGTTTAACAGCCGACTGGACGACCTGCATGCCGGCGTGCTCAGCGCCAAGCTCAAGCACATTGACGCGTGGAACGATGCCCGCCGGAAATGGGCCGCCCGCTACACCGCCGGGCTGAAGGACTGCAAGACGATTGACCTGCCGGTCGAACTGCCCGGCTATCGCCACGTCTTCCACCTCTACGTCATCGAGACCAAGAAGCCCGAGTGGCGCGATCAACTGCTCGATTTCCTCGTGAAGCAAGGAATTGACGCCAAGACCCATTATTCGATCGCCATCCATAAGCAGGCTGGCTATCCGTGGGGCAAGGGCGCCCGCATCGTGGGCAGCCTGGCCAATGCCGAAGCCAACGCCGCCTGCTGCATCAGCCTGCCGATGTTCCCCGAACTGCGCGAAGACGAAGTGGACTACGTCGTCGCCAAGGTGAAGGAATGGGACGCCCAAATGGCGTCGCAGGCTCCCGCCGGCAAAGGGCCCGCCCAGAGCGGCAAGACCTGCCCGGTCTGTTCCTGAGCCCGGAACGCCGTTGAATGGGATGCCGGAGTGGTGGAGTGCTGAAGCTTCACCCTCCGGCATCCTTGTTCACACTGAATTCCAACTGAAATTAAATCCATGAACAAATACTCCGTTCTCGTCGTCGGGATGGGCAAGCGCGGCATGCACCACGCCACCGCCTTCAATGCCAATCCCAGGTTCCAGGTCACCGGCATTTGCGACATTGACCAGGCCCGCCTGGCCGACGCCGCCGCCAAACTCGGCAATCCGCAAACCGGCACGGATGCCGCCGCGCTGGCCAAAGCCACCCAGCCCGACGTTTTCTGCTTTTGCACCATGCCCCACTTGCGCACGCCGTTCATCAAGGCGGCCATCGAAGGGGGCGCGAAACTGATCGCGTTTGAAAAACCCGTGGCGCTGACCAGCGCCGAGTTGTTCACGATTCGCGACCTGCTGCGGCAGTCGGGGGTCAAAGCGGTGGTCAGCCACCAGCATCGCTACGGCAAACACTACCAGAAAGTGAAGGAGATCGTCGCCAGCGGCGCCTTGGGCCGCGTCCATACCGTCTATGGCACCGCCACCGGCTGGATGACCCACATGTTGTCCCACCTCATTGACTACACCTGCTGGTTCAATGACTACACCCCGGCCGCGTGGGCCATGGGGCAGGCGGCGGGAACCTCGAAGTTCAA
This sequence comes from uncultured Verrucomicrobiota bacterium, assembly GCA_964631605.1. GTDB lineage: Bacteria > Verrucomicrobiota > Verrucomicrobiia > Limisphaerales > UBA8199 > JARKQH01. The sequence goes on from CAZVYG010000010.1 coordinate 2,131, forward strand.
GGACAATCATCCCTCGCCGGACTACATCGCGGGATTTGTTCAATTTGCCAACGGCGTGCGCGGCATCTATGAGTGCGGCGCGGGGGCGCCGGACCAGCCTGAAGTCGCCAAATGGTGGGGTAAGAACCGGATTGGCGCGCAGGGCACCGAGGGTTTTGCAGAAGTGCTGACCAACGGCGGGTGGCGCGCCGTGACCCGGAGCGGCGGCTACCAGAGCGGCGAAGGGGCCATGGCCTACGACTTGGATATGCCACCCTACATCCAGGAGATGGCTGACTGGCTGGACAATCCGGCCAAGGTTCATCAGTGCAATTTCGAGCACGCGGCGTTGGGCGCCGAGATCATGCTCGCCCTGCAGCGCAGCGCCGCCCAGGGCGGCCAGGTGGCGCTCCCGCTGGCCACCGGCGCCGACGAGCAGGCCCTCCTCAAGGCCAGAATCGAGGACCGTCCCGTGCTGGTTTCCTGCGAGCTGAACAGGAAGGAATTCGGTCTCGCCTGAGCCCGCTCCCAACCCATTCATGAGCCCCGGCGCCGGCCGCCAATCCGGCGCTTTTTTGCGCCATTGGTGCCGGCGGCGTGCCGTCTTGTTGTTGGCTGCGAGATCGGGGCGTGATGCTCACGCTGGCGTCCAGTTCCAAGCCGCCTCGCCAGCACGCATTTCCTTTTCCAGCCTCCATCCTCACGCTTCATTCGCTGCCCCCTATGCGCCCACACGCGGCCCATCGTCCGCTGGACTACTGCCTTTGGGCTTGTGTGGTCGCGGGCCGGCCTTACGCTCAGACGCATGCACTCAAGACTGCGGGTTCTAATTCTGGTGTGGGTTGCTGTGGCGTGCGCGGGGAGGGCCTCTTTGGCGTCCGCAGCCGGGAGTTCCCAGCCCAATGTGGTGGTCATCATTACCGACGACCAGCGCTGGGACGCCTTGAGCTGTGCCGGACATCCATTGTTGAAGACTCCGAACCTGGACCGGTTGGCGGCGGAGGGCGCCCGGTTTGCCAATGCCTTTGTCACCACTTCGCTTTGTTCGCCCAGTCGCGCCTCCATGGTCAGCGGCCTGTACGCCCATCGCCACGGCGTGCAGAACAACTTCACGGAATACCCGGACGATTTGCCGGGGTACCACAAACGGCTGCGGGAGGCGGGCTATGAGACGGCCTATTTTGGCAAGTGGCACATGGGGGAGACCAACGACGCGCCCCGCAGCGGATTTGATTATTGGATGAGCCATCGCGGCCAGGGGCGGTATTTTGACAACGAATGGAATATCAACGGTCGGCGCGAGTTTATCAAAGGCTACTATACAACCGTCCTCACGGAGCATGTGGTGGAGTGGTTGAAAGGCGGTCACAGCAAGCCCTTCCTGCTGGTCGTGGGACAAAAGGCGCCTCACGGCGGACCGATTGAACCCGAGCCGCGATTCGAGCATGCATTTGACGGGATGCCGGTGCCCAAACCGGGAAACTACGATGCCTGGCTCAAGGACAAGCCGGCCTGGCTGGCAGAGAGCTACCCCACGTGGCACGGCGCGGGCGGGCCGCTCTACAACTACCACGACTACGACCGGTTTGTGCGTGCCTACCTGGGCACCCTGCTGTCGGTGGACGAAAGTGTGGGCCGCATTTATGAGGCGCTGCGCGAGACGGGACGTTTGGACCGGACGCTGATCATTTTCACGTCCGACAATGGTTTTGCGCTCGGGGAACATGGCCGCGTGGACAAGCGGACGATGTATGAGGAAAGCATTCGGGTGCCGCTGTTGGTGCGATATCCGCCCCTGGTCCCCAAGCCGATCGTTATCGAACCCATGGTGCTGAACCTGGACCTGGCGCCTTCCATTCTTGATATCTGTGGCGCGCCCAGGCTCAAGGGCATTGATGGGCAGTCGTGGAAACCTCTGTTGCAGGGCAAAACCAGGGGCTGGCGCAAGTCATTCCTGTACTTCTACGACTACGAGCGCGAGTTTCCTTACACACCAAACCTGCGGGGCATTCGCACCCCTGACTGGAAGTATATCCGTTATCCTCACGGCGACGGTGGTCCGGACCGCTATGCCGCCGAGCTGTATCATGTGGCCACCGACCCGCTGGAACTGCGAAACCTGGCGGACGACCCGTCAGCACAGGGCAAGGTGGCTGAATTGCGAAAAGAACTCGAGCGGTTGCAGAGGCGGCATCGCGCCTGGCCGGACCGGATGCCCGTGGATGGGGGAATCATCAACGTGCTGCCGAAATTTTAGGCTCGGCAGATGTCCGGCGTGGCGCGGCGACGGACTTACCTTGCAACGCGGGCGCGCAGGGCACCCGGAAGGAAGGCGGCCCGGCCCGTCAGGGCTTTTTCACCTGCAACCGATAGAACAGTGGGGTTACCGGCGTCACGGTATTGGTATAGGTCCGGACCGTCCAGGGAAGGTCCATGGCTCCTTCCAACGGCGCAAAAACTTCGGTGAGGTTGGTGGCCGCCCATACCGTGTAGAGCCGGTTGGAAACGGTGTTCCAGCCAAGCACACACCCTGTTCCGTTGGGGAGGGGCTGGGCCGAGAGGAGCAGACGGCTTTGCGGGTCGTTGGGGTCCAGACCCGCGACGTAGGATTGCCAAAGAGGCATCCCGTTCGCGCCGACTTGGGTTACAGCGTTTTCGAAGTCGTTGGTGTAACCATTGAGGGCCAGCCACCAATGCGGTGTCGGATAATTGGTGGTCAGCACTTCGGCAAAGACGGCCATGACGGTCCGGTCGCTGTCCATCAATAGCAACAGCGGATTGAGAGTGCCTGACGCATCCCCGGTCCACTCATTGAACTGGTAATAAGTCGCCGGCGTCGCTGTCACTTCCACGACGGAGCCTGCTGTGTAAGTGCCGCTGGCCGGGCTCACGTTTCCCCAAGCCGCATTATTGGCGGACGCGTGGAGCGTGTAGGTGGGGGGTGGTGCGATGGCGACTTCAAAACTGCCCAGGGCCGTCTGGGGCGTGGCATTGTTGTAAATGTCGGCCACCTCATCCTCCAGCAACACCACCTCATAAGTGCCGTTGTCCGCTTCGTCCCAGGCCCCACCGGGCGGGAGGATTGAATAGGTGGCGGTCACAGGTGAGCCATCGGCCGGGAGGTCGGCGCCGACAAATTCAACCAGGTTCGAATATCCGTTGGGCCCGCTGACGAGGAGGTCGGCGGGTCCCAGGCTGGCGAGGCGGACCGCCGTGTTGTCGGTATAGGTCACGCTGCAGGAATGGCTGGGCGCGCCGGCCGCGGTGAGGTTGGCGACACTCAGTGCGGGAACCGGCGGGGTGGTGTCGAGCGTGCCGTCGCCCAGCAGTTCGACGTCGTCGAGGTTCCAGCCGATGTCGTTTTGACTTTTATTCGAAGCCAGGCCCCACCGCAAGCGAACCGCCGGGCTTCCGGCCACACCGGGCGGAAGGGCATACTGCACCTCCCGCCAGGCGGTGTCGGAGACGGCGCTTTGACTCGACCAGACGACCGTCCAGGCTATTCCATTGGTGGTCACCTCGACCGAAGCGGTGTCATTCAACTTGGTCCGCAGCCAGCGTTTGAATCGCAGTGTCGCCGAGGCGCTGCCCGAGCAGTTGATCACCGGCGTGATGGCATATTTGGCCGGGAGGTCGTTGGCATAATTCCCACTCAGATTATAGCCGATGATTTTGGTGCCCGTGAAACCGCTGGTGGGGCCCCCGCTGCTGTAGGAAGGCGTCCCGTATTGCCATTGGGGCTCCAACGTCCAGCCTGGGTCGGCGTCCATGTTGGCTGTGTAAAGCGCCGGCGGGACCGTTACGGTGAATTGCCCCAGAACCCCGGCCGCCACCCCCGCTCCCTCGGTGTCGCGGACTTGGTTGGTTTGCATCCAAACCGTGTAAGTGCCGTTATCGGATGGCAGCCACACACTCCCCGCGGGCGGCGCCACGCTGTAGGTCGCCTCTCGCGGTGTGCCATCCGAGATCGCGTTGACCGTCACAAACTCGGCCGCGCGATCGTAACCGTTGGGGCCCGTGACGCGAAGATCGTTTGAATCGAGGCTGGCGACCTCGACGGCCTGGTTGTCGGAATAAATCACGCTAAACTGCTTCGTTCCCACGCCGGCTTGCGTGATGTCCGTGACCTGCAACTCTGCCACGGGCGGCTCCACATACAGGGTTGGCGCCACGACGTATCCGCTGATGAAGTATTGCCCCAGGCTCCCGTAGGCGGTGTAGCCCGAGGGAGTCGAACTGAAAGGGTCTCCCGCGCCCGAGCTCCGCACGTGCAAATAGTATTTCCCCTCGCCGAGGTTGGTCTGGATCAGGGCGGTGGTCAGGTCCGCGGCGTTATTGGTCAGCAGCAAAACGCCCAATTCATTGTAGAGCTGCAACTGCACGTCGAGATTCCCGCCCCTTGTGCCCGAGGGCATGATCCAGGGCTTTACGCTCAGACTGACGGTTCCCGAGCCGGTTACGAACGAGAACACATCCACATCCGTGCCCCGCTCGAAGACGCCCTTGTTGGCGGTGTTGGTGTTGGCGGGATCATTTTCCGGGGTGGTTGAGACAATGTTTGTTCCGGCCGAGAGGACGAGCGCGGTGGCCGTGCCGGCGGTGTTGCCATGATCATCCGAACGATACGAGAGCTTCCCCGCAATGGTGGCCAGGTCATCCTGAGTGTTGTTGGCCAGGTAATACTCGCCCTTCGACCATTGGCTGACATTCCGTCCGTATCCCGTTCCCATCACCGGCCCCCACGAAACGTCCCCGCTGCCATGCCCTCCATAATACTCCGTTCCATCCGTCTTGCCATCGTGGCTGAGGCCCATGTTATGCCCGATCTCATGCGAGGCGGCTTCAGCGATGTAAGACTCAACGTTGCCGAGGTTGCCGTGATAAATCCACGCCGGCCGGTATTTGGCATAGGAAGTTGTGCCGAAAACATTCACATAAGCCACCCCGCCGGCGGTGTTGTAAGGGTTCGGCTCGCCATTGGCATCCGTGGTGCGCGTGATCAGCGCCATGGCGGTGCGCGTGGTGAAGGTGGCGGGCCGTTCCGTCGTCACGTCAATGTTGAACGGCGCGTAATCCTCCGCCATCCGCTGCCAGATCCGTTTGATTGCCACCTGCTCGGCATCACTGAACGTCGTGAGGTCCGAATCGGTGCTGAAGGGGACGGCGGGTATTTCCGAGCGTCCCACAACCGTGTTCCACTCCGTATTAAGGACCGTTTCCCCGCAAAAGTTGATGTAAAGCACGTTGGGAGCTCCCGGCCGACTATGAAAAACCAATTGTGAGGGAAAGGGGCTGATGGGCACCGCAGCTTCTCCAAGCGGCGGCGGTTCTTCAGATTCCGGCACTGCCCCCGCGGTTTGGATTTCGCAGGCGTAAAGAATCCCGCCGGCCGCATCCACGTGCAGCGACGGAAGGTCTCGGTCAGTAAAGTGGAAGGTTCGCAGCCAGCGAATTGCTCGCTCCTGCGCCGTCGCCGGCAGGGCTTCGAGTTGCGACCGGAACCGACCGGCCGGCAGCTCATCCAAGCGGGCAAGGCTTCCAACCGGGTATTGGCGGTTCGGGGCGGGGGAACTCTGGGCCCCAGCGGTCCCCACGCCAATAAGAACGGCCATGGCGGCGGCCATTGCTAATCCAGCCCGGAACCGGTAGGGGGTTTTTCGATTTAAGTTGTTGCTCAACAAATACATAGAACGGTAAACGTCCCTCTAGTCCGCTTTGGCGCCGAGGCCTTGCGGTTGGTCGTAAATTGGTGTTCGGATTATCATCATGCCCGGGTTTATCGGCCGTTACGGCCCAAAATAGCAGAAGTAATGCCACTGTGCACATGAGATCAATGCCTGGCACTCGAACCCCACCCGGATTGTTCGGCTGTTGAGCGGGCTGGCGACTGGTTGGCGGGTGGGCGCCGCGTTTTATCCCGTTTGTGTTTAGAGTTGGCGTCGGGGCGGTCTTTTTCTAGTCTCAGGCTGACGGGCCTTATGGCTGAAGGAACGAACAAAGTATTGCTCATCGAGCACGAAACGGGGTTTGCCCATTACCTGGCCGAGGTGTTGGGCCAGGCGCGGGACCCGGGGGTCGAAGTGGTGACGGCTTCGAGCCTGCGGGCCGGTTTGGGGTTCCTCAGGGAGTCCGCCTGCGACGTGATTATCATGGAGCTGGCGCTTCCGGACGGGGCGGGCCTGGCCAACCTCGGGCTTTTGGGCGCCACCGCCCCGCAGACGCCGGTCATCGTCATCGGGAGCTGTGAGGACGAGACCATCGCGTTGGAGGCGCTCAGTTCCGGGGCGCGGGATTACGTCGTCAAACACCAGATCACCGGTCCCTGGCTGGAACGTTCCATCCGCTACGCCATCGAGCGACACCGAATGGATCGCGCGCTGCTGGAGGCCGAGGAAAGGTATCACAGCATCTTCGACCACCTCGTCGAGGGCATCTTCCAAACCACTTTGGATGGGCGCTACCTGATGGCCAACGCCGCCCTGGCGCGAATTTACGGATACGGCTCGCCGGAGGAGCTGGTGGCCAGCCTCACCGACATCCGCGCCAAACTCTATGTCGAGCCGGGGCGTCGGGACGAGTTCGTCCGCCTCATGCAGGAGCAGGACTATCTCACGGGTTTCGAGTCGCGGGTTTACCGCAAGGATGGCTCGATCATTTGGATTTCCGAGAATTGCCGGGCCATCCGGGATGAGGCCGGACGGCTGCTTTACTATGAGGGAACGGTCGAGGATATCACTCAGCGGCGGGAAGCCGAGGAACGGTTGCGCGAGTCCGAGGTGCTCTACCATTCGCTGGTGGAAAACCTGCCGCAAAACATTTTCCGCAAGGACCTGGCCGGCCGCTTCACCTTCGCCAATCAGCAGTTTTGCCGGATGCTGGGCCGAACCCTTGAGGAGATCGTGGGCAAGACCGATTACGATTTCTTCCCGCCGGAGCTGGCCGCCAAGTATCAACAGGATGACCGGCAGGTGATTCAAACGGGCCAGCCGTACGAAACGGTCGAGGAGCATCAGCCTTTGGGAAGGCAGAAGTTTTACGTGCAGGTAGTCAAGACCCCCCTCTTGAGCACCGATGGGAAAACCGTGGTGGGACTGCAGGCCATCTTTTGGGACATCACCCGACAGCGCCTGGCCGAGGAAGAGCTTCGCCGCGCCAATGCCGAGCTGGCCCGCAGCCGGCAGGAGTTGCATGTGAGGAACCAGCAGATGGAAGAGGACCTCCACATGGCCCGCGAGTTCCAACTGAAGATGCTGCCGCAGGTTTACCCCGCGTTCCCTTGCCCTGGCTCGGATGGGAGCGCTCTTTCCTTCACGCACCGGTATTTGCCCACCGGCAGTGTGGGTGGGGATTTTTTCACGTTGTCGGCGCTTTCGGAGACCCAGGCGAGCGTTTTTCTTTGCGACGTGGCGGGTCATGGAGTGCGGGCGGCCCTGGTGACCTCCATGATCCGAGCCTTGCTGGAGGAACTCAAGCCCCTGGCCAGCCAGCCGGGGCCGTTCCTCACCAAACTAAACTCGGACCTGATGGCGATCCTTCAGCACGCAGGAACGCCCTTGCTGACCACCGCTTTTTACCTCGTAGCAGACTGGGCGACGGGGGTTTTGCAGTACGCCAACGCCGGCCATCCGAAACCCTTTCACCTGCGCCGCAGTGCCGGCCAGGTTGTCCCGCTGGCGAATGCCTTCGGCCACAGCCAGCCGCCCTTGGGCTTTCTGGGTGATACTGTTTACTTCAGTTCGGAGGCGCTTCTGAGTCCGGGGGATGGCCTGCTCCTATTCACCGACGGGTTGGTGGATGTGGAGAACCCTCAAGGACAACTCTTTACGCAGGAAATGCTGGTATCGGCCATCCAAGCTGCACTTTCCCTCCATCCCAGTGCCCTGCTGGACGAGCTACTGGAGAAAACGCGGCGTTTTGGCGCCGATCAGCCGTATCAGGACGACGTCTGCCTGGTCGCGGTGGATTACCACGGATGCGCGTAAAAAAAGTTGCCTGTTTGTTGCTTTTCTCCTTTACCTGCCCCAAAGATGAGTTAGTTTGAGATTGGCCCGCCCGGTACGGCGGGCCGCGAATGGAATCCAAACGTTGCGACTTGGCGCGATTGTGGACCGGTTGGCAGTCGGACCGGAGTGAATCGTCCAATTCGCAACTCGGACCAGCGGTCCGGGAGAGCCGCCGGGTAATCCCTTCGCTTCTCCAAGCAAGTATTCACCCCATTGTTTTAAGAACCAGAGGAGTATGTTCCCATGGACCTGCATCATCCCATCCTGAGGGAGTTCCCCGAACACCGCGAGACCATCAAGCGTCTGAAGGGCGCCAATGCCCATTTCCGCAGCGTGTTCGAGGAGTATCACCGGCTGGATGACGAAATCTACCGCATCGAAGAGGAGATTGATTTTGCGACCGACCAGGAAATCGAGGAGCTGAAAATGCGTCGCGCCAAACTCAAAGATTACATCTACCACGTCATCCGCCATGCCCCGCCAGCCTGTCCGGCCTGCGACGGAACAGGGTTCGCCCGACAGGAATCGGAAAACACCGCGCAATCCGTCTCTTGATCGGGCCTTTTGGACTTGGGAGCAACCGCCGCAACATTGCGGCGGTTTTTTTTGAATTGAATTTTGCCGAAAATGTCTTATCATTGAATTGCTTGAAGCAGCCGATGCCAGTCTCTCTGGTGAGTGGGCGAAAGATGGTCAGCCCCGGCGGCAGGCTTCTTGCCAAACCTGATCAAAAGGAAGTCAAGCTATGATCAAATCGTTGGAAGTCATCACGGAGGCCGTGTCCAATCCCAAACCGCCCTTCCGCAAGGTGGATAATCAGCCCAAAAAAGCGCAGAAACATCGCTACGAGCGGCGGAAGATTAAAGCCTTCCTGAATCTCGGGGAATGGACATCAACCGAGGTGGCCTGAATCAAACGATTCCCCTTTAACCAGAAAAATGAGCCACGCTTCGGCGTGGCTTTTTTATGGATACAAAGTTCTGTCCCCTGGCGCATTCCCCGCTGCGTTTGGGCGGTCCCCCCTGGGCCGGGCTCGTGCCAAAACGAACAAACCCGCCAGCCGCGAGGCGGGCGGGTTGAAAGCGCCGTCGCTCAGACTACTTCATCAGCAGCATCTGACGCGCGCGCTTGATGGCGCGGTTCAGGCGCCGCTGATAATGAGCGGGCAGGCCGGTGTATTTCCGGGGCAGAATTCGGCCCTGTTCCGTGACGAACTGACGAAGCAGGTTGGTGTTCTTGAAATCGAGCGCGTCCACGGTGAAGTCAATCTTCGGCTTGGGCCGCGGAGTGCGGGTTTCAGAGTAGGCGGAACGACCGCGCTTGTCGGGCTTCTGGTCGGGACGGGTTTTGCGGGGCATAGGACTTACTTGATTTCGCGGTGGACAGTGTGCCGGCGCAGGGCCGGGTTATACTTCTTCAACTCGAGTTTTTCGGTTTTCAGCTTTTTGTTTCGAGTGGTGGTGTACCGGGAGGGGGACTTGCCCTCCTTGCGGGCTTCCGTGCATTCAATGGTGATGATTTCCCGAGGCATAAATTACTCTTTTTCTTTCGGTTTTTCTTCGCCTTCCTCCTCTTCGGGCTCCATTTCGGTCAGGCCGACCGAGTCCACCGTGCCCAGCGCGCCGAGTCGGCGCTGGCGCATCGCGCCGTCGCGCTCGAGTTGGGCCTGAGCCTGTACGGTAAAGCGTGTCCAGGGGATGGCATCGAGGCGGGACTTGGGAATCGGTTTGCCGGTCAACTCGCAAATCCCGTAGGTGTTCTTTTCAATGCGCTTGAGCGCCTCCTCAATTTCATAAACCGCATCCTGGTCGGCGGACAAAAGACTGAGGGCGAAATCGCGGTCAAAATTGTCGGTGCCGGAATCGGCCATGTGCAGGCTGTAGCCGGCCATTTCCTGGGCTGATTCCTTGGCCAGGCCGTTCATCTGGCGAACCAACTGGTCGCGCAGCTCAATCAGTCGGTTGTAGTATTTCTCCCATTCGGGCTTGATTTTGACCTCGCCGTTCTTTTTCTGCTTCACGACGGGCCGGCCAAGAATCGCGGCGGCGGTGGCGGCGCCATGCGGTTTGCTCGCCACCGGCTTCTTGCTTACGACTTTCTTCTTCGTTGTCACAACTCAACTCACGGGCTGTCAGATCGTTCTACTCGGTCACCCTTCCAACGGATCATGATTCCATGCAAGCCCGTCCAAAGGGTGGGCGAATGTAGCAAAGGAAAATAAAACCGCTAGCAGAATTTTCAAAAACTTTTTGATCCCAAAACACCCAATCCGGCTGGTTCAAGCCCTGGCCGCCGCCCCCCCGCTTTCCACACAACGTCGGAAACCGCCGCCACCTCGGCCGGCCCGGTCCGGGAGGTGGGGCGCTTTCGCCCAAAGCGCTGCTGCAAACGCGAATGTCGCCAGGCCGAGCCAGGTTCCGTCGTCAGGTCGCTTTGACGGCCCAGCGGCGGGGGCGTAGGTTGCTGGACATGAAAAGCGCAAGCGCGGCAGCCTTGGTCTTCCTGGGAGGGTTCATCATCATGGTGCTCGAGATCGTTGGCGCGCGGTTTTTGGCGAAGGATTTCGGCAGTTCGTTCCATGTTTGGGTGAGCCAGATAGGGGTCGTGCTCATCGCCCTGGCGGCGGGATACTACCTCGGCGGCGCCCTGGCAGACCGCTGGCAACGGCCTTCGTTGCTGATGGGGCTGCTGGTCCCGACGGGTGTCCTGCTGTGGGTCATTCCCGAAACCGCCGGGTGGCTCATTGAGGCCATCATCACCCGCCACCCGCCGGACCAGCCCATCCCGGCGCTCTGGCAAAAGCTCGACCCGGTGCTCGGCAGCGCGCTGGTCTTCCTCTTGCCCTGCGTGGTGCTTGCCATGCTCTCGCCCTATATGATTCGGCTGTCAACCCGTGATCTGGCGCAGTTGGGCCGCTCCAGCGGAATGATTATTGCCATCAGCACCTTCGGCAGCATCGCCGGCGTGTTCGTTTCCGGTTTCATCCTCATAGACCACCTTCGGCTCTCGGCGATCTTCCGCTGGATGGGCGCTCTGACCATCGGCCTGGGCTGCCTGTGCCTGATTCTCGATCGCACAACCCTGCCCACCGCCCGGCCTGCCTCCCGCCTTCCCCCAGCCTGACTTATTATGCGCCTGCTCTCGCCGCTTAAACCCGTCCCGCCCGCACCTTGCCGTCCCTTGGCGCGGTCGGCCGCAGGGATTTCGGGCGGAATTGGACTCCTGCTCCTGGCCGCGTGGCTGGTTCCGTTGCCCCTGCGAAGCGCCACCCTTTACGAAGTCACCTCCGCTTACCACCACATTCGCGTGGTGGACGCCGCCGGCATCCGCACCCTTTACTTTGATGACGCCCCTCAAACCCAGATGTCTCTGGCTGATCCGCTGCAGGGGCATTTCGAATATACTGAACTGTTCCACGCCGCCTGGCTTTGGAACCCCCGGATCACCAATGTCTTGATGATCGGCTTGGGCGGCGGCAGCGCCCAGCGTTCCTTCGAGCATTATTATCCCCACGTGCGAATCCAGACCGCTGAAATTGACCCGACAGTCGTGTCGGTCGCCCGCAGGTTTTTTCAGTTCCAGGAATCGGACCGCCAAAAAGTGTCTGTGGCTGATGGGCGGATGTTTCTTCGGCGGTCGCAGGCCGTTTACGATTTGGTCGTGCTGGACGCCTACGTGCGCAGCCGCTATGGCTCGTCCATCCCGCAACACCTGGCTACTCGAGAGTTTTTCGAGTTGGTTCGCGACCGCCTGAGCACCAACGGGGTCGTTGCCTATAACCTCATCGGCACCACCGCCGGTTTCCAGGCCGATCTGGTGGGGTCGGTTTACCGGACCCTGCAGAGCGTCTTTCCACAGGTCTATCTCTTCCGGGCCAGAACCAGCCAGAACCTCGTGCTGATCGCCACCCGATCGCCGAAGCGCGCCGATATGGCTGAACTCCGGCGGCGAGCCTCCTTTTTAATTCAGTCGCGCCTGATCACCCTGCCTGCCTTCCGGCAGCACCTCGAGTTGCTCGTGCTGGCCCCCCCAGCCAGCGTTGCCCGAAGCCCGGTGCTGACGGATGATTATGCCCCGGTCGAAGGACTGGCCGCGCAGCCGTAACGATGCAGGGCAAGATAAACCATTGAAGTGGCGCTTTCGGTCTGCTTGGCAGGGCGCGCGGCCCGGTGGCGCGGCCCGGCCAAGGCGGGCGCAGGTGATTGGGCACACCACCGCCGACGCAGGACCGACTCTTAAGTGCTCGCGCAGCATCCCCCTCGTTCCCTTGCCCGGGCTTGCCATCGGGCGCGGCGGATAGTTAAATGCGCACGTGGTGCAACAACAGCAAACGATCAACCGCCCCGTGAGCCTGTCGGGAGTGGGCCTGCACAGCGGGAATCGCGTCAGCATGACCTTTTTGCCGGCCCCGGCCAACAGCGGCATTCGGTTCCGGCGGGTGGACCTCGAGGGCCAGCCGGAGATTGAGGCGCGGGTGGAAAACGTTGTCGAAACCAATCGCTCGACCACGCTGGCCAAAGGCAACGTGCGCATCCACACGGTCGAGCATGTGCTGGCAACCTTCGCCGGTTACGGGATTGACAACGCCGTGGTGGAACTGGACGCCAACGAGCCGCCCATTGCGGACGGAAGCGCGCGGGAGTATTGCCGCATGATCCAGGAAAGCGGGGTGGTGCCCCAGGAGGAGCGAAAGGAACCGTATCGGCTGAGCGCACCCATTGAGCTGGAGATGGGCGAGACGCTGATGACCCTGTTTCCGGACGAAGGATTCAAAATCAGTTGCACCAGTGCGGACCGCAAAGGGCGCTTCACGCAGTTTTACCAGGTCGAGATGTCGCCAAAAACCTGGGAACGGGAGTTGGCCCACGCGCG
>CAZVYG010000010.1:14994-93926 GCA_964631605.1 uncultured Verrucomicrobiota bacterium
TTGTTTCTTTGAGGAAATCGAGTATTTGATCAAGAACGGCTTGATCAAGGGCGGCGGATTGGAGAACGCGGTGGTGATCCGGGATGACGCGGTGTTGACGACCGAGCCGCTGCGGTATCCGGAGGAGTTTGTGCGGCACAAAATCCTTGATATCGTGGGGGACCTGTCGCTCCTGGGGCGGCCGTTGCAGGCGCGCCTGGTGGCGGTGAAACCGAGCCATGCCGCCAACTGCGAACTGGTTCGGCGGGTCGCGGCCCAAATCCGCAAGCCGCTTGTCGCGGCTCAGACCTTTGCGCCGCCCCCCCCTGCGCCGCCGAGCCGGACCGGCGCCGCCGAGGAAGTGGCGACGCCTGAGGGAGGCGCCGTGGACATTTACGGCCTCCTGGGCGTGCTGCCGCATCGCTACCCGTTCATCATGGTGGATCGGGTTCTGCAACTTGAAGGGAACCGGATTGTGGCCGTCAAGAACGTGACGATCAACGAGCCGTATTTCCAGGGACACTTTCCCGGCCACCCGATCATGCCCGGCGTGTTGCAGTTGGAGGCCATGGCGCAGGTGGCGGGGATTGTGATGCTGCGCCGGGCCGAGAGTGGGGGGCAGATTGCCTACTTCATGGCGGCGGAGGATGTGAAATGGCGCAAGCCCGTGGTGCCCGGGGACGTGCTCGTCATCGAGGTCGAGTTGACCAAAATGCGGGGGAAGATCGGGCGCGCCAAGGGCGTGTGCAAGGTCCAGGGCGAAGTGGTGAGCGAGGCGGAAGTGACCTTCATGATGCGGGACGCCTGACGGGGCGGGAGGGCATCGAAAGGAAAGGCGCATGATACATTCCACGGCGATTATTCATCCGGGAGCGCAAATCGGCCCGGACTGTGAAATCGGCCCCTACTGCGTGATCGGCGAGCACGTGGTGCTGGGGGCCCGCTGCCGGCTTTACTCGCACGTGGTCATTGACGGACACACCGTCCTGGGCGAGGGGAACGAGATCTTTCCCTTTGCCAGCATCGGGCTCAAGACCCAGGATTTGAAGTGGCAGGGCGGGGTGACCCGCACGGAAATTGGCGACTACAACACCTTTCGCGAGTCGGTCACCGTGCACAGCGCGACCGGGGATGGGGAAGTCACGCGGGTGGGCTCGCATAATCACATTCTGGCCTACAGCCACTTGGCGCACAATGTGACGGTGGGAAGTCACGTCATCATGTCCAATGTGGCGACGCTGGCCGGACACGTGGTCGTCGAGGATTACGCGGTGGTCGGGGGATTGGCTGCGGTGCATCAGTTCTGCCGCATCGGCAAAATGTCCATCATTGGCGGCTGTTCGAAAGTGGTGCAGGATGTGCCCCCCTTCATGCTGGCGGACGGGAACCCGGCCGAAACGCGGACGGTGAACAAAGTGGGGATGGAACGGAACGGGGTGTCTGAGGAGGCACAGGCGGCGTTGCGGCAGGCGTACAAGATACTTTTCCGCGAGGGGCTCACCATCAAGAACGCCCTGGCCCGCATTGAAGCCGAGCTGCCCCGGCTGCCGGAAGTGCAACACCTGGTGGGATTTGTCCAAACCAGCCAGCGCGGAATCTGCAAGTGAGCCAGGTGCGCATCAGGCGGAGAACCGCCGAGGATTGGACGCCCGCCGCAAATGTCCGCGTGGATCGTTTGCATCATTGACTCATGAGCGAGGAACGGCCAGCCCTGACGCCGGCGACGCTGTACTTGGTGGCGACCCCGATCGGCAACCTCGAGGACATCACTTTCCGCGCCCTGCGCGTCTTGCGGGAAGCGGACGTGGTGGCGGCCGAGGACACGCGGCGAACAGGGCTCTTGCTGAAGCATTTTGGCCTCTCCAGGCCGATGATCAGCTATTTCCAGTTCAACGAAGCGCGCCGGACGGAGGAGGTCCTGCAGCGGCTTGGGCGGGGGGAGAAGGTGGCGCTGGTGAGCGATGCGGGCAGCCCGGGCATCAGTGATCCCGGCGAGCGCGTGGTGCGGGCCGCGATCGCGGCGGGTTACCGGGTCGAGCCGGTGCCGGGGCCATGCGCGCTGGTGGCCGCGTTGACCGCAAGCGGGTTAAGTGCGGAGGAATTTCACTTTGTTGGTTTTCTACCGCATAAATCCGGACAACGCCGACGCCTGCTGGACCGGCTCAACCACATGCCCGGCACTCTGGTGCTCTACGAGTCTCCTTACCGCATCGAGAAACTGCTGGGAGAGCTGGCTGAGTGTTTCCCCGACCGAACCGTTGTCCTGGCACGCGAATTGACCAAGAAGTTCGAGGAGTTTCTGCGCGGCAAACCAGCCGAGCTGCGGCGGAAACTCGAAGAACGTTCGCTCAAGGGCGAATTCGTTGTGCTGATCGGCCCCGCAGAGAAAGGGGAGCCGGAAAGTGCCGCGGCAGGCGAGCCATCCCGGGGGTGAGGGAAGCGGCGGGCATCCGTAGCGACACGAGCATTCCTGCAGGCGTTTTCGCCGGACGCGCCGTTGTAAATACGAGGCCCGTGCCGGCGCGCAAATCTTTGACAGCGCGGGCGGGGGACTTATTCTCGTGGGCGTGCGTATTGTTAAGGTCCCCCTCAACGACCGCAGTTATGCCATCCAGATTGGACCCGGGTTGCTGTCCAGGCTTGGGCGCGAGTGTGCGCGACTGGGCTTGGGCCGCCGGTGCGCCATCATCACCGACACAAACGTGGGGCCGCGTTTCGGCCGCCGCGTGCGTCAGAGCCTGCAGGCCGCCGGCTTCGAGCCGCTGTTGATCACCGTCCCGGCCGGGGAAACGGCCAAGAGCCTGAAGACCGTCCAGCGCTGCTACGACCAGTTGGCCGCGCAAAGGCTGGAGCGGAAATCTTTTCTGGTGGCGCTGGGCGGCGGTGTGGTGGGCGACCTGGGTGGATTTGTCGCCGCCACTTACCTCCGCGGCCTTGCTTTTGTTCAGGTTCCGACCACCCTGCTGGCCCAGGTTGACAGTTCCGTCGGGGGCAAGGTGGGCGTGAATCTTCCCGCCGGCAAGAACCTCGTGGGCGCCTTTCACCAGCCGCGTCTGGTGGTGTGCGATCTGGATACGCTGCGCACCCTGCCGCTGCGGGAGTTTCGCGCGGGGCTGGCCGAAGTGATCAAGTACGGCATCATTTATGATGCCGCCCTGTTCTCCAGACTCGAGCGCGACCTGCCCGCCCTGCTGCGAAGAGCCGCCGGGCCGCTGGCGTCAGTAATCGCCCGCTGCTGTGAAATCAAAGCCGAGGTTGTCAGCCAGGACGAGACCGAAACCGGCCTGCGGGCCATTCTCAATTTCGGGCACACCATCGGGCACGGACTCGAAGCCATCTCCCGTTACGGCAAATACCTGCACGGCGAGGCGATTTCGATCGGGCAGGTTGCCGCCGCGCGGCTCTCCGCCCGGCTGCTGGGCTTGCCCCAGTCGGAAGCGGCGCGAATTAGAACGCTCTTCGAGCGAGCCGGACTGCCCGTTGAGCTCCAGCTCAACCGTCTTCAACGCGCGCGTTTGCTGGCCGCGATGCAACTCGACAAGAAAGTCTCCGGCGGCCAGGTCCGTTTCGTGCTTGCCAAACGCATCGGCAAAGCTGAATACGGCCATGCCGTGCCGGCGGAAATCCTAAGGGAAGTTCTCAGTTGATGCCATGGCTGCAATTAGTGAAACCATTGTTCGGGAGTATTTCGAGCTCCATGAGTTCCTCGTCCGCCAGTTCCGCAAGCACGCCGCGCCGGCCGGCCGCGAGGACGACGATCCCGATTTCCTCGTCATTAACCCCAATGTCCAAACCACGGAAACGAAGGTGCCTTTCGTCCTCGGTTCTGCCGACCTGGACCGCGTATCCCGCGCCGTCGTCGTCATCAAAGCCTGGCACACCGAAGTTTTCTCGCCCTCGTTCTTTGCGCACAGTCCTGCTTTTTTTCGATTCCTGGAAAAGCGAGCCTTCCTCAACGCCTGTCGCAGCTTCCGGCATCCGGACGGTCGGCTGCCGCTCAAGATTCTGGTGATTTCCTCCCTCCCGCAGGACGCTTTGGCGCAGCAGCAAAGCGCCGCCATTCTCAAGGCCAGGGGGATTGACGCGGTGCTTTCCTTCCGCACCATGCTCGCGGATCTGGTCGCCCACGTTGAACCCAGCCGAAACTACCTCAAGTCGGATTTGCTCCAGATGCTGCGGATTCTGAAACACTATGAGTTTTTCAAAGAGGCGCAAATGGAACTGTTCCGGCAACGCAAAAGCCGTTCCCGCGCCGCCCGGCTTTCGACTGAGCCGCCGGGTGAATAAGCTCTCCGGATCGGTGGCTGGCGAGTGGAGGTGGCCCGCGCCGCGCCCTGGCCCCCCGTGACAATCCGAAGGCGATGGTGACGCGGGTTCGTCGCAACACGACGAGGCGCAATTCGCTGATATGGCGTTCCCGTCCAACACCGCGCGTCGCAGCCAGAGACGCACCGCCGCCAGCGAGGCGCGCCTTCAAACCGCGGAGATCAAAGCGGACACCAAACCTTCGATGGTGTGAGGCTTGGCTTCCACCCGCGGCTTGAGGCCCAGGGCCGCCAACGCTTTGGAGGTTTCAGGGCCGATTGAAGCGATCTGCAGCCGCGGATGTTTGGCCAGGAGCGCCGGAAGATCGAACCGGGCGTGGAACTGCTCGACCGTCGAGGCGCTGGTGAAAGTCAGCCAATCCGCCCCTTGTTCGACCAGCTTGGCGGCGTCCCCTCCGGGCTCGCCGGGATCGGGGACGGTGCGGTAGCAGGCAATGTCGTCCACAATCGCCCCGAGGGCCTCGAGCGCGCGTGGGAGCTCCGGATTCGCGACTTCGGCCCGCAGCAGACAGATTTTGAGGTTTTCGATGCTTTCGAATTTGGCGAAGGCCCGGGCGATGCCCGACGCCAGGGATTCCTCGGGCATGAGGTCCACCTGCAAATGCAATTCCTGGAGTTTTCGGGCCGTGCCGGGGCCGATCGCGGCGATGCGGGCTCCTCCGAGATCGCGCATGTCGTGGAATTGCCTGAAGAAGTATTCGAAAAACTTGGTGACGCCGTTTGGGCTGGTAAACACCAACCAGTCGTAGGAGTTGAGCTCCAGCAGGGCGTCCACGATGCCCTCCCGTCGGGTCGGCGGTTCGAAGGTGATGGTCGGCACTTCCAGCACCTCCGCGCCCAGTTCGCGCAATTGGCGGGAGAGCTGCGAGGCCTGCTCCCGCGCGCGGGTGACCACCAGCCGCCGCCCAAACAGCGACCGGCGCTCGAACCAATTGAGTTTCGAGCGGAGCTTGACCACCTCGCCAATCACCGCGACGGTGGGCGGGCCGATCTGGTTGTCGGCGACCACCCGCCCGATGGTGGCCAGTGTGCCTTCGACCGAGCGCTGGCGATCGGTTGTTCCCCATTGCACCACGGCGACGGGGGTCGAGGGCTCCATCCCCTCGGCGACCAGCCGTTCGGCGATTTGCCCGATTCGCTGCGTGCCCATCATGATCACCTTGGTTCCGGGCGTTTTGGCCAGGTGCGCCCAATCAATGCTTGCCGATTCGCGGGCCGGGTCGTCGTGTCCGGTCAGGAGCGTCAGCCGGGAGCAGCAGTCGCGATGAGTGAGCGGCACCCCGGCGTAATTGGGAACGGCCACGAAGGACGAAACGCCGGGAACGACTTCGAAGGGGATGCCGGCATCCGCGAGTTGTTCCGCTTCTTCACCGCCGCGGCCGAACACGTAGGGGTCGCCGCCTTTGAGCCGCACCACCGTTTTGCCTTCGCGGGCTTTGGCGATGAGCACCTGATTCAGCTCCTGCTGCGGAAGGGTGTGGGCCCCCGCGCGTTTCCCGCCGAAGATGATTTCCGCGGTGCGGGGTGCGAGTCGCAGCAATTGCTCGTTGACCAGCGCGTCGTAAACCACCACGTCGGCGCGGCCCAACAGTTCCGCGCCGCGCAGGGTCAGCAGCTCCGGGTCGCCGGGGCCCGCTCCCACCAAATAGACCGTGCCTGGGGTTTTCATGCCTTTGCCTTCAATTGGTCCGCCAGCCATTGCCCGAGTTCCACGGCTTGTGTTCGGGGACGCGAGGCCTGCGCCCGGCGCACGGGTTGGGAGGCAAAGGAGACGGCTTGCATTTGAATGATTTCGCCCTCAAGCCGGGCAAACGCCGCCACAGGGCTCTGGCAGCCTCCACCCATCGCGGCGAGAAACGCTCGCTCGGCGGTGACGCATTGGGCCGTGGGCTCATGATTGAGTTCGCGGCAAAGGCCATTCATGCGCTCATCGTCGTCCCGGATCTCGATGCCAATGGCCCCCTGACCGACGCACGGCAGCATTTCGTCGAGCTCGAGAATCGTGGCCCGCAGTCCCGCCGGCACGTCCTGGCCTTCGATCGCCCCGCCCGGTGAAACCGCGTAACGCAGGCGGGTCATTCCCGCCAGGGCGAGAATCGTGGCATCCAGCGAATGCTGACCGGCCAGCTTCTGCATGCGGGTCAAGACATTGCCGCGGATGTCCGGTGTTTTCAGTCCCGGGTTGACCGCCAGCAACTGCGCTCTCCGTCGCGTGCTGCTCGTGGCGACCACCGCGCCGGCCGGAAGGTCCTTGATCCGTGCATGCGGCCCAAAACCGCGCCCCCGGCTGTCGGCACCAGGAGCCTGGGCATTACGATAAAGCAGCACATCCCGCACATCGGCGCGCTCAGCGACCGCGCCCAGCCGCAGGCCGGGCGGCAAATCCGTCGGCAGGTCCTTCAGGCTATGAACCGCAAGGTCAGCCTGCCGCTTCAGCAACGCCACTTCGAGCTCTTTGGTGAACAACCCCTTCGGCAGGTTGGCGCCCTCGTGAGCCAGCGCCGCCGTCTGCAGCTTGTCGCCGGTGGTTTTAATGATCTTCAATTCAAACTCGAGTGTGGGAAAGGCGGTCCGGCATCGGGCCAGAACCAGGTTGGCTTGGGCCAACGCCAGCGCGCTTCCGCGAGAGGCAATACAAATCGGATGTCTGGCGGCGGTCATGTTGTCGGCCTTTGCTCGATGGTCAAGGGTCTGGGGCCGGCGGGCGGGCCCCATAGGGTGGCGGCTTTTTCGCGGATGATTTCCTCGCAGCGTGCGATCTCCTGCTGGCGCTGGTGGAGGTAGTCGTCGGCGATGGCCTGCAAATCGTCAATGTTGTAAAGGTACACGTTCTCCATCAGATTGACCTCCGGCTCGATATCCCGCGGGACCGCAATGTCAATGAGGAACAGCGGACGATTGCGGCGCAGCCGCATCAGCGGCTCCAGCCGGGTGCGGTCGAGAACATAGTGAGGCGCCGAGGTGCTGCTGATGACGATATCCACGACGGCAAATTCGCCGGTCCACTCCTCGAAGGGGATGGCCCGTCCGCCCAGGGCCGCCGCCAGCGCGACGGCCTTGTCATGCGAGCGGTTCGTCACCAGAATGGCGGCCGCGCCCCGCGAGAGCAGCGCTCGCGCGGTTTTCTCGCTGGTGTCCCCCGCTCCGATGACCAGCACGGTTTTCTGATGGAGGGTGGAAAAGATTTTTTCGGCCAGCTCAACTGCGACCGAACCCACCGAGACGCTGCCGCGCTGGATGTTGGTTTCGGTGCGGATTTGTTTGGCGACATTGAAGGCGCGCTGGAAGGCCTTGTTGAGCCGGCTGCCGGTGTGGCCGTTCTTGAGGGCCAGGTCGTAGGCTTTCTTGAGCTGTCCAAGAATCTCCGTTTCGCCCAGCACCATCGAATCCAGTCAGCAAGCGACTTTGAACAGGTGATGCAGGCTTTGCGGTTCGGAGAAGCGATAGAGCTCGCTCGGGACCGGCTCGCGGTATTGACGGGAATCCAACAACCACGCCTGCAGTCCGTTGAACGCGTGCCGGGGATCCAGGGAGGTGGCAGCGTAGATTTCGACCCGGTTGCACGTGGACAGGATCACGGCTTCCTCGGCGGTCCCACTCTTTCGAAGCGAATCCAGCGCCTCGGGCACTGCCGTTTCCGGGAAGGCAAAACGCTCCCGCACGGTCACGGGGGAGGAATGATGACTCAAGCCGAGAACGATAATGGGCATCTCAAGAACCGGGGCATCCGGCAAGGCGCGAGACGGAAGTCAGGGCGGTGAGTGGCGGGGCGGTCATGGGTTGTGAAGCGGTGACAGCGCGTTGGTTCCCCAAAACGTCAAGAGCACGAAAGCGAAACTGCCAACGGCGCCCAGGGCGAACCGCCTGCCGGTTTGGTCGAAGGCCCACCGCATCAGAATGAGGCCAAGATAAATCAGCCAGACCAGGGCGGACCAGATCACTTTGGGGTCCGTTCGAAACGCGTGGGGATGCGCAAGCTGGCTCAGGCCAAGGGCGCCAATCGCCAAACCGACGGTGAGCAGTCCGAACCCGGCCACCAGCAGACGCCCCACCACCAACTCGAGGCGTTGTATCGGAGGCAACAACGAAAAGACCGCCTGCAACTTGTGGAACTTGAGGTTTCGCTCCTGAGTCAGGTACATCAAGGCGGCCACCGCGCTCAAACCGAAGCACCCGTAAGCCAGAGACAACAACGCCGCGTGCAGACTCGTATAAAGCTTCGGCACTTCCGGCCGCGCGGCCTGCACGGTGTCCAGCCCCGGCATCAGCGCAAAGACTCCCACCGCAAAAAGGACGGGCGAAGCAAACGCCCCCAGGAACCGCACCCGCCTCCAGAGCCCGATCACCAGGTAAACCGCGACGATGGTCCAGGTCGAAAAGATGGTCGCCTCGTAAAGGTTCGACACGGGGCAATGGTTGAGCCGATAGCCGCGCAGGAACATGGCTGCCGTGTGAAATCCAAACGCAAGCAGCAGCAGGCAATAAACGACTCGATTATGATGGCGAAACCCCTGGCGCCACAAAAAAACAGAATAAATCATGCTGACGCCGTAAACGATGACGGCCAGCATGAACACATGGCGCTCGGTGAACCAGTCCACAGTTTCAAAATTAGCCCGGCGCAGTGGCTGTGCAAGCGGTAAGTGCGCGGCCGGCAGCCAGAGGCTCGGCGGGACCCCTCAGCTCAGCAGGGCGCGGCAGGCGGAACGCAGTCTCTTTAGGCTGGCTTCAGACCGCGCTTCGATGTAGCAGCGAATCAACGGTTCGGTGCCGCTGGCGCGAAAGGCGACCCACTCCCGGTTCGGAAGCAAATACTTGTAACCGTCGGTGGTAATAAACTTTTCGACCTTGAACGGGCCGATGGTTTCCATCCCGCTGCCGAGTCGGGTCAGCAGCGCTTCCTTGGTGTCCGGCCGAATGCGGATGTTGATGCGCTCGGTGTAAAACTTGCCAATTCGCTTTTCGAGGTCTTTAAGAATCCGCCCCAGGGACTTGCGTTCCGTGGCCACCAGTTCCGCCATCAACAGGCAGGCCAGAATGCCATCCTTTTCCGGCACATGGCCTTTGACGCTGAGACCGCCAGACTCTTCCCCGCCCACGATGATGGGCTCGCTCTCCATCAGCGCGCCAATGTACTTAAACCCAACCGGGGTCTCATGCACCTTCACTCCCAACAGCTCGGCCACGGCGTCCACCTGGTGGCTGGTGGGCACGGTTCGCACCACCGCCCCGGTCCATTTGCGGTTCTTCTTGAGGTGGTAGAGCGCCAACGCCAACACCTGGTTGGGCGTCAGCCAGGTGCCGTCCTTGTCCACGATTCCGAAACGGTCCGCGTCGCCGTCCAACCCAAGCCCCATTTGCGCTTTCCCGCTACGGACAAAACGGCTTACCTCCGCCATGCCTTGGGCATCCGGTTCCGGATGATGTCCTCCGAACAGCGGATTCAACTCGTTGTGGAAAACGGTCACCCGGGCGCCGGAGTCCGCCAGGAGGGTGTCGAGGTAGCCGTGTCCGGTCCCGTACATGAGCTCGACCGCGACGTTGAGCCGCGCCTTTCGTATGGTGTCGAAATCCACCAGCTTTCGCAGTTGCTTGAAGTAGGCCGGCTGCGGATTGATGGTCTTGCAGGAAAAAGTCCCCACAACCGCCGCTTCAAAGCTCCAATTCTCCGCCAACCGCCGCGCCGCGTTCGCTTCGATCTGGCGGGTGACCTCGGGGTGCGCCGGCGCGCCGTTGCTGGTCGAAAACTTCAGGCCCTGATACTCGGCCGGGTTATGGCTGGCGGTCATGTTAATGCCGCCAATGGCTTTGCGCGCGCGGATGGTGTGCGCGATCACCGGCGTGGGCGTGTCCCGGTCGCAGAGCAGGGGAGTGTACCCGTTCCGTGCCAGCACCTCGGCCGCCGCCAGCGTGAACTCGCGTCCCAGAAAGCGGGTGTCGTGGCCCAGGATCACCGTCCGGGATTTGGGTTCGGACAACGTCGCCAGATAATCCGCGATGGCCTGGGTCGCCAGCCGCACATTGTCGAACGTGAAATCGCGCGCAATCAGCCCCCGCCACCCGCTCGTGCCAAACTTAATCATACCGTCAACTTCTCCATTCGAACGCGTCCTTCTTCACCGCGTAAATGTAACCGACCAGCAGAATCCCGAGAAACGAAAGCATCGCCCCAAGAATCATCCCCGCGTGGTCCGTCAGCATGTCCCGGTACACCACCGCCCACGGGTAAAGAAAGACCACCTCGATGTCGAACAGGATGAACAACATGGCCACGAGGTAAAACTTGATGGACAGCCGGGTGCTGCCCTGGCCGGCCGGCAGCATCCCGCATTCGTAGGCCGTGTCCTTGATCTTCGAGCGCCGGCCCTTCTTGCCCAGCAACACCGACCCTACCAGCATCCCCGCCGAAAACACCACCGCCAAAATGCCCAGCAGCAGCACTGGCAAATACTGTTTCAGTTCTTCGGACAATTCCATGCGCCGCAATTTACGAGCGGCGTTCCAATTGGCAAGCTGAAAGCCTTCCTGCCCACGCAACCCGTCATCGAGGAGGCAGCCACGGGACTGTTTCCAACGCTGCAATACCTCTTCCAACCGCCCATTCGGCACGCCGTGCCGCGGAGACAGTCAGCCAGGTGCGGCATTCATGCAGCTTGCTTTCCAGTCAGGGAGTCGGACCGCGGGTCAGTGTGAGGGATAACGCCACACCCAGTCGCCTTTGGTCGCATCCGCCCGTCCGCTCTTGCTGAGTTCAATTTTGCCGCCCTCATCGGTCCGGTTCCATCCAACCGAGTAGAGGAGGAACTGGTCTTCGCTGACGAGGCGGTATCGCAGCGGCTGGCCGTTGATCAGGTCATGCGGCACGGGGTCAAGGAAGCCGGGAGCCAGGGCTGCGAGCGTTTCGGGATATCGGCCATTTGCCAGGCGGTGCCGCTCCAACGCGCAGGCCACCCGCGCCTGATCCAGATACGACTGTAACTGCGCATTCTTTCGAGCAATTCCTCCCAAGGCCGGCAGCAACCGGCTTGAAAAGATATTATAGGGACTCCGTCGTGAAAGCCGCCGCTCCATGAGGGAGGTGAACTGACTCACAGTTTCCGGCCGCACCAGTCGCGATTTGGGGTCAACTGCAACCAGCAGGCAGCCGCGGTACAGTTGGCAAATGGCGTACTTGTTTTGGTCGAACCAGCCCGACGGAACCAGGTGGAACAGCGCCCCCCCCAAGGACTTTTCCCACGGGGCGGGCTCCGCGGATTCGCCGCCGGGAACTCCCTCGCTGAAGAGCTTCTGCCAGCCAGCCTTGCGCGCGTACTCAATCGTCCAGAGACTCAGGGCGCGTTCTCCGCGCATGGCAAAATGGTAGTCAGCCAGGAAGTCAAGCTTGCCCAGTTCCTCCCCCAGCCATACCAGGTCCGCTTCCGTCCACTGCCGGTCCTTGAGGCCCTCCCAAACCGGTTGCAGGGCGATTTGCACCATCGCCGCGCGCACCAAGTGCGAGATGATGAAAGGCTCCTGCCGAAGGTATTCAGTGATTCGCAGGAGAGCGCGAATGTCCTCGAGGGCCGTTTGCCGGTCGCCGGCTTTCAGCGCGGCTGTTGCGTGCAGCGACAAGTAGGTGGCGCATCCGCGCATCCGCGCCAAGTGCGGCAGCAGGGCCGCGATACCCGCGTCGTAGTTCACCCAAAAACGGCCGTGCGGGCGCTGGGCGGTTTCGATTAGAATTTGGCGGTTTGGTTCAAAACGGCTGAGGGCCAGGAGAACATCCTTGGCCGGGCTTTGCGGGCTGGCGGCGACCGGGAAATAATTGGTCAAGGCGCCGTTGGCGGCGGTGAACAGGTTGTTGCTGCCGCGATAGAACGCCTGCCAGGCGGCCAGGTCCACCGGCGTCGCCTCCTGCCATCCGCCGTAACGCGGCGCGTCCCGCCCCTCGGGTCCGTAGATGTCGAGAATCGTCCGCTGGCCCGACAGGCTGTTGTCCCCCAGTCCCGTTCGGTTGGTCTGGACCTGCCGGAGGTCGGTCCAAAGCGGGCTCTCGAAGAAATTCTGGTCCGCTGGAACGGAGGGCGGGACAAAGGCGGAAAGGTCAAATCGTTCGCCCAAGGCTTCCTCGGTTCGCTTGAACTCCAGCCAGGCCCGGCGGCCGCGCCAGTTCTCGACGGCATAGAAAAGGGCCACCATTGTTGCCAGGCACAGAGCGACGAAAAAACGGTAGCGCAGCAACCCGGCCAGGCCCCGGCGAACCGGAGGGATCCATGCCAGAACAAAGGCGGGCAGACTGACCAGAAAGCACAGGGCGCAACCCAGCGCCGCAAAGGCCAGCGGCACGTTTGGCTGCGACAACACGGCATTGCCCAGCACCAGGCTGCCGATCAGTCCCACGAGGCTCAGCAAGGCCAGCCAGAAGAAAAAGTGACGCGGCTCGTTCCACGCCCGCTGGATGATTTCGTTCAGGCTCTTTTTCATATCGTCAACCTTTCCAATACCGGAGGCAGGCCGGGGGAAGAATCCGTCCGGGGCCCCGGCGCGGCTCGCTCGCCTTCGCGGGGTTCCGAGGAGGCAGCGAATTCGCCAAAATCCGCCATCAACAAACGCTTTTGCCACAAGGCCATCCGCATTTCGGCGGCAGACGGCGTGGGCGTCGGCACGCCGGCCAACGTCGCCGGTTCATGCGCCGCGCTGTGCAGAGACAGGATTACGATCCACACCGCCGCCAAGGCGGCCCAGGCTGCGGGGGATGGCTGCAGGCTTCCTGCGAGAAAATCCCTCAGGCTCACCCAGACTCCGCGGATTCCGTTCCAAGCGGATGGCCGGGCTGTCGGCGCGGACTTCCCGGAGGCGAGCAACCTCCTCTCGATTGCATTCCACAGAGCGCTTGTCTTCTGAGCCTGCCTGAGGTGGGCGGCGATTGGATTATCAAGTGCGCTTCGCCTGGCAAAGTCTCGCGCGCACTCTGCGCAGTTCTCGAGGTGCCGCTCGACTTCCATTGTCGTCCGTGAATCCAGTTCCGAATCCAGCCACGCATCATATAAGCGTTGAATCTCGTCGCAGTTCATAATCAATTCTCCTTGCGAAGTTCTTTGCCGGCACCACCGCGGGCGAGGAGTAGGCGCATCTTTTGCCGAGCCCGGGCAAGGTTGCCCATGACGCTGCCCAGGGGAATCCCCAAGGTGTCGCTGATTTCGCGGTAGCGGAGTTCGCCGATGGCGCGCAGCAACAGGACGGCCCGTTCCGTGTCGGTCAGAGTCTTCAAGCCGGCCGTCAACGTGGGCTCCAGGACCTGTCGCAACTCCGCTTCAGAAGCCGGCAAAGCCCCACTTTCGCTGGCGGCCTCCCCGGCCGCAAACTGCTCCAGTTCCTCCGGTTCGAGCAGGAATTCATGACGGGCGAGGCGGGCGCGTTTCCGATTCAGCGCGAAAGCCTCGCGGGTCACAATTTGGAACATCCATGCCCGGAAACTGGCGCCTTCGCGGTAGCGATCAAACGCAGCAAAAGCCCGCCACACCGCGTTCTGCAATGCGTCCGGCGCCTCCTGCGGTTCCCAGACCAGGCGCCGACAATAGTTTTCCAGGTCCTGCTCGATGGGCTGGAGCAGTGCCAGGAATCGGTCGGCGTCGCTTGTTCCGGGTTCGCTCATGTTATCTCGCTGTTTAGATAAAGCCGGCAACCCGTCGTTTTATTACAAATCTCTTTCGATTTCTCCCGATTTCCGCCGATTTCCACCTTCGATCATCTCGAATGGTGCCCCTCGACTTGGCCGGTTCCCGGCGCAATCCGCCCCATTCGCCGGAGCTCGGCCTTTACAACCTCCCCTGCGCCCAGAGCATGAAACCCGCAAGCAGCTTGGCGCCGGAGGTGTCAATAATCGCGTCCTGCGCCAGGAGTGGCTGATGGGGTGGAGGCAGCAGCCGCGCCAGGACGTCCATGTTGAAAAGCGGTTCCAGCAGTTTACGGCCGGGTTCGGCTTGTTCGCGAATGGCTCTCCACCCCGGCCCGTTGAAGTCCAGCACCCGGTAGTAGAACCGCCGTTCAAACCGCCGTTTCCGCAGCCAACGGTCAAGGGCGGAACTCAAGTTCCGCAGCCGATGGTTCGTCCACGACCCGTAAGCTGACGTCAGTGGCCGAATGTCGTAAGAGTTCCGATCCAGGGGCAGGCGCGCCAGGTCGGGAAAACGGGTGGCGACCAGGTGCTCCTGGAGTCGGCGGCGGAGCATTGAAGCCAGCGGAATGCCGGCCATGACCTCGAGCACTTTGCGGTCGGTGGTGGGCAATACAGGCCAACCCCACAGCCCGTGCAGGCCCAGTACGGGCGAAGTGTGAAAACGGTGCCGGTGGAGGATGGTGTAGGTCCAGGCCTTTTGAAAATCCTGGCCGCCACACGCCTCGAAATCCTGGCGCATCCGTTCAATCGAGCGGTCAACGGCGTCTGGGAACACCTCCGGGCGCAGCAACTGGCGCAAAGCAGGTTCGGCAATGCCCCACCGATTGTCCCGCGCAAACAGATGCTCGAAGCGCACCCGTCCTCCGGGGTCCACCTGGGACTGCTGGATTACGATGCCGCCGCCAATCACCACATCCATCACCTGGCCGGAGGTATAACCGCCCTCAGCCGGCGGGGTCTGCCTCTGCTGCCAGCAGAACACGGCGTTGAAGCCGTTGGCCAGCCCGCGCCATTGAACCTCCCGCTCCGCAAACCGGGGATAGCTCGCTTCGTCCACCGGCCAGATTTCCTGGTCGAATTTCAGCACCCTGGCCGCTTTTCGGGCGCAGTGCATCTCGAGATCCTTCGGGTGGCCCCAGGTAATGGCTTTGGGCTTCAGGGATCGCTGGCGCAAGAAGCCGCCCAGCATCCGCGAGTCCAGCCCGCCCGAAAAAAGAATCTCATAGCGGGGTCCGGGCGGCATGTGCCGCGCGATCGCCTGATCCAGGCTCGTCGCCACCAGCTCCGCATGCGCTTCAAAGTCCAACCCGAAATAGCGATCCGAAACCGGAATGCGATACTGCGGCCGCTCCCGCGCATTGCCTCTCTCCCAGATCAGGAGGTTGCCGGCTCCCAGCCGGCGCACCCCCTCCCAAAGCGTCCGCCCCTCGAGGAAGTAATTCGCGGCAAGCAGGCCCGCCAGACCCTCAAGGTCCAATCGCCCGCGCCAACCGGGGTGACAACGAAACAATTCCGGACTGGAGGCTATCAGCAGAGCATCGCCCCGGCTGTAGTAATACACGGGGAATCGGCCCAGAATGTCGGCTCCAACCAGCAACCTCCCGGGGTACCGCCAGACCAGCGCGCCGTAAAGCCCGTCAAAGGGGGCAGGCGCTGCGCTTTGCCCTGTCGTCCACCTGTCGGCAACGGTTCTTGCTGAGAGGCGGTGGGGCGTGCCATCCAGTGCCTGGCCCAAAAGCAGCGCGGCTGTATCAGATGAATGCCAGCAGTCCGCCGGCTTGCCGGAGGCGCATGCCCAGGCGACGGCAAGGTCTGACAGTTCAAAAGATGCGACCGGCAGCCCCAGTTTCTCAAATTCAGCTCGTGCGTGCGCAACGCACCTCGCCCGGACCTCGGCGCACTCGCCCACCATCGCAAGGAAATGGCTCATTCGAAAGATAAACCGTCAGTCCGCGAGCTGCCAAACCTGTGCCAACGGTCGCGGGCGGTGGCAACCAATGCCCCACCCGACGGTTCCGGAATTGCACCTCGGTTCGGTGGGCGCCATCCGAGTCATTGTGCCGGGCTGTCGGCGCGGGTCAAGTCAGGGAGGGCGGATGACCTGAAAAACAATGCCCTTCAGTCCGGGGTAGGGGGGTATTGGTTCAAAATACGAATAACTAATAGGGATTATTAACAAGCCAAAATTCGTGTTTCCCGGGGCAAACCTCCCTTGCACGGTCCATGGGCAGAGGTTATCAATCTCCGCGAACAAGAATCTGATGAAGTCGGGCAAATGTTGTTTTTGTAGCGATGAGACTGGCCAAATTTTGTTATTTGGAAAACAATTGACGTTATCGAAAGAAGTTCCACAATCACTCATCTACTATGTGGCTTTGGGTTCATTATAATGGCGGCGGACGGCGGCGGTTCGGTCGAACCGCGGGCGGCTGAGGGTTTGGTTTGAGCCGAGGACGAGACGATGTCAGCGATTTTTCCCAAGTGGACCAACCGGTTGCCGCTCATGGTATTGACGGGGGGGGTGTTGGTGGGGGGCGCCCTGGTGGCTGGGGCTTGGTATTATCTGACGCCCAAGTACTCCCGGGTGGGTTACAAGCCCATCCAGCCGGTGGCCTTTTCGCACAACACGCACGTGAGCCAGTTGGGCATGGACTGCCGTTATTGCCACAACGCGGTGGAACAATCCTGGTATTCGAACCTTCCCGACAGCGCCAAGTGCATGAATTGTCATAACCAGGTGTTGAAGGATGATCCGCGCCTGGCCTTGGTGCGCCAAAGTGCGGCCACCGGCGAGCCGATTCCCTGGGTGCAGATTCATCGCGTGCCCGACTACGTTTATTTCAACCATTCGGTGCATGTCACCCGCGGCATAAGCTGCGTGGAATGCCACGGTCAAATTGACCAAATGGAGGAGGCCTATCACGCGCAGCCGTTGAGCATGACTTTTTGTCTGGATTGCCATCGGCATCCGGAGTTGAAGCTCCGGCCGCTGGACAAGATCACCGACCTCACCTGGCGACCGGAATCGCCGTTGCAGCAGCGCGAATTTGGTCAGCGCGCCATCAACGATTGGAAAGTCGAGTCGCTGGAAAACTGCTCCGCATGCCACCGATGAACACCCTGCCTCCCGTATCCCAGCCTTTGGAATCCGGCCGCGCATATTGGCGGAGCTTGGATCAGTTGTCCGACACGCCCGAATTCCGCCAATGGCTGGAGCGGGAATTTCCCGAGGGCGCCAGTGAATGGCTGGACCCGGTGTCGCGGCGGCACTTCGTGCGGATCATGTCGGCGTCATTTCTGTTGGCGGGTCTGGGGCTGGCGGGCACGGGGTGCCGGCGGCCCGAGCAGAAGATTGTCCCCTTCAGCAAGATGCCGGAGAATTACACGCATGGGGTCCCGCAGTTCTATGCGACCTCCATGCCAACCCGGGGCGGGGCCTTGCCGCTGGTGGTCAAGTCTCACGACGGCCGCCCAACCAAGATCGAGGGCAATGCCCTGCATCCGGACAGTAATGGCGGCACGGACCGCTTCGCGCAGGCCTCGATCCTGAACCTGTATGATCCCGACCGTGCCACACGCTTTTTGAAGGACGGCGCGGCGACTACGCCGGAAGTGGCGCTGGATTTTCTCTCGGCGCTGTCCCGACAAGTCCAGAACGGCGGCGGACAGAAGCTGGCCGTGCTGGTCGAACGTCATTCGTCTCCGTCGCGGGAGCGGCTGCTGGACCTGTTGACCGGAAAGCTGGGGGCGCGGGTGTACGTTTATGAGCCGGTTGAAACGGCGGCGGATCAATTGGCGGCGCAGCAGGCCTTTGGGCGCCCGGTCAAACCCATTCCGCATTTTGACCGCGCCAAAGTGATTCTTTCGCTGGATTGCGATTTCCTGGGGGCGGAGGACGGCGTGCATAATCACATCCGGCGGTTTGCGCAGGGACGGAAGATGGAGAAGCCGGACGACGCGCTCAACCGGCTTTACTCGGTGGAGAGCCTGCTGACCTTGACGGGCGCCAACGCGGACCATCGCTTGCGCGTGCCGAGCAGCGCCGTGGCGCTGGTTGCGGCGGCCATCGCCAACCACGTGATAAAAGGAGGCCCCAGCGTTCAAGGCCTCAATCAAGTTGCGCCGCCGCCAGGGGTGGATCCGAAGTGGTTGGTGGAATGCGCCAAGGATTTGCTGCAGCACCCGGGTGAGTGTCTGGTGGTGGCTGGGCACCGCCAGCCGCAGGTGGTTCACCTGCTGGCCTATGCCATGAATGCGGCGCTGGGCAACCTGGGCAAGACATTGGTTTTGAACGAGGCGCCCGCAGTGCGGAACCAGGGCCTTTCAGAACTCGCCCGCGCCCTTCATGCCGGCCAGGTGGAGACGCTGGTGATCCTCGGCTGCAATCCCGTGGCGACCGCGCCCGCAGACTTGGATTGGGTCAACGCGCAGAAGAAAGCGCGGACGGTGCTGCGCCTGGGATACTACGAAGATGAAACCGCGCCATTGTGCACCTGGCACCTGCCCGCCGCTCATTACCTGGAATCCTGGGGCGACGGTTTGGCGCAGGATGGCACCCTCGTGCCGGTGCAACCGCTCATTGCCCCCCTCTTTGGCGGGTTGACCGAGCTGGAGGTGCTGGCCCGCATCGCGGGTTACAAAACGACCAGCCCCTACGAAATTGTGCGCGAGACCTTTGCCGGTTACGTCAAAGGGGCGAACTTCGAGGAGGCATGGAAGAAATTTCTGCATGACGGTTTCCTGGCCGGATCAGCGGCCAAGCCTGCTGCGGTCTCTTTCAATCCCGCCCCGCTGGCTGAGGCGCTCTCGAGCCTCAAACCCAGCCTGCCATCCAAAGACCGGCTCGAGGTGGTTTTCCATCTTGATTACAGCGTGGATGATGGCCGATACAACAACAACGGCTGGCTGCAGGAGATGCCCGATCCCATCACCAAAATGACATGGGACAATGCAGTTCTGGTCAGCCGCAAAACCGCCCAGGAACTTGGGGTGAAGAACAACGACATGGTCGAGATTGCGCTCGAGGGGCGGGTGGCGCGCGGCCCCATCTGGATTCAGCCGGGTTTGGCCGATTATTCGCTGGGCCTGGCCCTCGGCTATGGCCGAAGCCGCACCGGGCGGGTGGGGCACAAAACCGGCTTCGATGTCTATCCGTTGCGGACGACGGCGGCGGAGCATTTCGCGGTTGGGGCGACGATCAAGCGCCTGGGGGCAACCTATCCGCTCTCCTGCACTCAGGACCATTGGTCCATGGAAGGCCGGCCGATTGTGCGCGAGGCCAACTTGAGCCAGTACCGCGAGCATCCGGATTTTGCGACCCGGATGAACGCCGAAGAGCCTCCCGTCAACCAATCCCTTTACCCCAACCCGCTGGACAAGCTGAAGCCCAGTGCGCTGCATCAGTGGGGGATGGCGATTGACCTCAACCAGTGCGTCGGCTGTTCGGCGTGCATCATGGCGTGCCAGAGCGAGAACAACGTCCCCATCGTGGGCAAGGACCAGGTCAAACGGGGGCGCGAGATGCACTGGATTCGGATTGACCGCTATTACGCCGGCAATCCCGCGCGGCGCAAGTTCACCGAGAGCTACCAGCTCGAGCAACAGCAGCAGTTCGAGGATTGGGTGGATGATCCCCAGGTGGTGACCCAGCCCATGCTCTGCCAGCATTGCGAGGCGGCGCCGTGCGAAAATGTCTGCCCGGTCAACGCCACGGTGCATGATCAGGAGGGGCTCAACGTCATGGTTTACAACCGGTGTGTGGGCACGCGGTATTGCTCGAACAACTGTCCCTACAAGGTGCGCCGGTTCAACTACTTTGATTACAACAAACGGCCCATCACCGCTCTGTATCTCGGCCCGTTCGGACGTCGCAAGGATGACGAATGGGACCTGCTGAAGATGGTGAAGAATCCCGACGTGACCGTACGGATGCGCGGGGTGATGGAGAAATGCACCTTCTGCGTGCAGCGAATTGAAGGGGCCAAGATTGCGCAAAAGGTCAAGGCGGGCGCGACCGGCGAGGTGGTGGTGCCGGAGGGGACGTTTACCACGGCCTGCGCCCAGGCTTGTCCGGCCGGCGCAATTGTCTTCGGCAACCTGAATGATCCCAACAGCCGCGTGTCCAAACTCAAACAGCAGGACCGCAATTACAGCGTGCTGGATCTGTTGTTGACCAAGCCCAGGCTGACCTATCTGGCCCGGGTCCGAAACCCCAATCCCGCCATGCCGGACTACCAGGAAGCCCCCTTAAGTTTCGAGCATTTCCGCGACAAGATGGGTGATCCATTCAAGCACACAGGCGCGGGCCATGGAACTGGCCGCCCGATTGGGAAAGGAGGGCACTGATGGCCGCTCACGCGACTCCCTTGACCATTCCCGAGCCACCGGCCGAGCTGCAGCGGCCGTTGCTGGTGGATAACTACCGGAGTCTTGGCTGGATTTCCAACCGGGTCTGCTCGCTCACCGAGGGCAAGGCGCCGATCTGGTGGTGGGTGTTGCTCATTCCGAGTGTTCTCGCCCTGGGCATGTTGCTCTTCATGCTGGGATACCAGATTTCCACCGGCGTGGGCGTCTGGGGCAACATGCACCCGGTCATGTGGGGCTGGGATATTATCAATTTCGTTTGGTGGATCGGCATCGGGCACGCCGGCACGCTGATTTCCGCCATTTTGTTTTTACTGCGCCAACGCTGGCGCACGGCGGTGAACCGGGCGGCCGAGGCGATGACCATCTTTGCGGTCATGTGCGCCGGCATCTACCCCGCGCTGCATGTGGGGCGGGTTTGGTACGACTGGTGGCTGTTCCCCATTCCGAACTCCAACTCGATCTGGCCGCAGTTCCGGTCGCCATTGATGTGGGACGTGTTTGCGGTCTCGACCTATTTCACCGTGTCCGTGTTGTTTTGGTACATGGGCTTGATTCCCGACCTGGCGGTGATGCGGGACCGGGCGCGGACCAAAATCCGCCAATTTGCCTACGGCCTGTTCGCGCTGGGGTGGACCGGTTCAAACCGGCATTGGAGCAATTACGAGAAGGCGTATTTGATACTGGCCGGGCTTTCCACCCCGCTGGTGCTTTCCGTGCACTCGATCGTCTCGTTGGACTTCGCCGTCTCCCAGGTGCCCGGCTGGCATACCACCATTTTCCCCCCGTACTTTGTCGCCGGCGCGATTTTCTCCGGTTTCGGCATGGTGCTCACGCTGCTGATTCCCTTGCGCAGCATTTTCAAACTTCAGGACATCATCACCCTGCGGCACATAGACGTAATGTGCAAGGTGACGCTGGCCACGGGCTCCATCGTGGGCTACGCGTATGGGATGGAGTTTTTCATCGCCTGGTACAGCGGCAGCCCGTATGAGCGATTTGCGTTCATCAACCGGGCGCTGGGACCCTATTGGTGGGGGTATTGGACCATGATCCTCTGCAACGTGGTGGTGCCGCAGTTGTTCTGGTTCAAGTCGCTGCGGCAAAATCTGGTGGTGGTGTTTATTATCTCCATCCTTGTGAACATTGGCATGTGGTTTGAGCGTTTCGTGATCATCGTCATCTCGCTCCATCGGGACTTTGTGCCGGCCAATTGGGGGTACTATTCGCCCTCGTGGGTGGACATCTGCACTTACATCGGCACGTTTGGGCTGTTCTTCACTCTGTTTTTGCTGTTCATCCGGTTCCTGCCGATGATCGCAATTTCCGAAGTCAAAGGCGTGACCCCGCAGTCGGATCCGCACCATCCACTCGGCGGCGCCAAAATCAAGGAGATGGCACTCCATGAATAACCCTTCCAAACCTTACGGCATGATCGCCGAATTCCGCACCGCGGCGGACATCCTGCACGCGGCGGAGAAAGTGCGGGACGCGGGGTACCGCAAGTGGGATGTATTCACCCCCTTCCCGGTGCATGGGATGGACCGCGCCATGGGATTAAAGAACTCGAAGGTGGGTTGGTTTGCGTTCCTGGGCGGGGTGACGGGTTACACAACGGGCATGCTGATGATCTGGTTCATGAACGCGCTGGATTATCCGCTGGTGGTGGGTGGCAAGCCGATGTTCAGCCCCTTTTACGCCTTCCCGCCCTCTTATGAACTGACGATTCTGTTCGGGGCCTTTGGCTCGCTGTTTGGGATGTTGTTCCTGAACCGGCTCCCGCGGCTTTATCATCCCCTGCTCAAGAACCGACGGTTCGCGCTGGTGACCCATGACCGGTTCTTCCTGGTCATCGAGTGCGCCGACCCGAAGTATTCGGAGCCGGAAGTTCGCAAGTTGCTCGAGGGAGCCGGCAGCCGGCATATCGAGGTGGTGGAGGACTAATGCGCTATTTTCTCGCCATCTTCGCCGTTTGTGTGGTGGCCGTGGTCGCCCTCCTGGGCTTTCGCGGCAGTCACTTCCGCCAGCCGCCGCTCCGCATCTTCCCGGACATGGAGTTTCAATTAAAGCTCCGGCCGCAGGCGCCGAACGGTTTCTTCCCCAATGGGCGGACCTCCCAACTCCCGGTTCCGGGCACGATCCCGCGCGGAGTCGCGGTTCAGACGGTGTCGGGGCCGGTGTTTCCCTTCGAGGATGCGCCGGTCAACACCGGCTGGAAGACGGGCACGACGAACTTTGTCGAGCACAACCCGCTGCGCATCACCTCGGCGTTGCTCAAGCGGGGGCAGCAGCGCTACACGATCAATTGCGCCCCCTGCCACGGCGGGCTGGGGGATGGGAATGGGATCACGCGGAAGATTGGGGCGATGGCAGTGGTGGCCAATTTGCATGACAAGCGCATTGTGGAGATGCCGGACGGCGAGATTTTTTACGTGATCACCCACGGGCGGAACCTCATGGGGGCTTACGGGGCGCAGGTGACGCCGCAGGACCGGTGGGCGGTGGTGGCCTACTTGCGCGCGCTCCAACTGGCGCGGTTGGGGGAGCTGGAGGATTTGCCGCCGCAACAGCGAACCCTATTGAAATAATGGCTGTATGAAGAAATCCGTGTCCACCCCGCTGGATTTGTCCCGATGGCGGATTGTGCCGACGGTGCTGATGGCCGCGGGCGGCCTGCTTGCGCTCCTGGGTTTTTTCGTGAATCGCCAACAGTTCGCGTTCTCGTGGCTGCTGGCCTTCATGTTTTTTCTGAGCCTGAGCGCGGGGGCGCTGTTCCTGGTGATGGCGCACCATTTGTTCGATGCCGGCTGGTCGGTGCCGATCCGGCGGTTTCTCGAGCACCTGGCGTGTTTGTTTCCCTGGCTGGCGGTGTTGTTTCTCCCGGTGGCCCTGCTGGCGCCGACGCTCTATGAGTGGATGAGCCTGGACCCGCATTTGGATCACGCGTTGCACGCCAAGCAGCCTTTGTTTACGCGGCCGATGTTTTATGTGGTGTCGGCAGTTTGCTTCGCGGTGTGGATTATTCTGTCCAACCGGCTGCGCCACTGGTCGCTCGAGCAGGACCGGACCGGGACGGCGCTGCCCACCCACCGGATGCGGTTTTATTCCTGCGCGGGGATTTTTCTCTTTGCGATCACGTTGACGCTGGGGGCGATCCTGTGGATGAAGGCGCTGCAGCACCAGTGGTTCTCGACCATGTACGGCGTGTATTATTTTGCCGGCAGTGTCTGGATGACGCTGGGGACGGCCTACGTTATCACCATGGTATTGGACCGGCAGGGAGTGCTGAGCGATGCCCTGCATGATCACCAGTACTATTTCCTGGGGTCGCTGCTCTTCGCGTTCACGGTGTTTTACGCCTACATCCATTTCTCGCAGTATTTCATCATCTGGAACGGGAATATGCCGGAGGAGACCTTTTGGTATGCCTTGCGGGAGAAGGGAACGTGGTGGTGGGTGGGAATGGTGATTATTTTCGGGCATTTTTTCGTCCCCTTCCTCGCGTTGTTGCGGATTGATGTGAAAAGCGTGTTTGGCTATATGACCCCGCTGTGCGTCTGGACATGGTTGATGCATTACCTTGACTTGTCTTTTAACATTATGCCCGTGAAACATCCCAATGGATTCGTTTTGCATTGGATTGATCTCGGGTGCTGGGCGTTTATGGCGGGCCTGCTGGCCACGATGTTCCTGCGGGCGTACTGGAGGCACGCCCCGTATCCGGTGAAAGACCCGCGCCTGGTGGAGGCGATGGGATTTGCGCATCCGATTCCGACACAAATCTCGGGCGGGGAGCTGGATGAGTGTGATGATACCCCGGCGGTGCATCCCGAGGTGCAGGGAGGTGGGCGATGAACGGAACTGATTCCAGCCGGGGGACTTCAGCGGCGGTGGCGGTGGCCATTGTGGGGACGTTCCTGATTGTCGCGGCGCTGGTGGGGGTGATGCGTCGGCATACCCAGGCGCCCGCGGTGGATGCGGTGCGGATTGCCGAGCGCGCGAAAGCCCTGGCGGAGTTGCGCGAGGCGGAGACGGTGGCTTTGAGCACCCCGGCATGGATTGACCAGGGCAAGGGGCTGGTGCGGCTGCCCATCACCCACGCAATGGAACTGGTGCTTCGGGGGTGGGAGAATCCGGCGACGGCCAGATCGAATTTGATTGCGCGGGTGGAAAAGGCGACGGCGGCGCCGCCAAAGGCGCCGGAGAAACCGAGCGAGTTTGAGTGATGGTTTCTCCCGAGGAAAAGGTCAGGGAGGCTGAAGGCGCTCCGACGGTTGACGTTTCGAGCGCGGAAAGCGGGGCGTCCTGCCGCTGGCCGGTGTTAATGTTGTTTTTGGGGGCGGCATTGTGGCTGGCGGCGGGGGCGGCGCTGGGTCTCATTGCTTCGATCAAGTTTCATTCACCGATGTTTTTGGCGGAGCCGGCGTGGTTGACCTACGGCCGGGTGAAGGCGGCGAGCGCGGCGCTACTGGTCCATGGTTTTTGTGTGCCGGCGGGTTTGGGTGTGGGTTTGTGGTTGATATCACGACTGGGCCGGGTGGCGCTGGCAGGCGGGGCGCTGGGCGTGTTTGGCGCGTGGTTGTTGCATCTGGGTGTGGCAGCGGGGCTGGTCGGCGTGTTAAGGGGGGAGGGCCTGGGGTTTTTTCATTTGGAATTTCCGGCGGGCGCGGCGGCCCTGGTGTTTTTGGGATACTTGCTGTTGGGGACCATCGGCGTGCTGACCTTGTATCGTCGGCGGGAGTCCCGGATGGAGGCGGCGCAGTGGTTTGTGCTGGCGGGCTTGTTCTGGTTCGGCTGGATTTACTCGACGGCGAATTTGTGTTTGGCGTTGTTTCCGGTGCGGGGCGTGGCGCAGGCGGCGATTCATTACTGGCACACGGGTAATCTGTTGGTGGTCTGGATGGGGTTAATGGGACTGGGGGCGGCGTTCGGCCTGGGGCCGCGGCTGGCGGGCCGGGAGTTGAACAGTGATTATCTGGCGATGTTTGTGTTTTGGGTGTTGTTGCTTTTTGGGAGCTGGGCGGGCATACCAGCCACCGCGCCGTTGCCGGCGTGGATGCCCGCCTTGAGCACGGTGGGAACGGTGTTGAGCGGGTTGGGGGCGCTGGGGGTGGTGGTAATCGGGTATCGGACGGTGGACGGGGATTATGGTGTGGTGTGGAGAGATGAACGGTTGCGGTTTCTGGCCTTGGGGCTGGCGGCTTATGTGTTGGGGGGCGTGATGCAGGTGGTGGAAGCGCTTAGCGGGGGCGTGTGGATGCTGCATTTCACCTGGTTTTCGGCGGCGAGGGAGTGGTTCCAAGTCTATGGTTTTTTTGCCCTGGTGATGTTTGCCGGAATCTACACGATTGTGCCGGGACTTCTGGGCTGTGATTGGTGGAGCCGGCGTCTGGTGCGGTTGCATTTTTGGCTGGCGGCCGCCGGGCTCGTTTTGGTGTCGGTGCCGCTGGCGGTTGGGGGTGTGGTCGAGAGCGGGAGGCTGCTAAATCCGGCGGCTGGCTTTGTGGAGGTGAGCCGGGGCACATTGATGTATTTGCGGGTCAGCACGGTTGGGGAGTTGCTGATATTGGCGGGCAACGGTTTGTTCCTGGTGAACTTGGCGTTGGGGGTGGCTGGCTATTGTCGGCGGGTGTTGGCGGGGGCGGCGCGGCGATGGGGGGCGCAGGAGCTAGGCGAGGGGGCGCGAGTATGAGGCACGGGGCCTTGGTGTATTTGGGCGCGTTCTTCGCGCTGGCGATGTCCTGGGCGGGGTTTGTGCTGACGCCACAGATGCAGGTGGGCCAGATGGTGGCGACCAATACCTTGTCGGCGGGGGCAAGGTACCCCGTGGCGCGGCCAGGCCTCGCCCAGCAAGGATTGCAGGTCTATCGGGCCAACGGGTGCGCGTATTGTCACAGCCAGCAGGTTTGGCAGCGGGGCACGGTCTTTGATGTGATGTTGACGGATGGGGGAACGAACCAGGCAGGCGTGGTGGCCGCCTTGCAGGCCGTGATGCCGCGGTTGTCAAGACCGGAGGCCTTGGGAATGCTCGAGGGCTTGCCCAAGGTGGTGGTGAAGGGAGTAAGCCGCGAGGAGGCTGAGAGCGCCATCAAGAAGTTGACAACCAGTGGAGCCAAGGCGGCGTTGTGGATTGAGCCGGTCGGGCCGGACATGGCGCGGGGCTGGGGCAGGCGACGGACGGTGCCGGAGGATTTCCTGTACGACTATCCCGTAATGCTCGGCGGCCAGCGGGTGGGACCGGATTTGGCGAATATCGGGGTGCGGCAGCCGGATGAAAGATGGCACTTGAGGCATTTGTACGCCCCGGGTTCGGTGGTCGCAGGTTCGGTGATGCCGGGGTATCCGTATCTGTTCGAAGAGCGGCGGGTCGTCGGAGAGGGCTCGCCGGACGCGCTGGCGATGAGCGGGCAACATGCGCCCGCGGCCGGATACGAGGTTGTCCCGAAGCCGGAGGCCAAGGCGCTGGCGGCGTATTTGGTCAGTTTGCGCGCGGAGGCGCCGTTGTTTACCGCGCCGTTGAGTCTTGCGGCCTCCGGGGCAGGGGGTGCGTCGGCCACCAACGGGGCGCCGGTTGCAGGAGGGGGGGCGCGATGAAACCGGAGGTGCAAGTCGGGACGCAGAACGCGTCGGCCAACCACGAGCTCTCGGGGGCGCGAGGGGCGGTGCCGATGTGGCTTTTTGTTTTGCTCTTCGTGGGGCTGTTCTGGGGCATGAATTATTTTGACCGGCATGGTGGATGGTTTGACGGGCGGGTGTACGCGCCCTATCGGTCGGTGGCGGAGTTGCAGATGTATCAGCCCCCGACCG
This sequence comes from uncultured Verrucomicrobiota bacterium, assembly GCA_964631605.1. Lineage (GTDB taxonomy): Bacteria > Verrucomicrobiota > Verrucomicrobiia > Limisphaerales > UBA8199 > JARKQH01. Next base: position 42,127 of record CAZVYG010000010.1, read on the forward strand.
GGGGCATTAATTTGGAGCGTGGCCGGGCGCTTTATGAAAGTGTGTGCGCCCTGTGTCATGGCGTGGATGGAAAGGGGAAGGCGGGGCAGGCGCCGCCGCTGACCGGGAGCGATTGGGTATTGGGGCCGGTGAATCGGCTGGTCCGGATTCCGCTGGCGGGATTGACCGGGCCGCTTGAGGTCAATGGCCAACAATGGAATCTGGCAATGCCGGCGATGGGAGCGGCGATGTCGGATGAGGATTTGGCGGCGGTGTTGAGTTACATGCGGGCTTCCTGGGGCAACAAGGGCACGGAGGTGACGCCCGAACAGGTCGGTGCGGTGCGCAAGGAAATCGGCAACCGGTCGCAGCCCTTTACGGCGGCGGAGTTGCTGACTGTGCAGTGAGCCTCGCGCTCTCTCGGCTTGAAACCGCCGGAGGCGGATGGGGAGGTGGGGCTTCAGCAACTCATTTCGCCACGTCGGCACACCCGAAAAGTTTGGCCCCTTTTTTCATGGGAACCCCGCTGGCCTCTCTGGGAGTCGCGGCGCTGCCGTACAATCCTCTAATGTCTGCTCTCACCACCCATGCTGATTCCCGCCTTGCGCACTGAACGTGGATGCTTCCCAGGCCGTGACCTGATGGACGGGGTGCGTTCTAAGCAACACAGAGGGCATCCACAGAATCCAACACTGGGACCGTGGGACCCGTGGGACCCTTCAAAAATTAGCGCCTTGACGTGGGGGCATAATGATCTTATTCACGCGCTGATCTTTGGCCACTATTTAGGCAGGGTGCTATGGCGTTTGAAACCGTTACAAGCCGGTCCAACTCTCTCCGTGCTGCGGCAGAGGCGGGCGGTGGTCTGGCCGGCTGCACTGTATCTCTGAGCCAGCCACCCTTTGCCAGAAAAGTTCCAAGGCTCTCGGTGAACGCCACACTATCGCCAAAACCATGAAAGCAAGACTGACCGTCACCCTCCTTTGGTTTGCACTCTTGCCGTGCCTGCTTGCGCAAACTACTGATGATTACGTAAAACAAGGACGAGCCTACCTCGCGGCGACAGACATCCTTGCTGCAGACCGTTGCTTCTCGAATGCCGTGGCGCAATCCCCAAATCACCAAGTGGCCAACGTCCTTTATGCAGTTACCCGATTGGCGACGTTGCCGTACAAGCAGCCCACTGGCGACTTCTTGAGCCGGCTGGGGTTTCCCCAGGCGGGCCGTAACATCTATAACTGGACCGCAGCTTTGTTGGTCGATGCCGATCAGGTGCCGTTGATGCCCACGGGAGTCAGTGCCAGCGAGTTTACCGCGGTTTTGCGCACGAATATCCTTCCTGTCGTCGTCGCGGCGGAGGCAAATCTTGCGACTGTGACGGATGCCGGTTTCACGCTGGCGCTGAAAGCCAGCGAAACCCGCACCGTGGATGTTGTTCTCGATTATGGTGATATCCAAATGGCGCGCGCATTACTCCGGGCTGCAGAGTACTGCATCTACAATGCCTATTCTTGGAATATCGAGGCGGAGTTGACAGCAATCCGGGCGATGTTTGACCTGGACCAACCGACAACGCTCGAAGAGGTGTTTATCGCCTATCCCGAACTTCTGACCTTCGCGACGACCAACGACTTGAACGCCGCAAAAATGTCGTTCCAGAAGTGCGTGGACCATTACCTGGCTGCGTCGCTCTTCATTCGCAGCAACCGTCCTCCCGCCGCCGTGCGGCTCTTTAACCTCGATCCTGACAGGACAGCCGACGAAGAGAAATTTCGGTGGACTCTGGCACAACTGAAGGATTCCCTGTCGCGGGCGGTTACGCTGAGGGTGGAAACTAATTACACCGTCTTCGCGGGGGCGTTGTTTAGCGACCCCAAATCACCGCGGCTCTTTCTTCCATGCATACGCGGCAATAGCTTTGGCCTGGGCACCTTGCCGGACCAAACTTTCGGAGGCACAATTCAGGGGCTTTCCAACCTGACAGTGGATCAGTTTCTTGCCCGGTATATTGAACCCATGCCCACCCTTGGTGCAGGGTCCCGCAAACCTGGAGGTCGGTTCGAGTTTCTACTAAACCTCGCAGAGGGCCGGGGTTATGTAGTCCAGATTTCGACCAACCTCCTTGATTGGACCGATTACCTTGCTTTCTTTGCGAGCGACTGGTTCTACAACTTTGCCGACCCCGCTGCGGCCCTTAATTCGCGGTGCTTTTATCGAGTTGTGGACCGTACAACTAATATGCCACCGCCCCCCAACGACAATTTCAGCGGCCGCCTTGCCATCCCCGGATTGGACTCGCCGGTAAATGGTTATAACGTGAGTGCGACGCTGGGGCCTGGAGAATCGGATTGGACTGAAGGCTTCGGCAAAACAATTTGGTGGAGCTGGACCTCAACTGTATCTGGGGAAGTCGCGGTCGTAGCTCCGCCCCGTAAATTTGTCGCCGTGTTTACCGGCAGCACTCTCCATGGCTTAACACAGCTCGCCCGCGGCTGGACCCAGGTGAATTTCGTTGCCCAAGCCGGTACAACATATCAGTTCCTATTGGACAGTGTATGGTACGACACTGAACCAACGATGCGCCTGGTGGTCACTCGGCCACCAACACTGGTCATTACCGCTCCCACAAATAATGCTGAGTACTATTCCCCAGCCACTGTCATGATCGCAGGCCTGGCATGGGACCCAAGCGGCCAAGTACCGGAAGTCATTGCCGAGGGCTTTATTGGGGGCGCGATCCTCTATGAGACCAACGCCAACAACTTCAGTTTTCTGCTTACTAACGTGCCGCCAGGCAATTACTCCCTCACTCTTTCTGCGATAAACAGTTCAGGTGCTCAAACCCAGGAAGAGCGCTCTTTTCGTGTAACTCCGCCCAACAACATGTTTTCCAACGCCATTCCCATCGTGGGCTCTCCATTGCTCGTCGTGGGTTCCAACCGCAACGCGAACCGGGAAGATGCCGAGCCGCAGCACGGCTATTGGTACGATGCCGCTTCTGTCTGGTGGGCTTGGACGCCGACCAACAGCGGTCCCGTGACAATTGCCTGCGCGTTCGGGAATGGATATACTCCAAGCCTTGGCGTTTACACGGGCCACACCCTTTCCACTCTGACACGCGTGACCAACAGTGTGCGGTCCAACACGGTCGCCTTGGCGCAGTTCACGGCGACCGCCGGAATGACTTATAAAATCGCTGTTGATTCTGAAAGCTATGAGGAAGGAGACATCTACTTGGGTATTAACTTCTCCCCTGTTCCGCCACTGCCTGCCATCCCACTTGCATTTGGGGTTCCCGCCAACAACCTCACCGGTTCATTTGACAGCGAAACGCTTTACAGGATAGACGTCCCCGACGGGCTTGCCTCCTTGCGAATTAGCATCGCCGGCGGCACGGGTGACTGCGACCTATACGTGCGCTACGGGTTGCGGCCCAGTTTGACGGATTATGATTTTGCCCCGTACTTGGATGGGAACGACGAGACAGTGACCATCACAACCCCGGCACCAGGGTATTGGTATATTCTGCTTTACGGGTTTGGCTCTTACTCGGGGGTTTCCCTGCTGGCACAGTGAAGCTCCAGCAGCCGTGAAGGAAACTGGACCAAGCAATAGGAACCGGAATTCGAATCAAGCTTCGGCGCAGCCGCCCCGTTGCTGACGCCTCCCAGCGTTAGGTGCCCTCCGACACAGATATGTAACGCTTGCGTTCATACGCGCCGATGCGGCGCGTCGCTTGGTAGGGCGTGTGGATGGTAATGCACCGCTGTGGCCAACGGTCTTACACATACAACGCTGCCGGCGGGCCTAAAACCCCAAGGCCTTCGCCCGGGGCACCCCGTAAAATCTCCCCTATTTCATGTTCCCCTCCGCAAAAAATGTATAGCGGGAGTCATTATTCGGGGCTATTTTGCCGGCTTTGAGCACCCACGATGGGTCAGGGCCGGCAACGCCGTGGCTGGCGGCGCTGGCGACCCAAATCGAAATGACAAAACCTGTTAATCCAGACGTGTCCGCCGCCGGCGAGGACACCAGCAGCTCGCGACCGAGTGATCCTGCCCAAGACAGCGGGCGGCTGACCAATCGGGAGCGGTTTCTGGCCGCGTGCCGTTGTCAGCGGCTGGATCGCCCGCCGGTGTGGCTGATGCGGCAGGCGGGGCGGGCCTTGCCGGAATACCGTGCCCTCAAGGGAAAACACACCTTTTTGGAGCTGGTGCAGACCCCGGAGTTGGCCGCGGAAGTGACTTTGCAGCCGATTCGGAGGTTTGATTTCGACGCGGCGATTCTGTTCAGCGACATCCTGGTCATTGCCGAAGGGCTGGGTCAGAAATACCAGTTTCGCGACCAGGGAGGGATCGAAATGGAGTTTCTGCTGCAGAGCCCAGCCGACATCGAGCGGCTCGAACCGGGGGCTGTGTGCGAGCGGCTGCAGTACGTGGCGCGGGCGTTAAAACTGATCAAGCGCGAACTCAAAGGGCGCACAGCCTTGATCGGCTTCGCGGGGTCGCCCTGGACGCTGGCGAATTTCATGATTCAGGGCGGGGGAGTGAAGGAATACACCAAAGCCAAGGCGCTTTTTTACTCTGACCCCGCCCTCTTCGGGCGGCTGATGGAGAAGTTGACGGTTGCCATCAGCGACTTTTTGCGGCTCCAAATTGACGCGGGGGCGGAAGCGGTCCAGATTTTTGATAGTCTCGGCGGGGTGTTGTCCGACGGCAGCTTCGGGCCCGCCTCGGCGACGTGGATGAAACGAATTGTGGAATCGCTAAAAAACCGGGTGCCGGTGATTGTTTTCAGCAAGGGCGCGCATGGCAATTGGGCTGAATTGGTGGAGACAGGGGCCCAGGTGCTGGGAGCGGATTGGACGGTGCGTCTGGCGGACCTCGCGCGGCGGCTGCCGGCCAAGGTCGGCCTGCAGGGGAACCTGGACCCGTTCGTGTTGACCACCACTCCGGACGTGGTGGGCAGGGAAACGGCTCGCATTTTGCGCGAAATGAACGGGCGGCCCGGGCACATCTTCAATCTCGGACACGGCGTGACACCCGGGGCGAAGCTGGAAAACATCGAACGCCTGGTCGCGACCGTGCGCGAATACAAATGAGCATGCTGACCGTTGATCTCGAGCTGGTGAAGAAATACAACGTGGCGGGGCCGCGTTATACCTCCTATCCTCCCGCCACAAAGTTCACCGAGGCGCTGAAATGGCCCGAGCTGGCCGAATTGCTGATCGAGAACAACCGGACGGAGCGCGACCTCTCCCTCTACTTCCACATCCCCTTTTGCGAGACCCTGTGCTGGTACTGCGGCTGCACCACCGTCATCACGCTCAACCACGCCCAGGGCGATGCCTACGTTCGTTACCTGGACAAGGAGATGGCGCAGATGAGCGCGCTGCTCAACCCGCGCCGCAAGGCGGTGCAACTCCATTGGGGCGGGGGATCACCGACCTTTCTAACCGCGGACGAAATCCGGCGGCTGGGGGAGAGCATCCGGCGCCATTTTCCTTTTTCGGAGGATATTGAGGCGGGAGTGGAAGTGGACCCGCGGCGCCTCACGCGGGATCACATTGTGGCGTTGCGCGAAATCGGGTTCAACCGGGCCTCGCTGGGGGTCCAGGATTTTGACCCGACCGTCATGAAAGCGGTGCACCGGGTTCAGCCGCGGGAGTTGACCGAGCAGGTGCTGGGCTGGGTGCGGGAGCTGGGTTTCAGCTCGGTGAATTTCGACCTGATTTACGGTTTGCCTTACCAGACGGTCGAGTCTTTCAATCGCACGCTGGACGCGGTGATTGAGATGGGGCCGGACCGGCTGGCGGTCTTCAGCTACGCCCATGTGCCCTGGGTGAAACCGGCGCAGCGAATTCTCGAGCAGAAGGTCCTGCCGACCGCCGAAGTCAAATTGCAGCTCCTCAAGACCGTGATCGAGCGTCTGACGGCGGACAACCGCTACGTGTATATCGGCATGGATCATTTCGCACGGCCGACGGACGAACTGGCCGTGGCGCAGAGCCGGAAGCAACTGCAAAGAAATTTTCAGGGCTACAGCACCCGCGGCGGGGCTGATATCTACGCTTTTGGCATGTCGTCCATTTCACAAATACCGGAAGCCTACTGGCAGAACGAGAAGGACCTGCCGAAGTATTATGCCGCGTTGGACGCCGGCCAGGTGCCCCTGGCGCGCGGGTACCTCGTCACCGAGGAGGACAAGATTCGGCGCGAGACCATCATGCGGGTGATGTGCGACTTGTCCCTGAACTATGCGGCGATGTCCCGGCGCCTGGGGATCAATTTCGCGGCGCATTTCCAGCGCGAGCTGGAATCCCTGGCCGGATTCGAGGCCGACGGTTTGGTGCGCCGCACGGCGGAGGGCATGGAAGTCACCGGCACCGGCCGCCTCTTCATTCGCAATATCGCCATGAGTTTTGACAACACCCTCGCACCCGTGGGCGAGCGGAAACATTCGCGCACGATTTGACGACGGGCGGGACCCCCTGAACGATGCCGGGAAAGCAATCGAAACTGGCCGCGAAAACGTGATGAACCCTGTGGCAATTATCGGCGCGGGAATTACAGGATTAACCGCGGCCTTTTATCTCCAGCGGAAGGGTATCCCGGTTACCGTTTATGAAGCCGGCCACCGGGTGGGGGGGGTGATCGAGTCCATTCGGCGGGATGGGTTTCTGGCGGAATTCGGGCCCAACACAATCCTCGAGACCTCGCCCCGCATCGCGGAGTTGATTCGGGATGCCGGATTGCAGGCCCGCCGGCTGGACCCGGACCCCAAAGCGGCCGCCCGCTACGTGGTTCGGTACCGCCGCCCGATTGCCATGCCCGGATCGCCGCTGGGCTTTTTCACCACGGAACTGTTCACTGCCAAGGCCAAGCTGGCGGTGCTCCGGGAACCTTTTGTTCCCCCACGGCGCGATGGCAAGGAGGAGACGGTGGCGGAGTTTGTGGTGCGTCGCCTCAACCAGGAGTTTTTGGACCACGCGATTGACGCGCTGGTGGCGGGGGTTTACGCGGGCGACCCTTACAAACTCTCGGTGCCGCAGGCCTTCCCCAAGCTCGGGCAGCTCGAGGCAAAGTACGGTTCGCTGATTCGCGGGCAGCTTTTCGGCGCGCGCGAGCGGAAGCGAAGGGGGGAGGTGGCCAAGGACCGCGCGCCCAAGTTTTCATTTGACGATGGATTGCAGGTGCTGCCGGAAACGCTGCGGGAGCGGCTGGGGCAGGCGGTTCGGCTTGACACGAAGGTGACCGGTGTGCGGCGGGTGGACGGAATGTGGGAACTGAACTTTGAAACGGGTCAACAGGCCGGCCGGGCCCGGCATCGGGCCGTGATTTACGCCGGCACCGCTCATGCCTTGGCCGAGTTGAAAATCGAGGCGGAGCCCCCTGTCAGCCTGAAGCCTTTTTCCGAAATCCGATATCCGCCGGTGGCCAGCGTGGTGTTGGGATTCCGGCGTGAGGACGTGACGCACCCCTGCGAGGGTTTTGGCATGCTGATACCGAAGGTTGAAGGCTTCCGGATTCTGGGGACCATTTTCTCCAGCTCCTTGTTTCCCAATCGGGCGCCGGCCGGGCACCTCACGCTGACCAGTTACGTGGGGGGCGAACGTTACCCGGAGCTGGCCTCATTACCGGCGGAGCGGTTAACGGAGATCACCTGCGAGGACTTGCGAATCCTGCTCGGGGTCCGCGGCCGCCCCGTGTTCGAACATACGGTTTACTACCCCCGGGCGATACCGCAGTATGTCGTGGGCTACGGCCGTTACCGGGACCTGATGAGTAGGATTGAAGAGGAGGCGCCCGGTTTGTTTTTTGCGGGTCACTACCGCGACGGGATTTCGTTAAGCGATTCAATCGTTTCGGGCTGCAAGGCGGCCGACCGCGTCGCGGCTTGGGTCGCGCAGGCGCCGTCCAATCCGGCCGGGGCGGATGCGGCTGGCGCATCCGGCACGCTCGCCAAAGAACAATCCAGATGAAGAAGGCGGTTTTGCTGGTTAATCTTGGGTCTCCGAACTCGCCTTCGGTGCCGGATGTGCGGCGTTATTTGCGCGAGTTTTTGATGGATGGGAGGGTGCTGGATGTCCCCTGGCTGGTGCGGTTCTGCATTGTCCATTTCGCAATTCTGCCTTCGCGGCCGAAAGCGTCGGCGCACGCCTACCAAACCATCTGGACCGCAGGGGGCTCACCCCTGGTGGTGACGAGCCGGAACGTGCAGCAGCAGTTGCAGCAGCGGGTTGAGATTCCGGTTGAACTGGCGATGCGTTACCAGAATCCCTCCATACCCGACGCCGTTGAGCGATTGGCAGCGCAGGGGGTCGGGGAACTGCTGCTGATTCCGCTCTTTCCCCATTACGCGATGTCGAGTTACGAAACCGCGGTCGAACGGGTCCGCGAGGTGGCCGCGAAACGGGCGCCGGCGATGCGGGTCGTGGTCCAGCCGCCGTATTATGACCACCCGGATTATATTTCGGCGCTGGTGGCCAGCGCGCAGGAATATTTGGCGGAGGATTATGATCACCTGCTGTTCAGTTTCCACGGTGTGCCGGAACGACAGATTCGGAAGTCCGATCCGACCGGCGGGCACTGTCTCAGGGTGGACAACTGCTGCGAGACTCCCAGTCCGGCGCATGCCCGCTGCTACCGGGCGCAGTGTTTCCAGACCGTGGCGGCCTTTAACCGCGCGGCGGGGATACCGGCCGGGAAGAGTTCGGTGGCGTTCCAATCGCGTTTGGGGCGTGATCCGTGGTTGACACCGTACACCGACCAACAACTCACCGCCCTGGCCGGGCGCGGCGTCAAACGGTTGCGAGTCATGTGTCCGGCGTTTGTCTCTGACTGTCTGGAGACGCTCGAGGAAATCGGCATGCGCGGCAAGGAAACCTTCCTCGAGGCGGGCGGAACCGATTTCAAGATGATCCCCTGTCTAAACGAGCATCCGCGGTGGATCACGGCGTTGGAGCGGATGGTGCAGCGATTCCTCGAACCGGCCACGGCTGGCGTCACCCCCTGACGCTGCCCGCCAATGCTGCGGTCCCCCCGGACCGCCCGAGCCCCCGCGCCCGGGGCATGTAACTTTTTCGTGACTAGCGCCCGGCTTGTCTTTATTTTTGCTTTGATTTCGGAATCCAGAAACTTAAGAGACCATGCAAACGCGTTTTGACCTGACCCAGGCCGACATCCCCAAGAGTTGGTACAACCTGCTGGCTGATTTTCCCGAACCGCTTCCGCCGCCGCTCCACCCGGGAACCAGGCAGCCGGTCCCGCCGGAAGCCTTGGGCGCCATTTTCCCGATGAACCTCGTTCAACAGGAGATGTGCCCGGACCGGTACATCGAAATCCCAGAGCCCGTCCGTGAAATCTACGCGTTGTGGCGGCCAACCCCCCTGTTGCGGGCGGTGCGGTTCGAGAAGGCACTGCAGACCCCGGCGCATATTTACTACAAGTACGAAGGGGTCAGCCCTGCCGGCAGCCACAAGGTGAACACGTCGGTCGCCCAGGCGTTTTTTAACAAGCAGGCGGGGACCAAGCGGCTGGCCACCGAAACCGGGGCGGGCCAATGGGGCGCGTCGCTGGCGATGGCCTGCAAGCTGTTTGGCCTGGAGTGCAACATTTACATGGTCAAGGTGAGCTACCAACAAAAGCCGTACCGGCGCATGCTGATGCACACCTGGGGCGCGACCGTGCATCCCAGTCCCAGCGACCAGACCGAATACGGCCGGAAGCTTTTGGCGGAAGACCCGCATTGCCCGGGCAGTCTCGGCATCGCCATCAGCGAGGCCATCGAGGACACGATCAAGACTCCGAACACAAAATACTCGTTGGGCAGTGTGTTGAACCACGTTTGCCTTCATCAGACCGTGATCGGGCAGGAGACCCTCAAGCAAATGGAACTGGCTGGGGAGGAGCCCGACATGATCTTTGGCTGCTGCGGGGGTGGCAGCAATTTTGCCGGGCTGGTCTTCCCCTACATCCAGAAAAAGATCAAAGACGGCAAGAAATACCGCATTGTGGGCGTGGAGCCCTCGGCCTGCCCTTCGCTGACCAAGGGCGAGCTGCGTTATGATTTCGGCGACACGGCGGAGACCACGCCGTTGCTGATGATGTACACCCTCGGCCACAAATTCATACCCCCCTCCATTCATTCCGGCGGGTTGCGCTACCACGGCATGGCGCCGATGGTGAGCCATGCCTTGAAGCTCGGTTTGATCGAAGCCGAGGCGTATCACCAAACCCGCGTTTTCGAGGCCGCCACCTTGTGGGCGCAAACCGAGGGCATCGTGCCGGCCCCCGAGTCCGCCCACGCCATCGCGGCCGTGGCGCAGCATGCCCTCCAGGCCCGCGAAGCCGGGCGCAAAGCGGTGCTGCTCTTCAACCTTTCCGGCCATGGTCTCCTGGACCTCAGTTCCTACGAGACCTACATGACCGGGAAAATGCAGGACGTATAAAACGTGATCAAAACCCCATGAAAAACAGCAGAACCCATACTGTTCGAATCCTGGCCAGCCTGCTTGGCGCTGGCCTCACCCTGGTTCCCGGCCTCCTGTGGGCCCAACCTTCGGCGCATTACGTGCCGGGAGTCGAGGGCATCAAGGGCGCATCCTTGCCGCCGCCGGGCGTGTATGTGCGCGACTACAACGTGTTTTACTTCGCCAACCAGGTCAACGACTTCAGCGGGGATGAGATCCCCGGCGTTGACCCGGAGGTCTTCATTTACGCCAATGTTCCAAGGATCATCTGGATTACGGAACTCAAGGTGCTGGGCGGCAACATCGGGGTGGATGCCCTGGTTCCCCTGCAATACACCGACATCGGCCTGATAGACGACAGCACTTTTGGCGTGGGCGACGTGTTCGCCGAGGTGACCTGGTCCCGGCATCTCCAGCAGTTTGACTTCTCGCTGGGCTACGGCGTTTACGCTCCCACCGGCAACTCGGATCCCGCCCCGCTGAACACCGAGGCGGGCCTGGGTTACTGGACCCACATGTTTACCGCCGGAGCCACGTGGTATCCGGACAAAGACAAAAAATGGGCCGTGTCGGCTTTGAACCGTTACGAGATCAACACGGAGAAGGACGACACCGAGGGCTGGCGGCCGGGGCAAGTCTGGACGCTCGAATACGGTTTGAGCTACGGCCTTCGTCCCACGATTGACCTCGGCGTGGTGGGTTATTATCAACTGCGAACCACCGAAAGCACCGGGGCGGATGACCGCGAGCAGGTGGCCGCGATTGGCCCGGAAGTCAGCGCCTTCTGCACCAAGCTCGGCCTGAACACTTCGCTGCGATACCTCTACGAGTTCATGGCGGAGGGACGCCTGCAAGGTCATACCGTGGCCCTGACGCTGACGAAGAAGTTTTAGAGGCTTCTCGGCAGCCCGGGAGCCCAGTCTCCGGGGTTGCCCGAGCCGAAGGACGTTCAACTCTCAACTCTTCGCGAAGGGTTGAGAGTTTTTTTGTCGGGAAACTCGCGGCGAAATCCATTTGCCAGCGCGTGGTCCTCCGCAGCACACTGTCGGAGTTGAAGGCGTGATATGACTGATGCACAATGGCAGCAATTACTTGACGTTATTGACGGGCGCTCCTTCGTGCGACCCCCGGTCGGCTTTATCATAGACTCGCCCTGGCTTCCCAATTGGCACGGCATTGACATCCTGGATTACTTCACCAACGAGGAGCAGTGGTTTCAGGCCCACCGCAAGGCCATCGAGACCTTTCCCGAAGTCACGTTCCTGCCGGGGTTCTGGTCGGAGTTTGGCATGTGCACCGAGCCGTCGGCGTTCGGCAGCAAATGCGTCTTTTATCAGAACGAGTTCCCTTTTGCGGACAAGATGATCCATGACGTCAGCCAGATCAACGATCTGGCCGAGCCCAATCCCAGGACCGATGGTCTGCTGCCCTTCATGCTCAACCGGCTCAAAAGCACGCGGTCCCGGATCGAGGAGCTGGGCCACCGCATCCGCTTCTCGGTTTCCCGCGGGCCCCTGAATGTGGCCACGTTTCTGATGGGCACGACGGAGTTTCTCATGGCGCTGAAAACCGATCCGGATCAGGTGCACAAGCTGTTGCGGATGATTACGCGCTTCCTCAAAAACTGGCATGAGTTGCAGCGCCAGACCTTCTCCTCGATTGACGGCATGTTTCTGTTGGACGACATCGTTGGATTTGTGGGCGAGGCGGATTTTCTGGAATTTGGACTGCCTTACCTCAAGGAGTTATATGCTTCGGACGTCCGGGTGAAATTCTTCCACAATGACGCTGAGTGCGCGAAGTCCATAAAGTATTACCCCGAGATCGGGATCAATTTCTACAATCCCGGGATTTTCAACAGCCTGGCGGAATTGCGTGAGATGTCGGGCAACCGGTTGGCGCTGCTGGGGAACATCCCCCCCCGGGACGTGCTGGCGCGGGGAACCCCCGAGGAGGTAAGCCAGGCGGTGCGGAAGTTGCTGACAGAGAACCCTGACACGAGCCGTTGGATGCTTTCCTGCGCGGGCGGCATGCCGCCCGGCGTCTCGACCGCGAACCTCAGGGCCTTCCTGGCCGCAGCCCAGGCCTGAACGGGCCGGGCTTGTAAACGAATCTGTTTTGGTGGAGGATGAACTTATGCGCAAGCTCACTATTACCCTTGCATTCGGCTGTTTCCTTGTTTTGACGGGTGGAACCCATGGCGCGCCCCCGGCCTGGGCGAAGCCGTCGGTGGAGAGCGCTGCCTTTGGAGTCACCAGTGACGGCCAGCCGGTTGAAATCTACACGCTGCGCAATTCCCACGGCTGGACGGCCAAAGTCCTTACTTTCGGCGCGGCGATCTATTCACTTGAAGTGCCGGATCGCCAGGGCCGGCTGGCCAACATTACCGCCAACCGCCAATCGCTGGCGGATTATGAAACCAAGGGCGGGGCGTTCGGTTCGGTTCTTGGGCGCTACGCCAACCGCATCGCCGGCGGTAAGTTGGTTGTTGACGGCAAGACCTACTCGCTTCCGGTCAACAACGGCCCCAATCATCTTCATGGCGGGCCCAAGGGCTTCAACAAGCGGGTTTGGAAGGCCCAGGCGCTGCCTGGAAAAGATGCGGCTGCTGTCAAGCTCACCTACACCAGCGTGGACGGTGAGGAAGGGTATCCCGGCATGCTGGTCTGCACCGTGGTTTATGAGTTGAACGACCGGAACGAGTGGAAGATGGACTACACGGCCACCACCGATAAACCGACCGTGGTTAACCTCTCGAACCACGCTTACTGGAATCTGGCCGGGGCCTACGCCGGCACGGTCCTGGACCACGTGCTGACCGTCAATGCCGACGAGGTTTTGCGCGTGGACGAGACCTTGATCCCGACCGGCGAAAGGGCGCCGGTGGCCGGCACGCCGCTGGACTTCCGGCAGCCACGCCGGGTTGGCGAGCGGATTGCCGAGATCACCGAAAAACATTTCAACGGCGGTTACGACCACTGCTTTGTGATCCGCCACAAGCAACCGGGTGACCTCACGCTGTGCGCCACCCTCAAGGATCCGAAGTCGGGTCGGGTGATGGAGGTCCTGACCACCGAACCGGGAGTTCAGGTCTATAGCGCCAATTTCCCGAGTGGTTCGGTCGTCGGCCCCGACAACTACGCCTATCCCAAACACGCGGGGCTTTGCCTGGAGACCCAACATTTCCCCGATTCGCCCAACAAACCGAATTTTCCCAGCACCCTGCTCAAGCCGGGCCAGGTGTTTCGCAGCACCACCATTCACCGCTTTCGGATTGACTCCTGAGCGGCGCTGGCGGCGGGCTTTTGCCTGGATTTGGCGGCCGCGCCGGTGGCGCGCCTCCGCCCGGCCTTCACTTTGCCAAACCCATCGAAAAATTTTCCCACTCAGGGCTTGACGGTTTCTCCAACGTAGCATAGACACACAGCAAAACTTAGAACTGGAGTAAACCATGGCTGAGAAAACAATAGAGCAGCGAGTCAAAGACATCATCGTCGAGCAGTTGGGCGTGAACGCCGACCAGGTCACCCCCGAGGCGAAGTTCATCGAGGACCTGGGCGCGGATTCGCTCGACACCGTCGAATTGGTCATGGCGCTCGAGGAGGAGTTCGGCAGCGAAATTCCCGACGACCAGGCCGAGAAACTTCAAAGCGTCGGCGACGTCATCAAGTACATCGAAGACCTCCAGCAGAAGTAGCGTGAGGCTGAACGCTTTCGGGGCAGCTTCGACTGGCACCAGCTTGGGCTGCCCCGTTTGATTTTATGGCAAGCAACTGGACTGACCGCCGGGTGGTGATTACAGGGATGGGCGTGGTCTCGCCGCTGGGCACCGACGTGGACACCTTCTGGAGCCGGTTGGTGGCCGGCGAGTGCGGAGTGGACCGCATCACCGCGTTCGATCCTTCCCAGTTCGACACCCAGATCGCCGCCGAGGTGAAGCATTTTGACCCCACCCCCGCCTTTCCTTCCCCCAAGGAGGTGAGGCGTACGGACCGGTACAGCCAGTTCGGCGTTCATGCCGCCTGGCAGGCCCTGAAGGATTCGGGGTTGGACCTCGACCAGGCCGACCGCGATGAATTCGGGGTTTTGATCGGCTCCGGCATCGGGGGCTTGGAAACCACGACCGCCCAGCACACGACGCTCCTCCAGCGGGGTCCGGGGCGGCTGTCCCCGTTCATGATCCCGATGCTCATCTCGAACATGGCATCCGGTTTGGTCTCCATGTACTACGGTCTGCGGGGCCCCAACTTCGCCACCTGCTCGGCGTGCGCGACCGCCAACCACGCGTTGGGGGAGGCGTGGCGCACCATCAAAATGGGGGATGCCAAAGTCATGCTGGCCGGAGGCGCCGAAGCCACCATTGTTCCGATCGGGATTGGGGGCTTCTGCGCCATGCGGGCGATGAGCACCCGGAACGACGACCCCAAACATGCCTCGCGCCCGTTCGACAAGGAACGCGACGGTTTTGTCATGGGCGAAGGCGCCGGTGTGCTTGTTCTGGAAGAGCTGGAACATGCCCGGGCCCGCGGCGCGCGCATCTACGCCGAGATTGTTGGATATGGCAACACCGCCGATGCCTACCACCTGACAGCCCCTTCTCCGGGCGGGGAAGGCGCCACCCGCTGCATGCGCATGGCTTTGCGCAATGCCGGGCTCAACCCCGAGGATGTCACTTACATCAACGCCCACGGCACCGCCACCCCCACCGGCGACATCGCCGAAACTCAGGCCATCAAGACCGTCTTTGGCGACCACGCCAGAAAACTTGCCGTCAGTTCCACCAAAGGCGCCACCGGCCACATGCTGGGCGCGGCCGGCGCGGTGGAAATGATCGTCTGCACCAAGGCGATTCAAACCGACACGGTGCCGCCCACGATCAATTACGAGGTGCCCGATCCCGAGTGTGACCTGGATTACGTGCCCAACGTCGCGCGGCCGACCAAGGTCCAGGTCGTCATCAACAACTCCTTTGGCTTCGGCGGCCATAACGCCAGCGTTGTGGCCCGGAAGTTTGTGTGAGTTTTCTTGCGCTGATCGAAGCCAAGCGCGACGGGCAGGCGCTGAGCCCGGCTCAAATTGGCGGGATGGTTTCCGATTATGTGGCCGGACGCATTCCCGACTACCAAATGGCCGCCTTCCTCATGGCGGTTTATTTTCGCGGTCTGAATCCGGAGGAAACCGCCGCCCTCACCCTGGCCATGCGGGATTCGGGCGAGACCTTGTCCCTGCCGAAGGACGACCCGCGGCCAGTCGTGGACAAACACTCGACCGGCGGGGTGGGGGACAAAGTATCGCTCCCGCTGGCTCCGCTCCTGGCCTGCCTCGGCTTTCGAGTCCCCATGATTTCCGGCCGCGGTTTGGGCATCACCGGGGGGACGCTCGACAAATTGGACGCCATTCCCGGCTTCCAGACGCTGCTGTCTGCCGAGCGCATCGGCCAAATCGTGCAGCAAGTCGGCTGCGTGATGTGCGGCCAAACAGACCGCATGGTGCCCGCCGACAAAGGTCTCTACGCGCTGCGCGATGTGACGGGCACGGTCCCCTCCATCCCCTTGATTGTCGCCTCGATCCTCTCCAAGAAACTTGCCGAGGGTCTTCAGGCGCTGATCCTCGATGTCAAATGCGGCGCGGCGGCCTTCATGCCCACGCTCGAACAGGCTCGTGAACTGGCCGGCGCCATGGTCCGGCTCGGCACTCAGTGCGGGGTTAACACCCGCGCGCTGGTGACCGCGATGGACACGCCCCTCGGTTCCGCCGCCGGCAATTGGCTCGAGGTCAAGGAATCGGTCCAGTGTCTTGAAGGGGGCGGCCCGGCCGAGCTGCGCGCCCTGGTTATCGCATGCGCCGCCCATTTGCTTGTGCAGACCGGCCAGTGCGCCTCCCTGGAAGCTGCCCGCGAGCAGGCAGCCACCTGCCTCGACTCCGGCCGGCCGCGGCGCAAATGGACGGAAATGCTCGCGGCGCAGGGCGCCGACCTCGAGGCGTTCGAACGCAAGTTGCGGCTGGATGTCACCGCTCCCGCTGTGCTTGAGGTTCACGCTCCAATGGCGGGCTTTGTGGTCCGCTGCGACGCCCGTCAGATCGGTGAAATCGTGCGCGACCTTGGGGGCGGCCGCTTGACCCAGGAATCCGTTGTTAATTACGAGGTGGGCGTGGACCACTTGGCCAGGGTTGGCGCAGCGGTCTCCGCAGGCGCCATCCTTGCGCGGGTTCACGCCGCGGATGACCATCAAGCCGCCTGGGCCGCTCGCCGCGTCCAAGCCGCCTTCCAGATTGCTCCCAACCCGCCTGCGCCCGCTCCTCTCATCCGGGAAGTTATCGTCGCCGGTCAGGGCCCCAACGAGACCCGGTAGAACCGGCGCGGCCAATTTGTCTCCAGATCGGCCCAGGCAAAGGGCAGCCTTGCGGGATTGGTTACCAGCAGCGTCGTCCATATCCCACTCCCGAGGTTGGTGGCCGCCTCGATGGCGTAGTTCAGACCGGCATCGCCGTCCACCGTGACCAGAAATGGAAACGTGGCGGTTTCCGGCGCGCGCAGGGTGGGGGCCTGCGGGGCCCTCACTACCACCCAGAAACTTTGAGTTGCGCTGGCGGGATTGATGGTTGCCGCACTCACTTCCAGCCACGGTGCAACATTCGAATCCCCCTCTTTGGAACCATAGTTGACCAGCCCGTCAGCGGTGGTGTTGGTGGCAAAAATCCTCAGGGAAAGTGGCTTTTGAATTTGCAGCGCTGCCTGAACACCGGCCGCCACATCCAGCAAGGTGTCGCTGCCCGCCTGGGCTGTCCAGGTGCCAAGCATCAGGTCACTGAGCGGACGGGTGTTCCACGTGAGGGATTCCTCGCTCCAGGAATCGTCGGTCACGACGGCGGCGGCATGCGTCCCCGGCAGGCTCGCCGCCACTGCGTGCAACCGCACCGTGGCCTCGGTGACCCAGCCTCCGATGCCACTCAAGTCAAAACGCAAATAGCTTTCCCGGTTGAGTCCCAGGGCGGCCAGTTTTACCGCCAGGTTCGTCTCGCTCCCGTAGTTCAGGTTCGCGGAACTCCCATCCCGCACGAATGCGTCCGCCACCGGCCGCAGCCGCGCGTGCCAGCCGTCCTCGCGCACGCTTACGGTGAACAGGTTGCTTCGCCCCGCATCTCCTGCAGCGGGGCGCCACGTCAAAATCCCCTGCTCGGCGTCGAGGGTCGCGCCCGCTGGCGCGGACAGAAGCTCGAAGCGTAGTTGTTGCGGCGGGTTATCCGGGTCCGAGGCACGGTTGGTCACCACGAGAGTGGTTCCCGCCACGGCGATTTGCGTGCCCACCGCCTCCAGCACCGGCGGACGGTTGGTGTCATACACAAAGCGCGCGGAGAGGGTTTGCCCGCGGCGTCCGCTGACGTTGACCGTGATCTGCAGGGTGGGGCTGAGCCGGGTTACGGTGATGCCCGGGTCGGCGGAAGCGAGCGTCAGGCCGGACCGGCTGAGGGTCAGGGTGAGGGTCCCGGTATTGGTTTGTGTGGGATCGGATACCGCCAGAGCCAGCTCGCGGGCCGTTTCGCGCGCCAGCACGCTGGCACGGTTATTGCAAGTGAGGTAATCCACCGTTTTATCCCCCGCATTCCAGAAATTGACCGCCAGCACATTCAGCCGTGTCTCGCGCACAGCCTGCGCCTGGGTCGAATTTTCCAGGACGGCAATGTGGGGCTGGGTGGCATAAGCCGCCACTGCCGCGCCGTCTTGGTTGGGCAGAATCACGTAGGCATAAGTGGCGTTTGTTGGCCTGACCCCATGATTGAGGACCAGGGAAAGGTAGTGGCGCGTGACGGGGTTGGTCACAGATGCGGTTGGCTGGGGCAGGGTGTTGATGTCATACCACCGGCCGGTGCGCGAGTAGCGCCGGGCCTCAACCGTCGCCCCGTCCGGGAAATAATAGCCGCCGGCCCCTTCGAGGGCGCACCAACGCAGGCCCGAATAATTGGAAGCCCATCCCAGGGTGGCGGGCGCGGTTGCGCCATCTGCAACAAATCCGTTCGAGCCGGCGCTGTTCAGCCGCCGGTTCTCGATGGTGGTGTGCACCTCGTTGGTTCCTCCGCACGTAATGCCGGCGCCCAGACACACAATCTCGTCGTCAAATAGAAACCAGGATTTGTTCAATACCAGCGAGCTGGAGGCATCAATCGCTTTAAAAGCCATCCCGACTGATCCGTAATTGTCCTCGAGCACCGCCCCGCCCACCCACGGCTGCGAGCTGGTCTTGCTCTGACCCCAGCCATTGGCCCGCGCAAGAGTGTCCACCGTGGTGCCGGGCAGATGATAGGGATCAATGGTGGGCCAGAAGTTATCGGTGAACTGGGTCAGGTCATCGTTGTAAAGCCAGGTCGTGCCGTCCCCGGTGTACCAGCCCTTGAGGTTTTCGGTATTGATGGATTCGTAATTGTAGATGCGGGTGGAGAACATGCTGATCCCGAACGCAAAACCCGGCCGCAAGTGCATCACCCGGTCCATGCAGGGAAACTGGAAGTGGCCGATCCGTTCGCCTCGCGATGGCACGTTGGTGTCGGCCAGCAATTGTCGGGCGGCAGCCACCAGATGCAGCGGCACATGGCTCGTCAGCGAGGTGAGGGTGTCCGCCTCGTCCCAGTACTTGATGGCGCTTTTGAGCCGCGCGGCGTCGGATGGCGCGGCGCTTTGCGCGAGCTGCAGCATGGCGTTAATGGCGGTGCGGCCTGGGCTGTAGTCGCCCGTGCTGGATTGGCGCGCAATTTCGCGGCCGCGCACAAACGCCGGCATCGCCCCCCGGTAAATCAAGGGCTCGTAGGAACGCCAGCACCAGGTGAGCACGTTGGTCCGTAGCGGGTCGGTCACCGTCCAGGGCGACCCCTCCAGCCAATGCAGCAGCTTGATCGAATCGTGGAAGTGCGAGATGCCATACCCCGCCGTGTAGGGATGCTTGCCGTGCTGGATGAACGAGCCGTCGGTGTAGAAGCCGTCGCCGCTGGTCACGTGCTTGAACACGCTGTTTGCTCCCCCGCCCGCCACGTCGCTCAACCCGTCCCGTGCCGCCGCCACCTTGCCGCCGTTCTTCTCGACCACCCCGCGCACCGCCACCACGTCGGCCTTCCAGATGCGGTTGGCCCCGGTCAGGGTCACCGCCGGGGTGAACTTGTCAATGGCCTTGCAATAGTTGGTGATTTGGACTCCGGTCAACAGCGGATACATGAGCACCATGCAATCGTTGAGCCACATTGCCGACCCGATCTCCCAGTCCCACCAGTTGTCATACTTGGTCTTGGTTTCGTTGTACCGGTGGGTGTACATCCATTCCAAGCCGTCCAGAATGTCCGCCGCCAGCGCCGCGTTGCTGTACACCGGCGACCCCAGCGTGGCCCAACCCAGCGCCATTTCCTTCAGCCGCTGGTAGGACGTGGTGATATCCTCCGACTGGTTGGTGCGCGCGGCGTCAGCCCACAGGCACGTGCGGTCATTGGTCTTGATCATCGCAGACCAGCGGCTGTTGGCGCTGTTGGCGATGGAGGTGACCCGGCTCACCACGGCTGCATCGGAAAGGTCCAGCCCCGGTCCGCCGGTCAGGAATTCATGCCACCGCAACCGCAGCCCATCGAACTCATCCGCGCGACCCGGGCTCAGGTTTGGACCCAGAAGTGTCGCGGCCAGCAGCGCCAGTGGCAGGAGCTTGGCCAACCCGCCAGCCGCAGGGCTTGCCCTGCGCCTGCCCCATGATCGTTGCAAAAGAGGGTGCATCAGACGTTGCTATTGTCACTCTGCTGGTGGGCGCGACAGGGGTCGAACCTGCAAGGATTGCTCCAAAGGATCCTAAGTCCTTCGCGTCTGCCAATTCCGCCACGCGCCCAGCCGGCGGGGATCGTTACAATGCCAAGGCTCTTTTACCATTAAATGGTCCGGAGTGAAGCTTAATCTGTCCCGGCCCGGCCTCCGGGGCGCGGTCGAGCGTCTATTGGCTTCGGACGGGGGTGGTGGGCATCACCGGAACGATCTTGTGCGTCACCGAGTTGCTGGCCGTCCCGGTTGAGATTTTCGTCCACAGCACCGTCCGATTGGTGTCCGGCAGAAAATAGAAACCGGCCTTGAGCGGGAGGACGGAAAACTTGTTGGTGCTGCCCGACTCAGGTGCTTTGGGAGTCGCCGGGGCGGCCTTGCCGGGCTGAGCGGAGCCGCCATAGCCGGGGCCGGGGCTGCCGCCATAACGGGGTCTTTGGTTGCCACCGTAACCGGTTTGGGCGGCGGTGGGGAAAAGACAGGTCAGAACCACGGCCGAGGCCAGAGCAACAATGCCAGAGGACTTCATGTACAACATCCTAATCCCGGGGGCCGGCGGCGGCAAGAGCCCTAATACTCAGGCATGCGTTGGAAACGAATTCGCCGGACATAACCCCAGTCGCTTTCACAAACGATGATGTTGCCCGCCGCGTCCATGGTCACGCTGCGCCCCTCGCTGATTTTGGGCTCGGGAGAATAAAAATACTGGCCATCTCCCGCATGGAGGTTGCCGCCCCAGCCATTCAAGAGGAGGTGGACGATCCCGCCAGTATCGAGATACCACAGTTGGCAGCCGTCATGAGTCAAAAGCAGGTAACCGCCGGTGGGGACGGGGTAAATGCTCCGGACGCCGTTCAGGCCCGTGGCCAGCGCCAGTTGTCCGTCTCCGCCGCCGGCTGTTGTCCCGTTGCCAGCCAGAAGGGTTTTCGCGCCGGCCGGGCTGACGCGATACACGTAATGCGCCCCCCGGTCGCAGACGAGGATGTCTCCATTGCTTTCGACATACAGGGTGCCCAGCTCGACGAACCCGGAGGCGACGGTTTGCAAGCCACCGGCCGGTGTCCACTTTCGCAGCCGGGTTTTCGCGCAAAAATAGCCCAGCGATTCGTCCTCCCTGACCCACAGTCCGCGTCCGCCTTCCAAGGGACCGGTCGCGGTGGCCAGAAAAAGGGTCGTCATGATGCCGTTGGTGTGGACGCGGCGCACCCGCCCGTTCTCGGTGTCCAGGACATACACAGTGCCGTCGGCGCGCGTCCACAGGCCGTTGGGAAAATTGAGTTGCAAAGTCGTGGCCGGCGCCGGCCCCTCGCCGTTAAAACCCCCCACGTGCGTGCCCGCATGGGTATGAATCGTGCCTTCGGGCGTCACCCGAAGAATCGAATGGCTGTTTTTGTCCGCGATGTAGATGTTTCCGGCGCGGTCCGCCATGGCAAAATGGGGTCGAGACAGGGCCGCCCATGCGGCCGAGCCTCCTTCATACCAGGGCTGCCAGTAGCTCACGCCGTCAGTCTGACCCGCGCCAATGCCGGCGACCGTTTCCAGCAGCCCATACGCTCTCACGAGGTTAGTGAATCCCTGCAATGTGGCCGGCACCGGCACGGCCCGGACCCGGTAAAACCGGGTGCCTTCCGCCGATGCTGCCGCCGCGCTTCCGCTGGCGTTGGTCGAAAAAACGTTTTGGAGGGAAGTCCAGGGCCCTTGGACCGCGCTGGCGCCTTCCACAGTGCAGATTCCCGGCACAGGCGCGTTCGTCCAGACCAGGCGTCCGTCCCGTCCGTAATAGGTCACCCGCAAATCAGAGGCCGCCGGTGCCAGACAGGCAACCGTCTCCAGCACGGCGGCCAGCGCGGCGGCCCGCCAGAACCTGCTTAACAGGACCTTCGGTTCCATGAGAGTTGAATGTAACGATTGATGACAGAGTATTACAAGCCTGGGTCTGCCCTCGCCGCGGCGGCGCCTGCGGTCTCAAAACCGGCACCGGTGTCCGCCGCTTCCGTCATCCTCCCCTCTGCAGGGGGCAACCGAGGGATCATCCGCGCCGGCCTTGGCCGCGGGTGGACTGGCCTTTGCTTTGCTCGCGCGCGGGGCAACGGGGCTGCGCCGCGCAAAGGGCTGGACACGGCCGTTGCGGCAGGCTATCCACCGTAGCCGATATCAACAAGCATTATGGCTGTAATTGTGCAATTCGATTTTCCGTTTCCGGGCCCATTCGGAGCCGA
Organism: uncultured Verrucomicrobiota bacterium; assembly: GCA_964631605.1. Taxonomy (GTDB): domain Bacteria; phylum Verrucomicrobiota; class Verrucomicrobiia; order Limisphaerales; family UBA8199; genus JARKQH01. The sequence continues at coordinate 64,580 of CAZVYG010000010.1, forward strand.
TATGGAGAGCGGTCTCAAAGACCTGGCCTTGTCCATCACGCAGGAGCCGGGTTTCCTTTGGAAAATTTGGACGGAAAACTCCAGAGATCAGGAGGCAGGTGGCATTTACCTGTTCAGGGATCGGCCTTCCGCCGAGGCCTACGTGGCCAAGCACACCGCGCGCCTGGCGCGGTTCGGTGTCCAAAACGCCCGAGCCAAAGTTTTTGAAATCAATGCCGGCCTCACTCGAATCACCCATGGTCCGTGTGCGTGAACGTCGGCCCGGGCACGGGCCGGTCTGGCGGTTGGTTTCTTTGGCGGCCGGCCTGGTCTCCATTGCGGCGAGCCTCGCCGTCGGCACGGCTGGCGAGTCGGTCGAGTGTGTTAAAAGCGCAACTTTCTTTGCCGCGCCGGATTCCCCCGATTACCGCAAATATGCGCCCGACCGGGATGTTCTGGTGACGCACCTGGCGCTGGACGTGACGCCGGATTTCAAGCAGCGAACGGTTCAGGGGCGCGCCACGCTCCATCTTCAGGCCAACGCCCGCCCGGTGCGCGAGGTGCGGTTGGATGCCGTGGACCTGCGGGTGCAATCGGTCGAAGCGACGCATCCGGTCGAGGCTTTCCAAGTCACCGACAAAGCCCTGATCATCACCTTCACCCGCGACTTGCCCCCGGGCGGGCGGACCACCCTCACCGTCGCTTATGAGGCCGAACCCCGACAAGGACTTTACTTTCGCACGCCGGAGATGGGTTACAAACCGGGCGACACTCACTTGTTCACGCAGGGGGAGGAGATGGAAGCCCGGCATTGGTATCCCTGCCTCGATTTTCCCAACCAGTTCTTCACCTCGGAAGTCATTTGCCGGGTGCCGGAAGGCATGACGGTTGTCTCGAACGGCCGGCTGGTGAGCCAGGCTCCCGATGCCAACGGGCGGGTGGCGTTCGATTGGCGGCAGGAAAAACCGCACGTGAGTTACCTGGTAACCCTGGTTGCCGGCTACTTCAAAAAGTTGGAGGACCGGCACGGGGCGGTCCCACTGGCGTTTTACACCCCGCCCTCGGAGTTTGAGCAGGCGGCCAGTTCCTTTCGCGGCACCCGCGAAATGATGGCGTTTTTTGAGGAGGAAATCGGCGTGCCGTATCCCTGGGCCAAGTATGATCAGGTGGTCGTCAACGATTTTGTCGCCGGCGGGATGGAAAACACCAGCGCCACCACGCTGACCGACCGCACCCTGTTCACCGAAGCGACCGAGAACATCCGGAACAGCGAAGGGTTGGTGGCCCACGAGCTCGCTCATCAGTGGTTTGGCAACCTGGTCACCTGCAAGGATTGGAGCCAGATCTGGCTGAACGAGGGATTCGCCACCTATTATGAGTCGCTGTGGACCGGCTTTCGCCAGGGCCGCGCCGCGATGCTCTATGAGTTGTATCACCGCGCCCGGCAGCTCGCCGGTCGTTCCACCGAAACCACACCCATCGTTCGCCGCACGTTCTCCGATCCGGGTGAAATGTTCAACCATTTGGCCTATGACAAAGGCAGTTGGGTGCTGCACATGCTGCGGGCGCAGCTTGGGGAGGAGCTTTTCCGTCGCGGCATTCGCGCCTACCTCGAACGACACGCGCACGGCAACGTGGTCACGGACGACCTGCGCCGCGTGTTCGAGGAAGTTTCCGGCAAAACGCTGGACCCGTTTTTTGACCAGTGGGTTGATCACGGCGGATTGCCCAGTTTGGAGGTCTCCTGGAGTTGGGACCAGCAGCGGCGGCTGGCCCAGCTTAACATCAAGCAGACTCAGCCCGTCAATGACCAGGTCCTGCTCTTCTCGTTTCCGCTTCCGGTCCGCTTCAAGGGCAGGTTTGGCGTCGTCGAGCAAACGGTCCGGATCAAGAGTCGCCAGGAGGATTTTTACTTCCCGCTCGAGTCGGCCCCGGACATCGTGCGACTGGATCCCGATTACACGCTGCTGGCGCGCATCCGCTTTCCCGTTTCGCGAGCCATGCTGCAGGCCCAGTTGAAAGACTCGGAGGATGTCATCGGCCGGCTGCTGGCGGTCGAGGAATTGGGGCGCCACCGCGACAAGGACGCCATTGCGAAACTCAAGGAAACCCTGAATGCGGATGAGTTTTATGGTGTGCGGATCGAGGCGGCGCGCGCCTTGCGAGGCATTCATTCCGACGAAGCGCTGAGCGCCCTGCTGGCGTCCAGAAATCAGCCTGACGCCCGCGTCCGGCGGCAGGTGGTCGAGGAAGTGGGGCGTTTTTACCACCCGCAGGCGCTCGAGGCGGCGCGGGAGATCGCGCGCGCGGAGCGAAACCCGGCGATCCGGGCGGAAGCCATCAAGGCCCTGGGCGCCTACGGGGAGGCGGAGGTGAGGAATACTCTGCTGGAATTCTTAAACTCGGAATCCTACCGGAATGAATTGGCCGAGGCGGCGCTCGAGGGGATCCGCGCCAATGATGACCCGTTCTTCATCGGATTGCTGTTGGAAATCCTTGCGCGGCGCGAAGGGGATTTCACCACGCGCGGCTTGGCGCAGGGTATTGAGACCCTGGCGTGGGTGGCCCGCAATGAACCCCAGAAGGATACCGTGCGCGAGTTCATCCTTCGCCACGTCAACAGCCCCAAACAACGGCTGCAGCTCGCCAGCCTCAAGGCCCTCGGCACCCTCGGTGACTGGAAAGCGATGCCCGTGCTCGAGCGCTTCGCCAGCGCCGCCGAGGACAGCCCGGAGCGCCAGGCCGCCGAATCCGCCCTCCGCACCCTGCGCGCCGAGCGCAAGCCGGCTGACGAGTTCCGGTCCCTGCGTCAGGAAGTGTTGGAGCTGCAGAAAGCCAACCGCGAGGCGAACCAGACCCTGGAGTCGCTCAGGAAACAGGTCCAGGCAATCAGCGCCCGAACCCCCAAGCCCGGCCGACACCCCCCCGCAACCATCCGCAGTCCCAAAGAGAGCGAACCTTGAACCCTGCGAAGCCTCGCCGGGAGCATGCCCCGGAGAGTGGCGAAGTCCGGTCCGGGATCCTCGCGCGAAAATTAACTTTGAACTTGGGACCCTCGACTTTAGCTTTTGCGCGTGAATAACGACCTGCCGAGCGTAACGGTGGTGATCGCCGCCCGGCCGGGCCAGGCTCAAATTCAGGCGGTCGAGGCCGCCCGCGCGCTGGATTATCCGTTCGACAAGCTCGAGATCCTCGTCGCTCGCGGGCGTCAACCTTCCGCTCAAAGAAACGCCGCGCTGCGCGCCGCGCGCGGCGACCTCATCTACTTCCTGGATGATGATTCGGTTCCCAACCGCGACAATTTGCTGCGGGCTGCCGCTCATTTTCGCGACCCCAAGGTTCAGATGGCCGGCGGCCCCAGCCTCTGTCCGCCCGCCGCGCCCGGTCTCGAGCAAGTGTTCGCGCTGGTCCTGTCCAGTTGGCTGGCGTTCGGTCCCAGCCGGGCCCGCTACGCGAAAGTGGGCCGTCTGCGTCCTTCCAGCGAAAAGGAGCTGATCCTCTGCAACCTCGCCGCCCGCCGCCAGCCGCTGCTGGATTTGGGGGGCTTCAACGAGGCCCTCTATCCCAACGAAGAAAACGCGCTCATGGACGAATTGCAGAAGCGCGGCGGCGTCCTCCTTTATGACCCTGAGATCAGCGTCTATCGCCGGCCCCGGTCGAGCCTCAAGGCCTTCGCCAAAATGCTGCTGACCTACGGACGCGGACGGGCGGAACAGTTCCGACTGCATCCAACGCCTGGCTCTGTTCTCAATTTCGTGCCTCCGTTGTTCTGCCTCTACCTGGTGATTGCGCCTTTGCTGGGCGTTTATGGTCTGGTTCCGCTGGTGTTCTACCTTCTGGCGGTCGCAGGGCAGGGGATGGCGCTGGTCCCTGCCGGTGGCTGGGTCCGGTCGCTTGCGGCCATGCCATTGGTGGTGCTGACTCATCTGCTTTACGGTTTGGGCTTTTGGCGCGGCTTGTTCACTTCCCTGGTTCCCGCCGGCCAGCGGCGCAACGTCGAAGTCTTGCTCGAATCCATACGCCGGACGCCATGAAGAACCCCGTCTGGTCCAAGGTGATTCCGAACTGCCCGGACCCGGCGCGGGCCAGGCAGATGCTTGAATTGTTCGAGGGCACGCCGGCCGCCGAGGTGCTTGAGGCCGCCGACAAGGAACGCGCGGCGCTGCTGGCGCTTCTGTTTTGCGGGTCCCGCGCTTCCACGAACCTGTTGATCGCGCACCCGGAGTGGATGGATTCTCTCACGCCGGAAGCGCTGCGGCATCCGCGGCGCAAGTCCGGTTTCAAGCAGGAGATTGCGTCCTGGTTGCCGCGGCTGCTCGAACTGGCCGATTACAGCGGCGTTACTCGCCGTTTGCGCGAGTTCCAGCAGCGCGAGCTGGTCCGGATTGCCCTTCGCGATTTGTCCCAGGGGGGCGAGGTGCCGGAAATCATCCTCGAGATCTCCGACCTGGCGGACGTGTGTCTGGATGCCATCTGGCAAAACTGCTGGTTGCAACTCACCCGGCGTCATGGTGTGCCGTATCATCGGGATCCGGACGGTCAATGGCGTCTGACCGCCGGCGGTGTGCTGGGTCTGGGCAAGCTGGGCGGGCAGGAGCTGAACTACAGCTCGGATGTGGACCTGATGTTTGTCTATGACGAGGAAGGCGGGGTGTTTGCGCAAAAACCGGCCCGGACCGCCCGGCCGGTCCTGAGCAATCACCAGTTCTTTACCCGCCTGGCTGAGGCCTTCGTCGCGCAGGCCAGCGGCTCGCGTCAGGGGGAGGGGCTCTACCGCATTGACCTCCGGCTGCGGCCCGAAGGCAACGGCGGTCCGCTGGCCCGCTCCCTCGCCAGCTATGAAAACTACTACGCCCAATGGGGCCAAACGTGGGAGCGCATGATGCTGATCAAGGCCCGCGGCGTGGCGGGCGACGCGGCCCTGGCTTCGGAATTCCTCGAAATGGTTCAACCGTTCCGCTATCCCCGCTCCATCCACGAAGGCGTGCTGCGCGAAGTGGCCGCGATGAAAGACCGGATTGAGCAGGAGGTGGTGAAAAGCGGCGAGCTCGAGCGCAATGTCAAGCTGGGCCGGGGCGGCATCCGGGAGGTGGAGTTCATCGTGCAATCCCTGCAGGTGCTGCATGCGGGCAAACAGCCCTTCCTCCAGGGCGGGCAGACTCTGCCCTGCCTGGCCAAGCTGGCCCAATACGAATGGCTTTCCACGGCGGAAGCCGACGCCCTGGCCGATGCCTACTGCTTCCTGCGCAAGGTTGAGCATCGGCTCCAGATGGACGAAAACCGCCAAACCCATACCCTCCCCGAGGACCGAACCTCCCTCGAGCGGCTGGCGCGCCTCATGCAGCTCGAGAACCGGCGGCTTTTCGAGCAGCGACGCCGCCACCACACCGACCACGTCCGCCGCATCTTTGAACGGCTGCTCAAGGCCGAGGCCGGCCACGAGGGCGAACGCTCCCCCTTTCCCCGGCAGTTCGAAGGCGCCGAGGCCGAATGGACCCGCCTCCTCAGCGAACACCGGTTTCGCGACGTGCCCAAGGCCCTCCGCGTCTTGCGCGAGTTCGTCGAGGGGCCGGGCTACGTGCATGTTTCCTCCCGCACGCGCGAGCTGGCTTTGGGCTTGCTGCCCCGTTTTTTCGCGCTTTGCCCGCCGCCGGACGATGCGCCCCCGGCGGCCCGAAAACGAAAGCGGTCCCCGTCGGAGCGCAACGAGGAGCGGCCGTCTGTGGACGCGCCCCTTTCGGACCCGGACCGTGTGCTGACCCGCCTGGACAGCTTCATAGCCGCTTACGGGGCGCGGGCGACGCTTTTCGAATTGTGGCATAGCAACCCGGCCATTTTCGAGCTCCTGGTCCTCCTGTTCGACCGTTCCGAGTTCCTCGCCGAACTGGCGATTCGGCAGCCGGACCTGGTGGATGAGCTGGTTACCAGCGGTCGGCTGCGTCAGCGCAAAACCGCCGCCGAGACGCTGAAAGACTTGCGTTACGGCCTGGATGATGAGGACCAGCACCTGTGGCTGCGGCGGTACCACCCGGCCGAATTGATGCGCATCGGCCTGCGCGACATCCTCGGCCTGGCGGATTTTGAACAGTATCTGACCGAGCTGTCGGCGCTGGCCGATGCGTGCCTCCAGTACGCCCTCGAAGTCGTCATGCGCCGCCATCAGTTGCGCCAGCCCCCTTTCGTTATCATCGGTCTCGGCAAACTCGGCGGCGCCGAAATTGATTATGGTTCCGACCTGGACATCATTTTCGTGGCAGACGACCGGACCCAAGGTCTGGACCGCTTGGGGCGGCTGGCGTTGGAAGTCATGGACCTGCTCTCGGCCCGCACGGCCCAGGGCATGCTCTTCAAAACCGACGCCCGCCTCCGCCCCGACGGCGAAAAAGGCCGGTTGGTCAACTCCCTCAAGGCGCATGAGGATTACTACCGGCACCGCGCCGGCTTGTGGGAAATCCAATCCCTCACCCGGACCCGCCCCGTTGCCGGCGACCTCAAGCTGGGTGAACGCTTCCAACAGATGGTGGCTCAACTCACGAATTTTCGCCAGCCCCCCGTCCCGCTGGCTGCCTACACCGCCGACTGGAAGCAGAAGATACACCAAATGCGACTGCGCATCGAAACCGAGCGCACTCCGCGCGGCAAGGACGAACTGGCGATCAAGACCGGCGCCGGCGGACTGGTGGATGCCGAATTTGTGGCCCAGGCACTGTGCCTTGAAAACGGCTGGCACGAGCCCAACACGCTGCGCGCCCTGGAACGCGGTCGCGCGGCCCGTCTCCTGCCCGACGCCGATCAGCTCATCGAAAACTATCGCCGCATCCGCCGTATCGAAGGCATCCTTCGCCGCTGGAGTTACGAAGGCGAATCCGTGTTGCCGGACGATCCTGCCCCCTATTATCGCGTGTCGGTGCGATGTGGTTTCCCCACTCCGGAAGCCTTCCGCCAGGCCCTCGCCAACTACCGCGCTGCCGTCCGCGACGCTTACAACCGCTTCTTCCTTCCAAAAATGGAGGCTGACCCCCATTAAAGCATTGACTGCCGGGCGAAGGGGGACATGATGGTTGGCGACGCTTTTGATAACCAAGCGCAACTGGAAATTAAGAAACCATGATCAAATACGGCTTAAACATACCTGATACTGGCAGCCTGGATTTTGTCTCCCTCGGAGCTCTGGTCCACCGGTTGGACCCGGGAATCGTCCCCTTCCGCAAAGCCACCGAGTGCCGCATACACGTGAGCGGTGGCGAGTTTAACTGCGCCGCCAACCTGGCGGATTGTTTCCGGCTTAACACCGGGATCGTTACGGCCATGGTGGATTACCCCATTGGCGACCTCATCGCCGAGCGGGTCAAGGCCATGGGCGTGCGGCCGTTTTACAAGCGCTTCAAGCATAATGGCGTCAATGGCCCCAATATGGCCACGGTTTATAGCGACCAGGGATTCGGGGTGCGCGCGCCGGTGGTCTTTTACAATCGCTCGAATGAGGCCGGCGCCCAGCTCAAACCCGGTGACTTCGATTGGAAGGAGATTTTTGGCGGGGGAGTGCGCTGGTTCCACAGCGGCGGCATTTTCGCTTCGCTCTCCGAAACCACCGGCGAGCTCATTATTGAAGGCATGAAGGCCGCCAAGGCGGCGGGGGCCGTCACTTCCTTCGACCTGAACTTCCGGCAGAAGCTCTGGGACATCTGGGGCGGTCAGGCCAAAGCCCTCTCGGTGATGAAACGCATTGTCGAGCATGTGGACGTGCTGGTGGGCAACGAGGAAGACCTGCAGAAGGGCCTTGGGCTCAAAGGTCCCGATGTCGCGGCCAAATCCAAGCTCGATCCGTCGGTCTTCTTCGGCATGATTGATGAAGTCGTCCGCAATTACCCCAAGGTCAAAGTCGTGGCCACCACGCTGCGCGAAGTGCATTCCACCAACCATCATAGTTGGAGCGCGGTGGCGTGGATTGACGGCAAGTGCTTCACCGCCCCCACCTGCGAGTTGAATGTTTACGACCGCGTTGGCGGCGGCGACGGCTTTGCCTCCGGCCTGTTCTATGGCATGCTGACCGGTCAGGAACCCGAAGAGGCGCTTAAGCTCGGCTGGGCCCACGGCGCGCTCTTGACCACCTTCCCCGGCGACACCACCATGGCCACGGTTGACCAGGTCAAAGCGTTCGCCAAAGGCGGCTCCGCGCGCATCCAACGTTAACCCAAAACTCCGGAAGTCCTTAACACGACATTTTTATGGAACCTCAAGGTGATATTGCTGTCATCGGCCTGGCCGTCATGGGCCAGAACCTGATCCTTAACATGAACGACCACAGCTTCACGGTCGTGGCCTATAACCGCACCGTCTCGAAGGTGGATGATTTCCTCAACAACGAGGCAAAAGGCACCCGGATCCTCGGCGCCCATTCGCTGCAGGAAATGGTGGCCATGCTCAAGAAACCCCGCCGGGTCATGCTCATGGTCAAAGCCGGCAAGGCGGTTGACGAGTTCATCGAGCAGCTCCTCACGGTGCTCGAGCCCGGCGACATCATTATTGACGGTGGCAACTCGCTGTTCGAGGACACCATCCGCCGCGTCAAATACGTGGAATCCAAAGGCCTGCTCTACATCGGCACCGGGGTGTCCGGCGGGGAAGAAGGGGCGCGCCACGGCCCGAGCATCATGCCCGGCGGCAGTCCGGCCGCCTGGCCGCATGTCAAACCCATCTTCCAGGCGATCGCCGCCAAGGTCGCCGATGGCACACCCTGCTGCGATTGGGTGGGCGAAGGCGGCGCCGGTCACTACGTGAAGATGACTCACAACGGCATCGAATACGGCGACATGCAGCTTATTTGCGAGGCTTATCACATCATGAAGGACGGCCTCGGCATGTCCGCTGACGAAATGCATGAGGTGTTCAAGGTCTGGAACGAAGGGGAACTGCAGTCTTACCTGATCGAGATCACCCGCGACATCCTTGCCAAGAAAGACGACGACGGCGCGCCGCTGGTGGACAAGATTCTCGACACCGCCGGCCAGAAAGGCACCGGCAAGTGGACCGTTATTTCGTCCCAGGAAATGGGCATTCCCATCACGTTGATTGCCGAGGCGGTCTATTCCCGCTGCGTTTCGGCGATGAAGGATTTGCGCGTCCAGGCCTCCAAGGTCTTTCCACCCGCCAATACCAGGCTGCCGGGGGATCGCCAGCGCTGGATTGACGACATCCGCAAGGCCCTTTACGCCTCCAAAATCATCAGCTACGCCCAGGGTTACATGCTCATGCGGGCCGCGGCCCAGCAGTATTCGTGGAACCTGAATTATGGCGGCATCGCCTTGATGTGGCGCGGAGGCTGCATCATTCGCAGCGCCTTCCTCGGCGACATCAAGAAAGCCTTTGACAAGAATCCCGAGCTGCCCAACCTGCTCTTTGATCCCTTCTTCAAGAAAGCCATCAAGAGCTGCACCCGCTCGTGGCGGAAGGTGGTCAGCGCGGCAGTCAAGAAGGGGATCCCGGTCCCGGCCTTCAGCACCGCCCTGGCCTTCTTCGATGGGTTCCGCTCGGAGCGGCTGCCGGCCAACCTGCTCCAGGCGCAACGCGACTACTTTGGCGCCCACACCTACGAGCGCGTGGACAAGCCCCGCGGCGAGTTCTTCCACACCAACTGGACGGGCACAGGCGGGCGGGTGGCTTCCAGCACGTACACCGTCTAAGCGGGGCGGAGAGGCGCCTGGCAGCGCCTTGACGGGTTTGCGAGCGCCTGGCCGGGGCTTTTGTCCCGCCAGGCGCAAACAGCAAAGAACTTTCCCTGCTGCTCACCGCGGGGTATGGTGATGCATTGTTATGCTCTATTTTGAACGTGGCTCCGCAACGGACAAACTGACGACCGACGACCTGCGGGCGGGTTTCGCCCAGGCGATGGCACGTCTCGGTTCCCCGCGGCGGGTGTTGGCAATTCCTCCCGATTTCACGCGGTTTCATTCGCACTCCGGCATCCTCACGCGGATCGCCTACGATTATTTTGGCGACCGGCTGGTGGACGTGCTGCCCGCCCTGGGCACGCATTCCCCCATGTCTGCTCAGCAGATGGCCGAGATGTTCGCCGGTGTTCCATCCAATCTCTTCCGCGTTCACAACTGGCGCACCGGCGTGACCACCGTGGGCGAAGTGCCGGGCGAGTTCGTGCGTGAGGTTTCCGGCGGGGCGGTGGATTTCCCGTGGCCGGCCCAGTTGGCCAACCTGATCTGGACTGGCAAGCATGACCTGATTCTGTCCATTGGACAGGTCGTTCCGCACGAGGTCATTGGGATGGCCAATTACAACAAGAACATCTTTGTCGGCACCGGCGGCGCCGAGGGCATCAACAAAAGCCATTTCGTCGGGGCCGCCTATGGCATGGAGCGCATGATGGGGCGGGCGGACACGCCGGTTCGGCGGATCCTCAATTACGCCGGCGAGAAGTTCACCCGCCACCTGCCGATTGTGTATGTTCACACGGTGGTCAGCCGGGATGCGGAGGGCCAGTTGCGCGTTCGCGGGCTTTTCATCGGGGATGATGCCTCCGCGTTCACCAAAGCGGCCGATTTGTCGCTCGAAGTCAATTTCGAGATGCTCGATGAGCCGCTCCACAAGGTGGTGGTTTACCTGGACCCCGCCGAGTTCAAGAGCACCTGGCTGGGCAACAAGAGCATTTACCGCACCCGCATGGCCATGGCCGACGGCGGCGAGCTTCTGGTGCTGGCGCCGGGCCTCAAGGAATTCGGCGAGGATCCCGAAATTGACCGGCTCATCCGCAAGTATGGCTATCGGGGTACTCCAGCCACGCTGGCGGCGGTTCGGGCCCAGGCGGAGTTGCGCGACAACCTCAGCGCCGCTGCCCACCTGATTCACGGCTCGAGCGAGGGCCGGTTCAACATCACCTATTGCCCCGGACACCTCTCGCGGGAGGAAATCGAGAGTGTGGGTTTTGCCTACGCCGATTTGGCCGCGCTGAGCCGGCGTTACGATCCCAAACGCCTCAAAGACGGGTGGAACACCCTGCCGGACGGCGAGCGAATCTTTTTTATCTCAAACCCGGCCCTGGGCTTGTGGGCCTGGCGCAAACGATTTGAAAACTAACCTCATCCAAAATCATGAACACACCCTTCACAGTTGACCTTAAGAACCAGGTTGCCCTCGTCACGGGCGGCGGCGGCGTTTTGTGCAGCACCATGGCCCGCGCGCTGGCGGCGTGCGGGGCCCGGGTGGCGGTGGCCGATTTGAAAGCGGAGGCGGCGGAGGCCGTGGCCGGCGCGATTCGCAAGGAAGGCGGCACGGCCATGAGTGTCGCGTGCAATGTGCTCGACCAGGCCAGTCTCAAGGCGGCCAACGAGACGGTGAAAAAAGAGCTGGGACCCGTTTCTCTCCTCATCAATGGGGCGGGCGGGAACCACCCCAAAGGCACCACCACGCTCGAATACCTGCGCAAGGAGGATGTGGCTGGGGCCGCCGAGGGCATCGTCACCTTCTACGACCTGGACCCCAAGGGAATTGAGTTTGTGTTCAATCTCAATTTCCTCGGCACGCTGCTGCCCACGCAGGCCTTCACGCGCGAAATGGCCGCCGCCGGCCGCGGAACCGTCATCAACATTTCCTCCATGAACGCGTTCCGGCCGCTCACCAAAATCCCGGCCTACAGCGGCGCCAAGGCCGCGGTCAGCAATTTTACCCAGTGGCTCGCCGTGCACCTCTCCCGCGTCGGCATTCGGGTCAACGCCATCGCCCCCGGCTTTTTCGTGACGGAACAAAACCGGGCGCTGCTCACCAAGCCGGATGGTACCTGGACGCCGCGCGCCAACACGATCCTCGCCCACACCCCCATGGCCCGCTTTGGAGCGCCGGAGGATTTGATCGGCGCCTTGCTCTGGCTCGCCTCGGACCAGGCGTCGGGCTTCGTTACCGGCGTGGTGGTTCCCGTGGATGGCGGGTTCGCGGCTTTTAGCGGCGTTTAGGCTGGCAGTGTGATATTCAGCGATGCGCGGGTAAAGGGTTCATGGCCAGATTGGGGCGGCCGCTGAACCCGGAGTAAAACTTGGCAGGTGCAAATGGTCTGGATCAAAGAAATGGCAACAGCGCAGCCGGTGGCCTGGGCGGTCCTCGTCCTGATGCTGGTGGCTGTGGTCGGCCTGGCGATCTCGAGCGTCAAGTTCAAGGGCGTCGGCTTGGGAATCGCGGGTGTCCTGTTCGCTGGAATCGCCGCCGGTCATGTTGGCCTGCGAATCGAGAAGGAAATCCTCGAATTCGTCCGCGAGTTCGGCCTGATTCTCTTTGTTTTCACCATCGGGCTGCAACTGGGGCCTGGTTTCTTTGCCTCACTCCGAAAGCAAGGGCTTAAACTAAACCTGCTGGCGGTCGCCGTGATATGCCTCGGCGCCCTCATCGCCGTCTCCCTGGCCTGGGTCGCGGGCTTTGATATTGTCGCCGCCCTGGGGTTGTTTTCGGGCGCCACCACCAACACGCCCTCGCTGGGCGCCACGCAGCAAACGCTGAAAATGCTCGGGGGCGAGGCCGGCGCCAAAGTCACCTTGCCGGCGCTGGCCTATGCGGTGGCCTATCCCGGCGGCGTGTTTGGAATCATCTTCGTCCTGCTGTTGATCAAGACCTTCTTCCGTGTCAACCCGGAGCAGGAGGCCGAACAATTCCGCGCCGAGCAAAAGGCAGGCATTGAGCCGTTGGAGCGCATGAACCTCGTGGTGCAGAATCCCAACCTGGAGAATCTGCCCATCGGCGAGGTGCCGGGGCGGGAGGGCGGGGTGGTGGTCTCCCGCATCAAGCGGGCGGGAAACACCGAGGTTGAAACGGCGACCGAGCAGACGGTTCTCCACCAAGGGGACGTCATTCTGGCGGTCGGGACGCGCAAGGCGCTGGAAAAATTCCGCGTCGTCATCGGCAAGGTGAGCGATTTGAACCTGGTCAAGGCTCCGGGGCGAGTGGTTTCGCGCAAGATCGTGGTGACGCAGCAGGACGTGCTGGGCAAAACCCTTGAGGAAATGGACCTGGACGACCTCTACAACGTGACGGTTACGCGCGTCACCCGCGCCGACATCGAGATGACCGCGGTGCCGGACCTCCATCTCCAGTTCGGCGATGTTCTCCAGGTTGTGGGGGAGGAAAGCGCCATCGCCAAGGTTTCGGCCGTTCTGGGCAACCGGCTCAAAGCTCTGAATGAGACGAATTTCATTCCGATTTTCATTGGCATCGCCCTGGGGGTCCTGGTCGGTTCGCTCCCGCTGGCGGTGCCCAACATGCCCGTCCCTGTTCGGCTGGGCATCGCGGGCGGGCCGCTGCTTTTGGCCATTATTCTCAGCCGGATCGGACGGATTGGCCCGCTGGTCTGGTACATGCCCGCCAACGCCAACGTGGCCTTCCGCGAGTTGGGCATTGTCCTGTTCCTGGCCTGCGTCGGCCTCAAGGCGGGCGAGAATTTCTTCGCCACCGTTTTCACCGCCGAAGGGCTTTACTGGCTCGTGGGGGGACTGGCGATCACGGTGATTCCCACCCTCCTGGTCGGGGTTTTCGCGCGGCTGATGCTGAAGTTGAACTTCACCGTCATCAGTGGCCTGCTTGCCGGCAGCATGACCGATCCGCCGGCGCTTGCTTTCGCCAACACCATCAGCGGCTCGGATGCCCCCTCGGTGGCCTACGCCACCGTGTATCCCCTCACCATGCTGTTGCGGATTCTATCCGTCCAGATTCTGGTTTTGATTTTCTGCCGGTAGCGCGCAACCCCGCGGCCGGATCGTTCAGGCCGCCAGCGCCCGGTTTAGCGCGCTCAGCACGGCTTTGACCGAGGCCAGCTCGATATTGGTGTCCACGCCGGCGCCCCAGCGCGTGCGCCCCTGGCTGTCACGAATCTGAATATAGGCAATCGCCGAGGCTTCCTCGCCTGCGCTCAAGGCGTGCTCGCTGTAATGCAGAATCTCGAAGCGCGGCACTCCCACACGGCCGAACCCATGCACCAGCGCCGCCAGCGGGCCGTTGCCCTCGCCCTGGACTTCGACGGCCTGCCCCTCGCGCAGCAGCTCTGCGCGGCAGCGAACCGTCCCGTTCCGGCTCTCGGTTGCGAACGAGCGCAACTGCCAGGGGCTTGTTCGCTCGATGTACTCGTGCCAGAACATCTCCTTGAGCTCGGCGCCGCTGACTTCGCGGCCCAAACGGTCCACCTCGTCGTTGGCCAGGGGGCCGAACTCGCGCTGCATTTCCTTGGGCAACTGGATGCCGAACTCGGTCTCGAGCAGGTAGGCCACACCCCCCTTGCCCGACTGGCTGTTGACGCGGATGACCTCGCGATACTCGCGGCCAATGTCGCGCGGATCTATGGTCAGATAGGGCACATCCCAGTACTGGCGTTCGCCTTTTGCCCATTCGGCCAGGCCTTTGCGGATGGCGTCCTGGTGCGAACCGCTGAAGGCGGTGAAGACCAACTCTCCGGCGTAGGGATGACGCGGCGGCACCGTCATGCCGGTGCAACGTTCGTAAATGTCCCGGAGGGCATTGAGACTGGAGAAGTCCAATTGCGGGTGAATGCCGTGCATGTACAGGTTCAAGGCCACCGTCACGATATCAAGGTTGCCCGTGCGTTCGCCGTTGCCGAAGAGGGTTCCCTCGACCCGGTCCGCTCCCGCCAACAACCCGAGTTCCGTCGCTGCCACGCCGGTCGAGCGGTCGTTGTGCGTGTGCAGGCTGATGATCAGCGCGTCCCGGTTCTTGATGTTGCGGCAAATGTACTCGACCTGGTCCGCATAGATGTTCGGCGTGGCCACTTCCACCGTGTCCGGCAGGTTCAGAATCGCCTTCCGCTGCGGGGTTGGCTTCCACACTTCCATCACGGCTTCCGAGACCTCCTGGGCAAACTCCACCTCGGTGGCGCTGAAGCTCTCGGGCGAGTACTGCAACCGCACCTCGGTGCCCTTGAGCAGCGGCAGGCGGTCCTGGATCATTTGGGCGCCTCGCACGGCCACCTTGACAATTTCCGGCTTGGACAGCCCGAACACGACGCGCCGCTGGGCTGGCGAAGTGGAATTGTAGAGGTGGATGATCGCCTTGCGCGCCCCGATCAGCGATTGGAACGTGCGTTCAATCAAATCCTCCCTGGCCTGGACCAGGACCTGGAGCCAGACATCCTCGGGGGCGCGGCGCTCCTCGATCAGCCGCCGGTTGAAGGTGAACTCGGTATTGGAGGCGGATGGGAAGCCCACCTCGATCTCCTTGAATCCGCACTTCACCAGCGCCTGGAACAGCTCGAGCTTCTGGCTCACATTCATCGGCACCGCCAGCGCCTGGTTCCCGTCCCGCAGGTCCACGCTGCACCACATCGGCGCGCGGGTCAGCACCCGGTTGGGCCACTGGCGGTCAGGCAAATGGACAGGGGGAAACGGCCGGTATTTTTTGGACGGGTCTTTGAGCATAACAGTCACTTTATCATTGTTGCGCCATCCGCTCAGTGGGTAAATAAAAAACCCGCTGCCGGACGGCAACGGGTTTAATCAGAATCCTCACCAAACTACAACCCGCCGTCCGCGCCGCTCAGCAGCAGCGCCAGGGATAGCAGCAGGTTCAAGTTCACTTTCACGACCTCAACTTACTTGTTCCTGTCTCCAACGTCAACAGCGCTTTTTCACAGCGCTTTTTCAGCGCCCCGGGCAACGGCCGACCGCCCGGCTTCCCTGTTTCGCCCGCAAACCCACCAGGGCAATGCGCCGGTTGGGGCTGGCGCCGGCGTCCGTGGGCGGCCGTTTCAGCCGATGAAGGCAGCGTGGACCGCCTTCATGGCTTTTTCGCCGTGCGCCAGATCAATCACGACCGAGATTTTGATTTCGCTGGTGGAAATCATGTCAATGTTGATCCCCTCGCGGGCGAGGGTTTCGAACATTTTCCCGGCCACGCCGGTGTGACTCTTCATGCCCACCCCCACCAGGCTCAGTTTGGCGATCTTGTCGGTCGCAATCACTTGGTCAAAACCGATCTCGCCTTTCAGCCCTTCGATGACCTTTTGCGCCTTGAGCAAATCCGGCTTGTCCACGGTGAAGGAGAGGTCCGTGGCCGGTTTGCCGCTGCCGTGGCTGATGTTCTGCACAATCATGTCCACGTTAATAGCCGCGTCTCCAATGGCTTTGAAGATGCGGGCGGCGATTCCGGGGTGGTCCGGGACCGCCACCAGCGTGATTTTGGCCTGGTTTTTGTCGAGCGAGACGCCGCGCACCACGACGCCTTCCATGCTTTTGGTTTCTTCTTTCACAATCGTTCCTGGGTTGTCGTTTAAGCTGGATCGAACTTCAAACACCACCCCGAATTTCTTGGCGAACTCGACGGAGCGAGACTGCATCACCTTGGCGCCGAGACTGGCCAGTTCGAGCATCTCGTCATAGGAAATTTCCTCCATCTTTTTCGCATTGGGGACGATGCGGGGGTCGGCGGTATAAACGCCGTCCACGTCGGTGTAAATCTGGCACAGGTCGGCTTTGACGGCCGCCGCCAGCGCGATGGCGGTGAGATCGGACCCGCCGCGGCCGAGGGTGGTAATCTGGCCCTCGGGGGTCTGGCCCTGGAACCCGGCCACAATGACCACATTACCTTGAGCCAGGAGTTCATGGATGCGGCGGGGAGTGATGTTTTGAATTTTGGCCTTGGTGTGAACGCCATCGGTGACGATGCCCGCCTGCGCACCGGTGAGGGAGACGGCCTTGACTCCCAGGGCATGCAGCGCGATGGCGGTCAAGGCGATGGTGGTCTGTTCGCCCGTCGCCAGCAGCATGTCCATCTCGCGCTCATTGGGCAGGGCCATGATTTCCTTGGCCAGCTTGATGAGGCTGTCTGTGACGCCGCTCATGGCCGACACCACTACGACGACCTGGTCTCCCTTCTGATGGTAACTGGCGACGCGCGCCGCCACGTTCTTGATTCGCTCCGTGTTGGCCACGGAGGACCCGCCATATTTCTGAACTATTAATGCCATAAAACTTCAACCGCTCCGCCGGTGTTTCCCGGCGCCGGCTCGCTGCCTAATTAAAATTCTCCACCCGAATCAGCACCGGTTGACCCTTCACGACCGGCAGAGCCCGGATGCGCTGCAAGGCCCTAAGGACCGCGCCGTTTGGAGCCTCATGCAGCATCATGATCAGCGGCACGCTGCCGCCTTCGTGCCCCTCGGGCTGAATCACCGAGGAGATGCCGATCTGAGCGTCGCCAAAGATGCGGCTGATTCGGGCGAGCGTTCCGGGACGGTCCGCGACGTTCAAACGAACGAAATAGCGGGAAACCACCTCGCGGATCGGGACCACCGCGCCGCCGCGGGCGTGAGGCACAAAGGCCGGCACGCGGCCCTTGGTTCCACCGGTGAGGTCGAGAGCCGCATCCGCCAGGTCGCTCAGCACCGCACTGGCCGTGGCATCCTTGCCGGCGCCGCGGCCATAAAAGAGCGTGTCTCCGACGATGTCGCCGCGGACAAAGACCGCGTTGAAGACATGGTTGACGCTGGCCAGCACGTGCGTGTTGGGCACCAGCGTGGGATAGACCGAAACCTGAATGCGCGGCGCCTGGCCGCCGGTTTCGTCCGGTCCCGCCTTGATAATGCCCAGCAGCTTGATCGTGTAGCCCAATTGCCCCGCATATTGCATGTCCAGCCGCGTGATCCCGCGAATTCCCTCGACGTAAATCTTCCCGGGCTTCACCCAGAAACCGTGAGCCAGCGACGCCAGAATGCCGATCTTGTGCTGCGCGTCATACCCATCCACGTCCAGCGAAGGCTCCGCCTCGGCGTACCCCTGCGCCTGCGCGTCCTTCAACACGGCCTCGAAGTCCGCCCCTTCGAGTTTCATCCGGGTCAGGATGTAGTTGCAGGTCCCGTTGACAATGCCGTAAAGGTGCGTGATCCGGTTGCCGACGAAGCCCTCGCGCAGCGATTTGATGATGGGAATGCCGCCGCAAACGCTGGCCTCGTAGTACAGATTCGTTCGGTGTTTTCTTGCCGCCGCGAACAGCTCCTCCCCATGCGCGGACAGCAGCGCTTTGTTGGCCGTGATCACGGGCTTGCCCAATTCCAGCGCCGCCAGGACCATGGTCCGAGCGATGGTTGTGCCCCCGACCAGTTCGGTGACGATGTCCACTGTCGGGTCGTGGACGACCTGTCGCCAATCCAGCGTCATCAGCGATCGCGGGATGCTATAGGGCCGGGGCTCGTCGAAGGCTTTCACGGCGACTTTCCGAACCCGGATCGGCACTCCAATGCGCGCGGCCAGGAGCTCACCGTTGAGCCGCAGCGCGTGATAGACGCCGCTGCCCACCGTTCCCCCGCCAATCATGCCAAGGTTAACCTGCCGCATAGTCAATTGTTATGGCCGGGCAGCATGAAGAAATCCGGATTATAAAACAATCCCTAAGTGTAAAGTGCGACTTCCCCGGTTCTCGGCGCTCCGGGCTGTGTTGGCTGGCTGCCGCCTGGGGCCGGTCTGGCCAGACAAGCGGTGGGGATTAAGTGGCGGGAGGTGCCGAATGGCTCACTGGAGGGCGACACGACCGGGAGGAGAACGATGACACCCGCCCCCTGGAGCCTCCCTTAAATTACGCCCGGGGGTTGGGCGGCGAGCCGCCGTTTAGTTTGTCCTGGACGGCCTGCACGATGGAATTGACGTTTTGAAGAATCTGACGGGCCGCGGCGGGGTCCGGGATTTTCAAACCGAAGGTCTTGTCCAGCGCCACGACCAACTGCAAGGCGTCCACGGAATCCAGACCGAGGCTGCCCGGCCCGAAGAGCGGTTGCTCGTCGCCGATCTCGGCGGGGCTGACTTGGAGCATGAGGTTTTCGACCATCATGTCCTTGATTCTGGATTTGAGTGTGTTTGCGTCCTCCATGCTAATAAATTCCGCCATCCACTTTCAAAACGGCGCCGGTGACGTAGCTGGCAGCGGAGCTGGCGAGGAAGACCACGGCCGCAGCCACTTCCTCCGGCTTGCCAAACCGGCGCATGGGCACTCGGGCCTGGGCCGCCCGGCGCTCCTCCGGGCCCAGTGACTGGAGTGCCTCGGTGTCAATGTAACCCGGGCAAACGGCGTTGACGGTAATATTGAGGCGGGCGACCTCTTTGGCCAGGGATTGGGTCAGGGCGACCAGTCCGGCCTTGGCGGCGGCGTAGTTGGCCTGGCCCGGCGGCGGAAGCAGCGCGCTCAGTGAGGCGATGTTGACAATTCGCCCGCTTCGTTGGGCGATCATGGCCGGGAGCACGGCCTGGCATCCGTGGAAAGCGCCGTCCAGGTGCGTGGCCAGGACTTCCTCCCATTGGGGAGAGGGCATGGTCGCCAGCAAACCATCCGAGTGGGTTCCCGCATTGTTGACCAGCACGTCAATCCGGGAGTGGGTATCGGAGACCATCTTGACCGCTGCCTGCCACTCGGCCGGTTGAGTAACGTCCAAGTCCAAACAGCGGGAACGGCCGGGAAACTCGCGGGCCAAGGATTCCGCCCGCTCCCGCCGCCGCCGCACTCCCAGCCAGACGAAGTTCCCGGGGGACTCGCGCAAGAATGCCGCCGCGATGGCCTGACCCAGACCTCCGTTGGCTCCCGTGACAATAACGACTCGCAAATTCAACTCGATTTTGAACCACAGTAGAAAAATCACGGGGGAAGTCAATTCGATGAGGTTTGCGCTTGGCCGGCCACCCCAGGGTGGGAAACAATCAGGCAATGGATTGGACGTCCAATTGCGTTGCGGTGGTTCCCTGCCTGAACGAGGCCGCGTTCATCGGCGAAGTGGTGGCGGGCGTGCGCCGGCACCTGCCCACGGTGCTCGTTGTGGATGACGGTTCGGTGGATGGGACGGATCAAGCGGCGCGGAAAGCGGGCGCGGAGGTGGTCCGTCACCCGAACTGGCAAGGCAAAGGAGCGGCGATCCAGTCCGGCTGCACCTGGGCTCGCGATCGAGCTTTTGAGTGGGTCATCCTGCTGGACGGAGACGGGCAGCATGACCCCGGCGATATTCCGGCTTTTTTCGACTGCGCAAAACGTGAAAGGGCGCAACTGGTCGTGGGGAACCGGATGGAGGGCGCGGAAGCGATGCCTTTCATCCGGCGGTGGGTCAACCGGTGGATGAGCGCGCGCCTGAGCCGGTGGGCCGGACAGGCATGGCCGGACACCCAGTGCGGCTTTCGTCTGATTCAACTCGACACCTGGACGACCCTGCCCATCCACGCCACGCATTTCGAAATTGAATCGGAAATGTTGCTGGCCTTCGCGGCTGCCGGCGCCCGGATTGCTTTTGTCCCCATTCGAGTGATTTACCACGTCGAGCGGAGCAAAATACGCCCGTGGCGGGACACGGTGCGGTGGATGCGATGGTGGCGAGCGGTGAAAAGAGCAGGGGTGCCCCGGGGGAGACCGACCGCTTCGGCGGCACTGCAACCCCCCGGGGTGGAGAAGAGGAAATGAAACCCGGACCCGGCAGGGCACGCTCTGCGAGTGCGCCGCTTCCGGACCCTTCGAGCGCGTTAGTTGCCGGCCGTGGCTTGCATTACTTATACCGCAGGGTATTAGAACCAAGTTCGGTTGCATGTTATGATTGACTTTAAATCCGGTTCCTTCTCGCGACGGTTCCTCCGGGGTCTGGCCTGGCGCGCCGGTTTGTTCCTTCTGGTTGCGGTTGGGGTGGGAAGCCTAATGAATACTGTTTGTGCCAGCTTGGAAAAGGAGACCGTGCCCGCAGGTTTTGGGCGGGGCATGATTCAAGGGGCGTTGATGCCCATGACCTGGCCGGCCCTCGCTGCGGGACGGGATGTCACCATCTATTCGATTCACAACCGGGGGGTCAGTTACAAGCTGGGCTACACCGCAGGTGTAAACCTGTGCGGGGCAGTGTTTTTCGGGCTGGTTTTCTGGCGGCTGGGCCGCTTGCGCGCGTGGGCGCGGCAGCGGGGGGTGGGCCACGGGGCGGGCGACCCCGGGAGCGGCGGGCAAAAAGATTGAGCGATCCGGCCGGTCCTATTGTCAATATGTTGTAGAAATGGTTTTGACAATAAACGTTTGAGAACATGAGACGACCAATCAAAGATGAGTTCACGGACCTGCCGGTGTCGCGCCAGCGGAAGTATCAGTTGCGAATGCAGCGGGATAAGCGCTGCACGGAGTGCGGCAAACCCGCGGTCCATGGGTCGCGCTGCGTGGAGCACCTGGTGAAGGCGCGGGAACGGCAACGGATTAAGCGGGGTCTGAAACGGCGCTACTACAACACCTTAAGTTATCAACTGGAGCGTTCGTTGGCTGCCTGAAGGCGTGCTGCCGTCTGGCGGTTGGAACCGGCTTTTGAGCTTGCGGTGCAAGGAAGGTTGCACTGGCAGGGACTGGGGGGCGGGTTTCGGCGCCGGGCTTTGGTTAGTCAGTGATAATCAACGCGGTGAGTTGCTGGCGGGGTCTGGGCGTTTTCCCCGCCAGTTTTGCTAATGGGCCGACGTGAGGACCAGCACCTGTTCAAGAGTTGAAACTCCTTCCCGGACGCGGTCCAGGGCCACCATGCGGAGCGTGCGCATGCCCTGACCGATGGCGATTTTACCCATCTCCCGGCTGCTGGCCCGGGCGATGATGAGTTTGCGGATTTCGTCGGTGATGGTCATGGCTTCGATAATCGCAAGCCGGCCGAGATAACCGGAGTTCTTGCAGCGTTCGCACCCGTGGCCGCGGTAAAGGGTGGTGCCGTCAAAGATGCTCGGATCAATGCCAAGGTCCTGGAACATTTTGGGAGGGTAGGTCACGGGCTCCTTGCAGTGCGAACAGATGCGCCGCATCAGGCGCTGGGCGCAGGAGAGAATCACCGACGAGGAAATGAGGAACGGCGCGATGCCCATGTCGTCCAGGCGGGCGATGGCGCCCGGCGCGTCATTACAGTGCATGGTGCTGAGCACCTGGTGGCCGGTGAGGGCCGCCTCGACCGCAATTTCGGCCGTTTCCGTGTCGCGGATTTCTCCGATCATGATGATGTCCGGGTCCTGGCGGAGGATGGAGCGGAGCGCGTTGGCGAAGCTAAGGCCGATTTCCTTTTTGACGGGCACCTGGTTAATGCCGGGGACTTGGAATTCGACGGGGTCCTCCACGGTGATGATGTTGTAGATGGGATTGTTCAGTTCGTTGAGCGCGGAATACAGGGTGGTGGTCTTGCCGGAGCCGGTCGGCCCGGTGACCAGGATCAGTCCGTGCGGGGCATCAATCGCCGCCTTGAATTGCTGGAACGTGTCGGGGTCCAGACCCAACTTGTCAATGCTGGCGGAAAGGTTTGTTTTGTCCAGCAACCGCAACACGATTTTCTCCCCGTGGACGGTTGGCATGATGGACACCCGAAGGTCGTAATCCCGGCCCGCGACGCGAATGCGCAGACGCCCGTCCTGCGGAAGGCGGCGTTCGGCAATATCAAGGCTGCTCATGATTTTGAAGCGGGAGGCCAGCGCCAGTTGCATTTGCTTGGGCGGAGGCGTGGCATCCACCAACACGCCATCTATGCGATAGCGCAGCCGCAGGCTTTTCTCGAAAGGCTCGATATGGACGTCGCTGGCGCGGTCTTTGACCGCTTGCAGCAGAATGAGGTTCGCCAGCTTGATGACGGGAGCTTCCTCGCTGGAGGCGGCCAGTTGGTCGAGGTTGACCTCCTCGATGGTTTCCTTGGAAACCTCGACATTCTCGGCGTCGGGGTCCACATCGCCCTTGATGCGGGCGTCGGAAATGATGTCCTCCATGCTCCCGCTCTTGGAAGCGTCAATGTGGTTGAGCTTGTCAATGATCGCCTTTTCGGCGGCAATCAGTGGCGAAACTTCCAGGCGCGTGATTCGGCGGACGTCGTCCAGGGCCAGCACGTTGAGCGGGTCGGCCATCGCCAGAAACAGCTTGTTTTCCAGCCGGGAGACGGGAATGACCTTATGATTGCGGGCGATTTCGCGCGGGATCAGTTCGGCGATCTCGGCGGGAATCATGAGACGGCTGAGGTTGATGGGCGGGGTATTGAGGACGCGTCCCATCGAAACCGCCATGTCCTGTTCGCTGACGTAGGCTTTTTCCAGGACCAGCTTGAGGAGGCGGGTGCCCTCCTTCTTTTGTTGTTCGAGCAGTTCCTGGACCTGTTCGAGGGTGAGCAAGCCGTCCTCGACGAGGGCGTCGGCGATGCGTTCACCAAATGATTTGACGGGAGGCATGGCTTTAGCGGAAGGCTTTGCGAAGGTTTTTGACCAGGTCAATCGGCGGAACCAAATACCAGAGGAACCGGTGGCCGCTGGCTTGGGCCAGTTCCTTGCCCGCCTGCTGGTTGAAGGGGTTGGCCGTGGCGACGAGGATGGACTTGCTCATCCGATCAAAGGGCAGCACGCACCAGCGTCGGCAGATCTCCGCCGCAAACGTGCGCGCCAGGTCCATATCCACGTCATAGAGGTTTAAGGGGAGAAAAGCCGAGCGGGTTTTGTCGCATAGGAGCTTGAGCGATTGCTCGATGGGGACGAGTCCTTTATCGGCGAGGACCTGAATGAATGGCTCGGTCACGTCCTGTGGCGGAACCGAATAATCATATTTGGGCCAGCATTGATCGAAATCCGCAGCGGTAATGATCCGGCTGTCCACGAAAAGCTTCTGCATCTGGCGGCGTCCATCCTCGACCTCCCCTTTGGGCACGGGGATGCCCACGCGGCGCGTCTGAGATGTTTCTCCCGCCCGCTTGATGGGGGGCAGGGTGTCCAAAGAGGGTTCGACCGGAAAACTGTTGGCCTTGCTTTCGATTGCTTTGAGAGCCTCTTGAGCTTCGGCGTCGTCGGGAAAGCGCTGCAGAACGGTCTCGTATTCGAGAATCGCGGAGGAGAACTGGCCCATCTGCACATAGGACTGGGCGATGCGCTTGGACAGCTTGACGGCATCCTGCTCGCGGCCCAGCTTCGAATAGGCCTCCTTGAGGATTTCCAGCGATTGGTAATCATCGGGCTGCGATTGAGTGATCACCTCGAACATCTCAATCGTTTGCGCCAATTGCGCCTCTTCACTCGGTGTTAATGTGCTCGTGGCCATGCCATTCTCATTTTGCCCGCAACTTCTCTCGGGCAGCGCGCCGAAAGTTCTACAACTCAACCGGGCAATTCAGGCAGGAAGCAAACTTTCGGCCAATTCCCTGGCGAACGCCTCGTCGGGCCAGCCCGGGTGATCCATGTCCCGCTTTGGGGCGGATTCAGGGCCGATGGCCGGTTGTACGGACAGCCACACCCGGAGACTATGCCGGTTACAGCCTGCCACTGACTCGTTCGACCGCAGCCAGCCGCCGCTCAGCCCTTGTCCCATTTGCCTAATATCAACGGCTTTCCCCGCTCTCTGTCCTCTCTAGGGCAGAGAATGCCCTGAGCAAGGACAGTCCTGCCCAATTTTTGAAAAGATTCGCTCTTGGAGCATGTGGGATTGCATTTCGTCGGAAACGAGCCAAGTTTAGCGGGCTGAACTGAGTCGAGAGACGTGAATCGTGCAACCAATTGATATCGTGATGGTTCCGGCGCCCGGTGATCGCTTGCGGCGATTTGTGGGCGACGTCGTTCGTTTTCGTGTCCAGGCCAGGGCTGATGGTTTGCGGCCTGCGGCCTGGTCTGGGCGTCTGCGGACGAACCTGGGCCGGGCCGAGGTGCTGCGACAAGAGATTCTCGAAGCGCATGCGCAGGGAGCCTCCCCCGCGGGAAAGTCGTGGCATGATATTGTCATGCGCGAAAACGACGGTGGTTGGGAAGTCGAGCTGCCTCTGGCCGAGCCGGGCTTTTTTCGCGCCAAAGCCTACCTGTTGGATGAACGGGGATGGCAACATTGGCCGGTCGGCGCGGACGTCGGCATTTCCGTGCATCCGAACCCGTACCGCACGGCGAATGTGATTTATTGCGCGTTCACGCGGCTGTTTGGTCCTTCCAGAACTGCGGCTTTCACAAAGGATGAAAAACTGACGCGCAGCCTGCGCCCGCTCGAAGATGCCGGGTATGCCATTATTCCGCCTTCGGGCAAGTTGCGCGATGTGACCCGGCAAATGGATCATATCTTCAACACCCTCGGCTGCCGCATTCTTCACCTCTTGCCGGTGAACCCGACGCCGACGATCTACGCCCGATTTGGCCGTTTTGGCAGTCCCTATGCCGTTTTGGATTTGCGGGCGGTGGATCCCGCTCTGGTCGAGTTGGACAAGCGAACGACAGGTGTTGACCAGTTTTGCGAGTTGACCCACGCGGCGCATCTTCGCGGGGGCCGTGTTTTTCTGGACATGGTGATCAATCACACCGGTTGGGGGTCGGTGTTGCAGGACACGCACCCGGAGTGGTTTTTGCGTCGCTCGGACGGCCAATTCGTCAATCCCGGGGCTTGGGGTGTGACTTGGGAGGACCTCATCGAGCTCAAGCACGATAACGTGGCGCTCTGGGATGAATTGGCTGAAGCGCTGTTGGTCTGGTGCCGCCGGGGTGTGGATGGTTTCCGGTGCGATGCCGGTTACATGGTGCCAGTTCCGGCATGGCAATACATCATCGCACGGGTTCACCAGGAGTATCCCGAAACCCTCTTCCTCCTCGAAGGCCTGGGCGGAGCGTGGGAGGCCACCGAGGCGCTCCTGACTGAAGGCGGGATGCAGTGGGCCTATTCCGAGCTGTTTCAGAATTATTCCGGGCCGCAGGTTGCAGGGTACGTGGACCACCTTATCCGGCAGAGCGACCGCGTGGGCTTGCTGGTCAACTACAGCGAGACCCATGACAACGACCGTTTGGCAGCCAAGGGACGGGTTTGGTCCCTGCTGCGCAATCGCCTCTGCGCCCTCACGAGTGTCAGCGGCGGGTTCGGCTTTACCTGCGGGGTCGAGTGGCTTGCCAGTGAGAAAATCCGGGTGCATGAAAGCTCCGGGCTGGCTTGGGGCAGCCAGGACAACCTCCTTCCAGAGTTGGCCGCGCTGAACCGGTTGATTGCCGACCACCCCTGTTTCTTCGACAACGCATCAATTTGCAGAATCAGTTCCCCGGAAAGCGCTGTTCAGGCTTGGTTGCGACGTTCGGGGGACGCCAGGGATCAGGTTTTGGTTCTGGTGAATCTCGATCCGGCGCGGCCGGGCGAGCTTATGATTGACAAAGGCCGTATTCCGGAGCGCACAGCCGGCGGGCCGAGCGATTTGTCCAGTTGGGTGGATTTACTTGGACAATCCCCGCCTGCGATCAAGGCAGTCGAGGGAACCCGCTGGCACATCAGCCTTTTGCCGGGCGCTGCCTATTGCCTTGCACCCCGCCCCGCGCCGTTGGGGCAAAGTGGCCCCGAATACCGGCGCGCGCGCGCCCAAGCGGCTTGGGGCTTGCAGGCCTTGAACCGGCTCCTGCCGACCGAACAAATAGGGGCTTTCGATTGGCAGCGGCTGGCCCAACTGGTGGACCGAGCTCCGGCGGCTTTGCTGGACGGTATCGCAGCCCTGGCTGAAGTGAGCCAGGAAACCGCTGCCGTGAATCGCCCGCAGGGCATTCTGGAGCGCCTCCAGGACTCAATGGCCAGGGAACAATATTCCCGCGTCATCCTCTGGGAAGCGATTGACTGCAAACGGGTTACACTGGTCCCGCCCGGCCATTGGCTTTTGCTGAAGGATTCGGCCCGATTCCGTGCCACGCTCCAACTGCCGGATGGCTCCGTTCAAAACGTGGAGTCCATTGGGGTGCGGGAAGGCGAGGTGGCCTGGTTCCTGCCGCCCTCAGTCAAGGGTGAGGCTCATCTTCGCGTGCAGCGCTGGAAAGACGGAGCCCGGCCTTTGGAGGCCCGGTTGCAGTTGTTGTCCGCGGTTCCAGATTTGATTCAAGGCAAGCCGCGACCCGACGATTTGGTGCTGCTGACCAATGGACGCGGCGGGATGGCCCGGCTGCGCGTGGACCTCGGTCGCATTCTCTCAAAATACGACTGTGTGCTGGGAGCAAACCTTCATCCGACGCTCCCGGTGGACCGCCATGTATTGGTGAAGCGGATTCGAGTGTGGGTCAATGCCGACGGCTTCATCTCCGCGCTCAACTGCGCGGCACTCGATTCGTTCGAGCCCGGCCCGCCAGCGGTCTGGCACTTTGTCGCCCAGGCCGGTGACGGCCGGACGGTTGAGATTCAGATCAGCGCAGCCATGATCAAGGGACAGAACGCCACGGTTTTTCACTTTTGCCGCCCCAAGGAATCCCTGGCCCGCGGCAAGCAACTGCCCCCGCAGGCAGAGGTGCGGTTAACCGTGCGCTTCGACATCGAGGATCGGAGCTTTCACGCGGAAACAAAACGCAACGGAGCCGCGGAGCACCATTTTGCGAATCACACGCATCTGCTCGAGACCGGGGCGGGCGGTCGCAGCCCCTCAAAACCCGGGTTCGCCTTTACCCCTGCGCCCGACCGTCAATTGCGGGTTTTCTCGGATGCCGGTTGGTACCATCCGCAGCCCGAATGGAGCCAGGACATTCCTCACCCGGTGGAAGGCAACCGGGGGCAGACGGATCGGGGGGACGCCTACAGTCCGGGCTGGTTCGAGCTGCCCCTGCCCAAAGGCGCCGAGGTCACGCTCGTGGCCACGGCTGAAAGGTCCGATCCAGACCCGATTGAAATGATTTGTGCGAGGCCGGAGTTTCGCACCAGTGCGCCCGCGGGGGTCAGGGGGGATGGGCAGGTGTTTGCTGCGCGGCTGGCGGCGGCCATCCAGGCGTTTCTCGTGCGGCGCGGTTCGGGCAAGACGGTGATTGCAGGCTATCCGTGGTTTCTGGATTGGGGACGAGACACCTTCATTTGCGCCCGCGGCCTGATTGCGGCCGGCCTGAGCCAGGAGGTCCAGGAGCTCGTCGTCACCTTTGCCCGCTTCGAGCGGGACGGCACGTTGCCCAATACTGTTTTTGGCGAGGACGCCTCCAACCGCGACACCTCCGATGCGCCTCTATGGTTCGCCTTGGTGTGCGAGGAACTGGCGGATGCCGGTGCGCCGAATCTTTTTGAGAGGAGGGTGGACACCTCGGGCCGGACGCTGCGGCAGGTCCTGCAAAGCATTGGGACCCACTACCGCCGGGGGACCCCCAACGGGATCCGCATGGACCCGGCCTCCGCCTTGATCTGGAGCCCAAGCCATTTTACGTGGATGGATACCAATTACCCGGCGGGCACCCCGCGTCAGGGTTACCCCGTCGAGATTCAGGCGCTTTGGATCCGGTTGCTTCGTTTGCTCGGCCGGCTGTCCGACGGGTCAGAACAGGAACAATGGAAGAATCTCGAACGACGTGCTCAGGCCTCGCTGGAGGAACGATTTTGGCGCGACGACCTCGGCTATTTCGCGGATGTCCTCCTCGCGCCGCCAGGCAAGCCCGCAGCCGAGGCTCAGGCAGACGACGCGCTGCGCAGTAATTGCCTGTTTCCCATCAGCCTGGGCCTGGCGCGGCCCGAGCAGGGCCGGCGTTGTGTGGCGGCGGTGCGGCGCCACCTGGTGGTTCCCGGCGCTTTGCGCTCGCTGGCGCCACTGCCGGTGCGAGTGCCGCTGCCGATTCACGGGCCGGACGGGCGGTTGCTGAACAACCCACTGGAACCGTATTGGGGCCGGTACGAAGGAGACGAGGACACTCGACGCAAACCCGCCTACCATAACGGCACCGCCTGGACCTGGACCTTCCCCGTTTTCTGCGAGGCGCTTGCCCGGGCGTGGAGTTTCTCGCCGGATGCCGTCGCCGCCGCCAAGGCCTACCTGGGAAGCATGGCTGCGCTTTTGACCGAAGGTTGCCTGGGTCAGTTGCCCGAGATTGTGGACGGAGATGCCCCCCACACCCAGCGCGGTTGCGATGCGCAGGCGTGGGCCGCGACGGAGGCGCTGCGGGTGTGGATATTGCTATCCTCGAAGGACGCCCCGCCGCCGATGGCGCAGGGCCGCAGTTAATCCTTCTCAAAGTGAGAGGCTTCTGTTAAGGAAATACTCATGAAGAACAAGAAGAATCACACGACTTCGTTGACCGACAGCCTGAACCAGGTGCTTGCCGATTCGTATGCCTTGATGGCGCTGACGCATCTGGCGCATTGGAACGTTGAGGGCCCCGGTTTCTTTGCCCTCCACACCGCCTTTCAAACCCAATATGAAGAGCTCTTCACCGCCATTGACGAGATTGCGGAGCGCATTCGCGCTTTGAACTCCTACGCCATCGGCGGCCTCTCCACCCTGGCCCAGGCCGCCCAAATGAAGGAATTCGCCGCGCCCCTCTCGCAGGAGGACTATGTGAAGAAACTCATTGTGGCGAACGAGAAGTTGCTGGCGGACGCGGCCAAGGCGCGCGAGCTGGCGGGCAAGGCCAACGACCAGGAAAGCCAGGACCTCATGGTCCAGCGGATCACGCTTCATCAGAAAACCGTTTGGATGTTGAAG